>NZ_PQVS01000001.1:0-572671 GCF_002922995.1 Lelliottia sp. 7254-16
GTAGCGGGCGAAATGCCGTAGTGACGGCAAAGAGAACGGATGTTCGCCCCGTCTTGCGAGGCGAACAGAACAAACTCGGTACGTAATGACATGGTATCTCTCGCATCCCAGGGCATAAGCGACTCCAAAAACGGGTTCGTATGCCTTAGTTGTAAGTGTCTACCATGTCCCCGAACAAGTGTTCATGATGTCCCCGGACCGTACACCCATAGGGAGAGGGTGCAAAAACTAAAAACGGCAACTTGCGTTGCCGTTTTGCGTTTACCTTGCCGCCACCCGGCAAATAAACTCAAATCTTACACGCATCACCGCAATCATCGTCGGCAACCACTGCCTGCGCTTTTTTATCCGCATCTTCAAGACGTTCCGCATTGCGCTCTTGCGCTTCTTCCAGTCCGTTAAACACCAGATTCTCGAGATCAATTTCCATCATGCACCTGCTTAGTTCAGTTTTGCTGTTGGCAGATTATAGGATAAAAAAGTCAGGGAAAGTACCTCACCGCACGTAACGCCAATCCCTGCCATACTCATTCTCGAACGGATAAGAGGAGGGAAAATGATCACACTCTGCAAAACCTGCGGGACATCCTATGACACCGCGCCTGCACGCTGCGCGATTTGCGAAGACGAGCGCCAGTATGTTCCCGTCAACGGGCAACAGTGGGTTGATTTTGAGACCGTTACACGAAGCCACACCAACAAATGGCAGCAGCTTGAGCCTGGTCTGTTAAGCCTCAAAACCGTACCCAAATTTGCCATCAACCAGCGTGCATTATTGCTGACCACGCCGCACGGCAACGTGCTGTGGGATTGCATCGCCACGCTCGACCCGGCCACGTTAACGCTGATTAAGGCGCTGGGCGGAATCCACGCTATCGCCATTTCCCATCCGCATTATTACACCACCATGCAGGACTGGGCGGCGGCATTTGACGCCCCGGTCTATCTCCACGCCAGCGATCGGGAGTGGGTGATGCGCGACAGTTCGGCGCTGCATTTCTGGGACGGTGATGCTCTGGATATTTTGCCCGGCGTCCGGCTGCTGCGTCTGGGCGGGCACTTTGCCGGTGGCACGGTACTGCACTGGACTAACGACAGCGGGGTTCTGCTGGCCGGGGATATTTTGCAGGTCACGCCCGGCGCGGATCGCGTGTCGTTTATGTGGAGTTATCCGAATATGCTCCCGCTGCCTGGAGCCACGGTAGAGGCGATCACCGACCGTCTGAACGCGGTGGCTTTCGAACGGTTGTACGGCGCATTCGAAGGCCAAAACATCACTGAGAATGCTCATGAAATCGTCATGCAATCAGGGCGGAAATATATTTCTTGTATGAAGTAAAGCGCGGTGGGTAAACTCAGGAAGCGTGATCTTGATCATGCCTAAACTAAAACAGATAAAAGAGACATTGCTATGCAACATATCATTGAAGGTTTTCTCAGCTTTCAAAAAGAGATTTTCCCGCAACGTAAAGAACTCTTCCGCAGTTTAGCGTCCAGCCAGAATCCCAAAGCGCTTTTCATCTCTTGCTCAGACAGTCGTCTGGTCCCAGAACTGGTGACGCAGCAGGAACCGGGACAGCTCTTTGTCATTCGTAATGCTGGCAACATCGTGCCGCCGTTCGGTCCTGAACCGGGCGGTGTCTCTGCGACGATCGAGTACGCGGTGGTGGCGCTGGGCGTGACTGATATCGTGATTTGCGGTCACTCTAACTGTGGTGCGATGAAAGCGATTGCCGACAACGCCAACCTCGATCCGATGCCTGCGGTCTCCCACTGGTTGCGTTATTCCGACGCCGCCAAAGCGGTGGTTGAGAACAAAACCTGGGATACGCCGACCGACAAAGTGAACGCGATGGTGCAGGAAAACGTCTTTGCTCAGCTGAGCAACATCAAAACCCATCCATCCGTAGCGGTGGGCCTGCGCAATAATGCCATCCGCCTGCACGGCTGGGTGTATGACATCGAAAGCGGCGCAATTCTGGCGCTCGATAAAGACAGCAAAACCTTTATCTCCCTGTCTGATAATCCGCAGGTTTACTTCGAGTAAACCCGCGTCAGGGCGGGAATTTTCCCGCCCTGAAACGCTCATTATCCCGGCATGACTTCCCGCTTCAGACCCGCCTTACGCGCCGTTACCGGCAGCAAATCCGCCGCCGCGACGTACCCATCCGGGTCAAGACAGCGGTTTAATTCCCGCGCTTTCGCCAGAATTTCTTCGTCCCAGTAAACGCGTTTACGCTGATCGCCTTGCGTGGTGAGGATACATTCCACGTCGCCGTCGACCGCGCGATATTTTCGCCAGCTATTGCCCGGAACGGAAATCACCGAGCGCTCAGGTGCAATCACGCTGACTTCCTCGCCCGCCTGATTCCACGTCACCTCCAGCGCGCCTTTAAACACCATGATCACCTGCACGTCCGGGCACAAATGACGCCCGACCACATGCTCTGGCGCAAGGCGCAGCCATTCCACGGAGAACCCGTGCGGATTCACAATCGCTGGCGCGGCGTGGCGATCCTGCGAAATGCCGTAGCCAATCACCGGCGCAATTTCGCCACCGTGACCCGGCAGCACTGAATCCAGCAGACCGTCAGCTGACCAGCGGCGTTCGTCCCCGGTCACCGCACGCTGGCGCATCTCTGCAACAGAATAGTGGCGCAGGGCGGCGATCTCTTCCGGCGGCAGCGGGGCTAACAGCTGTGACGCGTCCGGCAGCGTATCGCCCGCGTTGACGTCGAGCAGCATATTGTCTTTGCTCAGATACAGCCCGTATTCGCTGGCCGCCGCCAGAATCGACGGATGCCAGATGATCCCCCCGGTGTTATTTCCGCCGAGCACCGTATACACCATGCCGCAGGTCTCTTCTTTACTGACGTTGGTGAAGCCACGGAAAATCCACGTCGGAATCGACAGAATGGCGGGCGCGCTGAACTCGGCTTCGTTTTCGCCGTTCGCCCCCCAGCGAAAACGCCACGTGCCTTCGTGAATCAAAAACACCTCCGCCGTGAAGTGCAGATGCAGGTTATTGGTCACGCCTTTCGGCATCGCCGCCGCGCCAATGTTAAAGCCGTGTGGTTCAGGAATGTTCACCACCTGCGCCGATGACTGCGTCACGCCAGGCCCGATAAACGAGTAGTTCTGCTTCAGATGCGAGCCAGGCAGCTTGCAGTCAATGAACGCCAGATTGCAGGACACCATATCGTCCGGTGTGATAACGCGGGTTTTGGCCTGCGCCGGGGTAATCGATTGTACTTTCATGTGTTCTCCTGTTAATAACCGGATGCACCCGTGGTCGGGGCGGATGTGCCGCGTGCCTGCGCGATGGCAACGCGTGCGGCACGGCCAAGCTGCATGACGTCGTTGGCGGGGGTGACAAACTGAAAACCTTGTTCGATGCGCAGTCGCGCCGCATCGCCGGAGGTGCAAAATATCCCCGCCAGTTTTTGCCTCTCGCGGCAGCGGCTGACCACCCGCTCAACGGCAGCGAGCATGTCAGGATGCTGAGATTCCGCGATGGCGCTGCCGGTAAGGGTGAGCGACAGATCGTTCGGGCCGATAAACACCCCGTCCAGCCCGTCGGTTGCCAGAATGGCGTCGAGATTCGCCAGCCCTTCGCGGGTTTCAATCATCGCCAGGGTCAGGATCGCCTGATTCGCGTGCTGCGGATAATCCGCACCGCCGTACAGCAAACCGCGTGCCGGGCCAAAGGAACGCACGCCGTACGGTGGATAGCGGCAGGCGGCGACAAAGTGCGCGGCCTGTTCGGCAGTCGAGATCATCGGGCAGATAATCCCGTACGCTCCGGCGTCGAGCATGCGCATGATCTGCGCCGGGTCGTTGTGCTGAACACGCACCAGCGGCACCGCCGGGGTGGCGGAGAGTGCTTGCAGCATCGTCAGGGCGCTGGCGAAATCGATCATCCCGTGCTGCAAATCCACGGTCACTGCGTCATACCCCTGATGGCCGACAATTTCCGCGCTGTAGCTCGACGGGATCGCCAGCCAGCCGTTGATGATTGGCGTGTTTTCCTGAATCAACTCTTTGAGTTTATTACGTCGCATTAAGAGACTCCTGAATCCACTGGCGCAGCGGCGGGGCGATTTCGTCGGGCGCTTCGAGCACCGCGAAATGTCCAGCGGTGTGCACAGTTATCCGTCGTGAGCGAACCGCACTTGCCGCGGCCAGTTGATGATGATGGGGCGTGCAGATCGGATCGTGCGCGCCGTTGATGATAATGATTGGGCATGAGAGCGCGGCCAGTGCCACGCGGTTATCCTGACGGGTGATGGCGATTTCCGTTTGACTGGCAAAGGTATCGGGGCCGCTCTCTTCTGCCATCTGGCAGATAATTTCCCTGAGCGCCGGATCACCCAGGCGCTCGGGTGCAACATACTTATGCCACAAATTTGCAGAGAGCCACTCCGCCAGCCCCTGTTCATGCGCCGTACTAACCGCTTCGCGCCGGGAAGACGCATTTTCCGGCGCATCGGCGAGCGGATTCACCGAGATTAGCGCCAGTCCGGCCAGCCGCTCGGGGGCGTCGGCGGCCATTTGGAGCGCCACGATGGCCCCGAGAGAAAACCCGGCCAGCAGAAAACGCGGCGGCAAGTTTTGCAGCAGACGCCGTGCGGCCTGTGGTGCGGAATCTGAACCCGTCAGGCTGATACACATCACGCTGGAAAGCGCTAATTGTTCAACCAGCGGCTGCCACAGCCGGGCAGTGCAGAGCGTGCCGCCAATCAGCACCAGCGGCAGTTCGGTATTATCGAGCATGACTTACCTCAGGTTGCCGTCCAGCCGCCGTCGACCAGCAGGGCGGTGCCGGTGATCATCGCCGCCGCGTCGGAGGCCAAAAACACGACCGGCCCCATCACATCTTCGACGCGTCCGAGCCGCCGCAGCTTGATGTTCTCCAGCACGTAGCGGCGAAAATCGGGGTTATCCAGCGATTGTCGCGACAGCTCGGTTTCGATAAAGGTCGGGCAGATCGTATTGACCCGAATCCCCGCATCGCCCAGCTCCAGCGCCATCGTTTTGCTCAATCCCTCCAGCGCAAATTTTGATGCACAATAGACGCTGCGATTCGGGCCGCCGACGTGGCCCATTTGGGATGACACATGAATAATGGAACCGGCAATCCCTTCGTCGCGCATCCGCTGCGCCACCCGCTGGCTGATAAAGAAGGTGGCCCGCAGATTCAGCGTCATTACGGCGTCAAAATTATCTTCGCTCACCGTCAAGAAAGGCTCATGGCGGGCCAGTCCGGCGCTGTTCACCAGAATGTCAAAAGCGGGCAACTGCCCCAGCGCCGACTCGACGCTGGCGCTGTCCGTGATATCCAGCGCCAGCGGATGCAGCGTCAAACCGCTTTCGCCCGCCAGCGCGGCGGCGTGTTCCAGCGTGAGGGGATCGCGCGCGGCAATCCACACCTGAGCGCCCGCCTGAGCGAGGGCCACGGCGCTGGCAAATCCCAGTCCTTTGGAGCCACCGGTCACCAGCGCCCGTTTTCCTCTTAGAGCAAAAGAGGGCGTTTGCGGAAGCGTCATGAATTACACCTTTTCCCGCACGGGCGCAGGCGTGGCGTAGGGCACGTCGGTATTCCCGTAGCGACGTACGCGAATGTTGGCCTGCTCCGCATGTCCGGCAAATCCTTCCAGCAGTGATAAACGCGAGCAGTAGCTACCGATTTCGGCGGTCGCTTCGTCGCTGAGGACTTTTTGCCAGGTGCAGGTTTTCATAAATTTGCCGACCCACAGGCCGCCCGTGTAACGCGCTGCTTTTTGCGTGGGAAGGGTGTGATTGGTGCCGATCACTTTGTCGCCATAGGCCACATTGGTGCGCGGGCCGAGGAACAGGGCGCCAAAGTTGGTGAGATTTTCGAGGAACCAGTCGTCGCGGTCGGTCATCACCTGCACGTGCTCGGAGGCAATGCTGTCCGCTTCAGCCAACATTTCGTCGTAGCTGTCGCAGACAATAATTTCGCCGTAATCTTTCCAGGACTGGCGGGCCACGTCGGCGGTTGGCAGTTTCTCCAGCAGGCGCTCGATTTCTGTCAGCGTTTCTTTTGCCAGTTTTAGCGAGTTGGTCAGCAGAATGGCAGGCGTGGTGACGCCGTGTTCCGCCTGACCCAGCAGATCGGTGGCGCAGATTTCCGCATCGACGGTGTCGTCGGCAATCACCAGCGTTTCCGTCGGACCGGCGAACAGATCAATGCCGACGCGGCCAAATAGCTGGCGCTTGGCTTCGGCCACATAGGCGTTGCCCGGCCCGACCAGCATATCAACAGGGGCCAGGGTGTCGGTGCCGAGCGCCATCGCGCCAATCGCCTGAATCCCGCCGAGGGCGAAGATCTCCGTCGCGCCCGCCATTTTCTGCGCGGCGACGATCGCCGGAGCCGGTTCGCCGCCAAACGGTGGGGCGCAGCTGATGATGCGCGAACAGCCCGCGACGTTGGCGGTGATAATCGACATATGCGCCGAGGCCAGCAGCGGATATTTCCCGCCCGGCACATAGCAGCCAACGGCGTTTATCGGGATATTTTTATGGCCGAGGATCACGCCGGGGCGGGTTTCAATTTCCAGGTCACGCAGGCAGGCTTTTTGCGCACGGGCAAAATTAAACACCTGCTCCTGGGCAAACTCGATATCGTGAATATCCTGACGGCTGAGCCTTTTCATGCAGCTGTTTATTTCTGCTTCCGACAGGCGATAATCACGGCGGTCGTAATTGTCGAAATTAATTGATAATTCGCGAATCGCTTTATTCCCGCGTTTTTCAATATCCATCAGAATCAGCTCTACGGTTTCGCGTATTTGCCGCTGCGCTTCCTGACGTTCCTGCACCGGTTTACTGGATTTAAGTTGATAAGCCACGATGTTCTCCTTTCATATTTGAAATGACAGATACCCTCCCGGCGAACCGGGATAAATAGTAATAAGCGGTTAATTTATTCTCGCGCGGAGGCGAGGGAACGGTTTGCCGATATTTCTGCTGGCTGACTGGCTTTACGTGAATGAACCCAGCGCACCGAAAGCGGGGTGGCGATAGCGGCAATAATCGAAAGCCCCGCAATAAACAGATACCCGGATGAGAGATTAATATGCTGCATCATCACGCCCATGATCACTGGCCCGGCAAACATACCGCATGAATAAATGGTCTGGAATAATCCCATGCGGGTGGACTGTTCATCTGAAGAGGTGTTGACCACGCTCAGCGACATAAATGCCGCGAAAGCCATACCAAATGAGAAACCGGCCAGCGCCTGTAACAGATAGATGAGATACAGATTGCTGGTAAACGGAATGCCAAACGAGGAAACCACCTGCAGCAGAATGCCCAGCACCGCGGTTTTGACCAGCCCAAGCCGCTGATAAAACACCGAGCTGCACAGGGCAATCGCCAGAGCGTAGAAGATCAGGTGAATGTTACTCAGCAGGGTCAGAATGCCAGCCCGCGCGCCCAGCTGTTCAGCGTAGATAGGTGTGAGCGTGTCGCGGGTGGCGAACGGCACCAGAATCACGATGGTCGCCAGAATGCCAATCAGCCAGACGGAGCGGTCGGCCAGCTGGAGTTTCGCGCCTGCAATACAGGCTTTCAGAGACGGAGCCTTAACCGGATCGTGAACGTCGCGGATGCGGGTGGTCAGGAACAGGGCCAGCAGGGCGGACACACAGGAGACGAAAAATGCGATGTTGTTCGCAAAATAGTGAATCAACACGCCGCCGATGCAGTTGCCAAGAAACACCCCGATAGGGCCTGCCAGCGCCAGCAGAGCGACCGCTGCCGGGGCTTCTTTGCGATCAAAATAACGGATAAACAGAATGTTATACAGCACCCAGGTAGCCGCGGTGACGCCATCGGCGGCTTTGGCGAGATACAGGGTGATGGCGTTTGGCTCCAGCCAGGCAATCGGCCAGGCGACAATCGGCAGCACCAGCGCTATCTGGATAAAAATTTTGCGGCTCTTCACCACATCAGAAATGATCCCCAGCGGGAAGCGAATCATCAGCGTCGCCAGACCGCTGGCGCCCATGATGATGCCCATCACCTGCGGTTCAATGCCCTGATTGATCATCATCGGCGCAAGAAACGCATCAATGCTGTGAATACAGATGTAAAACAATACGCTGATGATAAAAAACAGCCGGGCTTCCGGGCGGCGTAATAGTGCTCGAAACATGGTTGTGAACCTCTTAATAATTAATGGGTTATAACCAATCAAGTACAACGTTTACCGGTTCATTCCCTCTGGTGACGACCCAATTCGCCCGGTACAATTGACGGTGTGCATACGTATTCAAAAATTGAAGTTACGAAAAGGTTTCAATTTTGTAAAGGTACAAGATCACCATTGTGAAAAAAATAATTTAGCCGGTTGCATACGCATGCAAAGATGGTGTAAGACTAAAAAGCACTCACTTTCCAGGCGCTCCTGACGGGGCGATTGTGATACAAAACCTGAATGTGGCAGTGACAGGATAAGGAACCCAGGGTAATGAAGCGTAAGACTTTTGCGGCGGTGACCAGCCAGCAGGTGGCACAGTTAGCAGGTGTATCTCAGTCAGCGGTATCGCGGACTTTCACGCCGGGGGCGAGTATTTCGCCCGCCACGCGTGAAAAAGTGCTCAAGGCGGCACGCGAGCTGGGCTATCGGCCAAATGCGATTGCCCGGTCGCTCAACACCGCCCGGTCACGCATCATCGGCGTGGTGATCTCTTATTTCGATAATCAGTTTTACCCGCAGGTGCTGGAAGCGTTGGCGCAAAAACTGGATACCCTCAACTATCACTTGCTGTTGTTTGTCGGTGACAGGGACGGCAACGTGGACCGGATTTTTGACCAGATCATGCAGTACCGCGTGGATGGCATTGTGCTGGCGTCGGTCACGCTGTCGCTGGATCTCTCGCAGGAGTGTCTGGCCGCCGGCATTCCGGTGGTGCTGTTCAATCGCAGCGAAGAGAGCGGTATGGCGTCGAGCGTCAACAGCAATAACGAAGCCGCTGCGCGCCAGATCGCAGAATTTTTGCTGGCCGGGGAACATAAGCGCTTCGCCTATGTCGGCGGCGTGGCGGACTCGTCGGTGAATATCGCCCGTCAGCGCGGGTATCTTGAGACGCTCGCGGAACACGGCGTCACAGACGTACAGGTGGTGAATGGCAACTATGACGCGCAGCAAACCACGCGCGCGGCGTATTCTCTGTTCACTAACGCACCCGCACCGGACGCCATTTTTGTCGCCAACGACCATATGGCGGTGGCGGTGATGGACGTGGCGCGTTACGAATTTGGTCTGCGGGTGCCGGAAGACGTGTCGATCATTGGTTACGACGATATCGGCCCGTCGGGCTGGCCGTCTTATGCCTTAACGTCGGCCTCCCAACCGGTGGAGGCGATGGTGACGGCAACGGTAGAGTTACTGATGAAGCAAATCGACAGCGGCAACATCGAGCCAGAACAAATTACGCTGCCCGGTATGCTGGTGGTGCGCCACTCGGCGCGGCGTCCGCGCACCGGTGTTATCGAAAAAGACGGTTTATCTCTGTTCCAGCCTCAGGAGGTCAAATGAGCAGATTGCCGGGGTTCAGCCCCCAGTTCGACTCCATTCAGCAATTTATTTTGACTCTCACCCACGTGGTGTGGGAGCAAAAGGACATCGGCCAGTTGGCTGACTTTTACGCCACGCCAGTGGTGTTTATCACCCCGGAAAAACAGCTCACTGAACTGTCGCAATTTATGCGCCTGACGCTGGAGGCGATGCACAGTTTTCCGCAACGCTCGGTGCTGACGGAAGATATTCTTTGCAGCCACACTCCGGGTGAAGAGTATTACGCCGCCCAGCGTACGATGGCCTCGATTCGCCACCAGGGGGAAGGGTTCTTCGGGGCGCCGACCGGGAACAATGTTTGGGTGCGCACCTGGGCTGACCGAATCTGCGCTGACGGCGCGGTTCGCCAGGAATGGTTGCTTCAGGATCGGGCGGCGATAGTGTCGCAGCTGGGATTGGATGTGCGCGAGTTTGCCCGCAATCTTGCCGCCACCCAGCAGCAGCTTGGCATCCAGCCAGAAGCGGCGGAAACCCTTGACGCGCGCTGGTCGGGCGGGCCAGAAGGTGATGATATCGATGGGCCGCTGGCGGGCGTGGTTGAGCGCTATATGACGATGTGGGCTGGCGGCAATGGCGGAACGGTGCCGGGGTTGTATCATCCCGCCGCCACGCTATACGCTCCGGGGCATCACGTCGCCACCGGCGAGCAGGAGATCGGTGCCTGGCTTTCCGGCTATCGCGCCTCGTTTGCGGACAGCGAAACCCAGCTCCACCATCTGATCGTGCGCAAAGACGTGAATGAACCGGTGCGCATTTCCCTGCGCTGGTCGCTGCTCACCTGGCATGACGGTTACGGTAAATTTGGTGCGCCGACCCGTAAACCGGTTTCAATTACCGGTATTACTCAGCTGGAATTACGCGATGGTTTAATTATTCGTGAATATTTAGGTATTGATGAATTAGCTATCTGGTCTCAGGTAGTGAATTAATAAAGGGGAGGTACGCCTCCCGTCACATTTTTATTAACGCTGTGAACGTTCATTTCTCCATCCATTCCGGGTGCGGGAACTTATTGTCTGAAAATAGATGCAGGAGGTCACATGTCTTCAACTGAAGCAACAAATAAAGCTCCAGCCGTACCCGAGAAAAACAGCTCAAAACCTACGCGAGACGAACCGGTATTACAGGTCGAACGTCGCGACTTTATTGATTTAGTGCCGGAAAAACGCCCGCGCGCCCAATCATTAAGAGGCTTCGACGACTGTTATACAGACATTGTCGATTATATCGTTCGCTGTACCCATAAAATTTGGGATGAGCGCGATGTGGGATTAATTTATACCCATTACACCCACAACTGTGTTTTATATAATGCGCTGGGAACGCTGTATAACCGCGAACAGGTGGTGCAGGATACGCTCCAGCGCTTAATTGCTTTCCCGGAACGTCGCGGCATGGCGACCCAGGTTATCTGGAACGGTAATGACGTCGATGGTTTTTACACTTCCCATCTGGTGACCGGCAGCGGACGTCACACCCAGTTCAGTCATCTTGGCAAGCCGACCAATCGCACCTTCGTTACCCGTACCGTCGCCGACTGCATGATCCACGAGAACAAAATTTATCGTGAGTGGGTGGTGAGCGACAATATGTCGATGATGAAACAGTTGGGCCTGGACACCGATGAAGTCGCCTTTAACATGGCGAAAGAGCAGTTTGATAAAGGCTTCCGCGTCACCGATATCGGCGAGAATGGCCGGATGCTTGGCCAGTATCCGCCGGATGTGGCCTGCGATGTCTCTATCGCCCATACCGACACCGAAGAGCAGCTCCTGCGCTGGCTGCATGAGATTTATAACCGCCGGATGTTGGGCAAAATCAAAGAGATTTACGCCCCGAAT
Source organism: Lelliottia sp. 7254-16 (assembly GCF_002922995.1). Classification (NCBI taxonomy): domain Bacteria; kingdom Pseudomonadati; phylum Pseudomonadota; class Gammaproteobacteria; order Enterobacterales; family Enterobacteriaceae; genus Lelliottia; species Lelliottia sp. 7254-16. The sequence continues at coordinate 11,449 of NZ_PQVS01000001.1, forward strand.
GTGCAGTGGCATGGCCCATTAATGAAAGAGCTGTACGGCACGGCGGCGGTGACGCACCAGACGCTGGCGCTGATTGGCATGATACCGGATGGCGCGTGGCTCCCGCAGCATATCTGCTCCAATCCGTGCGACGAGGGCGGCGTCAAAGTGGCGGTGCGCTGGATTATCGAAGGCCATCATCTGGGCTACGGCGAGCTGGGGAAACCGACCGGTGAACGCCTGTTCGTGATGGGGATGTCTCATTACCACATTATCAACGGCAAAATCGTCGACGAGTGGGTGGTGTATGACCATCTGGCGCTGCTGGCGCAGATCAAACTCGGCCAGATGGAGGACGCGTAATGTCAGCTCAGTCTATTACCGAACAGGTGCGCTGGATCAAGCGTCCTCAGGGTCAGGACGCCCAGGCCGATCGCTCATTGACGGATAAAGTGAGCGCGATTATTGAGCGCGTGAAAGGTGAGGGTGACAGCGCGCTCAGGGCTTTTTCACAGCAGTTCGACAAAGTGGTACCCGAGCAATTTGAAGTAACGGCGCAGGAGATTGAAACCGCACTTAGGGAACTCGATCCGCAAACCCGTCGCGACAGCGAATTTGCCATTGCCCAGGTGCGCCGTTTTGCCCAGGCACAGCTGGCGACCATGCAGCCGCTGGAAATCGAAACCCTGCCGGGCGTACATCTCGGGCATCGTATTATTCCGGTGCAAACCGTGGGATGTTACGTCCCTGGCGGGCGCTATCCGATCCTTTCTGCGCCGGTGATGTCGATTGTTCCGGCGACGGTGGCGGGCTGTGAGCAGATTATTGCCTGTCTGCCGCCGGGTGCACATCCGGCGATGATTGCGGTGTGCCATCTGGCGGGCGCACATCGAATTTTCAAAATTGGCGGTGCGCAGGCGATCGCGGCGATGGCCTGGGGGACCGAAAGCGTTCCGGCGGTGGACAAAATTGTCGGGCCGGGCAATGCCTTCGTCAATGAAGCCAAGCGCCAGGTGTTTGGCAAAGTGGGCATTGACGCCCTGGCCGGGCCGAGCGAAATCTTCACCGTGGCCGACGACAGCGCCGATCCGCGCATTCTGGCGGCAGATTTACTGGCGCAGGCCGAGCATGACGTTCATACCCGCGTCGGGCTGGCGACCACCAGCCAGGCGATTGCTGAAGGTACGCAGAGGGAGATCCAGCGTCAGTTAAGCTCGTTGCCAACGGCGGAAACAGCAGGTGAGGCGTGGCGTCGGCAGGGTGAAATCGTGGTGTGTGACACAGAAGAGCAGCTGATTGCCTTCGCGGATCACATGGCGACGGAGCATCTGCAGGTACATACCCGCGATCCGCACGGCACGGCGGCGAAGATCCGCAACTACGGTTCGCTGTTTATTGGTCAGAACGCCAGCGTGGTGTTCTCGGATAAATGCTGCGGGACCAACCACACCTTGCCGACAATGGCAGCGGCGCGTTACACCGGCGGACTGTGGGTGGGAGCGTATGTGAAAGTCTGTACTCATCAATGGATCGATGACAAAGGGATTGCGGCGATTGCGGAACCGGCGATTCGCCAGAGCCGCACCGAGGGTATGCAGGGACACCGCCGTGCGGCGGAGATTCGTTTGCGGCCTAATGAGGTGGATGCGATTACGTCGGGGATGAGAGACTAAGTTTTGTAGGCTGGGGGCTGTTTCCTCTCACCCTAACCCTCTCCCACAGGAAGAGGGGACTGTCCGGAGGGAGAGGGGACTGTTCGGAGGGAGAGGAGACTGTTCGGAGGGAGAGGAAACTTGACCACCCTCTCCCTGTGGGAGAGGGCCGGGGTGAGGGCATCAGGCCGCACTTGTTTGTCACTCTTCCAAAAACGGCAACCGACGACGTGCGCGCGACGCGCGTTGCGTTATCGCTTTCGCCATCGCATCACCGATTTCTGCGCACACGGTCAGCCCCTGAACGAAGGGCTGATCGTGCATCAGATAGGGCAACGCGCCGAAGGCGATGCGCCCACGCACGCTGTCGGGCGCAAGCAGTGTGTAATCTTCGCTGACGTCCGGGATCTCATCCCCGTTTTCCTGTAACTGATGGCGCAGGGTCGGGAACGGCAGGTCTTTCGTTTTCAGCGGTTTTTGTCCTCTGGCATCAATAAACAGATCAAATTCAACCTTTTTACCGTCGAAGACAATCACCGTCCGGTTCTCCTGCACGTCCATTTCATACTCTGCCCCCAGCGCCAGGACGCTAATAATCCCCGCTTCGCGCAGCGCCAGCAGACGGCGAATCGACTGAGAAGGAATGGCCGCGTAGTTGTCGATGAAAATACGGGAAAGCCCGCCGTCGAAGCGCTTTCGATCCTTGTCGGTCAGATGCGGAACAATTTCCTGCACCACTTCATGCATTCGCAGAATGGTGTAGCGCCACGGCACCGTGCGTTTGTCGCGCTTGTTGCGCTCGACTTCATCGAGATTGGTTTGCGCCCAGCTGAAGGGATCATGTTTGTGGCGTTCGGCGAAGTAGGCGTCATGGAAACTGTCGGCGTCCAGCGCTGTTAAGGCGATGGAGGCGCTCCACTGCGGGTCAGCGAGCTCAAGTTCCTCAGCCATCATGCTGAAAACGCTATCCAGCAGGCCGTCCGACCCGGCGGCAATCTCTTTTTCGATCGCCTGTTCCGTTACGATGCTTAAAGGTTCATAAGGCAGTGGGCAGTAAAAATCCGCTTCCGGCAGAATGCCCGAGCGGGACATCAGCACCATGTTGAGCGCTTCGCTACCTTCGTCGAGCCTGAATTCAACGGGCTGGTTTTCCGGCTCGATAAAGTCACCGTGCTGAATGGCGACCGCCATTGCCGCGTCCAGTCCGCTTAAGGAGGTGCCCATAATCCCGACGCGACAGGCGTCGATTTTGGCTTCCATCAGCCCTGACCACGGGCTTGGGAAGTATGAACGGGTCGACTCGTCGTCGTCCGGCCAGACGTGCCCGGTAGCTATCACGGTGAGATCGTAAATTGTGGGTTCCGCACGGTTCTTCGCCCAGACGCTGACGCCTTCGGGCGTAGACTCCAGATCTGTGACCTGGCAGGATTCCTGCACGTTGACGTCAAAACCGCGCTGTTTTGCCTGATCGATCAGCTGCAAAAACTGGTCGCGATAATACTCGCCTAACAAAATGCGCGGCAGGAACTGACGGTCGTGAAGCGAGGATTTCTCCACGCCGTAGCGGGCCAGATGCGCGCTGCTTTGGGTGCGCAGCCAGTCGAGGTAAGTGGAAAAGAGTGGGGGAATTTCGATACTGGCAATATTCGCCAGCATCATCCGCGAGTTGTCTTCATCGCTGTAGGGCATTCCTACGCCAGCCTCTTCGGCCTGCTCGTAGATATCGATGCTAAATGGCGTCTTATTTTTTAGCAGCGAGAAAAGGGTGTAAATCCCCGTAGGTCCGGCGCCGATAATCGCAATTCTTTTCATTCATCGTTCCCTTATCCGATTCCTTAGGATGCTGACGCTAATATTTGGCCGGGAGCTTATTCACTTTAATCAATCTGCCCTCGTTCATTTCAACATATCCCCCCGTTTTCAGCTCTGCCAGTATTTTTAAGATCCCGCTGCGGGATAAATTTGTTTTTGCACGGATATATTTTTCAACAGTAGTGCTGGCGCGAAATTCTTCGGTTTCGGTCATCAGTTCCAGCAGTTGATAACGAATAATCTCATATGCCGAAGGCGCGGTGTTCTGCAGGGTGTGGTAATAGAGTTTACCCAGAACACCATTAATATGGCCCACTAGCGTTTCCATCAGGTCATTTTGCCGAATAATCTCATACGCTTGTTCCAGATCCAGGGTGGCTATCTGGCAAAGCTCGCGCGATTCAATCCAGGATTCGCGAAAAGTGGAAAATTGCACATCGGCCAGACCCACAATAGCGGGCGCGTAGATGTGGGTAACGACCATTCCGTCGGGGCCTCGGTGAAATTCCGTCGTGCCTTCAAGCTGGATGTAACAGACGGCAACATCATTCACACAAAGGGGGAACTTTTGTCCGGGTGGATACGTGGCGAGGGTGGCATGAGGAAGCAGCGCACCGATTAATGTTTCGGCCAGAGGTGTCGCGCGATTCATAGGAAAAGCAGGTTTGTCGTTGTTGCTCATAAAGCGCGTCCTGTCTTCAATGCCGGATTACCCGTACATCAGAGAGTATACACGCTGTTAATATTTCAATGGCAGATGCCGAATCTCAATCAGAATGCCCTTATCCATAATGATGTAACCGCCGGTGCGTAGCTCGGACAAAATGCGCATCGTTCCGCTTCGCGACAGATAGCTCCTGTCGATGATGTAGTTTGCTGCGGTGATGTGCAGGCGAATATTGTCCGGTTCGCCGATTAATTCCATCAACTGGAAACGAATGATGTCATAGGCCGACATTTGGGTAATCGCCATGCAATGGTCGTATACCCGCCCCGTGGTATATATCACCAGATGCGAAAGACTCTCCCAAAGATCGTCTTTGGCAATAATTTCATTGGCGAGTGCCAGCGGCACCTGGCCCACGCAGCATTCGTCGAGGGTACGGATGTACATATGCTCTTCGTTTGAGAGCTGGTTACTGATTCCGAAAACAAACGGGGTTGATTCAGAATTCAAAACCATTCCGTCGCCGCGACGGTGCAGGGCGACACTGCCTTTATAAAGCAGGAAGCAGTAGCGAATATTTTCTTCTGTGTAACGAATAACGGCACCTTTGGGATACATCACTTCTGTCGAGAAAGGCTGGAGATGTAGCAAGATCCTTTCTATGTGGTTCAAGGGCTTATGCGTTGAAAATGTATAGCCGCTGGCAAGCCCATCGAGAGACATACGCGTATTCATATTTAATTACACCTGCGAGGATGATTCATTGAGACCATTAATTATTGCTACTGCAAACATTTTTAAAAGTAGTTAATACGGTCTAAGTGTAGACCGAGAAAATGCTTGAAAAGAGGAAGGGAGTTGTGAGTTGTCAATAACTTTAGTGTGGTCAATCAATTATTGATCGCGGAAGGGCCTTAAAACACAGAATTTTCGCAGGTTAGTTTATAGTCTACAGATAGACCCAGAAAAAAATTGAGTAACCTAATATGTTTCTATAAATTACTGCTCAGCAAAACAACGTCAGGCAGTACGAATATATCGATAATGTATTATCGATATGCGCACCGCAATATTTAATAGCCACTTCAGTGGCAATAAAGATGATGATAGTTGTTTGTGCTTTACATTGAAGTAGGAAAAAGCTAACCGCAATAAAGTAATTCAAATTAATTTGAATGGTTTTCTATTCCGGTGAGCAATTAATACTATATTTTAAGGAATTTATGATGAAAAAGAATCTGATCGTTGCTGCTTTTGCTGTTACTGCTGCTGTGTCTATGTCTAACGTGTTTGCTGCTGCTGGCACCGTGAACTTCACCGGTGAAATTCTGGAGAACGCCTGTAACGTTGATGTGGCTTCTCAGAACCAGACCGTTGACCTGGGCCGCTACAACAAAACTGAATTCAACAATCTGGCAGGGAGTAAAACTGCGGCTAAAGATTTCAACATCGTGCTGAAAAACTGCCCGGCCAGCGTCTCTGCGGCAAAAGTACGTTTTGACGGTACGCCAGAAGTCACAGACTCTACGTTACTGGCCATCGACAGCACCACCGCTGGTGCGGCAACCGGCGTGGCTATCCACCTGATGTCAGCTGATAAAGGTGACTTACCGCTGCACGGTCAAAACAACTACACCTACATGCTGAGCTCAACTCAGGATAACACCCTGAAATTCTACGCACAGTATCAGTCTACTAATGCAACTGTGACTGCAGGTCCAGCAAACGCCGTTGCCAGCTTCTCTGTTGTATACAACTAATTTTCCTTTTTAAGGAAAAGAGTATGAGGTCGTTAATCGGCCTCATTTTTAATTGAGGTATAAAATGAACTTTCTTCGTAAGACTTTTATTGTCGGCGCATTTGTCGCGGCAGGAATTTCTGCAGCCCACGCCGGAGTAATTATTGGCGGCACGCGTGTTATTTATGATGGCAATAAAAAGGAAGCCTCTATTAGCGTTAATAACCCGGATGCCACGCCTTATTTAATTCAGTCCTGGGTCGAAACGCAAAATGGAGGGGCTGAGAAAGCTCCTTTTGTTATTACCCCGCCGCTTTATCGCCTCGATAAAGATCAGCAGAACGTTGAGCGTATTATGCTGACGGGAGCGTTACCTCAGGATAAAGAAAGTCTTTACTGGCTCAATATTAAAGCCATCCCTTCGGCACCGAAAAAAGATAATAGCCTGCAAATTGCCATTAAAACGCGAATTAAGCTGATCTATCGTCCTGCGGGATTAAAAGGCACGTTGCCCGAAGAACTCGCGGAAAAGCTGACCTGGAGTCGGTCTGGCAATCGAGTCAGCGTCAGCAATCCAACGCCCTACGTCATGAACTTCAGTCAGATCAGCGTCAATGGTAAGGAACTGGAAGAGGTGAGCTATGTCATGCCGGGAGCGACCGCTCAGTTTGCGTTACCGAATGGGGTGAGCGGTGGCGCCCTGAAATTCAAAGTGATCAATGACTACGGTGGGCCGGGGAAAGAGCATAACGCCAGTATTTAAAAAATGACCGCAACGTAAGACGGACTTCTGGTTAATGATGATGACAAAACAAAAACAACACTTTAAACCTGCCAGGCTTGCACTTTTTATTGCGGTCGCGCTGGGGACGATAATACACGATGCCGGGGCGCGGGATTTTTTTAACCCTGAACTGCTTGAGGTGGGCAATCCCGGCGCGGGTAAGACCGATCTGTCGATGTTTGAAGCCGGTTCCCAGGCTCCGGGGGTTTATCACGTTGATATTCTTATTGGCGATCAGACGGTGGATACCCAAGACATTGAGTTTGCGTCGGTGAAAGATAAAGACGGCGATTCGGTACTACAACCCTGCCTCAGCCTGGAGCAACTAAAAAGCTGGGGCGTTCGCACCCACCTGTTCCCTAATCTGGCCTCCAGCGGGAAGTGCGTGGATCTGTCTGCGATCCCTCAGGCTACGGCCGATTTTCAGTTCAGTACCCAGCGTCTGGTGATCAGTATTCCGCAGGCGGCGTTGGAACCTCAGGCGCGCGGATATGTGTCGCCTGAACAGTGGGATGAAGGCATCAATGCGGCGATGCTTAATTACAGCCTGAGCGGTGCTAACAACTGGCAGCGTGGCAACAACGGTCGTGCCGACAATGCGCAGTATGCCAACCTGCGTCCTGGTGTGAATATCGGGCCGTGGCGTTTGCGCAATTACACCACCTGGAGTCGTGACACACATGGTCAGGACAAATGGGATACGGTCTATACCTACGCTCAGCGTGATGTGATCCCGCTGAAAGCGCAGTTCACTGCGGGCGATAGCAGTGCGCCAAACGATGTGTTTGACAGTATGCCGTTCCGGGGCGGGCAGTTGGCATCCGACGACGATATGCTCCCGGACTCGCTGAAAGGCTATGCGCCTGTGGTGCGTGGCATTGCACGAACCAACGCGCAGGTCACGATTCGCCAGAATGGGTATCAAATTTATCAGAGCTACGTTTCACCGGGTGCCTTTGAAATTACCGATATGTACCCGACCGGAGGGGCGGGCGATCTGCAGGTCACCGTGAAAGAGGCCGACGGCAGCGAGCAGCACTACACCGTGCCGTTTGCCTCTTTGCCGGTGCTCCAGCGTGAAGGCCGTCTGAAATTTTCCGTCACCGGCGGCCAGTATCGTTCCTATGACAGCAGCGTAGACAAAACGCCGTTTGCCCAGGGCACCGCGATTTATGGTCTGCCGCACGGCTTTACGATTTACGGCGGCGTGCAGGAATCGAGTAAATATCAGTCACTGGCGAGTGGCGTCGGTAAAAACTTGGGTGATTTCGGTGCGCTTTCAGCCGATGTCACCCAGGCCTGGTCAACGCCGCAGGATGGTCTGAAAACCGACGGTCAGTCATGGCGTGCTCGCTACAGCAAAAACGTGCTGGAAACGGGGACTAACTTTGCTATTGCCGGATATCGCTATTCGACCAGTGGCTATTACGGCATGCAGGAAGTGCTGGACACTTATAGCGACACATCCGGGCTGGTCGAGCGACGCCGAAATCGCATGGAGCTGACCATGAGTCAAACTCTTGGACAGGATTTAGGCACCCTGATGCTGAGTACGGTTCGTGAGGATTACTGGAATTCAGGCCGCACGATGGCCTCCTGGAGCCTGGGTTACAATAACGGCTGGCGTGGGATTAACTACGGCCTGACCTATACCTACAGTAAAAACGGATCATCCACCGGGCGCGGCGAACAAACGTATTACGACAAAGATCAGCAGCTGGCACTGACCATCAGTATTCCGCTGGATAAGTTCCTGCCGCAAACCTGGGCTAACTACAGCATGAACGCCAGTAAACAAAGCGGTACCACGCACTCCGTGGGCTTAAGCGGTATGGCGATGGAAAACAACGCGCTGAACTGGAACGTCCAGCAGGGCTACGGCACCAACGACGTGGGCTACACCGGCGCGATGAATGCCGATTATCGTGGCACCTACGGCGAAGCGACAGTTGGATATGGCTACGACAAAAACAGCGATCGCATGAACTATGGCGTACAGGGTGGGATTTTAGCCCACGCCGACGGCGTGACCTTCAGCCAGCCATTGGGTGAAACCAACGTACTCATCAAAGCACCGGGCGCGAAAGGGGTCAGCATTCAGAACCAGACCGGCGCGAAGACTGACTGGCGGGGCTATACCACGGTGAGCAACGTCACTGTTTATCGTAAAAATGATGTGGCGCTGTTAACTGAAACTTTGCCCGAGGACGTCGAACTTGAACTGACCAACCGCACTGTAACTCCGACGCGCGGCGCGGTGGTGCGTGCGAATTATGTAACCAATGTGGGTCTGCGCGCGCTGATCACGTTAATGCAACCTGGTGCTATTCCCGTGCCGTTTGGGGCCATCGTGAATGTGGATGGCCAGAGTGGGCAGGGCTTTATTGTCGGTGAGGGCGGGCAGGTCTATTTAACTGGGTTGAATCCGAAAGGAAGCCTGACCGTTAAATGGGGTAATGACTCAGATAAAGCATGCCGGTCCGAGTATTCCAGTCGTGCTGAAAATAACCATTCTGGTGTCCAGTCGATGAACGTTATTTGTCGTTAGAGGAAATTATGAGAATTTCTAAATTATTATTTCTGATTATATTATCGTGTTTATTCTCTAAGTCTTCACTTGCGATGACCTGCACGTTAGTCAGTTACTGGAATCCCGTCGTCTCTATTGGCGCAATGACCGTTCAGCGTGACGCTCCTGTCGGAACAATTATTGGTACGGTGACATTAACAAATAGTACCCGGTCAGTAAATTGCTCGGACGCGGGAACCATGTCGCGTTATCGCACATTAACTTATTCAGGTGGTGTGCAATCACCTTTGCCGAATATATACAGAACGAATTTAACGGGTGTAGGTATTCAAACGGATCCTTCCGAAGCGTATTTTACAAATCCGGCGCAGCTATTCCAGAGTACCAATAGTGGGGCCGGCATTGTGTTTGCAAATCATCATACGATTATTATTAATGTCATCAAAACGGGTGATATCGTGTCAGGCACGCTGGCGATGGGAGAAATCGCCAACGAACAGTTTGATAATGGGTCTGGGGGGAGAATAACGTCTGAATCCGTCACTATGTCAGGCGGTAATTCTATCACCGTATTGGCATGTGGTCTGAGCACCCAAACGTTAACATTCCCGATTGGTGATGTATTTGCATCAACATTTGGCAGCACGCCAGGAACAATTCCTTCAGGCGCGCAAACAACGCAAAACCTGGGGCTGAACTGTGCCACAGGCGCCAATATAAACGTTACGCTTTCAGGGATTCAAAACCCTGATGTTTCTGATAACAGTGTTCTGGCTTTAACCGGGCAGGGAAGTGCGGGCGTAGCTCAGGGCGTTGGCGTTCAACTTCTTTATAACGGTTCTCCATTACGAATTAATAGCCGAATGGTGATGAAACAATCATCAGGGGGCCAGGAATCTCTTCCGCTGACGGCCCGTTATTATCAGACCAAAACGGCAGTTACAACGGGTTCGGCCAATACGTCGGCCACGTTGAATTTAACGTACCAGTAATCAAAAGGACCGAATAATGAACATCAGGAAACTGATAATAATCGGCTGTACTGCGCTGAGTGCAATAGTGAATGTGTCTGACGTGAAGGCTGCCGACCCGGTGACCATTAGTGTAACGGGGAGAATTATTGCTTCACCTTGTGAGATCAAAAGCGACAGTGTCAATATCAACGTAGATCTTGGTATGAATATCGAGGCTTCATCATTACAGGCACCGGGTTCAGCGACTGGATGGGTTCCCGTAGATGTGAATTTGATTAACTGCCCCTCTGCCACCACAAAAGCCACCATCTTGTTTCAGGGCACGGCGGATAGCCTCAATCCCAATGACATGTATCGAAATACAGGGACGGCGACAAACCTCGCCGTCCAGCTGCAGGGCGTCGGTGGAGAACCTTTTGGGAATGGGAAAAGTTTTACCGGCATTATCGTAGGCAATGCCTATTCGTATCACCTGCGAGCGCGAGCCTGGACCCAAATTGGCAACGTTATGCCTGGCACGATTAGCGCCGTCGTGACCGCCACCTTTACTTATCAATAAAAATGAATGCCCCTGCGGGAGCATCCTGGAGAGACCTATGCGCGTTTTTGTAACCTTCAGCGCAGTGATATTGATGGCAGCAGCGTTTTTTGCTCTTGCGGATACGGAAATAAATCTTCGCGGCAATGTGGTGGCAAGTCCATGTACGGTTGATACCGACACGGTGAATAAACTGGTGGAATTTGCCCCGCTACAGCGGACAGACCTCATCACCGCCGGAACAGGTGGCGCGTGGCAGAACTTCTCTCTGCTGGTCAAAAATTGTCCCGCAGGCACGCGGCAGGTGACGGTGAAATATCTCGGTGCCGCCGATACGCAAGACCCAACGGCGTGGCAAAACACCGGCACTGCCACTCACGTCGCGTTGCGCATGACCAATGCCGATCACTCGGTTATTTACAGTAACGGGAGCGCTCAGCAGATCTCGGTGAACACCAGCACTAACAGCACTGAATTTCCCCTCTCGGCGAAAATATTTACCCCGCAGGGAAATGCAGGGGCTGGAACATTTGCGGCGACGATCAACCTGGAATTTACCTGGCAGTAAGTCTCTTATTATGCCGAATATCAAAATGGTGACGGTTTATTAAGCCGTCGCCTGCATTTCGTTTTTGAGGTTACATGATTAACGTCCTGATTAAAGATGATAATGCGTTTTATGACTGGTCAATACACAACTTTCTGAGCGAGATATTTTCACAGGAATATCAGAAGAGGGTGAAATTAACGCTGGAGTTTACTCATCAGACGGTGCGCCAGGCCGATATGATTATTATGGGGATGTGCCAGGGCGAGCATTTCACCTGTCACCCTGAGCTGCATTCGCGCACCAAAGGGGTGATCGTTGGTTTAATGGATAAAAAACCGGTGAATACCGCACCGTCACCGGAGTGCATTGGGGATATTGTTTATATCGAACGCAGAGCGCCGCTTCGCGTGATACGCGATGGCATAATCCATGTCTGGAAAGGTCATGAGGAAACGCGTTGTAGCAATTGTTATACCTGCCGACATCGGGCGTTGTCTCCCCAGCAAACACGGATTATGGCTGGTTTCTACAGCGGTAAAAATGTGCCGCAAATAGCGCGTGAGCTTAATTTGTCTGAGAAGACGATTTTTTCTCACAAATATCACATGATGGCGAAATTCAATCTCTCCACCGACTATGAATTGCTCCTGCTGCTCGAAAGGTTGTACGAACGTCGGCTTTATCCCCATCTCTTCACAAAGTAACAGGGCATAAGGATATGTCTGTTCAAGGATGAACAAGGGGCATTACGTTGGGCTGGAAAAAGGATTTAAAACTGAAGAGGAGTATCACGAAATGGTGCGTCCGAGTGGACTCGAACCACCGACCCCCACCATGTCAAGGTGGTGCTCTAACCAACTGAGCTACGGACGCACTGTATAGAATTTTTGATGGTGCGTCCGAGTGGACTCGAACCACCGACCCCCACCATGTCAAGGTGGTGCTCTAACCAACTGAGCTACGGACGCATCATGTTGTCTGTGACAACGGGGTCGAATATTAGCGGCAGTGAGGGGATGAGGCAAGAGGGAAAATGCAATTTTCTTCCGTATTTCACGCGATTGCTTCATTCCCGCGCAAAGTGAAGAGAAAGTAGCCGCCCGAAGGCGGCTCGCGGATAATTAACGCGCAGCGCGTTGCAAAATCACGGCTGATGGTTGGCGTTGCAGGAAGCGCATGCGCAGCATCATCAGGACCGCGGCGGAGGTTAAACCGATGATAAAGCCCATCCAGAAACCGGCGGGCCCCATTCGGTCCACCACCAGATCGGTCAGAGCCAGCACGTAGCCGCACGGCAGTCCCAGCACCCAGTAGGCGGTGAAAGTGATAAAGAAGATCGAACGTGTATCTTTATACCCACGCAAAATGCCGCTACCGATAACCTGAATCGAATCAGAAATCTGGTACACCGCTGCCAGCAGCATCAGCTGAGAGGCGAGGATCACCACTTCAGGATTGTCGTTGTAGAGCAGGGCAATCTGCTCACGCAGCAGCACGGTAAAGATGGCGGTGCACGCCGCCATGCACACGCCGACCATCAGGCCAGTACGTGCCGCGGTTTGTGCATCCAGCGTCGAGCCTTGTCCCAGACGATAGCCTACGCGGATGGTTACCGCAGCCGCCAGCGACATTGGCAGAACGAACATCAGCGAGCTGAAGTTCAACGCAATCTGGTGGCCCGCAACGTCGACAATACCCAGCGGCGAGACCAGCAGCGCGACAACCGCGAACAGCGTTACTTCAAAGAACAGTGCCAGTGCGATAGGCAGGCCGAGCTGAACCAGACGTTTCATCACCGCCATATCCGGCTTGCTAAAGCTTTGCTCGTTGCGAATGTCACGCATCGAGCGCGCTCTTTTGACATACGACAGCATGCTGATGAACATCACCCAGTACACCGCCACCGTCGCCACACCACAGCCCACGCCGCCCAGTTCCGGCATCCCGAAGTGGCCGTAGATAAAGACGTAGTTGACCGGAATATTCACCAGCAGTCCGATAAAGCCAAACACCATGCCGGGTTTGGTTTTTGCCAGCCCTTCACATTGGTTACGCGCCACCTGGAAGAACAGGTAGCCGGGTGCGCCCCACAGCAGCGCACGCAAATAGCCGACGGCTTTATCGGCTAGTGCCGGGTCGATATTGTGCATTGAGCGGATAATGTGGCCTGCATTCCACAGCACAATCATGACGAGAATGGAGACGAATCCGGCAAGCCAAAATCCTTGACGGACCTGATGGGCGATGCGTTCGCGTCGACCTGAACCGTTAAGCTGGGCGATAACTGGCGTTAAGGCCAGCAGCAGACCGTGGCCGAAAAGAATGGCCGGAAGCCAGATGGAGGTCCCAATCGCGACGGCGGCCATATCAGTGGCGCTGTATCCGCCCGCCATGACCGTATCCACAAATCCCATTGCGGTTTGGGCGACCTGCGCGATGATCACCGGTATTGCAAGGGGTAATAACTGACGCGCTTCATTCATGTACTTCTGCACGTGAACACCTTTTAATTTGTTGTTATTTGAGAGACTAAAAAAACCCGCCGAAACTGGCAGCAAGAAGAAAATGCAGGGGGAGTGCCAGCTATTGTAGCGGGGTTTAGCTATTTATCTAGTGAAAAAATCGCCAGAAAATGCCCCTTACTGGCAACCTGTTTTTCCAGATGTTATTGTGATGCGATTAAAACGGTGTCACCACCGTTGGCATAAAACAGGAGTGGTAAGCATGTTTACTGGTATCGTGCAGGGCACAGCAAAACTGGTGTCCATTGAGGAAAAACCCAATTTCCGTACCCATATTGTCGAGCTGCCGGAATATATGCTCGACGGGCTGGAAACCGGGGCATCGGTTGCACACAATGGCTGCTGTCTGACGGTGACAGAGATTGACGGTAATCGTATTAGCTTTGATCTGATGAAAGAGACGCTGCGTATTACCAATCTCGGTGAGCTGGTGGTGGGCGATATGGTCAACGTCGAACGCGCGGCGAAATTCAGCGATGAGATCGGCGGGCATTTAATGTCGGGCCATATTATGACCACCGCTGAAGTGTCGAAAATCCTGACCTCAGAAAATAACCGTCAGATCTGGTTTAAAGTGCAGGATGCCTCATTAATGAAATACATCCTGTATAAAGGATTTATTGGCGTGGATGGGATTAGTCTGACGGTGGGTGAAGTGACCCCAACCCGTTTCTGCGTGCATTTAATTCCGGAAACCTTACAGCGCACGACCCTTGGCGCGAAAAAACTCGGCCATCGGATTAATATCGAAATTGATCCGCAGACCCAGGCGGTAGTGGATACCGTTGAGCGGGTTCTGGCGGCGAAAGAACTGGCAAGTAAATTGACGGCGCAAGACGAATAAAATAAACCCCGGGTATCCGGGGTTTATTCATTGAAGATGACCTCGTTTGTTGCCGGGTGGCGCTGTGCTTACCCGGCCTACAAAACAACAAATTTCCCGGTTTTGTAGGCCCGTGCAAACGAAGTGCCGCCGGGCGATTTTCATTCACCGCGCCACGCGCAATCCATGCTCTACACCACGGCTAAACACCACCTGCCATAGCTGAATATCCCGTGCGCGAAATGCCCCTGCGCAGGCATTCAGGTAATAGCTGAACATCCGTTTGAAGCGTTCCGAATAGTTATCAGCGATTTCTGGCCATGCGGCCTGAAAACGTGAATGCCAGGCCATGAGAGTAGTGTCGTAGTCTGCGCCAAAGTTGTGCCAGTCTTCGACTATAAAGTGCGACTCACTGGCATCGGCAATCTGGCGAACGGAGGGCAGGCAGCCGTTCGGGAAGATGTATTTGTTGATCCACGGGTCAACCGAATGGTCCGTCTTTTTGGAACCGATAGTGTGCAGCAGGAAAATCCCCTCGGGTTTCAGGTTGCGGTCGGCAACAGTGAAATAGGTACTGTAATTCTTCGGCCCTACGTGCTCGAACATCCCCACCGAGACAATACGGTCAAACTGGTCATCGAGGTCACGATAATCTTGCAGCAGAAGGGTCACATCCAGCCCGGCGCAGCGCTCTTGCGCCATTTTTTGTTGCTCGGCGGAAATGGTCACGCCGACGACGCTGACGCCATAATTTTTGGCCATATAATACGCCAGTCCACCCCAGCCGCAGCCGATATCCAGGACCCTCATGCCGGGCTGGAGCTGCAGCTTTTCGCAGATTAAACGCAGTTTAGCCTGCTGTGCATCTTCGAGAGTGGTAGCGTCTTTCCAGTAGGCGCAGGAATATTGCATGAAGGGATCAAGCATGCGGCTGAAAAGATCGTTACCCAGATCGTAATGTTCTTTGCCGACAATCCATGCCCGCTTTTTACTTTGCAGATTGAGCAATCGCGCAGAGGCGATACGCAGGGTATCTTTCAGGCGGTGAGGGAGCTGGTTTTCCAGCCCGGCACGCAGAACGTTATGGAAAAACATATCCAGCCGTTCGCAATCCCACCAGCCGTCCATGTAGCTCTCGCCCAGACCGAGCGAACCTTCCTGCAGAACGCGTTTGAAAAAATCGGGGTGTTTTACCTGAATATCGGAGGGGGCAGACCCGTTAATCGCGACGCCCGCCCGACCCAGTAATTCATTGACGATCCGAAACCAGTCATTGTCCCGGACATTGACTTCTTCTATACACGATGAACTCATAGCTTCTCCATCACCTGCTGTGATCAGAACCTTCAAACAGCGTAGCCGTTTTTTATGGTTTGTGAGAAATCCCACGGTTTTTCCGTGAGGCTAATATCCGACGTAGAACAGAGGAAGGGAGATAACCCTTACCGAAAGGCCTTCCATGGTAAAACGGGAGCACTCCGGCTCCCGTTAACACATAATATTTATCGTATTTGTGTGAAGCAAATTTAGTATAGGCCGCAAAAATCGGTGATTCAACAGAAAGTTATTAGCAGCCTAATCACTGAAATGTCACATAATTGCTGGCGCGATTATGCCCGAGAGGATTCTGTCTGCGAAGTGACGTCAGAAGAGTCCTGTGCCGAAGACTGCATGCGATAACCCAGCGCGGCGAGCAGTACGGTGGCGAGCATCACGCTGGTCGTTGTCATCAGCGGCGTGGCGATAAGCGCTGAAACAATCAAACTTGCCAGGAAACACAGCCCCAGTTGCAGGGTATTTTGCAGCGCAGCGGCGCGACCTGTCGCATGAGGGAATGGACGTAGCGCCTGAGCTACCACGATAGGGTAGATTGCACCGTTCGCCACCGCCATCACGCAGAAGGGGATCAGAATTTCAGTCAGCCCAACGTGCGGGATAAAGCCAACGGCCCAGGTCGCAATGACGCTGATTGCGAAGAGTACCAACAGCCACGGCAGCATCTGCTGTCCCTGCCATTTTTGCAGCGCCGCGCGGCAGCCGTAACCGCCGACCAGGAACGCGATGGTCTGAGGAACATAGCTCAGGCCGATCACCGCCGGACTGTAGCCCATGTCATGCAGAATAAACGGCGAGCCGGTCAGCCACGCGAAAAAGCTGGCGGAACAGGCGGCGTAAACCAGTACGTTGCCACGATAGGCGCGTGAGCGCAGTAGTGACAGGAAGGTCACGCGGTCATCGTTGTGCTCAGTTGGTTTCGGTGGCGCCGGTTTGAGCGTAAACGCCGGTAACATCAGCACCAGAGTGATGATGAACAGCGTGGCGAAAATCGCCTGCCAGTCAAAGTGCACCAGGATCCAACTGCCGAGCAGGGGCGCCAGCGCCGGTGAAAGACCGACAAGCGGCATAATGGTGGCAAAAATGCGGTTCACGCGTGAGGCGGGATAGTAGTCGGTGACCAGCGCCTGCCAGGTTACGGCGGCCGCACACACCCCGAATGCCTGCACAAAACGTAGTACCAGCAGCCAGGTGGCATCGCGCACCCACAGCATCCCCAGACAGGCGACGGCAAAGATCGCCAGACCTAAAAGTAAAATGGGCTTGCGGCCATAGCGGTCGGAAAGCGGTCCCCACAGCAGCTGCGCGAAGGCAAAACCGGCGAGGAACAGGCTCAGGCTGGCGCTGATCGCGGCGGCAGGCGTCTGTAAATCTTCCTGCATCGCGGCGAACGCAGGCAGATACATATCGGTGGCCAAAAAGCCCAGCACGCTTAAACCGCCGAGCCAGACCAGAAATCCTTTGTTGGGTTGCATTGTTTTTATGTCCTAAAGAGGCAGGTATTCATTGGCGCAAAGTGTAGGGAGTGCAAAGTTCCTTGTGAAACGCTAATATTTGGTGGTTGCATTCAAAAAATTTGCAGGCAAAAAATGTGGTCTGAATATTCGTTAGAAGTGGTGGATGCGGTCGCGCGTAACGGCAGCTTTAGCGGCGCGGCCCAGGAACTGCACCGCGTTCCGTCTGCGGTGAGCTACACCGTGCGCCAGCTTGAAGAGTGGCTGGCAGTTCCGCTGTTTGAACGCCGCCATCGCGATGTCGTTCTGACGCCTGCGGGTGTGTGGTTTTTGAAGGAAGGGCGTTCTGTTATCAAAAAAATGATGATCACCCGCGAACAGTGTCAGCAGATTGCCAACGGCTGGCGCGGTCATCTCGCCATTGCGGTGGATAACATCGTCAAACCCGAACGCACGCGCCAGATGGTGGTCGATTTCTATCGCCACTTTTCAGACGTTGAGCTGCGCGTGTCGCAGGAGGTGTTCAACGGCGTGTGGGATGCGCTGTCGGACGGCAGGGTAGAGATGGCCATCGGCGCAACGCAGGCGATCCCGGTGGGTGGACGCTATGCGTTTCGTGATATGGGGGCGTTGAGCTGGACCTGCGTCGTCGCCCGCGATCATCCTCTCGCCGCGATAGAAGGGCCGCTGAGCGATGACACGTTGCGCAACTGGCCGTCGCTGGTGCTGGAAGATACGTCGCGATCGCTGCCGAAACGCATCACCTGGCTGCTGGATAACCAACGGCGCGTGGTGGCCCCTGACTGGGAAACCTCGGCGACCTGCCTGTCGGCTGGCTTGTGCGTCGGTATGGTGCCGGTGCATTTCGCACGTCCGCGCATCGATCGCGGCGAATGGGTGGCGTTAACCCTGGAAAACCCGTTCCCGGATGCAGCGTGTTGCCTGACCTGGCAGCAAAACGATATGTCACCGGCGCTGGAATGGCTGCTGGCCTATCTGGGAGATAGCGAAACGCTGAACAGAGAGTGGTTGAAGGAGCCGGAATAACCGGCCCCTCAGAGGCGATTAACGACGATAGTCGCGGAACGGACCGTCAGCGACGGAGCGGCGTTCAATCAGGCGCGGGTGGACTTCAATCGACTGTGACTCTTCACGTTTGCTGACGATGCGGTCCATCAGCATGTTAAAGGCGGTTTCACCCAGCGAGTCTTTTGGCTGGTGAATCGTCGTCAGCGCCGGAGTAAAGTAACGGGCGTTGCGCACGTTATCGTATCCGATCACCGAAATATCCTGCGGCACGCGTAAACCAAGCTCATCTGCTGCGCAAAGTGCGCCCATCGCCATAATATCTCCACCGATAAAGACCGCGGTAGGACGATGTGACTGGGAGACAATCTGCTGCATCGCGCGATAGCCGGATTCCGGTTCGAAGTCGCCCTGCACGATCCAGTTTTCTGGCACCGTGATCAGCGCTTCTTCTATCGCTTTCATAAAGCCAGCCAGACGACCAGCACCAGTATTACGCTCCAGTGGGCCTGGGATCACGCCGATTTCGCGGTGACCGCGTTCAATCAGGTAACGGCCCGCCATATAGCCGCCTTCAAAGGCGTTGTCGTTCACTGAATCGGTAAAATCGGCGCGGGTATCGCCCCAGTCCATGACCACCATAGGGATGTGACGATACTCTTCGAGCATCGACAGCACGGATTCCGGATATTCAGAACACATTACCAGCAGGCCATCGACGCGCTTTTGCGCCATCATAGACAGGTAAGCACGCTGTTTTTCCTGGCTGTTCCAGGCGTTACCCAGGATCAGGGTGTAGCCCTTCTGGAAACAGTTTTTCTCAACCGCTTCGATGATTTCCGCAAAATAGGCGGCTTCACTGCTGGTCGCCAGCAGTCCGATCGATTTAGTGTGATTCACTTTCAGGCTGCGCGCTACGGCACTTGGGGAGTAGTGCAGTTCTTTGATAGCTGCCCACACGGCGTTGCGCGTCTCTTCCGCAACAAAACGTGTTTTGTTAATTACATGTGATACGGTTGTAGTGGAAACGTTTGCGCGTTTCGCCACATCTTTAATTGTTGCCATTACATGTCACTCCAGACCATATCTTAAACTCCTGAAATACTTAAAGGTAAACGTTTGCCTTCTCTCACCCTTATCTCGCAATGTGAATTGCGATACGCCGGGAAAACGACTCAAAACGTCAGGAGGGGGTCAGTGGCCGGTACGCTTATAAATTTAGCGTGGAATTTTGTCTTATCTTGATGAAAAGGGGAAGCGCAAAAACGGTTATCAGTCTAAATCCAGGAAGATTTTTGGGGTAAACTGTGTAAAAATGAGCAAGCTCACTTTTCGTGGGGTGATTAAAAGGAGAAAAATTGATGAGTGCCGATCTTAAGTTTTCGCTGACCACTACCGTTATTGTGCTGGCTTTGATTGTTGCAGCAGGTCTTACCGCAGCCCTGCACTGATTTAAACGGGGGAGAGTTCTCTCCCTCGTCTCTTCTCCCGATTGTTACTCATCCCGCAAAAATCTTTTGCTAATTTGTTAACTTCTCATTTTTTGTGATTGATGTCATGCTTTTGACATCTTAGTCCCGTGTCGCGCAATGACACGGTTTGCGGAGTTAACAATGAAAATCAACTTTCCCTTGCTGGCCCTGGCGATTGGCGCTTTTGGCATCGGCACTACCGAGTTTTCCCCGATGGGACTCCTGCCGGTGATCGCCAAAGGCGTGGACGTCTCTATTCCGGCAGCGGGTATGCTCATCAGCGCTTATGCGATAGGGGTGATGGTCGGTGCGCCGCTCATGACCTTGCTGCTCTCACATCGTGCCCGCCGCAATGCGCTGATCTTCCTGATGGCGATTTTTACCCTCGGCAACGTGCTGTCGGCGATTGCGCCGGATTACACTACGCTACTGCTGTCGCGCATTCTGACCAGCCTGAACCACGGCGCGTTCTTTGGTTTAGGGTCGGTGGTAGCCGCGAGCGTAGTGCCAAAACACAAGCAGGCGAGCGCGGTGGCGACCATGTTTATGGGCCTGACCATCGCCAACATTGGCGGCGTTCCGGCGGCGACATGGCTCGGTGAAGTGATTGGCTGGCGCATGTCTTTCCTCGCAACAGCTGGGCTTGGCGTGGTGGCGATGGTCGCGCTGTTCTTCTCTCTGCCGAAAGGCGAGGCAGGCGAGCGCCCGGATGTGCGCAAAGAGCTGTCGGTGCTGGTGCGTCCACAGGTGCTGTCTGCTCTGTTAACGACGGTGCTCGGTGCAGGCGCGATGTTCACGCTATACACCTATATCTCTCCGGTGCTGCATGACATTACCCATGCGACACCGCTGTTCGTGACGGGGATGCTGGTCCTGATTGGTGTCGGTTTCTCGCTGGGTAACTATCTTGGTGGCAAGCTGGCGGATCGTTCTGTGACCGGCACGCTGAAAGGATTTCTGACTCTGTTGATTGTGATTATGCTCGCCATTCCGTGGCTGGCGCGCAATGAGTTTGGTGCGGCCATTGCGATGGTGGTGTGGGGGGCTGCGACCTTCGCGGTGGTTCCACCGTTGCAGATGCGCGTGATGCGGGTGGCGCACGAAGCTCCCGGTCTGTCGTCTTCCGTGAATATCGGTGCCTTTAACCTCGGCAATGCACTTGGTGCGGCTGCGGGTGGGGCGGTGATTTCGGGCGGGCTGGGGTACAGCTTTGTTCCGGTAATGGGGGCAATTATCGCCGCACTGGGTCTGTTGCTGGTCCTGACGTCGGGGCGCAAACAGCCAGAACCCGTTAGCGTCACCGAGTAATCAAAAAACGCAGAAGGGCTGCCCTTCTGCGTCTCAGTTATGCAGCGAAGTTCTTCGCCACAAATTCCCAGTTAACCAGTGCCCAGAAGTGCTCAAGGTAGTTCGGGCGAGCGTTACGGTAATCGATATAGTAAGCGTGCTCCCACACATCGACGGTCATCAGCGGTTTGGCGCTGGTGGTCAGTGGGGTGCCTGCGTTAGAGGTGGAAACGATAGCCAGTTTGCCATCCGCCTCTTTTACCAGCCACGTCCAGCCAGAACCGAAGTTCTTAATGGCTGCGTCAGTAAACTTCGCTTTAAAATCAGCAAAGCTGCCGAAGGCCGCATTAATCGCCGCAGCCAGTTCACCGGTCGGTTCACCGCCCGCGTTTGGAGCCAGGCAGTGCCAGTAAAACGTGTGGTTCCACACCTGAGCGGCGTTATTGAATACGCCGCCTTCAGAGCTACGTACGATCTCTTCCAGTGTTTTGCCTTCAAACGCGGTGCCTTTCACCAGGTTGTTCAGGTTTGTGACATAGGTCTGATGGTGTTTGCCGTAGTGGTATTCCAGGGTTTCCGCCGAAATGTGCGGAGCCAGGGCGTCTTTTGCATACGGTAATGCAGGTAATTCGAACGACATTGCTTCTCTCCTTATTATAGTTTGCGCATCAATAACCCTATTGAGTGCAGGGATAGAGTAGCAAATTGAAAGGGGAGGCAAAAGAGGAACTTACCCTGCTGGCGGAGCAGCAGGGCAGGGATTAGCGGATCGTTTTTGGCGTCATCACGCGGCGTGCGCCGACGTAGTGGCGAACCCAATAATCTTCGCTGAGGGAAGTGATTTGAATATCCTGACCGCTACGAGGAGACTGAATGAATTTTCCGTTGCCCACGTAAACGCCTACGTGGTCAGCGGTGCCACGACCCTGAGTGCGGAAGAACACCAGATCGCCGCTTTCGAGTTCACCGCGATCGACGGACGCCGCATCGCGCAGGTGATACATCTCGTTTGCGGTACGCGGTATACGGAATTTCACCAGATCTTTATACGCGTAGTAAACCAGACCACTGCAATCGAAGCCGGTACGCGGTGAAGTGCCACCCCAGTGATAAGGTTTGCCTATTTGCCCCATCAGCTTGTTCATCGCGGTTTTTTGCGCTTTCTGCACGCGAACTTTATGCACCTCAGAGAGTTTTGCCGTTTTACCCACTTTTACGCAGTTAGTTTTATGCCCTTTACGAACGGTGCATTTTTCCGGAGCGATTTTTGCGGTGGTGCGGGTCGGTTTGCTGCGGGTTTTACTGGTGAGGGCTTTGCCGGAGGTGGTCTTCTGCTTGTGAGCTGTGGTGGTTTTTTTCTTTTCGCTTTTACTGGTGCTGGTCGTTTTTTTCTTACGTTCTGTGGTTTTCGCCAGATGAGATTTTTGCACGGCAGAATGCCGCGCCTGCTCAGAGGCATTAGCCGCTGGCATGAAAGCGAGAGATGTAAATAGTAAAGCACAGAGCGTGATCGAGACTTTTTTTATCCGCGCCACTGAGCATTCCCCTGAATTAGATGCGGGTCATCAATAATACCCACGTATGATTTACAAAGCCCGTCGATTCTAATGCATAAAACTGCGAGATGTTAATAGCATTTTTCAATCTAAAATTCTGTTTCGTTAGCAAGTGCAAAAAAAAACGTCAATCTGTTGCACTATTGCTCGTCCCTTAAGCAAAACCACAGCTTACGCAGGGATAAGCTATCTTAGAAATGCAACTTCAACGGATAACCGTTAAGATATATACAGGTGACGAAAATGTTATTTTCCGATGTCTCTCTGACCCGCTACAATGTCAGACGATTGCCGTAACAGAAGTTAAAGGAAGCAAGACATGAGCACTACTATTGAAAAAATCCAGCGCCAGATCGCTGAAAACCCAATTCTCCTGTACATGAAAGGTTCACCGAAGCTGCCAAACTGCGGTTTCTCTGCGCAAGCCGTTCAGGCTCTTTCTGCCTGTGGCGAGCGCTTTGCTTACGTTGATATCCTGCAGAACCCGGACATCCGCGCTGAGCTGCCGAAATACGCTAACTGGCCGACCTTCCCGCAGCTGTGGGTGGACGGTGAGCTGGTCGGCGGTTGTGACATTCTGATTGAAATGTATCAGCGTGGCGAACTGCAGCAGTTGATCAAAGAGACCGCTGCAAAGTATAAAACTGAAGAGCCAGACGCAGAGTAAGTTTTGCATCAGGCAAAAAAAAGCGACCATTACGGTCGCTTTTTTTATTCCTCGCTTTCGCCCATCGGCAGCGGCCAGCCGCCCAAACGCTTCCAGCGGTTCACAATCTCACAGAACAATTCTGATGTGCGTTCCGTATCGTACAGCGCCGAATGCGCCTGGGTGCCGTCGAAATCAATACCGGCGGTGATACAGGCTTTTGATAACACCGTTTGGCCCAGCGCCAGCCCGCTCAGTGCGGCAGTATCGAAGGTCACAAACGGGTGGAACGGATTACGCTTAAGCGAGGCGCGCTCGGCGGCGGCCATCATAAAGCTGTGATCGAAGGTAGCGTTATGGGCCACCATGATCGCGCGATTGCAGTTGCTGTCTTTCATGCCTTTACGGACCATTTTGAAAATGGCGTGCAGGGCGTCATATTCACTCACCGCACCGCGCAGTGGGTTCGTGGGGTCAATGCCGTTAAAGGCCAGCGCTTCTGGCTGTAGGTTCGCGCCTTCAAACGGTTCAACGTGGAAATGCAGCGTGGTGTCCGGTATCAGCCAGCCCTGTTCATCCATTTTCAGTGTGATGGCAGCAATCTCAAGCAGCGCATCGGTCTTAGCGTTAAATCCAGCTGTTTCTACATCAATAACAACAGGATAAAAACCACGAAAACGGTCACACAGACCGGTAAGTTGAGCGTTATCGGACATCAGGGTCTCTTACAAGGGAAAAAAAGCAGTGCGTATTATGGCAAAATTTGCGAGGGGATGCAGCAAAACAACGGGCGCAGAACGCGCCCGGAGGGATCAATTGCCCAGACCGCGACCGGCGTCTTTGGCTTCGATCAGTTCGATTTTATAACCGTCAGGATCTTCAACGAAGGCAATCACAGTGGTGCCGCCTTTGACCGGACCCGCTTCGCGCGTCACGTTGCCGCCGTTGCTGCGAATGCGCTCGCAGGCTTCGGCCGCGTTATCCACTTCCAGCGCGATGTGGCCGTAAGCGGTGCCCAGCTCATAGCTATCGACATCCCAGTTGTAGGTCAGCTCAATTACCGCTTCGTCACTTTCCGGGCCATAGCCCACGAACGCCAGAGAATATTTATATTCCGGGTTTTCGCTGGTGCGCAGCAATTGCATACCCAGTACGTTAGTGTAGAAATCGATAGAACGTTGCAGGTTGCCAACGCGCAGCATGGTGTGAAGTAGGCGCATATTTTCCTCTTAACCAACTCAATGGCTTATCTTTTTGAACAGAAACGATGTTTTAGTATAGCGGCGAATCATCGCCGCTATCAATGGACAACCGAGGAATTACAGAGAAGGGTAGTCGGTGTAACCTTCAGCGCCGCCGCCATAGAAGGTCTCTGGACGCTGTGGGTTTAGCGCCGCTTTGCGCTGCAGACGTGCGACCAGGTCCGGGTTGGCAATGTAATCACGGCCAAAGGCTACGGCGTCGATCAGACCTTTGCCGATCAAGTCTTCTGCTTTCTCTGGCGTATAGGCACCGGCACCGATAATCACTCCCTGGAAGCGCGCACGCACTTTCTCACGGAAGGCATCAGAGTACGGCGCACCGCCCGCCCAGTCTGGCTCGGACATGTGCAGATACGCAATGCCGCGTTTCGCCAGCTCTTCAATCAGATACAGCGCGTCGGCTTCTTCGTTCGGGCCGTTGTCGACGTTCTGGAAGGAACCGATCGGAGAAACGCGAATACCGATACGATCCGGGCTCCACTCCTGGCACACCGCATCGACCACTTCCAGCACCAGACGGGCGCGGTTTTCTACGCTGCCGCCGTACTGATCGGTACGTTGGTTAGAAGAGGGAGACAGGAACTGGTGCAGCAGGTAGCCATGCGCAGAGTGCAGTTCAACCAGGTCGAAACCGGCTTCACGGGCATTGGCGACGGCCTGGCGGAAATCATTCACGATGCCAGGGATTTCATCGAGTTCCAGCGCGCGAGGGGTAGAAGTATCGACGCGGATCGCATGACCGTTTTCATCACGCAGCGACGTACGTGTACCTGCATTCAGCGCGGAAGCGGAAACCGGTGCCTGCCCGCCAGGCTGGATGCTGTTGTGCGAGATACGGCCCGTATGCCACAGCTGAACTGCGATGCGGCCATCATCAGCATGAACACCCGCAGTGATTTTTTTCCACGCAGCGATTTGCTCAGGGCTGTGCAGACCCGGTGCGCCAGCATAGCCTTTCGCCTGAGCGGAGATTTGAGTGGCTTCGGAAATGATCAGGCCAGAGCTGGCGCGCTGACGATAGTATTCGCCCATCAGCGGGGTCGGGATATCACCCGGCTCAATGCTGCGCAGACGCGTCAGCGGGGCCATCAGTACGCGATTTGGTGCAGTAACCGCACCGATTTTCAGTGGGGTAAATAATTTTTCAGTTGACATCATGACTCCTGAGTAGACCGGTCGACTAGTGATTTGATAAATAAAAACGCCTGTTAAACGCCAGGCGTCGTAATACTGTTCTTCACATGCGCCAGCGCGCTTTCAAGCGGCACGGCGCTGCGGGAAATTTTGGCCTGCAAATTTGCGCCTAACCACAGCGCATATAACACCTGGGCCTGAGTCAAAGGATCGCCGCTGAAATTCAGCGTTTTTTCTTCGCGACCTTTTTCCAGCGCCTGAGCCAGCAGGGCAATAACACCGCTGGCCCCTTTGTCCATCGCCGTGCGCATGTCTTCTGAGAGATCGCACACTTCGGCAGACAATTTGACGGTCAGGCAACCGCTGATAATGCCCTGCTGGCAGAACTGGTTCAGCGTTTCCTGATAGTAGTTGAGCACACGATCGCGATAGCACCCTTCGCCGCTGGCAAAGTGGGTGGCGAGACGCTGATGGTACCCGGCATAGTGCCGTTCCAGCATTGCCACGCCAAACGCCTCTTTGGAGCGGAAGTAGTGATAGAACGAACCCTTCGGCACCTCAGCGGTTTTTAACAGCTCGCTAAGGCCCATTCCGGTAAACCCACGATGCATGCAAAGACGCTCGCCGGTAGCCAGAAGATGTTCGCGTGTATCGTGTTCAGTATTTTTGCTCATGGCGCTGAATGTACTAGACCAATCGGTCTAATGCAAGTATCACGATTTACGACAGGTATTCATGATGTCCATCTGCGGCTGATAAACCGCTGATTTTACGTTCATCATACCGAGAACTGTCGAGAACAAATTATCCTGAGAAACCGCTGTTTTCGCCGCCTGGTCACGCAAGCACGGCTCATTGACGCCGAAGTTATTCACGTAATCGGGCGACAGCCAGAACATAAACGGAATATGCGTCTGTTGCGTTGGGGCCAGCATATAAGGTGTGCCGTGCAAATACAGCCCGTTTTCGCCCAGCGATTCGCCGTGATCGGAAAGATACACCAGCGCGGTATTCATCGTGGTCTGACGCGCTTTCAGAGCATCAATGGTTTTACTGACAATGCTATCCGTATACAGAATGGTGTTGTCATAAGTGTTCATGAGCGCCTGATGGTCACAGTCCTGAATCTGATTGGTATCGCAGGTCGGGGTAAACTGGCGATATTCCTGCGGATAGCGTTGATAATAAGCTGGGCCGTGACTGCCCATTAAATGGATAACCAGCACGGAATCTTGCTTCAGCCCGTCGAGCACGTTATCCAGACGATGCAGGTTCACGTCGTCGATACAGGATTTATCTTTGCAGAACTGATCCAGTTTCCACTGGGTCATGTCCGTATGCGGGATGCGATCGCACGCCCCTTTACACCCCCCGTCGTTTTCACGCCACAGCAGATTTACCCCCGCGTGCGCAAGCACATCGAGCAAACCTTCCTGATGACGGGCTAAATCTGCGTCGTATTTTTTGCGCGGCATACCAGAGAACATGCACGGCACGGAGACCGCGGTTTCTGTGCCGCAGGAGGAGGCCTGCGGGAAGTTAATCATGCCTTGTTTTTTCAGCTGCGGATTGGTTTCACGCCCGTAGCCGTTAAGAGAGTAGTTTTCTGCGCGAGAGGCTTCACCAATCACCAGTACCAGCACTGTTTTTTTCTTCTGCGCCAGAATAACCGGGCCTTTGTGCGCATCCTGTCCGATACGGACCAGCGTCTGATCGCCCGCAAACCAGCGGTTTTTACTGTATTTGGCGATGGCGCTGACGTAGTTTGCCGGTGTCACCATTTTGACGATGGCTTTGTTATTGCGAAACAGGGAGGCGTAATCCTTATAAAAGACCGAGGCGACCAAAATAATCACCATCAGTGCGCCGAGGATAGCGGCGACGCGCATCAGCAGCGTGTACCACCATTTGCCGGAACGAATGCGAACAAACATCAGTACGATGGATGGGATCAGACCGATAACCGCAATCCACAGCAGCATCTGTGGTGTCACCAGTGCGGTGGCTTCCTGCGAGTTGGTCTCGAAGATGTTGACCATCATGTTCTGATCGATGACGGCTCCGTAAGTGTACATAAAGTACGTCGCGCCGGCACAACCCAGCGTCAGCAGGATCATCAGCGGCTTACGGATAAACGGAATATTAATCAGGCTGAAAATAATCACCCAGCCACAAAACAGAACCAGCGGAACAGAGGCTGCAAACAAGATATCGTGCAGATGGGCAGGGGCAATAATCTCCCAACTGCGTTGAATAAACAGCGCATTCAGGAGCGTAAAAAATAACGCGCAACCCAGAGTAAATTTAATATCGTTACACTGTAACTTTTTTGCAAACCACATCATAAAGAAAACCGTCTGTTTTTATTGATGGGGCGAGTATAGGGAACGAAGATTAGTGAAACCTTAATGCCACATTTGTGTGCTAAAGCCCTTGCAGATGGCGCAGTTAGCGTCTTCACTGAAGGTGATAATCGATTTCGGGAGGTGTGTGTGGCAGAGCAACTGGAGTTTTTCCCCGTCCAGAGCCCGTGCCGGGGAATTTGCCAGTCGGATGAGCGCGGCTTTTGTCGGGGCTGTATGCGCAGCCGCGATGAGCGTTTTAACTGGCAAAGTATGAGCGACGCGCAAAAGCAGGATGTGATACGCCTGTGCAGACAGCGTTTGTTGCGTAAATTACGCGCAAACAAACCGTCGGATGCCGAAGAACCCCAGCAACCTTCACTTTTTTAGCGGCGGATATGCGTATACTCATGACATCACTTCCTTGAGGTAATTGTTATGGTTCAGCGTATTGCCCTTGCCCCGCAGGGCCCGGAATTTTCACGTTTTGTTATGGGTTACTGGCGTTTGATGGACTGGAATATGTCCCCGCGCCAGCTGGTCAGTTTTATCGAGGAACATCTTGATCTCGGGATCACCACCGTCGATCATGCCGATATTTACGGCGGATATCTGTGCGAGGCTGCTTTTGGTGAGGCGATGAAACTGGCTCCGCATCTGCGTGAGCGCATGGAAATCGTCACCAAATGCGGTATTGCCACCACTGCCCGTGCGGAAAACGCGCTGGGTCATTACATCACCGACAGCGACCACATTATCAAGAGCGCTGAGCAGTCGCTGGTCAATCTGGCGACCGACCGTCTGGACCTGCTGCTGATTCACCGCCCCGATCCGCTGATGGATGCGGATGATGTGGCAAAAGCGTTCCTTGCGTTGCATCAGAGCGGGAAAGTGCGTCACTTTGGTGTGTCGAACTTCACCCCGGCGCAGTTTGCGCTGCTGCAATCTCGTCTGCCGTTTACGCTGGCGACCAACCAGGTCGAAATCTCCCCGGTTCACCAGCCGCTGCTGCTGGACGGCACGCTGGATCAGCTGCAACAGCTGCGCATTCGCCCAATGGCCTGGTCTTGCCTGGGCGGCGGGCGTCTGTTCAATGACGACGAATTCCAGCCGCTGCGCGATGAGCTTGAGACGGTTGCGCGTGAGCTGAACGCAGAAAGCATTGAGCAGGTGGTGTACGCGTGGATCTTGCGCTTGCCGTCTCAGCCGCTGCCGATTATTGGTTCGGGCAAAATTGAACGCGTACGTTCGGCAATTGCTGCAGAAGAGCTGCAGATGACACGCCAGCAGTGGTTCCGCATCCGCAAAGCGGCGCTGGGTTACGACGTTCCGTAATCGCCCATACCTATGACATTCCGGTGAAATCATTGCCCCTGGTCTAAACTTTAGGGGCAAAAATAAACCCGAGGAGGTCATATGAAGCGTTTTGCTCTGGCAGTTATGACGCTGGTGGTTTGCGCAGGCGCGCAGGCAGCCAGCGACAAAGTTGAAATGAATCTCGTCACCTCGCAGGGGATTGGCCAGTCCATAGGCTCTTTCACCATCAGCGAAACCGATAAAGGGCTGGAGTTTGCGCCCGATCTCAAAGCACTTCCTCCCGGTGAACATGGTTTTCATGTTCACGCCAAAGGCAGTTGTCAGCCGGCACTGAAAGAAGGGAAAGCCTCTGCGGCAGAAGCTGCTGGTGGTCATTTTGACCCGCATCACACCGGTAAACACGAAGGGCCGGAAGGCGCTGGGCACGAAGGTGACTTGCCCGTGCTGGTGGTCAATAACGACGGCAAAGCCACCGATCCGGTGGTGGCTCCGCGTCTGAAAAAACTGGATGAGATAAAAGGCAAAGCGCTGATGATCCACGTCGGCGGGGATAACATGTCCGATCAGCCTAAACCGTTAGGTGGTGGCGGGGCGCGTTACGCTTGCGGAGTGATTTGATCGCTAATCGTGCCCGGTGGTGGGGCTTGTTCCAGCTGAGAGAGCGAGCAGTGTAAACGCCAGATCAGTGAGGCTAAATCGCGCGCTACCGGCAGATGGTGGTGCGCGAGCGTGTCGCAAATACGTTGCAGTTCGGCGAGGGTAATGGCCAGCGGGCGCTGCTGGACGCCGCGAGTACTCATCACATCCCGTAGCAAGGAAATACAAATATCGCGCACCTGAGATAGCGGGTCGGAACGGGTTTCCCATGCCCGCAGTTGCCACACCACGTGCGAACAATTCAATAACACTACGCCCCAGCGCAGCAACCAGCGACGTGATAACTCGTCCTGACTGTTGTTCAACTGGCTAACGTGATGATATACCAGTGATTCATATTCGCTTTCGCTAAGGTGGGGTTTGCGGCTGAGCTGATCGACAAACCCCGTGCGCAGTTCTCGAATGTGACGCCGACTTTTACGCGCATCGGAGCCAGGGCGCAGAACCGCAAACGCCAGCCAGGCCAGTCCAACGCCCAAAATCTTCGCCAGATTGTCATTCAAAAAATCAGCAAAATCATATACCGGTGGATTGGTGACTGAAATAAACGAGCCCATAAAGACGATCAGTTGCCCCCATAGCCCTGCGAGTTTTGGCATTTGCAATTTCAGTAGCTGCATCGTGGTGAGCAGCGGGAACAGGAATAACAGGAATTGCCACAGATCGGTTATCTGTACCATCAGCCCAAATTTCACGGCGAAGCTGAACAGCGAAAGTAAAATCAGGGTGCGCAGGAGCAGCGTCAGGGAGTTAAAGGGCGAGGCCGCGACGGAATAGAGCACGCAACTGATGGCCGCCAGCGTCAGCGCCGCCGAACCGGATTCCCACTGGGTGGTGATGCTCCACGCGCCAACCAGCGTCAGGGCGCAGAAGGTGCGAAACCCGCTCCATAACGCTTCCATATTGTCCGTGTGTCTTGCCAGCGCGGGGCTGCCCGGCACATTAAATTCGGTAATCGGCGTGGCATCCTCAACGGCTTTTATCCAGCGGCTGCTGCGTAAATATAAGCGGCAGAAATAGAGCAGGCGCTGCCAGAACGCGCGATGTCGATAATCATATTCATCCGTTGGGGCGAGAGGGGCAAGAATGCGCGCTACTGCTAACATATCCGTCTGCGGATTCGCCAGCGCCGCCAGAAGGCGATCGATAATTTCGCGGGTGTTTTCAGGCGGATTTGGCCAGTTGAGCAGCATTCTTCGCAGACCGGAGAGGGCGCTGGTCATTCTTAACTGCTGATGGAGAAGATAATTCAACAGCTTATTCTGCCGACGAAAGCGGTAATGGCTCCAGAAAGCCTGAATACGCAGCAAGTTCATGGTGAGGATCTGCCCGATAACTTTTTCGTGGGCAAGACGAATGGTATCACTGGAATCAGGTTGCCAAAGCAAACTCGCGTGTTCCAGCAGACGCACATGCATGGTTTTTAACGCCGAAATGAGCGTGGTGCCGTCAGAAGTGCTCGGCAGGATCATCATCATTACGCCGCCACACAGGATACCGATGATCACTTCGCATACGCGCGCCTGGGCGATATCCCACAGCTCAGTGGTATCCAGAATATTGACCACCGGGAAGGCGATAATGGCGGCGGTGTAACCCGCCAGCTGGAAAGCATAGGCGACGTTATTGGTGAAATGGGCACAGGCCCAGGTGCAAAATCCCAGCCAGGCGGCCATGCTGAATAAAAATAGCCACGGATCGTTAAGCGTGTGTCCTGCGATAATTAATGCCGCCGTTGCCCCTAACAGGCTCCCTGCAACGCGCCCGAGACTTTTGCTGATTACGCCACCGACGGTGGGAAAGCTGACCACCGCGGCAGAGGTCATGGCCCAGTAGGGCTCATCCAGATTTAGATAATAGGCCACCGTGAGCGCCAGACACATGGCGATACCGTTGCGCAAAGCATATCGCCACTGCGCCGGGGAAGCTTTAAACCACGGCATGTTGCGCCACGAGAAAGCGCGGATGTTCATCAGCGCGTTCCGATAGACACGGTGCAGGTCGTACCGGAGACCAGGGTGATATCCTTCGGCAGGTTATCAAATTCAACGCGAACAGGCACCCGCTGGGCCAGACGCACCCACGGCACATTCGGTTTAATATCAGGCACTAAGCCAGAGTCAGTTTCGACACTCTGATCGTAAATAGCGCGCCCGATACTGGAAACGTGACCCTGTAACACCGTCGAGCCGCTGTACAGAGTGATTTGCGCAGAGGCGCCTTCCCGAATATGGCGCAGTTTGGTCTCTTCAAAATAGCCGACGACATAGAATGAGTGGCTATCCACCAGGGCAAAAACTGGCTGGCCCTGGGTGGCATAGTTACCTTCGCGTGTGGATAAGTTGGTGACCCATCCGTCAACGGGCGCTTTAACCACCGTTTGCGTCAGCTGCCACTGGGCTTCTTTGAGCGTCGCTTCCGCCACTTCTACGCTAGCCTGCATGGCTTTTACGTTGATATTAGCGGTATCCAGATCTTCAGCAGAGATGAAATTTTGCGGCAGGTGGCGGCGACGATTAGCTTCATTATTCGCTTTTGCCAGATCGGACTGCGCCTTTGCTACCTGCGCCTGGGCGTTGAGCACAGCGATATGGAATGGCGTCTCATCAATGCGGAACAGCACATCTCCTGCTTTGACTTTCTGATTATCTTTAATGAGCAGAGAGGTGATACTGCCAGACACCTGTGGGGTGATACTGACCTGCTCGGCGCGGACTTTGCCGTCGCGCGTCCACGGAGACTGCATGTAATAATTCCACAGCCACCAGCCAGCAATCACAGCCAGGGCCAGAACAAACAAACTGGAAAAATATTTAAGGGTTTTCAGGGACATATTCACCACGCAATCAACAGAGCCAGGCCAAGGCATACGGAAAGAGTAAACAACGACAGATCCATCAGCATGGGATGCCAGATTTCACCGGAATACATCCAGTCACGCAGCAGTCGGTGGGCCACAAGCCAGATCAGAAAACCCAGCATAACGGCTTTAAAAATAGGCGGGAAATAGACGGATGCACCGACAATCAGGTCCTGAAGGGGTAACCCTGCACAGCTAAAAGAGAACTTCACGAGCAGAGATCCTTTGCAGTGGTAAATGGACCCAGAGGGTCTGTGTTAACACGATGAAGTGCCTTAATTAAGTGTAAATCATTCGTTCAAAATTGATGAATGCAGTATTGCATTTGTTTTGCCAATATAAATGCTGCACACTATTCTAAAATCAGTATAATAACTTAGCAAGCTAATTATAAGGAGATGAAATTGGAATCGCCACTAGGTTCTGATCTGGCAAGGTTGGTACGCATCTGGCGTGCTCTGATTGACCATCGCCTGAAACCTCTGGAATTGACGCAGACGCATTGGGTTACGCTGCATAACATTCATCAGTTACCGCCCGAGCAGTCGCAAATCCAACTGGCAAAAGCGATCGGCATTGAGCAGCCGTCACTGGTGCGTACGCTCGATCAGCTGGAGGAGAAGGGGCTGATTTCCCGGCAAACCTGCGCCAGCGATCGCCGTGCTAAACGCATTAAGCTCACTGAGAAAGCAGCACCTATCATCACTGAGATGGAAGCTGTTATCAGTAAAACGCGAGGGGAGATCCTGTCCGGGATAACGCCTGCTGAGCTGGAACAACTGATTGATATGATTGCTCGTCTTGAGCAGAACATCAATGAGCTCCAGACCCGCGACTAACGCCATAAAAAAGCCTTGCTACGCAAGGCTTTCTTTTTATTTGAACACGACTACCCGATTTCGCCCCGTCGCTTTAGCTTCATACATGGCTTTATCCGCGCGTTCGACGCACTCCTCGGCAGTCACCGTTGGCGACTGCGCAGTATAAATGCCCATGCTGATGGTAATCGGTTCCGGAAGTTCGCCATGCGTTGTGTCACGGTCAAAACTGCTCAGCGTCAAGCGAATGCGTTCCGCCACCTGTTTTGCTGCCTCAGAAGGCGTATTCGGCAGCAGCAAGACAAACTCCTCTCCGCCGATGCGTGCGGCGATATCCTGCGGGCGTACTGAATCCATCAGCAGATTGGCGACAAACTGCAAGACCTTGTCACCCTGCAGATGCCCGTAGGTGTCATTAATGCGTTTGAAACGATCCAGATCGCTGACAATCACCGACACGGGTTTGCTTGCAGAAGTCGTACTGAGCGAGTGACTCAAGGATTCGTAAAAGTAGCTGCGGTTGTAGAGTCGCGTCAGGGCATCGCGGATGGAATTCTGGTAAGACTGCTGGTATTTAAGATGTGAAACCCGGTAGAGACTAAAAACATCGTGAAGTAGGGCAAAAATAATCAGCAGGGTGGCTGTCGTTTCGAATAGCCGTGAGTGATACCAGGCAAACCCCTCAACGTGATCTGACGATAAAAGAGTGGCCAGGGTAATTACATAGCAGACACATAAAAAACTGCCGCTGACCCAGAATAGATTACGCAGACGCGTAATGGCCAGCATGGTTATTAATGCGGTTATCCAGAGGACAATCAGAATAATATTAACCACCTGACTCCATAATACCGTCATCTGTCGACTTTCATTATTGACCAAATCCAGTGACAGCAAACTGCTATGGCTTGACCAGAGCCATGTCAGGGTAATCATGGTTGCCGTAAAAATAAATATCCCGCAGATGATGAATTTATACATCAAACGCGTTAATGGATAGTGACGCAATGTAAAAAGCACCGTTGCGAGGATGAACAGGCAGGCCATCATGATGTTACGCATCATGAAGAAAATCATCGCGTCATTGTAGTTGATACGATGCGTGCCATAGGGGTTTAGCCACCCTGGAAAGTTGCTCATCGTTCCGGCCAGCAGAATGGCAGAACCCGCAAAGGCAAACGCAATGGCGAGCAGGAAAACCCGATCTTTATCGCACCAGTATTTCATCGCCATAAAAAAGGCAATAAACAAATGAAATACCAGCAGAAATATCGTCAGGGTTGGGAATAAAAAGGGTGACAGCGCCGGGACAAAAACGGCTATTTTCGAATAAAAGGCGTGAAATAGACCAAAAAAAACCAGGCAGGCAAAGAAAAAGGAAACATAGCGGTTTCCCATATGTCGATTAATCAAAATCATAGGCAATTTAACTGGCAGATAATGCGTTATTTAACAGGGGTAATGAGACGCGATCTTATCAAATTCCAGAGGAAATACTTTGCGCGGGGACAATATAATGCTGCGTTATTAATTTGTACGGTGAATGTATTTAAAGCGAATAAAGAATATGAATGATACTTAATAAGTATGGATGTGGCCGTGAGCCACATCCATCAGAGAATTAGCGCGGGGATACAGTAACCTGGCTACCGTTGCTCGCCAGTACAACACGTTGGCCGCTAGAAAAACGAGTGTTGCCCTGTTTCTGCACCACCATAATGGTGTTGCCGTCGTCTTTACGGATTTCCAGCTCAACGCCCTGAGTTTTGTTCATTGAGCCTTGAACGCCTTGACCGGCTACGCCACCCGCAACAGCACCTGCAGCGGTTGCCAGAGAACGCCCGGTGCCACCACCGACGGTGTTACCCAGGAAACCACCCAGCACGGCACCGCCAATTGCGCCAATCACGTTGTTGTCGTCGCCACCCTGGATCTGAACCGGGCGAACGTTAACAACAGTACCGTAAGTGACGTTCTGAACTTGTTTGGCTTCGGAGGCGGTGTAAACGTCACCAGAAAGGGAGTCGTTGTTCACGCAGCCAGCCAGAGTTAACCCAATCAGTGAAACGCCCAGTACACGTAAAATCATTTGAATCTCCTGTTCACCCAAAACGCTCAATCTGAGCATCCGTTATGGCTAAATTATATGGCATTGGGAGCCATAGATCATATCTTTGCACTAACAATAAGAAAATTGTACTTGAATTTGACTTAACGAGACATAAACAAAGCGCCTGGGATGTTTGAGATCTGACATTGTTAAAAAATATTAGTGCGTCATAGAAATACCCCTCCGTTTATGGTGGAGTGGTGACCCCACGCCCAGGCTAATTAAGGAAAGTGCATGAAATCGGGTCGCTATATCGGTGTTATGTCCGGCACCAGTCTTGACGGAGTCGATGTTGTCCTTGCCGCTATTGATGAAAACATGGTGGCGCAACAGGCAAGTTTGACCTGGCCTATCCCCGTCGAACTGAAGGAAGCGATTCTGAGCATTTGTCAGGGCCAGCAATTGACCCTGTCGCAGCTTGGGCAGTTGGACGTAAAACTGGGATCGCTGTTTGCCGATGCAGTTCTGGCGCTGATGAAGCAGGAAAATCTTCAGCCGCAGGATGTGGTAGCGATTGGCTGTCACGGGCAAACCGTCTGGCACGAACCGCTGGGTGATGCGCCGCATTCAATGCAAATTGGCGATAATAATCAGATTGTGGCGAAAACCGGTGTCACCGTGGTCGGGGATTTCCGTCGTCGTGATATCGCCCTTGGTGGGCAGGGCGCGCCGCTGGTTCCGGCCTTTCATCAGGCGCTGCTGGCGCATCCGGTTGAACGTCGTATGGTGCTCAATATTGGCGGTATTGCCAATCTGTCGATGCTGATTCCTGGGCAACCGGTGCGCGGCTACGACACGGGGCCGGGTAACATGCTGATGGACGCCTGGATCTGGCGTCAGCGCGGCAAAGCCTATGATAAAGACGCGCAGTGGGCCTGCGAAGGGAAAGTCATTCTCCCGCTGTTACAAACGATGCTGAGCGACCCATATTTCGCGGCGCCGGCTCCAAAAAGCACCGGACGGGAATATTTCAACTACGGCTGGCTTGAACGTCTGCTCGCCCAGTTCCCGGCACTGGCCCCGCAGGATGTGCAGGCGACGCTGGTGGAGCTGACGGCCATTTCTATTTCTGAACAGGTCTTGCTGAGCGGCGGCTGTGAACGTCTGCTCGTTTGCGGTGGCGGCAGCCGTAATCCGCTGGTGATGGCGCGTCTCGCTGCACTGCTGTCTGGTACCGAAGTGACAACCACCGACGCGGCCGGGATCAGCGGTGATGACATGGAAGCGCTGGCCTTCGCCTGGCTTGCCTGGCGTACGGTTGCCGGATTGCCTGGTAATCTGCCTTCTGTCACCGGGGCGCGTGAAGCCAGCGTGCTGGGCGCGATTTTTCCGGCTAACCCGCGTCAGAATCAGAGTTAACTGAAACAAAGGTCTGGCTGTTACGGTTAAAATCCACAGGAATACAGGAGGGTGACTTCACCCTCCATGACCAGGATAGTCTTCGGAACAGGCCCATGAAAAAATACTTTCTTGTTTTCGCCCCTCTCTTACTCGCGGGTTGCAGCTACTACAACCAGTTCGTCGATCGCATGAACACCGACACGCTGGAGTACCGCTGCGACGAAAAACCGCTGACCGTGAAGCTGAATAACCCGCGTCAGGAAGCCAGTTTCATCTATGACAATAAAATGCTGAACCTGAAACAGGGAATGTCCGCCTCCGGGGCGCGCTACACCGACGGGATTTATGTTTTTTGGTCGAAAGGTGATGATGCCACGGTCTACAAACGCGACCGCGTGGTGCTGAGTAACTGCGTGTTGCAGAATCCGAAGCGTTGAGATTTTTCCAGGGGCGGCGCACAATAGCGCCACCCAATTCTAATTTCAGCTAACGCCATGTCAGATAACGATGAATTGCAGCAAATCGCGCATCTGCGCCGTGAATACACCAAAGGCGGCCTGCGCCGTCCGGACCTTCCCGCTGAACCCCTCGTGCTTTTTGAACGCTGGCTGAAACAGGCCTGTGAGGCCAAACTGGCCGATCCCACGGCAATGGTCGTCGCGACGGTGGATGAAAACGGTCAGCCGTATCAGCGTATCGTTCTGCTGAAACATTACGACGAAAAAGGGCTGGTGTTTTATACCAACCTCGGCAGCCGTAAAGCCCATCATCTCGAAAACAACCCACGCATCAGCCTGCTGTTCCCCTGGCATATGCTGGAGCGTCAGGTGATGGTGACCGGCAAAGCCGAACGCCTGTCGACGTTTGAAGTGCTGAAGTATTTCCACAGTCGTCCGCGCGACAGCCAGATTGGCGCCTGGGTCTCCAGACAGTCGAGCCGTATTTCGGCGCGCGGCGTGCTGGAGAGCAAATTCCTCGAACTGAAACAAAAATTCCAGCAGGGTGAAGTGCCGCTCCCGAGCTTCTGGGGCGGATTCCGCGTGCCCATCGAACAGATGGAGTTCTGGCAGGGCGGCGAACATCGCCTGCATGACCGATTTTTATACCAGCGCGACAACGACGCGTGGAAAATCGACCGTCTGGCTCCGTAATCGGCGAAATTTGTTGTCTTAAGCGCTAGCGCTGGATGGGCTGGCGCTTTATTCTATGTCACTTTCGCGTTAGGCGAAAAGTCGTGTACCGACAGAGGTGCAGTCGTTTATAC
The DNA here is from genome assembly GCF_002922995.1 of Lelliottia sp. 7254-16. NCBI lineage: Bacteria > Pseudomonadati > Pseudomonadota > Gammaproteobacteria > Enterobacterales > Enterobacteriaceae > Lelliottia > Lelliottia sp. 7254-16. The sequence goes on from NZ_PQVS01000001.1 coordinate 49,900, forward strand.
ATGGAGAATTTGATGGCAAGCAGTAACTTGATTAAACAATTGCAAGAGCGGGGCCTGGTGGCCCAGGTGACGGACGAAGAAGCGTTAGCAGAGCGACTGGCGCAAGGCCCGATCGCGCTCTATTGCGGCTTCGATCCCACCGCTGACAGCTTGCACTTGGGGCATCTTGTTCCATTGTTATGCCTGAAACGCTTCCAGCAAATGGGCCATAAGCCTGTGGCGCTGGTGGGTGGTGCGACCGGTCTGATTGGTGACCCGAGCTTCAAAGCCGCCGAGCGTAAACTGAATACGGAAGACACCGTGCAGGAGTGGGTGGACAAAATTCGCAAGCAAGTTGCGCCATTCCTCGATTTCGATTGTGGTGAAAACTCCGCGATCGCAGCGAACAACTACGACTGGTTTGGCGGCATGAACGTGCTGACTTTCCTGCGTGATATCGGCAAGCACTTCTCCGTTAATCAGATGATCAACAAAGAAGCGGTTAAGCAGCGTCTGAACCGTGACGATCAGGGCATCTCCTTCACCGAGTTCTCCTACAACCTGCTGCAGGGTTATGACTTTGCCTGCCTGAACAAACTGCACGGCGTGGCCCTGCAAATTGGCGGTTCCGACCAGTGGGGCAACATCACGTCCGGTATCGACCTGACGCGTCGTTTGCATCAGAACCAGGTCTTCGGCCTGACCGTTCCGCTGATCACCAAAGCGGATGGCACCAAATTCGGTAAAACCGAAGGTGGCGCAGTCTGGCTCGATCCGAAGAAAACCAGCCCGTACAAATTCTACCAGTTCTGGATCAACACCGCCGATGCGGACGTTTATCGCTTCCTGAAATTCTTCACCTTTATGGACATTGAAGAGATCAATGCCCTGGAAGAAGAAGACAAAAACAGCGGCAAAGCCCCTCGCGCGCAGTATGTGCTGGCCGATCAGGTCACCAGCCTGGTGCACGGTGAAGACGGTCTGGCAGCGGCGAAACGCATTACCGCAAGCCTGTTCAACGGAACCCTGAGCGACCTGAGCGCTGAAGATTTCGAACAGCTGGCGCAGGATGGCGTGCCGATGGTTGAGATGGAAAAGGGTGCTGACCTGATGCAGGCGCTGGTTGATTCCGAGCTGCAGCCGTCACGCGGCCAGGCGCGTAAAACTATTGCGTCGAACGCGATCACCATCAACGGTGAAAAGCAGGCCGATCCGGAGTACACCTTCTCCGACAGCGATCGCCTGTATGGCAAATACACGCTGCTGCGTCGCGGTAAAAAGAATTACTGTCTGGTTTGCTGGAAGTAATAACACGTGTTTGAGGGGCGTGGGAAACCACGCCCTTTTCTTTTGTCAGGGTTGTGGTAAGAAAAATGAATAACATCCTCGCCATTCAGTCCCACGTTGTTTTTGGTCATGCCGGCAATAGCGCTGCCGAGTTCCCCATGCGCCGCCTGGGGGCCAACGTCTGGCCACTCAATACCGTTCAGTTCTCCAACCATACGCAATACGGTAAATGGACTGGCTGCGTGCTGCCTGCCTCGCATCTGACGGAGATAGTGCAGGGTATCGCGGATATCGACCAACTGAAGCGCTGTGACGCCGTTCTGAGCGGTTATCTGGGGTCGGCGGAGCAGGGTGAGCATATCCTCAGTATTGTACGTCAGGTGAAAGCGGCGAACCCGTCTGCCAAATTCTTCTGCGACCCGGTGATGGGTCATCCGGAAAAAGGGTGCATTGTGGCGCCGGGCGTGGCGGAGTTCCACGTGCGTCATGCGATGCCTGCCAGCGACATTATTGCGCCAAATCTGATCGAGCTGGAAATCCTCTGCGAGCATCCGGTGAATAGCGTCGAAGAAGCCGTTGTCGCATCACGGGAACTGATCGCTCAGGGGCCTGAAATCGTGCTGGTGAAACACCTGGCGCGTGCGGGAATCAGCGGTGACCGCTTTGAAATGCTGCTGGTGACAAAAGACGAAGCCTGGCACATCAGCCGTCCACTGGTCGACTTTGGTGTGCGCCAGCCCGTTGGCGTGGGCGATGTCACCAGCGGGTTATTGCTGGTGAAACTGTTGCAGGGTGCCTCGCTTCGAGACGCGTTAGAACACGTGACCGCCGCGGTGTACGAAATCATGATCGCGACAAAACAGATGGATGAGTATGAGTTGCAGGTGGTTGCGGCGCAGGATCGTATCGCGAAGCCGGAGCATTACTTTAGCGCAACACAGCTTTAAAATATTGCCGGGTGGCGCTGCGCTTACCCGGCCTACAGAAGCAACAACACGTAGGTCGGGTAAGGCGAAGCCGCCACCCGGCAAAAACGACTTAATTCAACCCTTCAGCTTTCAACGCTGCCGCCACGCCCGGACGCGCCGCTACACGTTCCATATACGACTCAATATGGCTTAACCCTTCCATATTCAGCTTCACCGCACGCGCCCAACGCAGAACCGTAAACAGATACGCATCGGCGATGGTAAAGCGCTGACCGCTAATCCACTGATCGTCTTTCAGAGACTCGTTAACGTACTGCAGCTTTTTCTCGAGCAGGGCACGAACGGTTGGCTTGTACTCTTCTGGGGTATCAGGGCGGAACAGCGGGGTAAAGCCTTTGTGCAACTCGGTGGCGATGTAGTTAAGCCACTCCAGCGTCTTGTAGCGTGAAATACTGCCTGTCGGTGCCAGCAGTTGGCGATCCGGTACGGTGTCCGCGAGGAACTGCATGATCGCCACGCCTTCGGTAAGCAGGGTACCGTCGTCCAGCACCAGAGCCGGAACCTGTCCTTTCGGGTTAATCGCGAAATAGTCCTCGCCATTTTCCAGACGTTTTTTCATCAGGTCTACGCTGTCCAGCGTGAAATCTTTACCGCTCTCGCGCAGAGTGATGTGCGATGCAAGTGAACAGGCACCTGGTTTGTAGAACAGTTTCATCGGTAACTCCTTTTTGCTGAGGTTATGGACATGTTAATGCGCGGGCTAATAAAAAAAAAGCCGCTAACGCACAGTTAGCGGCTTCTCTTCAGTCGTTTCCCGATGACAATTAAGCGGTAGCGGTATCCGTCGCTTTCGCCGTTTTGTCGTCGTCCTGAGTCATACGATTCAGTTTAGGTGCTGTCAGCAGCATCAGCACAGCGATAACCGCAGTGGCGATACCGATCTGCATAAATACGCGACCATAAACTTCCAGAGAGACCAGAGGATCTGTGACGTTTTCTGGAACCGCCATCAGGTTTGCAATTTTACCTGCAATCAGTGCTGCACCCGCAGTGGTCAGGAACCAGCTACCCATGATGAAGCCCATCAGACGCTGTGGAACCAACTGCGCAACCATCGCCAGGCCCAGACCAGAGATCATCAGCTCACCGATAGACTGCAGCGCGTAGCTCAGAATCAGCCAGTTTACAGACACGATACCGGCGTCGGTAGCAAACTTGGTGCCCAGTGGCAGAACCAGGAATGCACCAGAGCACAGCACCATACCGATAGCGAATTTGTGCGGCATCGGCAGACGGTCACCCATCTTGTTGTAGATAGCGGCCAGAATCGGGCTACCAATCATGATCCAGAACGGGTTCAATGCCTGGAACTGCTCAGGTTCAAACGCGATGCTCAGGATTGAGTGCTCAACGTTACGAATCGCGAAGAAGTTCAGGGACGTTGGCATCTGGCTGTACAGAACGAAGAACACAATCGCCTGCAGCATCAGAATAAAGGCGACAACCATCTTACGACGGGCTGCGCCGTGCAGTGCAAAGGCTTCTTTCGCAAAGATGCAGATGATACCCAGAGCAACAACACCCAGAACCGCACGAGCAACACCCTGGTTGTGCAGCAGCCAGGTCGCGATAGTGGCAAGGATTACCACGCCCACGATAGTTGCCAGCAATTTGCCCATATGAACCGGTTCGAAGTCAGGCTTGGAACCGTAGTCTTTCACCCAGCGTTTGCAGAAGGCAAAGTTCACCACGGTGATCAACATACCGACTACAGACAGTGCGAATGCCACGCTCCAGCCGAATTTCGCCGCGAGCCACGGTGTTGCCAGCATAGAGAAGAAGGAACCGATGTTCACCGACATATAGTACATGGTGAATGCGCCGTCGAGACGCGGGTCATCTTTGTTGTAGCAAGTAGAGAGCAGGGAAGACGGGTTCGCTTTGAACAGACCGTTACCAACTGCAATCGTCGCCATGCCCATATAAACAATGGCTGCATCGTGACCGGACCATGCAACCAGCGCATAGCCGATTGCCAGAACGATGGCACCCAGCATAATTACGCGTTTGGTACCCAGTACTTTGTCACCTAACCAGCCGCCGACGGCAACCAGACCGTACACCAGAGCACTGAAAGAGGAGAACAGAGTGATGGAATCCGCTTCAGACATACCCAGTTGTTTAACCAGGTAAACAGCCATAATCCCTTGCAGGCCGTAAAAACCAAAACGCTCCCACAACTCGATAGAGAAAATGAGATAGAACGCTTTAGGTTGTTTGAAAGCGTTTAAACTTACGCTTTCTTCTGTTGGTTTATTGTTTGCAGTAGACACATATACCTCTTTTTTTACATCCCATATTAACGGGGGTGTTCATAGCGTAATTGACCGGAGTCCATTCGCCTTATAGTTATATTGGGAGGGGAAACGGCGGGTAATGTTCACTATCCTGACCCATCTGGCAAGGTGTTTGTAATACTCTGTTACATATAACCGAAGTGGTATAATACGCAGGTCATGCAAATGTTATTTAGCGTTAAATCTCACAGCCAGCGAATTAGTGGTTTTTTTCACTGCGCAGACCCGCAAATATGCCCTGTATGGCGATATGTTCTGCTAAACAGTCATTAAAGCAGTAGTATGGTCCATAATCTTAAAAATGACTGGTTTAATCTGTCGCTATAGATCGGTCATGGCTTGTCTGTGCAAGGGCTTAGCCCTCATTTATACACAAAAATCCAACATCACGTTATCACAGTGATCGCGATCACAGATGTATAGAAAATTTCGCTGACGAAAAAACAATTAACCTGCTTGAGTGTTAATGAACCGAATAATCGACAGGTGAAGAACTCAGTGAGGCGGATAATTATTGGTCAAAAGGAAGGTTTACGGTTAGGCCTTCCTTTAGTAAGGGATTGATTGCGTGAGGGGATAATACATAAGCAGCAAATATCAGAGATCGACCTTCTCTTTAAATTCGCATAAATCTTCAATCAGGCACGAGCCGCAGCGGGGCTTACGGGCGATGCAGGTGTAGCGCCCATGCAGAATCAGCCAGTGGTGGCAATCGACTTTAAACTCGGCAGGAACCACTTTCAGCAGCTTTTCTTCAACCTGTTCGACATTCTTACCCGGCGCGAAATGGGTGCGGTTACAGACGCGGAAGATATGCGTATCGACGGCAATCGTCGGCCAGCCGAAGGCGGTGTTGAGCACCACGTTCGCGGTTTTTCGCCCTACACCCGGCAGCGCTTCCAGCGCAGCTCTGTCTTCTGGCACTTCACCGCCGTGCTGTTCCACCAGGATACGACAGGTCTTAATCACGTTCTCGGCCTTGGTGTTGAACAGGCCAATAGTTTTGATATACGACTTCACGCCGTCCACGCCCAGCTCAAGCATGGCCTGCGGCGTGTTGGCGACAGGGTAGAGCTTCGCCGTGGCTTTGTTGACGCTCACGTCAGTTGCCTGGGCGGAGAGCAGCACCGCGATCAGCAGTTCAAAAGGCGAGCTAAAATTCAGCTCCGTTGTCGGATGCGGGTCGTTATCCCGCAGGCGCGTCAGGATCGCAATGCGTTTCTCTTTATTCATACAGCCTTCTCAGGGAGTCCTTCCTGCACGCTACGCTCGGCGGCGCGGCGTTTACGTTTCTCATCAATGAGGTATTTTATCGCCAGCATCATGCCCAGGCCAATAAAAGCGCCCGGTGGCAGCATTGCCAGCAGGAACGGCGTGTCGGTGTGGAAAACTTCAATGCGCAGGACTTTTGCCCAGCCGCCCAGCAGCGCATCCGCGCCGTCAAACAGCGTGCCGTTACCCAGAATTTCACGCAGCGAGCCAAGCACGAACATCGCGCAGGTCGCACCCATACCGATAGCAAAGCCGTCCAGAGCCGAGATCAGCGGATCGTTCTTCACCGCAAAGGCTTCCGCGCGGCCCACGACAATACAGTTGGTGACGATCAGCGGGATAAAAATCCCCAGCGACTGATACAGACCGAACGCGTAGGCGTTGATCAGCATCTGCACGATACTCACCACCGAGGCGATGATCATCACGTAAATCGGGATACGAATTTCCGACGGCGTCCAGCGGCGCAGGGCGGAGATCGACAGGTTGGTCAGGGTCAGCACCAGCGTTGTCGCCAGCCCTAATCCGAGTGCGTTTGTTGCGGTCGATGTGACGGCCAGCAGCGGGCACATCCCCAGCAGCTGGACCAGCGCGGAGTTGTTTTTCCAGAGACCCTGGACAATAACCTCTTTAACCTGGCTCATTACTACTCCTCACAGCTGGGCAGATTGTTGAGTTGCGCGGGCAACGTTTCGGCGTACAGCCCCGCGCGTTTCACCGCATTTACCACTGCGCGCGGTGTAATGGTCGCACCGGTAAACTGGTCAAACTCGCCGCCGTCTTTTTTCACCGCAAAGGCGGTGTCATTTTCACCGTGAATGACTTTCCCGGCAAAATGCAAAATCCAGTTACCGAGGCGAAGCTCAATTTTATCGCCAAGACCTGGGGTTTCGTGGTGTTCTGTCACGCGCGTGCCCAGAACCGTACCTGAGAAATCAGTCCCGACCAAAAGCCGAATCGCACCAGAATAGCCATCCGGTGCGGTTGCTTCCATCACCGCGCCCACGGCGTCATCACCCTTGCGTGCGATGAAAATACGGTGCTCACCTTTGCCTAGCTGCGGAGCCTGAACGATAAAGCAGCTTTTCTGCAGGTCATTATCGTAAAAATCCGATGGGATCACCTGGTCAAATAGCGCTTTTTGCTGCTTTGAAGCCTGTTCATCAATGGTGTTTTTTGTGAGTTCATTCACCAGCGCGGTCAGTCCCGTCAGGGCTGCGGCGAAAATCGCCAGCGTCACGCCGTGTTTTTGCATTGTTTTCAGCATGGCGAATCCTTAGCGGTGGCCATACACGCGAGGGCGCGTGTAGTAGTCGATGAGTGGCACCGTGATATTGGCGAGCAGAACGGCAAACGCTACACCATCGGGATAGCCGCCAAAACTACGAATCAGCCACACCAGCAGCCCCGCCAGTGCGCCGAAAATCAGGCGTCCACGGTTGGTGGTTGAGGCAGTGACCGGATCGGTCAAAATAAAGAATGCGCCAAGCATCGTTGCGCCGGAGAGCAGGTGCATCTGCGGGCTTGGCAGCGGTTCGGACGAGAACAGCCAACCCAGCGTGGCGCAAATGGCCAGTGTCACCAGGAAACTCACTGGAATGTGCCAGCGAATCGCTTTCTTCCACAGCAGGAATACACCGCCCAGCAGATAGGCGATATTCACCCACTGCCAGCCTGCGCCCGCCAGCACCCCGCTGTAAATCGGGTACTGCATGATTTGTTCCAGACTATGACCGGCATGAAGCGAGGTTTTAAACGTATCGAGCGGCGTTGCCTGGCTAATCCCGTCAACGCCCATACGCAGCGTGGTCATATCGCCGCCTGAGGCCGTATGACCGGTGAAGATCACCTGCAGGGCATCCATAAAGCCCGGCACCGTCGCGGCGATTTCGTGCGGCGGCAGCCAACTGGTCATCTGCACCGGGAAGGAGATCAGCAGCACCACGTAGCCGATCATCGCCGGGTTAAACGGGTTATGTCCCAGACCACCGTACAGCTGTTTGGCAATAATGACTGCGAAAACGGTACCCAGTACCACCATCCACCACGGGGCAAAGGGCGGAATACTGATTGCCAGCAGGAGGCCTGTCAGCAGGGCTGAGTTGTCCGCCAGAATACGCGGGACGGGCATTTTGCGCAGCTTCAGCACCAGCGCTTCGGCAGCCAGCGCACTGACGCAGCCGAGGAGTATCTGAAACAGTGTCCCCCAGCCAAAAAACCAGAACTGCACAGCAATACCCGGCAGTGCTGCCAGGCAAACCAACATCATAATGCGCGACGTCTGGCGCTGGTTATGGGTGTAAGGGGAACTTGCGATTCTGAAAACCATTTAATCCTCGTTTACTGCCTGCTGTGCGGCTTTCTTAGCCTGAACGCGCGCAATCGCGGCAGCGACTGCGGCTTTGCGTGGGTCGTCGTTTGCTGCGGGTTCGGCTTCCTGCTGGGCCGCTTTACGCGCTTTCGCGCGGGCAATAGCCGCTTCGACGGCGGCTTTACGCGGGTCTACCGGGGCTTCCGGCGCGGCTGACGCTTCCTGCTGGGCCGTTTTACGTGCTTTGGCGCGGGCGATAGCGGCTTCAACGGCGGCTTTACGCGGGTCAATCGGGGCTTCCGGCGCGGCGGGCTCTTCCTGCTGCGTCGCTTTACGTGCTTTGGCACGAGCAATCGCTGCTTCCACAGCCGCTTTACGCGGATCAATTTCTGCGTTCGGCTGCACGTCCTGCGCTTTTTCTGCCTGACGGGCGCGGGCCTGTGCTTTACGCGCTTCGCGGGCGGCGATGGCTTCGCTGTTATCCGGTTTTTCACCGGCAGGAATAATCACCGGCTGCGCAGCAGAGGCTTTTTTCTCGCGAACGCGGGCCAGGGCGGCGTTAATCGCATCGTGATCTTTTTCAGCAGGCTGAACGGCGGCCTTTTTATGACGTTCCTGACGCGCCAGTTTCTCGCGCTCAAGACGGGCCTGACGGGCTTCAAAGCGGGCTTTAGCTTCGGCAGCGCGTTTTTCTTCCATCGAAATCGCGTAAATCTCGGCCTTTTCCTGACGGAAGTATTGCACCAGCGGAATGCTGCTTGGGCACACCCATGCGCAGGCCCCGCACTCGATGCAGTCGGCCAGATTATGCGCTTTGGCTTTGTCGTGCAGTTGGCCTTTGCTGTACCAGTACAGTTGCTGTGGCAAAAGGTCAGCCGGGCAGGCATCGGCGCAGGCACTACAGCGAATGCAGCCTTTCTCTTCCTGTTCTTCGCCCATCTCGCTGGCAGACGGTGCCAGCAAACAGTTGGTAATTTTGACCACCGGCACGTCGAGCCACGGCAGGGTAAAGCCCATCAGCGGGCCGCCCATGATCACCATCTGATCGCTACCCGGACAAAATCCGGCCTGCTCCAGCAGATGGCGCACTGGCGTCCCCAGACGCGCCCAAACGTTACCCGGCTGCGAAACGGATTCCCCGGTCAGGGTCACCACGCGTTCGGTCAGGGGTTCGCCGTCGACAACTGCGCGTTTCACCGCATAGGCGGTCCCGACGTTTTGCATCAGCACGCCGATATCTGAAGAGCGACCGCCGTGGGGAACCTGTTTGCCGGTTAAAATCTGAGTGAGCTGTTTTGCGCCGCCGGACGGATATTTAGTTGGAACAACGCGCAGGCCAATGTCATGACTGCCCGCGAGCACCGCACGCAGCATGGAAATCGCCTGCGGTTTGTTATCTTCAATGCCGATCAGCACTTCACGCGGTTGCAAAATATGCGCAAGAATGCGAATGCCTTCCACAACCTGTGCGGCGCAGTCTTGCATCAGACGGTCGTCGGCGGTGATATAAGGCTCGCACTCGGCGGCATTGATGATCAGGGTCTCTATCTTATCGCCGCCGCCGCGCAGTTTGGTTCCGGTTGGGAAGCCCGCGCCGCCCAGACCAGCCACGCCAAACTGATGGATGCGTTCGATCAGCGCCTCGCGACTCTGCGCGCGATAATCGCTCCAGCCGTCGCGATCGATCCAGCGGTCTTCACCGTCTGCTTCAATAGTGACGCTTAATTCGGACAGCGCCGAAGGGTGGGGCACTGTATGTGGGGCAATCGCCACCACTTTACCTGACGTTGGAGCATGAACCGGCAGCATACGCCCGCGCCCGAAGGTGAGCGGTTGGCCACGCAGTACGCTGTCACCGACCTGGACGCACAGCTCGCCCTCAGCGCCGATATGCTGTTTAAGCGGCATAACAAAACGGGTTGCCAGCGGGATCTGGCGCAGCGGCGTGCCGCTGGACTGGGTTTTCATTTCCGGCGGATGAATGCCGCCGTCGAAATCCCAAATCTTCTCTTTTCTGAAAGCAGAAAATAACTTAAGCATGGTGTTCCACAGGAATTATGCGAACTGGAATGGTTTGAAGATCCCACTTCCAGCTGTCGGGAGTCGTTTCAACCGGGCGCAGCTCAATGCATTGCGTTGGGCAGGGGGCCACACAGAGATTGCAGCCCGTACACAGATCCGCCATCACGGTATGCATCGCGCGCGTCGCGCCAACAATCGCATCAACCGGACACGCCTGAATGCATTTGGTGCAGCCTATGCAGTTGGCTTCATCGATGACGGCCAGCACGCGGACAGGCTCTTGCGCACTCTCATCGCCATCGACAGGTTGCGGATCGACGTTAAGCAGTGTGGCAATTTTCAGCATCACGGCTTCGCCACCGGGCGCACAGCGGTTAATCTTTTCACCGTTCCCAACTGCTTCTGCATACGGACGGCAGCCAGGATAGCCGCACTGTCCACACTGGCTTTGGGGCAGGAGGTCGTCGATTTTTTCCACGACAGGATCGCCCTCGACCGCAAAACGGCGCGAGGCGTAACCCAGAATAATGCCAAAAAACAGCCCCAGCACGCTGATGGAGGCGATGGCAATCCAGATAGCATTCATTACAACTTCACCAGACCACTGAAGCCCATAAAGGCCAGAGACATCAAACCGGCGGTCACCAGCGCAATAGCATTACCGCGAAAAGGGGCCGGAATATCGGCGGCGGCCATGCGTTCACGAATCGACGCAAACAGTACCATCACCAGCGAGAAGCCGACGGCAGCGGAAAAACCATACAACGCTGATTGCAGGAAATTATGTCCCAGGTTGATGTTGAGCAGCGCCACGCCGAGAACCGCGCAGTTGGTGGTAATCAGCGGCAGGAAAATACCGAGCAGGCGATACAACGCCGGGCTGGTTTTGCGCACCACCATTTCCGTAAACTGCACCACAAAGGCAATCACCAGGATAAAAGCCAGCGTGCGCAGATAGGTCAGGCCGAGTGGGATCAAGATCCAGGTATCAATCCACCAGGCGCAAATAGAGGCCAGCGTCATCACGAAAGTGGTCGCCAGTCCCATGCCCATCGCGGTCTCCAGTTTTTTGGAAACCCCCATGAACGGGCACAGGCCAAGGAACTTCACCAGCACGAAGTTATTAACCAGCACAGTTCCGACAAAGAGCAGTAAGTAATCGGTCATTATTTAGCCTGAAATAAAAAAGCCGCCTATTATCGGATAAACCACAACGGGCGACAACAGGATAACTGTAGGGTTATTACGGATTCACAAAGGTCTTTTTCACGCGGGCTGAGCGCCTGAAATAGGGTGCGAAGAGCGCGGCGGCCAGCAGCGGGAACAGCAGCTGGCGTGTCGCCAGTAAGTCTGAAACCGGCGAAAAGGCGAAAGCCTTAATAGCCAGCAGCACAGAAATCAGCAGCCAGATAATGTAATGCTTGCGTACTTTCTGACGACGTTTAAAGAACGCGATGGTCAGCCAAAGGGTGTAATACCACATGGCGATAGCAAAACCGAATGAAGCAAACCATAAAGCGATATTCACGGTGCTTTGCGAGGTCAGATTCTTTAACGCATACGGCGTGACGAGAGCCGTGGTGTACAGCAGCAGCGCAAGCGATGCGCTTAACAAAGCAACCAGTAACCAGGCGAGCGGGGCGAGTAACCAGCCTCCGATTTTTTCTCCAGGCGATGTGGTCATGTTATCTCCCTCAGTCTGCGCGAAATGATACCCGGCAAATTTACCGGGGCGTGAGTATATAACATTTCGCGCTGATGGCTACCGTCTTACAGCACGTAGCGCCAAACTGATTTAGGGACTTCGCCGACGTTGAACAAGCGTCCGCCTGACACCAGCTCCGCACGGCGATGGTCGGCGGCGCGATACATATTGATGATGTCCTGATTATCGGTGAGCGTGTAGTTCAAATGGTCAAACAGTTTTTCCAGGCTCTCGAGAGAACTGATCTTGCGAAATTTTAATAAATAGTCCTGAACTGTCATTTTATTAAGCTTCCATTTTAAAAGTAAATTTTACTGGCAGGGAAATTCGGTCGAATAATAAACGGATAAATAAGGACGTAAACGGCCCACTCAAGTGTTAAGGCTAAATTAGGAGTTTTCTTTGAATAAATCAGGCGTCGGACGACGCCCAAGGAAGAAGGTTAACGCTGATTTCTGCCACTGGCAATACGCAACTGACAGCATATGTCACTCTTTCATTGCGACTTATTTCGCCTGAGAGGCGGCAACAGGCTCAGGTGGCTGGTAGTTATCAATGTGGCTGGCAACGCCGAGCAAAATGACTGAAACACCGAGGACAACCCATCCCGCTAATTCCACAATTCGATTGATTATTGACGTCATGATCTTTGTTTGTGATTTATCCATAAATACAGTTTGAGAATGTTACAGCGCTGTTTCGGCTATCGCAAGTCCTTTGGGAACGGTTTCCTTGTATGAATTCAGCATGTTATATGAATGTAACAAAGACAAAAGGTGACTCGTGCTATTTTACTTTTTGTAATCCATTACAAAATTGTTGTGACAGCAATGTTGATAGTGTGAGAATGAGCGAAAGCAACGACGAGAGGCAATGACATGAGTGACAAAATCCGCGTAGGATTAATTGGTTATGGGTATGCCAGCAAGACGTTCCACGCGCCGCTGATTGCTGGTACGCCTGGAATGGAGCTGGCAGCAGTTTCGAGCAGCGATGCGACAAAAGTTCACGCTGACTGGCCAACGGTTCCGGTAGTTTCTGAGCCTAAACACCTGTTTAACGATCCAAACATCGATTTAATCGTCATTCCCACCCCCAATGACACGCACTTCCCGTTGGCGAAAGCCGCGCTGGAAGCGGGCAAGCACGTGGTGGTGGATAAACCTTTCACGGTCACGTTGTCGCAGGCACGCGAGCTGGACGCACTGGCAAAAAGCCTTGGGCGATTGCTGTCGGTTTTCCATAATCGTCGCTGGGACAGTGATTTCCTGACGCTCAAAGCGCTGATTGGCGAAGGAACGTTGGGTGAGGTGGCGTATTTCGAATCTCATTTCGACCGCTTCCGTCCGCAGGTGCGTAATCGCTGGCGCGAACAGGCCGGTCCGGGAAGTGGTATCTGGTACGATCTGGCCCCGCATCTTCTGGACCAGGCGGTGAATTTGTTTGGCCTGCCGGTCAGCATGACGGTCGATCTGGCGCAGCTGCGTCCTGGCGCACAGGCAACGGACTACTTCCATGCGATTCTGAGCTATCCGCAGCGTCGCGTGGTCCTGCACGGTACCATGCTGGCGGCGGCAGAATCTGCGCGATACATTGTTCATGGTACGCGCGGGAGCTACGTCAAGTTTGGTCTGGATCCGCAGGAAGACCGCCTCAAAAACGGCGAACGTCTGCCGCAGGAAGACTGGGGCTACGATATGCGTGATGGTGTTCTGACGCGTGTTGAAGGCGAAGAACAGGTACAGGAAACCTGGCTGACGCTGCCGGGCAATTACCCGGCCTACTATGCAGCAATTCGCGATGCGCTGAACGGTACGGGCGAAAACCCGGTTCCGGCCAGCCAGGCGATTCAGATTATGGAACTGATCGAGCTGGGTATCGAATCAGCGAAACACCGCTCGACGCTCTGTCTGGCGTAAGAGTGAAAAAGGCCGGCGAATGTGCCGGCCTTTTATTTATCTGTGTTGGCCGGCAAAAGAAGTGCCGCCCGACAAGAGGTTTATCAACCAGCGACTTTATCGCGCAGCGCTTGTTTCTCCGCTGCGCTCAGGAACGCAATCTCCAGCCCGTTGATCTGTGCCTGGCGAATCTGCTCACGGCTCAGACCTGCCTGAGGTGCGGCGATATGATACTCATGGATAATATCGATACCCTGAACCGCCGGATCGTCGGTGTTCAGCGTTGCCAGCACGCCATGTTCAAGGAAGATTTTCAGCGGATGCTGTGCCAGGGACGCGACCGTGCTGGTCTGGATATTGGACGTCAGACACGATTCGATACCGATACGCTGTTCAGCCAGGAAATCCATCAGCGCTTTGTCTTCAATGGCCTTCACGCCGTGGCCGATACGCTCGGCACCCAGCTCACGAATGGCCTGCCAGATACTTTCCGGGCCTGCCGCTTCGCCCGCATGTACGGTGACATGCCAGCCTGCATCGCGTGCGCGGTTGAAGTGGGAGAGGAACAAGCTGCCGGGGAAGCCCAGCTCGTCACCGGCCAGGTCGACGGCCGTAATATGGTCGCGGTGGGCCAGCAACGCTTCCAGCTCTTGCAGACACGCGGCTTCACCAAAAGTACGGCTCATAATACCAATCAGACGCGCCTGAACGTCAAACGCTTTACAGCCTTCGCGCACGCCTTCGATAACGGCTTCTACCACACCTTCAACAGGCAGATTGTGGGTCATTGCCATGTAGCCTGGGGAAAAACGCAGTTCGACATAGTGCAGGCCGTTGCGCGCAGCATCTTCGATGTTTTCAAACGCGACGCGACGACAGGCATCCAGCGAGGCCAGCACTTTCACGCCCCAGTCCAGCTTGCCGAGGAAACTCACCAGATCCGGCTCGTTCGTCGTTACCTGCACGTGGGGGATCAGGGTCTCAATAGTTTGAGCGGGGAGGGATAAATTAAACTGGCGGCCAAGATCGAGAATAGTTTGGGCACGAATGTTGCCATCAAGATGACGGTGGATATCGGTTAACGGAAGACGTGTATCAATCATGGTCGCACTCATTTTCTGGTTAAAGTGCGCCACATTATAAAAACATTTGCAGGTAAAAAGCTATTTGCGCAATAGGAAATTCTATTGCGCAACCCGTTACAGCAGAGATTGAATCCCTGCGATTAACCGCTCAACCCCTTGTTCCAGCTTGCTGCGCGGACATCCTGCATTCAAACGCACATAACCCTGACCTTCCACGCCGTAGGTATATCCCGGCATAATCGCCACTTTTTGCTGTTCGATGAGGACTTTTTGCAGCGATTTATCATCGATGCCTAATGGACTCAAATCAATCCACGCCAGATAAGTGGCTTCCGGCGGCTGCCAGTTGAGCTGTGGGAACGCAGCGTTTAACTGTTCTGCTACATAGTGCAGATTATTTTCCAGATAAGCCCGCAGTGCATCCAGCCACGCTTCGCCTTGCTCGTAAGCGGCAATATGCGCCGTCAGCGCCAGCACGGAAGGGGACGAAAGTCCGTCGCGACCTTTCAATGCTTTCAAATAACTCGCGCGACTTTCGTCATCGCCGATCAGCCCGTACGCGCCGGTCAGCGCCGGAATGTTAAAACTCTTGGAGCCTGAGGTCAGCAGCGCCCACTTGCTCTTAGCCACTTCGTTCCACGGCGTATGCTGATGGTCTCCCCACACCATATCCATATGAATTTCATCGCTGATCACCGCCACATCGTAACGGTCACACAGCTCGGCCATGATGTTTAGCTCGTCGCGCGTCCAGACTTTCCCTGTCGGGTTTTGTGGGCTACACAGCAGCAGAACGGTGTTCTCAGGTTTCGCCAGCTCAGCTTCCAGTCGGGTCATATCGCACGCCCAGCCGGTCGCATTTTTTTGCATCGGAACAGGAACGACTTTGCGATCGTTACCCTGCACGGCGTTATAAAACGCGTCGTAAGCGGGGGTGTGGACCACAATGCCGTCACCGGGTTTGGACCAGATGCGGATAAGCTCGGAGACCATATAAATCACCGACGGGCCATACACGAGGGTGTCGGTGTCGATACGGCTATTAAAACGTTGCCGGAACCAGTGCGCCACGGCAGCGAGAAACTCGTCGTTCTTCCAGCGACTGTAGCCAAATATGGCGTGGTTGATGCGCTGGTGCAGCGCCTCGGTAATGCACGGTGCGGTGGCAAAATCCATATCGGAAATGGTGAAGGGCAGTAGATCGTCCGCGCCAAAGCGGTCAGCGACGTAATCCCACTGCGTACACCAGGTTCCGTGGCGATCGACGACGGTTGAAAAATCAAACATGGCTCTCGTCCTTAAAGTAAAACCCCCTTCACTAGAAGGGGGCGAGGTGTCAGGCTTCTACCGTACGCATGAGCGTCGATAGTTCATCTTTAACCGACTGGACCTGCGGTCCAATCACCACCTGCAAATTATGCTGATTCAACTGTACCACGCCGATGGCCCGGTTGGCCTTCAGGGCGTTGGTGTCTACCTTCGACATATCGTTTACCGACAGGCGCAGGCGGGTGATGCAGTTATCCAGCGAGGTAATATTATCCGCACCGCCGAGAGCCGCCAGAATCGCTGGCGTGTTGTAGCCCGATTTACCAACAGTGCCTACAACCGCTTGTTCAGTGCTGGCTGTATCGCTATCACGGCCCGGCGTTTTGAGGTTAAAGCGCGTAATCGCGAAGCGGAAGATACCGTAGTACACCGCGAACCAAATCGCCGCAACCACGGGTACAAGGTACCATTTGGTCGACAGACCGTGCAGGATACCGAACACCACGAAGTCGATAACGTTGCCGTCGGTGTTGCCGATAGTCACACCCAGAACCGCCATCACGGTGAAGCCCAGGCCGGTCAGCACGGCGTGAATGAGGTACAGAACCGGAGCGACGAACAGGAACAGGAACTCGATTGGCTCAGTTGTTCCGCCGACCACGCAGGCGATAACGCCAGAGATCAGCAGGCCTTTAATTTTGTGACGGTTTTCAGGGCGTGCGCAGTGGTACATCGCCAGAGCGGCACCCGGCAGACCGCCGAGGAAGGCCGGCATTTTACCCTGCGACAGGAAGCGGGTCGCGCTTTCAGAGAAGCCGTGGGTAGTCGGGCAGCTCAGCTGCGCCTGGAAGATAGTCAATGCGCCGCTGACATCGTGACCGCACACGTCCATCGTGCCGCCCGCTTCGGTAAAGCGGATCAGCGCCACCAGAATATGCTGCAAACCAAACGGCAGCAGCAGACGTTCACCGGTACCGAAAATCATCGGACCGAAATCGCCCGCGCTGTTAATAATGCGGCCAATGCCGGTGATTCCCATCGCGAAGACCGGCCAGATCAGTGGAATAATCAGGCCAAACAGGCCCATAACGAAGAGGGTAGCAATCGGCACAAAGCGCGTACCGCCGAAGAATGCCAGGGCGTCAGGCAGGCGGATATTGTGGAAGCGCTCGTGCAGCATCCAGATGATCACGCCCGCAATGACCGCACCGAGGATCCCGGTGTCGATGGACTGAATGCCCAGCACGCTCTGAATGTTGTTGGCTTTCAGGACGGCAGCGTCAGTGGTTGGCAGAATGCCTTTGGCGGTCAGCCAGAAGTTCACTGCCAGGTTCATCACCGCGTAACCGACGAAACCCGCAAATGCGGCCACGCCTTTGTTTTCGCGCGCCAGACCCAGCGGGATTGCGATACAGAACATCACCGGCAGGAAGCTAAACGCGAAGGAGCCGACTTTGCTCATCCAGATGAAGATCGCCTGCAGCACCGGATTGCCCAGGAATGGGATCAGAGTAATGACATCGTGGCTGCTGAGCGAGCTGCCGATCCCGAGCATGATCCCGCAAAACGAGAGCAGTGCCACCGGCAACATAAAGGTTTTACCCAGTTGCTGGAAGAACTCCCACAGCGATATTTTTGGTGCTGCTTTCGCCGTCATAAAACGACTCCTTGAAGGTTAAAAGGGTTTTATCTGTTTCGTTGTGGCGAGAAGATAAAACGTTTTACCAAACTTTAGTGCGCTCTGAATCACATTCTCGTGCTTTAATTAGCAGTATAAATAGAACCTATTGATAAAACGTTTTATCGGACTGCACATCAGGGAGTTGGGCGTTCACATGTCTGTTGCGAAAAAGGTAACCATTAATGATGTTGCGCTGGTGGCCGGAGTATCGGTCAGTACCGTTTCGTTGGTGCTGAGCGGAAAAGGGCGCATTTCTCCTGCTACCGGTCAGCGCGTGAACGAGGCGGTAGAGCAACTGGGGTTTGTACGTAACCGTCAGGCGGCTTCGCTTCGCGGCGGGCAAAGCGGCGTTATTGGGCTGATTGTGCGCGATCTCACCTCGCCGTTTTATGCGGAACTGACCGCCGGGCTGACGGAGGCGCTGGAAGCGCAGGGGCGAATGGTTTTCTTGCTGCACGGGGGACGCGAAGCGGATCAGCTGCTTTCCCGTCTGGATATGCTGCTGACCCAGGGCGTGGACGGTGTAATCATCGCGGGCGCGTCGGGCGTGGGCAGTGAACTGTGCGAACGTGCGGCGCAAAAGGGCGTTCCACTGGTGTTTGCCTCGCGCGCCAGCTATCTCGATGAAGCCGATACCCTGCGGCCCGACAACATGCAGGCAGCACAAATGCTGACTGAACATCTGATTCGTCGCGGTCATCAGAAAATCGCGTGGCTGGGCGGGAAGAGTTCCTCGCTGACCCGCGCCGAACGCGTGGGCGGCTACTGCTCAACGCTGATTAAATATGGCCTGCCATTCCACAGCGAATGGGTGGTCGAGTGTGAATCCAGCCAGAAGAAAGCGGCGGAAGCTATGGGCGCATTGTTGCGCAGCAATCCCACCATCAGCGCGGTGATTTGCTACAACGATATTATTGCGATGGGCGCGTGGTTCGGCCTGATCCGCGCCGGACGCCAGAGCGGTGAAGGCGGCGTTGAGACTTTCTTCGATCAGCAGGTGGCTTTGGGCGCTTTTGCTGACGTTGGAGAAAATGCATTAGACGATCTGCCTATCGTCTGGGCGACAACGCCAGCGCGGGAGATGGGCTACACGCTGGCGGACAGAATCATGCAGCGAATTGAAAAATCAGACGTACAAGCCGGGCATCAGATTGTCTCGGCGCGGCTGGTGACGGTGAAGTAGCACCGTCAGTTTGCAGCGAGGGTTTTCGGCTGTTTTGCCAGGTGCGTCAGGATCGTCTGGCCAATGTAGTTGCTCCAGTTAAAGCTATTTTGTAGCACGATCACCGCATTCTGATTTTGCTTATCAAAACCAATGTAACTGGAATATCCACCAATATACCCCACCTGATAGGTCATTTTCTGACCGTTCATTTCGTCACTCACCCAGGCAATATTGGCGGCCTCTTTCTGCCGGTAATAGTAGGTGCGGGTGACGTCTTTAAACGTCTGATTGAGTGCGTCTTGATCGGTAGGGCTGAAGTGCGCTCGGGCGTAGGTCGCAAGATCGCGGGCGCTGCTGTACAGGCTGGCCGCAGCGGTCATATTGTGCTGGAAATGCCAGTCCGGCGTGAGCTCTCCACGGGGGATCAATTTGGGCTGATCGCCAGCATGACCGAGTGCGCGATACGGATAAGACTTGAGCCGCTCTGGCCTGTAACTGCTGTTACTCATGTGCAACGGGGCAAATATCTCGCGCTGTGCCAGTGCTTCAATGGGCTCTTCGGCGTGCCTTTGCAAAATGTAGCCCAGAATGGCATAGCCGATATTTGAATACTGCGGTGCGTGAGAGTCGGGGGCGTCGAAATCGCTCAGATAAGTCAGGACGTTGTTGCTATCAAGCTCTGAATAAAAGTTCTCACCGGTGCTGAAATAACGCATAAGATTTTCCAGCGTCAACAGATCCATAGGTTGACGCGGCAAACCGGAGGTGTGAGTCACCAGCTGTAGCAGGGTGATATTTTTCGCATCAGGGCTTAACGGCGTGTCGGCAGGCAGCAGGGTGTCGAGCGTATCCGTCCAGTTGAGTTTTCCCTCATTGACCAGCAGCGTGGTCACTTCGGCGGTGACACCTTTACTCAACGAACCCAGGGCGAACAATGTATCAGGATTGATGGGGTGGCGATTTTTCTCGTCAGTGACACCGTAACTGTGAAATTCGGCGGGACCATTATGCTGAATAATCGCGACAATCATCCCGGTGACGTTTTTATCCTGCATATACAGATGGATCATGGGGTCGATGCCGCGCCCGTAATCACCGACCACAATGTGAGCGCGTTTTTGTACCGGCATTTCCATTTGCGATAACGTACTGTTTCCACAGCCAGCTAACACCAACAGGGACAAGAGCAGTAATGGTGTTTTCATGTTCATTCTTGAAAGCTGACTGTGCCGCCCTGTCTGGAAAATGGAGCGCGTATTATACAAAGATTGCGGTTAGCGCGGCGCAGAATTTTGGCTATTTTCAGTCCGGCACGGTGTGTTGCGGTGATCCAGATCAAGAGCCACACCCGTTGAAGGATGCATATTCGGCGCTCCTGTTAAGTTCTGTAAAACGATTATCTTCATGCAAATCTTCAAAACTCTGCTCGCATTAGCGTTCATTCCCGCTGTTTCGATCGCCTCAAGCAATATTGAAGTCGGATTCTCACCGGAGGGCGGCGCCCAGGAACTGGTGCTGAAAACGATTAATAATGCCGAAAAATCGATCCGCATGATGGCCTTTTCATTCAGCGCCCCGGATGTGATGAACGCGCTGGTGGCGGCGCAAAAGCGCGGCGTTGACGTGCAAATTGTGATCGATGAGAAGGGAAACATCAGCGATAAAAGCCTGCTGGCGATGCGCTATGTGACGCAAAATGGCATCAAGCTGAGAACCGACGATCATTATCGAATTCAGCACGATAAAGTGATTATCGTCGACGGGTGCACGGTGGAGACCGGCTCATTCAACTTCGCCAAAACGGCGGAATACAAAAACTCGGAAAACGTGATTGTGATCCACAACGCCCCGGACCTGGTGGCGCAGTATCTTGCTCACTGGGAGAATCGCTGGCGACAGGGAGTGGATTTCTCGTCATAAAAAAAGCCGGGTGGCGGCTTCGCCTTACCCGGCCTACAAAACCCTTGATCGCACTGGCTCTTTAGGCCGGGTAAGCGCAGCGCCACCCGGCTTTTTTCACCGTTACTGCTGCGGAGCCGCAGGTTCAGCCGGTTCCGGCATTCCCAGCGTTGGCATTCCGAACATGCCGACGAAATCTTCCAGCGGCATTTTCTGCCCGTTCAGCGTGACCTGGCCGTTTGCGTATTGCAGGCTGGTGCCAATCACGTTGTCTTCAAGCGTCGTAATGCGGAACATCTGGCCCATCGCCGCCATGCCTTTCACTTGCTGGCTTGCCAGCTTCGCCGCATCGGCTTCGTTATAGCCTTCGAGCTTCGCTATTTGCGTCATAAACTCGGTAGCCATATCCACCGGAATGGTCAGTTTGCTATCGATGGACTTCACGTTGCGATCCACTTCCTGCGCCAGAGTCTGCGCTTCACCGGTCGCTGTTGCCGGATCTTTCAGGAACAGAGACAGATTAAAGTTGGTTTCGCCTTTGCCGTTTTTCCAGCTCAGGGGAGCAATGGTGATCACCGGTTCGCCTTTCAGCAGCAGCGGCAGGTTGCTTAACAGAGCATCCATTGCTTTTTGCTGATACAGCTCAGGATTTTTTGTCATCAGCTCTTTATCGGCCAGCAGCGCCTGGCTCTGAGCACGATACTGTTGGCTGAACTGGTGCCACGCCTGGCCGTCGATATTGCCGATTTTCAGCGTCAGTTTGCTGGAGCCCAGATCCTGATTCTGTACTTTCAGGCTATTCAGGCTGTAGTCCAGCTGGCTGTTCACGCTTTTGCCGTCTTTGGTGATTTCCGATTTGCCGTCCAGATTCATGCCTTCCAGCACGGCCATCTCTTTACCTTCCACGCCAAGTGACAATTTCTCAAGGCTAATTTTTTGATCGCCAATGCGTTCATCAAAGCTGGTCAGGCGGCTGTTACCGTCCAGTTTCAGGTTATTGAAGGTCATCTGGACCTTCTGATCGTATTCGTTCACCGCATTGACCAGTCCGCTTTCCGCTGTTCCACTCAGGGAAATTACGTTGCCTTCACGGTCCGCATCCAGTTTGAAATCGCCACCGCTGAAGGCGACTTTCTCTTCACCTTTTTCATAATTCAGCGCTTTCAGGGCGATATCAGAACTCGTATCACCGGCGTAGCTGATGCGGGTATCCACCACAAATGGCGATTCGTTTTTCGCCAGGTCGAACAGCGGTTTGGTCGCTTCGTTATTCACCAGCGTGGATTTAACCGACGCCATCGAAGGGATCAGATTGAAATGCTTAAGCTGAGCCAACGGGAATGGGCCGTGATCGACCACTTCGTTTAGTACCACGCTTTGACCGGCCTTCAGCCAGCCATTTTCACTGCCTGCAACGGGTTTAACCACCAGTTGCATGTGGCTCTTGAAGACGCCGCGCTGATAATCCTGATAGCTCAATTCCAGCCCGGCTTCGGGTGCCGTACGTTTAATTTCGCTGTTGGCCTGCGCCACCATTTCCGCCAGACGGCTCTCCAGCTGCTTACCGGTGAACCACGAAGCACCCGTCCAGACCACGCCTAATGCGACAACAACGCTAACCGCTACAACCGATTTTTTCATCGTGATTATCCCTAAAATGAAACCAGGCGGTAGAAACCGCCTGGTGATATAAAGCCTTTAACTAGCTTAGCAAGAGTGCCGATAAACTTATAGCTTATTGAAGACTCGAGCCAAACGGCCAGTGCCGCTGATGCTGATCGGTGACTCATTCGCCGCCACAAATGCCGATTCACCCGGTTTCTGCACCAGGCGCTGCTCACCTTTGCTCAGCACCGCTTCGCCTTCAACACAGAACAGGATCGCCGCGCTCTGCTGTGAAACCGCTGTCTCCGTTGCGCTCAGGTCATGCAGCGCAAAAGCGAAATCGTCAACCGGAATCGGGAAGTCCAGCTCTGCGCCGTTTTTCACCGGCTGAGTGAGCAGCTCTGCGGCAGGTTTCGCCACGAATTTCACGTTCGCCACCAGTTCAGGAATGTCGATGTACTTCGGCGTCAGACCGGCACGCAGGACGTTATCGGAGTTCGCCATCACTTCCAGCGCCACGCCTTGCAGGTAAGCGTGCGGCGTTTCGGCAAACAGGAACATCGCATCGCCCGGATTCAGCTTCACCACGTTCAGCAGCAGAGGGGAGAAGAGGCCGCTGTCGTTCGGGTAGAATTCAGAGATCAGGCGAATGGTCTGCCACGGTTCGCCCTGCTGGCTGTTCAGCGCGGCTTTCAGCACTGCCAGCGCGTGAGATTTTTCGTCGTCCTGCATGTTCAGCAGGCTGGCAAAAAGCTGGCTCAGGCCTGCCGCATCAGGGTTCTCGAGGAAATGGGCGATGGCATGATGGGCGCCTGCGACCGGTTGCAGCAGGGAGACAATCTCGGAGAACTCGCGAAAGGCGTTCATCGCCAGGAATGGCGTTAAGGCGAAAACCAGTTCCGGCTTGTGGTTCGGATCTTTGTAGTTACGCTCGGCGGCATTCAGCGGAATTCCGGCTTTATTCTCTTTTGCAAAACCGATTTCAGACGCTTTTTTGTTCGGGTGAACCTGAATAGACAGCGGCTGTGCGGCACACAGTACCTTGAACAGGAACGGCAATTCGCCGAAACGCTGGGCAACCGCATCACCGAGCAGCGCGGCTTTATCGGCGTCGATCACATCACGCAGAGAACGCACCTGACCGCTGGCGTCTTCAATTTTTGAGCTGCTCTTCGGATGCGCACCCATCCACAGTTCCGCCATCGGCAGATTGTCGGGATTGGCGATACCGTAGAGATCCGTTAACGCAGTTTGACTTCCCCAGGCATAGTTCTGCACTGAGTTGATGAGTTTTTGCATTATCAAGCCCTGTTTCAAATGTGGAATTATCTTCGCGTATTAAAGCAATAAACCGCGCGGAAGTAACCTGCGCATGTAAAAAGTCGTACTAGTCTCAGTTTTTGTTAAAAAATTGTGTAGGATAAGCAAACTCGCTTTTAAAGCAGGGCAGCGGAACATCTGCTCTTAAATAATCAGACCGAAGCAGTAAGTGAGAGAACAATGTCGAACAAACCCTTTCATTATCAAGATCCTTTCCCGCTGGCGAAGGATCAGACCGAATACTATCTGTTAACATCTGACCACGTCTCTGTCTCTGAATTCGAAGGGCAGGAGATCCTAAAAGTTGACCCCCAGGCGCTGACCTTGCTCGCGCAGCACGCCTTCCACGATGCCTCCTTTATGCTGCGTCCGGCGCATCAGCAGCAGGTTGCCGATATCCTGAGCGATCCGCAGGCCAGCGAAAACGACAAATACGTCGCGCTGCAATTCCTGCGTAACTCCGATATCGCTGCGAAAGGCATTCTGCCGACCTGTCAGGACACCGGCACGGCGATCATCACCGGCAAAAAAGGCCAGCGCGTCTGGACCGGCGGCGGCGACGAAGCCGCGCTGGCGCATGGCGTGTATAACACCTACATCGAAGATAACCTGCGCTATTCGCAAAATGCGGCGCTGGATATGTACAAAGAGGTGAATACGGGCACCAACCTGCCAGCGCAGATTGACCTCTACAGCGTCGACGGCGACGAGTACAAATTCCTGTGCATCGCCAAAGGTGGCGGTTCTGCCAACAAAACCTATCTGTATCAGGAAACCAAAGCGCTGCTCTCGCCGGGCAAGCTGAAAAACTATCTGGTCGAGAAGATGCGCACGCTCGGCACGGCTGCCTGTCCGCCGTATCACATTGCGTTTGTCATCGGCGGCACCTCGGCGGAAAGTACCCTGAAAACCGTCAAACTGGCGTCCACGAAATACTATGACGGTCTGCCGACGGAAGGGAACGAACACGGTCAGGCGTTCCGCGACGTTCAGCTTGAACAGGAACTGCTGATCGAAGCGCAAAACCTGGGCCTCGGCGCGCAGTTCGGCGGCAAATATTTCGCCCACGACATCCGCGTCATTCGTTTGCCGCGCCACGGTGCGTCTTGCCCGGTCGGAATGGGCGTCTCCTGTTCGGCGGATCGCAACATTAAAGCGAAGATCAACCGCGACGGTATCTGGATCGAAAAACTGGAAAACAACCCAGGGAAATACATCCCGGAAGAGCTGCGCAAAGCCGGTGAAGGCGAAGCGGTTCACGTTGACCTTAACCGTCCGATGAGCGAGATCCTGGCGCAGCTGTCCCAGTATCCGGTTTCGACGCGTTTGTCGCTGAACGGCACCATTATCGTCGGGCGCGACATTGCTCACGCCAAGTTGCAGGAGCGTCTGGAGAACGGCGAAGGTCTGCCGCAGTACGTGAAAGATCACCCGATTTACTACGCGGGACCGGCGAAAACGCCAGACGGTTATGCCTCGGGTTCACTTGGCCCGACCACGGCAGGACGCATGGATTCCTATGTGGATCAGCTGCAGGCCAACGGCGGGAGCATGATCATGCTGGCGAAAGGCAACCGCAGCCAGCAGGTGACGGATGCCTGTCATAAACACGGCGGATTCTATCTCGGGAGCATCGGTGGTCCGGCTGCGGTTCTGGCGCAGGGCAGCATCAAGAGCCTGGAGTGCGTGGAATACCCGGAACTGGGGATGGAAGCTATCTGGAAAATTGAAGTGGAAGATTTCCCGGCGTTTATCCTCGTGGATGACAAAGGCAACGACTTCTTCAAACAGATCCAGTCGTCCCAGTGTTCGGCGTGTGTTAAGTAGTTTTTAAACAGTGCCGGGTGGCGGCTTCGCCTTACCCGGCCTACAAAACCTTGGGTCTGTAGGTCGGGTAAGCGAAGCGCCACCCGACACAAAAACCGTAGAATCCCGGACCTGGCGATACTTAACCGCCACCCGGCAAATAAAGAGCGCACAAAGCGCCATACCGTTTTTTTGAAGCAAACAATACTTAATCCAGCATGTGAGCAATGTCCCCCATTTCATTGTTATCAAGGAGAAAGTAATGACCACCACACGTCGCGAGAACGATTCAATGGGCGCTATCGACGTCCCGGCTGACAAGCTATGGGGCGCGCAAACCCAGCGCTCGCTGGAGCATTTCCGTATCTCAACGGAGAAAATGCCCGTCTCGCTGATCCACGCTCTGGCGCTGACCAAACGCGCCGCCGCAAAAGTTAACCAGGATTTAGGCCTGCTTCCCGCCGAGAAAGCGACGGCTATCATCAGTGCCGCCGATGAAGTGCTGGCTGATAAACACCCCGACGAATTCCCGCTCGCCATCTGGCAGACCGGCTCCGGCACGCAAAGCAACATGAACATGAACGAAGTGCTGGCCAACCGCGCAAGCGAACTGCTGGGCGGCGTGCGCGGCATGGAGCGTAAAGTTCACCCGAACGATGACGTCAATAAAAGCCAGAGCTCCAACGACGTCTTCCCGACGGCGATGCACGTCGCGGCGATCGTTGCGCTGCGCGAACACCTCATTCCGCAATTGAAGGTGCTGACCCAAACTCTGAGCCAGAAATCACAGGCGTTCGGCGATATTGTTAAAATTGGTCGCACTCATTTACAGGATGCCACGCCGTTGACGCTCGGCCAGGAGATTTCCGGCTGGGTGGCGATGCTGGAGCATAACCTCAGACATATCGATAATAGCCTGCCGCATCTGTCTGAGCTGGCGCTGGGCGGCACGGCGGTCGGTACCGGGCTGAATACCCACCCGGAATATGCGGTGCGCGTGGCGAAAGAGTTGGCAGAGATCACCGGTCAGCCGTTTGTGACCGCACCAAACAAATTCGAAGCCCTCGGCACCTGTGACGCATTAGTCCATGCCCACGGTGCGCTGAAAGGGCTGGCGGCGTCGCTAATGAAAATCGCCAACGACGTGCGCTGGCTGGCGTCCGGCCCACGCTGTGGTATCGGGGAAATCAGTATTCCGGAAAACGAGCCTGGCAGTTCGATCATGCCGGGAAAAGTGAATCCAACGCAGTGCGAAGCCGTGACCATGCTGTGCTGCCAGGTTATTGGCAACGACGTGGCGGTGAATCTTGGCGGGGCATCGGGCAACTTTGAGCTTAACGTCTATCGCCCGATGGTTATCCATAACTTCCTGCAATCGGTGCGCCTGCTGGCAGACGGGATGGAAAGTTTTAACGAACACTGCGCGACGGGGATAGAGCCGAACCGGGAGCGCATCAGTCAGCTGCTGAATGAATCCCTGATGCTGGTGACCGCGCTCAACACCCATATTGGCTACGATAAAGCGGCAGAAATTGCCAAAAAAGCGCACAAAGAGGGGTTAACGCTAAAAGCCTCTGCGCTGGCGCTGGGCTATCTGAGCGAAGCCGAATTTGATCTCTGGGTGCGTCCGGAAGAGATGGTCGGTAGCCAGAAGTAATCACTCCGCCACATACAGGTGCAGCCGTGGGATAATCAATCGCAGCGGCTGTGCCTGCGGTTTATAACGGTGCTGAATATTTTCGGCATCGTAGTTCAGCAGCTCCCCGATATCGGGCACCATCGCCCCCTGGTCGGTGTCGTACAGCGCAATCAACGGCGTCGGGCAGGCGTACTGCACCTGTTTTTGCTCACCGGAATACCAGACGCGCGCAATCGGCTGCACTTTCACCGGACGTTTGATTTTGAGCCGCGCATCGGCAGGCAGCGCGGCGATATTCTCGTACTCCTGTTCGAGACGCTCAATCCACTGCTCGCGCGACCAGGGCGCCATAGTGCGCGGGGATTTGAGACTCTTCTCCAGCATCGACAGCACCTCATTACGGGTGAAATTCTTGATGATGTGCTTGTTCGCCCAACCAAAGCGCAAAGTCGCTGGCTTGCGCAGCAGGGTCAGCGAGCGGTAAGCGTTGAGAGTAATCAGACCCGGCAACTGGCGATGCACCCACTCAAAGCGCGCGGCAGGGGCCAGACCAGACTCTTCGGTGACGATTTTCTCAAACGCGGCCTTCAGCGTATTAATCTGTGAGATCTGATTTTCGATCTGCTCGCGAAGGGGGGCATCGCATTGCAGGCAGATGACGCCCGGCAGGCGCACGGCGGCTTTGCTGCTGCGATTTTCTGACTGCTGCTGGATAAACAGATGGCGGTAGTGGGCAATCGTCAAATCCAGCGCCTCTTTTCCGACGTGCTGTTTCACCTCAATCACATCCAGCGGATCGTGTTCCGCCCCTTTAACCACATCCGGCAAGCTAAAGACGCGCGCGGCCAGCAGCCGACAGCTTTTCAGCCGTTCGCTCAGGCTCATCAGTTCATGTTCAATCTGGTGAAAGGTCGAGTTCAGCCGTTCGAGAAGATCGTAAGTCGCCATAATACGCCCATAGTAGTTACAACATACTTATTATATAGCACAGTACGCCTGGTCAGGCTACGGTGCGAATTGGGTCGGGCAGGGTAAAGCTGTGCTTATTGATTGGGATTTAAATATACGAATTTTGTATATTTTCTGTCTCCCGCGCCCCGTCGGTTGATCCAGGACAGCTTAAAAGTATGATGAAAACCTAAAATCGTCACACGTTTTAGCTACCCCGAAAGGGTAAGAGGCAACTTTTGTCCAGATCTGGCCGTTTTGTCTGCGCGCTGCTGGCGTGCGTGTCGTTTTTCGCGCAGGCAGGCGCACCCGACGAACTCACAACCGCGTGGCCCGTCAATGTAGGACCGCTCAATCCCCATCTTTATACGCCCAATCAAATGTTTGCTCAAAGCATGGTGTACGAGCCACTGGTGAAATACCAGACCGATGGTTCGGTTAAACCCTGGCTGGCGAAAAGCTGGACCCACTCGGCGGATGGCAAAACCTGGGTATTTAGGTTGCGTGACAATGTCACATTTTCCAACGGTGAACCCTTCACTGCTCAGGCCGCCGCCGAGAACTTCCGTGCGGTTCTGGATAACCGTCAGCGCCACGCCTGGCTGGAACTGGCCCGGCAGATTGTCGAGGTTAAAGCGCTCAATAACACCGAGCTGCAAATTACGCTGAAAAGCGCCTATTACCCGTTCCTGCAAGAACTCGCGCTGCCGCGTCCTTTCCGCTTTATCGCGCCGTCGCAGTTTAAAAATAACGAAACGATGAACGGCATTACCGCGCCTATTGGCACCGGTCCGTGGGTGCTTAAAGAGTCAAAACTCAATCAATACGACGTACTGGTGCGCAACGAGCACTACTGGGGCGAAAAGCCCGCCATCCGCCAGATTACGGTGAAAGTCATCCCGGACCCAACCACCCGCGCCGTGGCCTTTGAAACGGGGGATATTGACCTGCTTTACGGCAACGAAGGGTTGTTACCGCTGGATACCTTTGCCCGCTTTAGCCAAAGCGTACACTATCGTACTCAGCTTTCTCAGCCCGTCGAAACGGTGATGCTGGCGCTTAACTCCGCCAAAACGCCGACGGACGATCTCGCCGTGCGCGAAGCGCTGAACTACGCGGTCAACAAAAAATCCCTGATTGACAACGCCCTGTACGGTACGCAGCAGGTGGCGGAGACGCTGTTTGCTCCGACAGTGCCTTACGCGAACATTGGCCTGAAACCGCGTCAGTACGATCCGCAACAGGCGAAAGCGCTGCTGGAACAGGCCGGATGGAAGGCGCACAGCGGAAAAGCGATCCGCGAGAAAAACGGTCAGCCGCTGCGGATTGAACTGTCTTATATCGGCACCGATGCTCTGAGCAAATCAATGGCGGAAATCATTCAGGCCGATATGCGTCAGGTGGGCGTCGATGTGGCACTGATAGGGGAAGAGGAGAGCAGCATTTACGCTCGTCAGCGCGACGGTCGCTTTGGCATGATCTTCAACCGCACCTGGGGCGCGCCCTACGACCCGCATGCTTTTATGAGCTCAATGCGCGTTCCCTCTCATGCCGATTACCAGGCTCAGCTGGGCCTCGCAGATAAACCGGTTATCGACAAAGAGATCGGCGAAGTGCTTTCGACGACCGATGAAACGCAGCGTCAGGCGTTGTACCGCGATATCTTAACTCGCCTGCACAACGACGCGGTTTATCTGCCCATCAGCTATGTGTCGATGATGGTGGTGGCGAAACCAGCGCTGGGCGTGATCCCGTTCGCGCCCATCGCGTCCGACATTCCGTTTGAACAGATCCAGCCGGTGAAACCCTGATGGGGCGCTATATTTTGCGGCGCATACTGCTGCTGGTCCCGATGATATTCGCCGCCTCGGTGATTATCTTTCTGATGCTGCGTCTTGGGACCGGCGATCCGGCGCTGGATTATCTTCGTCTGTCGAATCTGCCGCCCACGCCGGAAATGGTTGCGTCGACGCGGGTGATGCTCGGGCTGGATCAGCCTTTAATCGTGCAGTACGGCACCTGGCTTTGGCGTGCGTTGCATCTCGATTTCGGGGTGTCATTCGCCACTCAGCGCCCGGTGCTGGACGATGTTCTGAATTTTTTGCCTGCCACGCTGCTGCTGGCCGGTGCGGCGCTGGTGCTGATCTTGCTCACGTCGGTGCCGCTGGGGATTTGGGCAGCGCGTCATCGTGACCGTCTGCCCGATTTTATTGTGCGGGTGATTTCGTTTCTCGGTGTCTCGATGCCTAACTTCTGGCTCGCCTTCCTGCTGGTGATGTGCTTCTCGGTATGGCTCAAATGGCTCCCGGCGATGGGCTACGGTGACTGGCAGCATTTGATTCTGCCCGCCGTGTCAATTGCGTTTATGTCGTTGGCGATCAATGCCCGACTGCTGCGGGCCAGCATGCTCGACGTCGCCGGACAGCGCCACGTCACCTGGGCGCGTTTGCGCGGTCTGAATCACAAGCAAACCGAGCGGCGTCACATTCTGCGCAATGCCTCGCTGCCGATGATCACCGCCGTGGGGATGCATATCGGCGAGCTGATTGGCGGGACGATGATCATTGAGAACATCTTTGCCTGGCCGGGTGTGGGGCGCTATGCGGTCTCGGCGATTTTTAACCGCGACTATCCGGTCATCCAGTGCTTTACGCTGATCATGGTGGTGGTGTTTGTCCTCTGCAATCTGGCGGTGGATGTGCTGAACGCGGCGCTCGACCCGCGCATTCGTCGTCATGAAGGAGCGCACGCATGAATTTCTATCGTTCCGCGCGTCTTTCCGTTCGCCTGGCGCTGGTCATCATCGCGTTGCTGGCGCTGGTTGCGCTGACCAGCCAGTGGTGGCTGCCGTTTGATCCGCAGGCGATTGACTTGCCTTCGCGGCTGTTGTCGCCGGACAGCCAGCACTGGCTGGGCACCGACCATCTCGGGCGCGACATTTTTTCTCGTTTGCTGGCGGCCACCCGCGTGTCGCTCGGCTCAGTGATGGCCTGCCTGCTGTTAGTGCTGATAGTAGGGATGGTGGTTGGTGGCGCTGCCGGGCTGCTCGGCGGGCGAGTCGATCAGCTCGCCATGCGCGTCGCCGATATGTTCATGACCTTTCCGACCTCGATTCTGTCGTTCTTCCTCGTGGGCGTACTGGGGACGGGGCTGACCAACGTCATCATCGCCATCGCGCTGTCCCACTGGGCCTGGTATGCGCGGATGGTGCGCAGTCTGGTGATCGCCCTGCGCCAACGAGAATTTGTCCTCGCGTCACGCCTTTCAGGAGCCGGAAATCTACGCATTTTTATCGATCATCTCACCGGGGCTGCACTGCCGTCGCTGCTGGTGCTGGCGACGCTCGATATCGGCCATATGATGCTGCACGTCGCCGGGATGTCCTTCCTCGGCTTAGGCGTGACCGCGCCAACCGCCGAATGGGGCGTGATGATCAACGATGCGCGCCAGTATATCTGGACGCAGCCGCTGCAAATGGTCTGGCCTGGGGTGGCGCTATTTATCAGCGTAATGGCCTTTAATCTGGTGGGTGACGCCCTGCGCGATCACCTCGATCCTCATCTGCTCACGGAGCATGCCCACTGATGCCACAACGTATTGATTTACAGAATCTCGTGCTTGAAGCGGATCGCCCGCTGGTGAAAGGCGTTTCTTTGACGCTCAGGCGTGGACGCGTGCTGGCGCTGGTCGGCGGAAGTGGCAGTGGGAAATCCCTGACCTGCGCGGCCATGCTTGGCGTGTTGCCCGCCGGTGTGCGTCAGACGGCGGGCCAGATTCTGGCGGACGGCAGGTTAATCGCGCCGGATTGCCTTCGCGGAATGAAGATCGCCACTATTATGCAAAACCCGCGCAGCGCCTTTAACCCGCTGCATACCATGACGACGCACGCCCGCGAAACCTGTCTGGCGCTGGATAAACCGTCAGACGCCAGGGCGCTTATCGCCGCGCTGGAAGCCGTTGGGCTGGAGGAGGCGTCGCGGGTGCTGAAGCTTTATCCGTTCGAAATGAGTGGTGGCATGTTACAGCGGATGATGATCGCCATTGTGATGCTGTGCGATGCGCCGTTTATCATCGCCGATGAACCGACCACCGATCTGGATGCCGTGGCGCAGTCGCGGATTCTCGATCTGCTGGACAGCATCATGCAAACTCGCGCACCTGGAATGCTGCTGGTGACGCACGATATGGGCGTGGTTGCTCGACTGGCGGATGACGTGGCGGTAATGGATAACGGCGTGATTGTGGAGCAGGGCGAGGTTGACGCGCTGTTTCGTGCGCCGACGCATCCGGTGACGCGCGGTCTGGTGTCGGCACATCTGGCGCTGTATGGCATGGAGTTAACGTCATGACCTTACTGTCTGTTTCTGCACTTTCGCATCAGTATATGCCTTCAGAGCGGGTGCTTAACGATGTCGCCATGAGCCTCAAAACCGGCGAAACCGTGGCTCTGTTGGGCCGCAGCGGCTGTGGGAAAAGCACGCTGGCGCGTTTGCTGGTGGGGCTGGAATCCCCCGGCCAGGGCGAGGTGTTCTGGCGGGGCGACTCGCTTTCACAGCTCAATCGGGCCAGACAAAAAGCGTTTCGTCGCGAGATTCAGATGGTGTTTCAGGATGCGATCAGCGCGGTAAATCCGCGTAAAACCGTCAGTGAAATCCTGCGCGAGCCGATGCGCCATCTTCTGTCCTTATCTAAAACCGAGCAGATAATCCGATCCCGCGAACTGCTGCGTGCGGTAGAACTGGATGATGCGCTTCTCACTAAACGTCCTCCACAGCTGAGCGGGGGTCAATTGCAGCGCGTATGTCTTGCGCGGGCGCTGGCCGTTGAACCGAAGCTATTAATCCTCGATGAAGCGGTGTCGAATCTTGATCTGGTCTTGCAGGCGAACGTGATTCGCTTGCTTAAAAAACTCCAGCAACAATTCGGGACAGCGTGCCTGTTTATCACCCATGATCTGCGTCTGGTAGAGCGGTTTTGCGATCGGGTTATGGTGATGGAGGCCGGGAAAATCGTTGAGACCCAGACAATGGGTGCGGCGTTAACGTTTTTCTCTGACGCCGGACGCGAGCTACAAAACGCGGTACTTCCCCCATTCCCCGTGCGCCGACGCACCAGTTAATAAGGTTTACACCCGATGCAACGTGTCACTATTACCCTCGATGATGATTTGCTCCAGACGCTGGATAGCCTGAGTCAGCGCAGAGGTTACAACAATCGCTCGGAGGCGCTCCGCGATATTCTGCGCGGTGCGCTGGCGCAGGAAACGGCCCAGGAGCACGGCAGAAACGGGTTTGCGGTGCTGTCGTATGTGTATGAGCACGAGAAGCGCGATCTGGCGCGGCGGCTGGTTTCGACGCAACACCATCATCACGATCTGTCGGTGGCCACGCTGCACGTCCACGTTAGCCACGAGGATTGTCTGGAGATCGCGGTGTTAAAAGGTGATATGGGCGATATTCAGCATTTTGCCGATGATGTTATTGCCCAGCGTGGCGTGCGGCATGGGCATTTGCAGTGCTTACCTGACGAGGACTAAGTCCGTCCGACAGGGTCAGGAAGCGTGATATGGTGATAGACCGGCCAGCTAAAGCAGAACTTCGCGCCGCCTAATTCACTGGCGTCGCAGCTCACGTGGCCGCCCATTGCCTGGGCGATAGAGTGCACAATCGCCAGTCCCAGACCGCAGCCGCCCGTCGCCCGGTCGCGACTGGGGTCGAGGCGCACAAACGGCTCAAACACCCGCTCACGCTCGTCTGGCGCAATGCCTGGTCCGTCATCTTCCACCGCTAAATTGGCTTCGCTACCGTTCAAATGCAAGCTGATGCGAAGCTGGTTTTCGCTGTAACGCAGGGCGTTGTTGACCAGGTTATCCAGCACGCGCTCCATCAGGCGCATATCCAGCGCACCGTAATCGCCGGGGCTGTTATCCAGCAGCAGCGTGCGCTGTGGATTCACGCTTTGCACATCCTCAATATGACTGTGAATCCAGGCCGACAGGTCGGGCGTACTGAGTTTAAGCTCGTTCTGCGGGCGATCGAGTCGGGCGTAGGTCAGCAGCTCTTCGATCAGCGCTTCAAGCTGGCCCACATCACGATTAAGCGCCTGCAATTCTGCTTCCGTCAGGTTTTCACTCATCTCCAGGCGATAGCGCAGGCGCACCAGCGGGGTACGCAGTTCGTGTGCGATGCCGTCAATCAATAACTTTTTACTGGCGATCAGGGCATTAATGTTATCGGCCATCTGGTTAAACGCCACGCCCAGACGCTCAAAGCTGGAGGCGCTGTCAAAGTGGATACGTTCGGTAAGATGCCCGTCGCCAAAACGCTGCGCGGCGGATTCCAGACGCAACATATCCTGCCAGTGCGGGCGCATCCAGATAAAAACCGGAAAGGCCAGCGAGATAGCGATAAACGCCAGCAGCGCCATATCGAGCAGACGCATCTGATGCAAAAAATACAAATAGGGTACGGGACCGACCGCCAGCACGTAATGGCTGCGCGGAATACGCTGAATAAAAGTGTACTGATCGTCTAACGCCACGATGTCTCCATCGCGCAGGCGTTGCGTCGTAGGGGCATCGAGATCGTAATTTTTAAGCGGTTCGATGCGCATATTAAACGACAGATTCAGGTCCAGTTCTTTCAGCGTGCGCGCCCAATCATGCGGCGGGATCTCACGCAATTCGCTGCGCATCAGATACAGCGAGCTTTTCATCAGGTCATCCAGCGACTGCTTGCCCGCGCGCTCGGCGGTAAACTTATAGACCAGCCCGACCAGCATGGTCATCACCAGAAAACAGACAAACAGCAAAAGATAAAACTGCACAAACAGCTTTTTCATGAAATCACACCATAAATACAATGAGTTAGCTAAACTGATTTTACCTTCAGGGGCACTATGGGGGCAGTGTTGTATTCATCTATGCGCTTGTTGAGGAACGCAATCTGATCGCCGTCCAAAGCATGTATCCAGGCAGAGTAAACGGTATAAACCATCTGTGCATTTTCATGTCCCATTTGAGTTGCTATGAAAGCAGGGTTTGCCCCGGCTGACAATAACCAACATGCAAACGTATGGCGCGTTTGATAAGGGCGGCGGCGTCGGATGTTCGCTCTCCGAACGGCCACGTTCCAGATCGAGTTAATCGAGCCAAGATTATGTGCAACCTGCTTATCTCTCAATGCCCTCGGCATAATAACAAAATTCAAATACTGGGTTTCGCTTCTTCCAAACTCTCAGTGCTGAATAGTAATAGGCAGCGTTGGGGAAATGGTCAGTCATTTTTATGCATTCAGCGCGCTAAGGGTTGAATCAAGTAATTTAATGGTTCTGATGGCCTTGCCTAAACCTGATGATAGCTTTCGCCATCTAATGGCCCCCGCGGGATTAGATGCATTGAGAATCGCTGAGGCTCAACTAAAAGCAGACCGCAAAATCATAGTTTGTCTATTTGAGTGTAAGTTGATGATAAGTAACTACATTAAAGTGATTGAAGTAAAGTGCATCCATGATGTGCCTTCTGGCAGTTGGTGAGATTTACCTTTAGAGATGCCCGAAAATAGCCTTTGGAACACTGAGGTAAAGTCGTGTCCTTTACGTAGGCTAACTGGGGAGGTCTAAGATGAAGCATAATTTCATTTTTTTACATTAGAGATCAAGTTCTGACAAGTAACATTGATGTCTTACATTAACTCAGTAGAAATCACTTTTAAAAGCAATCAGCAATATTTTGTAACCTAATCTTCATCACGAGACAGGTATGTGGTAGATTGCCGTTTTGCGATTTGAATTGTGAGACAGTAAGTGACTGTTACCTCAGTAAAAAACAAAACTAATTATCGTGCAGACATAGACGGGTTACGCGCCATCGCGGTCATTTCCGTTATATTGTATCATTTTGATGTTAGTGGCTTTAATGGTGGGTTTGTTGGTGTAGATATCTTTTTTGTTATTAGTGGCTATTTGATAACGAAAGGAATAGTCTCAGCCTTTACGAAGGATAAGTTTTCTTTTTCAGATTTTTATTTACGAAGAACCCGCAGACTGATTCCAGCTTTATTGGTTGTTATATTTTTAACATTTATATTTTCTTTTTATTTACTTGGGCCAGCTGACTTTGCCTCTTTTTCTGGTTCCGTTGTATATTCTCTCGCAGGGATTTCAAATTTTTATTTCTGGATGCAATCCGGATATTTTGATAGTTTTTCTAATATCAAGCCTCTGTTACATACCTGGTCTCTGAGTGTTGAGCTTCAATTCTATTTGTTGTGGCCTATAATTGTAATAGGTATTGTAAAGTATCTGAAGGGTGTTTATAGATTTATTTCTGTATTGATATTTATCATCTGCTTCTCCTGTGTTTCATTTTACTATTTAAATGTCGATTCTAGTGGTGCATTCTATCTCCCTTGGTTTAGGATGCATGAGTTTGTTATTGGGGCTATTGTGGTGTTCTGTGATGGGGTTCGAATTCGCAGACATATGAGTAGCTTTTTATATATTCTAGGATTGGCTTTGGTGTTAATTCCAATATTTTTTTATGACATAAAAAACATATCTTTCCCCGGGTATTTCGCTTTAATTCCATGTGTCGGCGCGGCATTGCTTATTTTTTCAGGCGAGGGTTCAATTTTTAGAATCTTTACAGCTAATAAAGTAGCGAGCCATATTGGAGAAATAAGTTATTCTTTATATCTAGTCCATTGGCCTTTATATGTGTTGTGGTCCTACGTCCTCGTTGCAAAACCTTCCATAATGTGGATTGTTTTAATGTGCTGCGCGACTATAATTGCAAGTTACTTGTTATACTATTGTGTAGAGCGTAAATTTAGATTTCAGACAAACAAATCACTTAGTGGCCCGGCGTTCACTATGGTATGTATGGCGTTCATTGTTTTTCTGACTTTGCCGGCAGCCACAAGTTGGGCAAATAAGGGCTGGGAATGGCGACTACCTAAAGAAGTCCAGAATATTAATAATCTCTCGTCTGAGGTAGCTAAGGATTATACTTGGCAACTACAATCAGCGTTGGTAAAACGTGATAGCTTTGATTCAAGTCATTCAAAACAGAGAGTTCTTGTAATTGGCGATTCACAGTCTGCAGATGTTATAAATATGATGAATGAATCGGGGGCGATAAACAAATTTGATGTAATTGCACGCACAGTGGATTATCAATGCGCAACGCCTTATGTTAATGAGAAAGAGTCTGGAGAGTTCTTTAATAAAATAAATAAAAGAACAATAGCGGATCCTGGACGCATCCCTAAGTGTCTTAAACAAATAGCTGCCGCAACAGATCCTAAACTTCTGGCTACAGCAGATAGAATATATGTGGCAATGTTTTATGAGAATAACCTTGATTCATATGTTCAAAAAGGCATTGAGTTTATAAAAGATAATTCAAAAGCGGAAATATATGTGTTTGGGCGGAAAAACCTTTCTAAAAGTAGTATTGATATAGTCAATGCCTTCGGTCGTTTATATGGTGTTGATAAATATGCTCATGGGTTTGTAGATAAAGATGCTTTGATAATAAATGCTAACCTGGGGAATATCAAAGGTGTTAAGTTTATTGACTTGTTGAGTTTTGTTTGCCCCGATGAATTTACGTGTAGGGTACTTACTCGAGACAATAAACCCATTTTTTATGATTATGTTCATTTGACAAAATACGGTGCGAAATCGATAGGGAACGCATTATTTGTTAATCTTAAAGATATTTAATTAAAACCCGCTTCGGCGGGTTTTTTCTTTAATGCTAAACTTACTAAAGAGCTGTAAATAGACCGATTTAGTTCCACGTATTTTTTGAGATCCCAGCCAGATGATGTCGTAGTCGGTACTCCTCCGGCATCTTTGGCCTTATTGGCTATTGAAAATCATCAGGTTTCCCAGGCGTGCGGCGCGAACAAGTAGCCTTTGTTACGCACGGTTTTGATGCGGTATGGTTCGGTGGCGTTATCCAGCAGCTTTTTACGCAGGCGCGAAATGGCCACGTCAACGCTGCGATCCATACCATCGTAGCTCACGCCGCGCAGGTTTTTCAGCAGAGCATCGCGATCCATAATTTGTCCGGCGTGGGTGGCAAGCTCCCACAGCAGGTCAAAATCAGCGGTCGAGAGGGCAATATCCACGCCGGAAAGTAATACCTGGCGGTTAACGGGATCGATAGATAAGGTGCCGAAGCGCATCGCTTTGTGCGGTGTGAGTGCAGCAGAAGGGGGTTGGCTCTCGGTTGCAACACGCTGGCGCAGGTGCAGACGCAGACGCGCCAGCAGCACCGCAGGCGGCGTGGTTTTGAGAATATAATCGTTGGCACCCATTTCCAGCGACAAAATATGGTTCATGTCGCTGTCGAGCGACGTGAGCAGCACGATTGGACCATCCCACTGCGCGCGCAGATCGCGACACACGGTCATCCCGTCTTTGCCGGGCAGCATGATATCCAGCAGTACCAGGTCGGGTTTCTCGCGCAGCACCACTTCTTCAGCCCGGTCGCCACGCGGCTCAACGATAACATCCATATCGTGTTTTCCCAGATAGGCGGCGATTAGCTGGCCGACTTCGGGTTCATCCTCAACAAAAACGATCTTATTCATACAACGTCTGTTTTCGCGAAAAAAGCCAACATACACCGCGCAACCTTAACCTTCCATTAATCTTTCAAAATTAACCTCAGTTCCGTTATTCTGGGCTTAATTGTTGTTTGATTGTTAAGGGAAAATGGATGGCGCTTTTGATCAAAGCCGCGCTGGGTGCGCTGGTGGTGGTGCTGATTGGCATTTTAGCGAAGACTAAAAATTACTATATCGCCGGGCTGATCCCGCTATTTCCGACCTTTGCGCTGATTGCCCATTATATTGTGGCCTCTGAGCGGGGAATTGAGGCGCTGCGGACCACCATCGTGTTTGGCATGTGGTCGATCATTCCCTATTTTATCTATCTGCTTTCCCTGTGGTATTTCACCGCCATGATGCGCCTTCCGCTGGCGCTGGGCGGCGCCGTGGTGTGCTGGAGCCTCAGCGCCTGGGTGTTGATATTCTTCTGGAGCCGTTTTCACTAATTCAGCGGACGGCCGCCGTCCACGCCAAACGAACGACCGGTGACATAGCAACTGGTCAGCAGGTAGTCGATAAGGTCAATGACCTCTTTCTCGCCCGGTGCGATTTTCATCAGCGATTTATTGAGCGCTTTCTGGCGATATTCCGCATCGTCATCGTCGTTGAACATAATCAATGACGGGGCGATGGCATTGACCTTGACCTCCGGGGCCAGCTTGCGGGCGAACGAACGGGTCATGTTATCCAGCGCCGCCTTGCTCGCCGCATAGGCGATATGTTTGTCGCTCCCGCGCTCCACCACATAATCGGTAAAGTGAATAATATCGCTGGCGGCATGACCGTGCCCGCAGAGTAAATCCTGCAACGCATGATTGAGCAGATAGGGGGCGTGAACGTGGATTTGCATCATCGCTGCGAGAGTCTCACTGAGCGGCGTTCCCGGCTTTTCAGCCTGCCAGGCGCTGGCGTTATGCACGATGGCGCGCAGGCCGCCAGTGGCCGATTTTACGTTATCGGCAAAGTCGAGAATCCCGGCATCCGTAGAGAAATCAGCTTGAATGCACACCGCGCCAGCGCGTCTTAATCCTTCGATGGAGCCGTATTCAGTACGGTAGCTGACAATCACCGGCTGGTGTTGGTTAAGAAAGTGGTGGGCAAGGGCGAGGCCGATACGTCGGCCTGCACCCGTAATGAGAATCGGGCGTTGCTGTGTGTTTCCCATCGTGTTCTCCTTTTCCGTTCGACAATGGGAAAAACGTCGCTTATCCCATCAACATCCACGTTGCCGGTACGGCAGCAACCAGTAACATGCCAATCAATGCCATTTCACGGCGCTTCAAGGCGTGTCCGAGCTGATGCGTGCGGCGGGCGTAGATAAACACCAGCAGGCCCGGTGCGTACAGCACAACGGACAGCAGCAGATGCATTGGCCCTGACGCATACAATAACCATAACCCATAGACGCAGGCACCGACACCGACCACGTAATGTGCCGGGCGGGTGGCTATTTTTAGCAAATATGCGCCGACTAAGAAATAGGGTACCAGAATCATTTCGGAGGCGATGGTCAGCAGGGTGTTATAGTCTGAGCCTGTGAGCCAGATCAGCACCAGACAGACCTGCACGCTGATGTTGGTCAGCCACAGCGATGCGGAAGGCGCGCTGTTTTTATTCTGACGGGCGAACAGACGCGGGAAGGCTTTATGCGTCGCGGCCAGGAACGGCACTTCAGCTGCCATAATGGTCCAGCTCAGGTATGCGCCGCAGACCGAGACAATCAGCCCTGCGGCAATCACCACATCGCCCCAGGAACCCATCATTTTGACCATCAGACCCGCCATCGACGGATTACGCATTTCAGCAAGCTCTGGGCGAGCCACCACACCGATAGAAAGTAGCGTCACCAGCAGATAGACGCTGAGTGCAGCCAGCACCGCCAGCAGCGTGGCCCGACCGACGTCGCGTTTGTTACGCGCTCGCGCCGACACCACCACCGCGCCTTCCACACCGATAAACACCCATAGGGTGATCAGCATGGTGTTTTTCACCTGTTCCCAGACCGGCACGCCGAGCGCGACACCGCTGAAATCGAGGCTGAACACATCGAGACGAAACGCGATAAACGCCAGAACAATGAACAGACCCAGCGGAACCAGTTTTGCCAGCGTTGCCACCAAATTGATGCTCGCCGCTGTCTGCACGCCGCGCAGTACCAGCCAGTGAACCAGCCACAGCAGCACTGAAGCACCGATGATGGATTGCCAGGTATTGCCATCACCAAAGAAGCGCAATTCAGGCGTATCGGTAAAGAAGCTCAGCGCGGAGAAGACGATCACCAGATAGGAGACATTAGCGATCACCGCACAGAGCCAGTAGCCCCAGGCAGAGCAGAAGCCAATCAGCTCGCCAAAACCTTCGCGAGCATAGGTAAATATGCCGCCGTCCAGCTCCGGGCGGATGCGCGTGAGTAAGAGCATGGCAAAGGCCAGCAGTAAGATCCCGACACCGGTGATCCCCCAACCGATGAGCAGCGCCGCTGGGCTGGCGACTTCCGCCATATTCTGCGGCAAACTGAATACGCCTGCGCCCAGCATGGAGCTTAAAACGAGCGCAGTTAAAGCGCTTAGGCCAAGTTTCTTTTCCATTGGCTTCCTGTTATGAAAGGTCCAAATCCAGAATAATTATTTCGCATAAGCGCATAAAAATGGTGGATCACACTAAGGCGCGGGATTTTACGGAGTGTCTTGCAGGCATGCAATGATGTGAGGCAGAAATTAGATAAAAGTTACAAAAAAGGCGGCATTGCGCCGCCTTTTCACACCTGTTTTGTTACTTGTACAGGTCAGCGCTGATGGTCATGTTATTACCACGTTCCTGCCACTGGCGGGTGATGTGATAATACTTAGCCCCTTTCTTCTGCGCACGCTTCGCCACCTGATAAGAGACTTCGGTCATGTTGCCGTAGTTTCCGGTGAACTTAATGCTGTCGAACGGAACCATCTGCGCAGCAGTGGTGTTGTTCAACTCTTCAATTTTAGTGCCGTCTGGCAGAGTGACAGTGTAACGGCCACCTTTGGTCGTCTGTGTTTCAAAGAAACGACCCACTTCAGCGCTTGGTGCCGCAGACATTGCTACGCCTGGGATCTCAACTTTCTTCGCTGCTTCGCCGCCTTTTGCAATGGCTGCGCGACCCGCATCAGAATCTGCCGGGATCACATCCGGGCTTTGCAGGACGCGTTTTTTCGCATCGGCTTTATAGATAAAAGCGGTGATACGCTGGTTGCCGCCCTGGTTGGCGTCAATCTGGCGCACGATATAGAAAGAGGCCGCGCCTTTGGCTTTTGCCGCTTTGGTGATGGCATCGTTCACTTCAGGCTGGGTGCGATAAAAACCCTGGATGGTGACAGTATCATAGGGCTCCAGGGCAATAGCCTGGTCCTTTGGCAGTTCGGTCACACCATTAATCACGCGGTTTTTCGGCGCGTCAGCTTTCGGCGCGTCGTTTTTATACAGTG
This sequence comes from Lelliottia sp. 7254-16, assembly GCF_002922995.1. Lineage (NCBI taxonomy): Bacteria > Pseudomonadati > Pseudomonadota > Gammaproteobacteria > Enterobacterales > Enterobacteriaceae > Lelliottia > Lelliottia sp. 7254-16. Next base: position 92,154 of record NZ_PQVS01000001.1, read on the forward strand.
CTACGATGACGCGCTGATTGCCGCTGTTACCGTAGTCAGATCGATCAACGACATAAAATGAGTCCGCGCCGACTTTATCGGCCTGCTTGGATGCGGCTTCAATGGTGTCGCCAATGGCGTTAAAACGACCGACAATGATTGCACGATCGTAAGGCTTCAACGCTGCCGCTTGCTCCGGCGTTAACTCTGTCGCTGCGTTAGCAGACAGGGCGGTCGCAGAAAGGAGTGCGGACGCCAGGAGAGTGTTCTTAAGCTTCATAAAAATAATCCTTCGCCTTGCGCAAACCAGGTACTGGTGTTGTTGTTAATTTGAAATCGTCGCCGATTATGGCATTTAAATCCCGTCGCTGTCTGCGCGATTTTTCACTCCCTGTGCTCCCGACAGGATCAAATTCGATAACATTTGCTGATATGTCGAGTAAACAGGCGTTTGAGCAGTAAAACTGATTAAGCATATGACTTTTACAAGTTAATTTAATGTTAATAAGTTGTTTTAATACGGCGCTATATCATGTTTTTACCGCTTCGCTTGAGCTATTTATCGGGCCTGGCGATGAAATTAAGGTAAATATCGCTGTCAGAGACGGCGATCACTTATTTTTCACAGATAAAGTCAGAAATAGTGTTTTCTTGCTGTAGATCACAGGCGGTATTTTCAGTAGGTTATAGAAAGTTTGTTACTGTTTTATTTTCCGCGGTTTTTCATCCGGCAGAGCGAGCACGTATCGAATGCTTATGCAAACCACGGTCATTTATCGACAAACCATCATCAAGAACCGATGGAAGGGAAAACTATGCGTATTGGGGTACCAAAAGAACGGTTAGCCAATGAAACCCGCGTTGCTGCCACGCCGAAAACGGTTGAGCAGTTACTTAAACTGGGTTTCACCGTCGCGGTAGAAAGCGGCGCGGGTAAACTGGCGAGCTTCGATGACGAGGCATTTATTCAGGCTGGCGCCGAGATTGTGGGCGAGGCTGAAATTTGGCAAGCGCCGGTGATTCTGAAGGTGAACGCGCCAACCGAGAGCGAAATTGCGCTGTTGAATCCTGGGACGACGCTGGTGAGTTTCGTCTGGCCTGCACAGAACCCGGAGCTGATGGAAAAGCTCGCCGCGCGCGGTGTTACCGTGATGGCGATGGACTCCGTGCCGCGTATTTCGCGCGCCCAGTCGCTGGATGCGCTGAGTTCTATGGCGAATATCGCCGGTTATCGTGCGATTGTTGAAGCTGCCCATGAATTTGGCCGCTTCTTTACCGGTCAAATCACTGCTGCGGGTAAAGTTCCGCCAGCAAAAGTGATGGTGATTGGTGCGGGTGTCGCCGGTCTTGCCGCGATCGGCGCGGCCAACAGCCTCGGCGCCATCGTTCGCGCCTTTGATACCCGCCCGGAAGTAAAAGAACAGGTCCAGAGTATGGGCGCAGAGTTCCTTGAGCTGGATTTCAAGGAAGAAGCGGGCAGCGGTGATGGCTACGCCAAAGTGATGTCCGAAGCGTTCATCAAAGCGGAAATGGAACTGTTTGCGGCCCAGGCTAAAGATGTCGATATCATCGTCACCACGGCGCTGATCCCGGGTAAACCGGCTCCGAAGCTGATCACCCGTGAAATGGTTGATTCGATGAAAGCCGGCAGCGTGATTGTCGATCTGGCCTCCCAGAACGGCGGTAACTGCGAATACACCGTGCCAAACGAAGTGATGACTACGGCGAATGGCGTAAAAATCATCGGTTATACCGACTTGCCAGGCCGTCTGCCTACACAATCTTCCCAGCTGTATGGCACCAACCTTGTTAATTTGCTGAAACTGCTGTGCAAAGAGAAAGACGGCAACGTGGTGGTTGATTTTGATGATGTGGTGGTACGCGGCGTTACGGTCATCCGTGATGGCGAAATCACCTGGCCTGCACCGCCGATTCAGGTTTCTGCACAACCGCAAGCCGCAGCGAAAGCCGCTCCTGCACCAAAAGAACCGCCTAAACCCGTTTCTCCGTGGCGTAAATATGCGCTGATGGCGCTGGTGATTATCCTGTTCGGCTGGCTGGCGGACGTGGCGCCGAAAGAGTTCCTCGGCCACTTTACCGTCTTTGCGCTGTCGTGCGTGGTTGGTTATTACGTGGTGTGGAACGTGTCTCACGCGCTGCATACGCCGCTGATGTCGGTCACAAACGCCATTTCAGGGATTATTGTGGTGGGTGCGTTACTGCAGATTGGTCACGGCGGCTGGATTAGCTTCCTGAGCTTTATCGCGGTGCTTATCGCCAGTATCAATATTTTCGGTGGTTTCACCGTGACTCAGCGCATGCTGAAAATGTTTCGTAAAGGCTAAGGGGTAGCATATGTCTGGAGGATTAGTCACAGCGGCATATATTGTTGCTGCAATCCTGTTTATTTGCAGTCTGGCGGGGCTTTCCAAACACGAAACGTCGCAGCGCGGGAACCACTTCGGTATCGCGGGTATGGCGATCGCCTTGATTGCCACCATCTTCGGGCCGGATACCGGCAACGTCGCGTGGATCCTGGTGGCGATGATCATCGGTGGTGCGATTGGTATTCGTCTGGCGAAACGTGTGGAAATGACCGAAATGCCAGAGCTGGTCGCGATTCTGCACAGCTTTGTCGGTCTGGCGGCGGTACTGGTAGGCTTTAACAGCTACTTGTATCACGAACCGGGCATGGAACCGATTCTGGTCAATATTCATCTGACCGAAGTGTTCCTCGGGATCTTCATCGGTGCGGTGACCTTTACCGGGTCTATCGTGGCGTTTGGCAAATTGCGCGGCAAGATTTCGTCTAAACCGCTGATGCTGCCAAACCGTCATAAAATGAACCTGGCGGCGCTGGTGGTTTCGTTCCTGCTGCTGGTGGTGTTCGTACGCACCGAAAGCACAGGTATGCAGGTTCTGGCGCTGCTGGTGATGACCGTCATTGCACTGGCGTTTGGCTGGCATCTGGTAGCGTCTATCGGCGGGGCGGATATGCCGGTGGTGGTGTCGATGCTGAACTCCTACTCCGGTTGGGCGGCAGCGGCGGCGGGCTTTATGCTCAGCAACGACCTGCTGATCGTTACCGGTGCGCTGGTGGGTTCCTCGGGTGCGATCCTGTCGTACATCATGTGTAAGGCGATGAACCGTTCGTTCTTCAGCGTGATCGCCGGTGGCTTTGGCACCGACGGCGCGTCGTCCAGCGGTGATGAAGAAGTCGGTGAGCACCGTGAAATCACGGCAGAAGACACCGCCGAGATGCTGAAAAACTCGCATACAGTAATCATCACCCCAGGCTACGGCATGGCGGTGGCGCAAGCTCAGTATCCGGTGGCCGAAATCACTGAGAAGCTGCGTGCTCGCGGGATCAAAGTTCGCTTTGGTATTCACCCGGTGGCAGGGCGTTTGCCTGGTCACATGAACGTGCTGCTGGCAGAGGCGAAAGTGCCTTACGACGTAGTGCTGGAAATGGATGAGATCAACGATGATTTCACCGATACCGACACGGTGCTGGTTATCGGCGCTAACGACACGGTGAACCCGGCGGCGCAGGACGACCCTGGCAGCCCGATCGCGGGTATGCCGGTGCTGGAAGTGTGGAAGGCGCAGAACGTGATTGTCTTCAAACGCTCGATGAATACCGGGTATGCTGGTGTGCAGAACCCGCTGTTCTTCAAAGAGAACACCCACATGCTGTTTGGCGATGCCAAAGCCAGCGTGGATGCGATTCTGAAAGCGCTGTAAATGTGTTTTGCCCGGCGGCGCAAGCTTGCCGGGCCTACGAAGAACCTGTAGGCCAGGTAAGCGTAAGCGCCACCCGGCATAAAAAAAGCCGCCATAGTTGGCGGCTTTTTTCATATCAGAACATCAATCGTCTTCTTCGTCATCCAGCTCAACCGGCGTTTGATATTGATCCGGTTTGATGACCAGCAGGTCGCAGCGCAAGTGGTCGATAACCTGTTCTGCGGTGTTGCCAAGGAATGCCGCGGAGATACCGGTTCTCCCGACGGTGCCGAGTACCACAATACCCGCTTGTAAATGCTCCGACAGATCCGGGATCACCTCTTCAGGCAGTCCTTTCTCAACGTGGGTCATTTTCTCGTCGATGCTGAATTTTTGGCGTAAGGCTTTCATTGCCAACAGATGTTGACCACGGATCGCGTCGTTGTAAACGCTCGGGTCAAACTCAGGCAGTTCAATGGCGATATTGATAGGCGTGATTGGATAGGCGCCAACCAGATGGACTTCAGTATGATTGACCTGCTCGGCAAGATGGATAGTCTCTTTCACCAGCTTTTCGTTCAGGGCGTTGTGATAATTCTCTTCACTGGCGAGATTCACGGCAACCAGTGCTTTACCTCCTTCCGGCCACGGCTGGTCTTTGACCATCCATACCGGGCACGGGCATTTACGCAATAAGTGCCAGTCGGTTGGGGTAAAGATCACGGACTCCAGCTTGTCGTGCTGATGCGCCATCTTCAGCAGCAGGTCATGTTTTTCACTGACCACTTCCTGGATGATGGCTTCGAAAGGACGGTTATGCCACACCACTTTGATGTCGATGGGAATACCGGCATCGATATAATATTTTGCCTGCTCGCGGATCCACGCGGTACGCTGGCTGATCACTCCCTGACGCATAGCGGTACGCTCGTCAGGCGACAGAAGGGTGGTCATCTCATATGAGAAGTCATAGATCGGCAAAAACGCTTTGATTTTGCCGCCAATCCGTTGATGTAAATAGACAGCTCGCCGTAACGCCGGTTGATCGTCCTGATTAGGATCGATGGCCACCAGCATGTTTTGATACTTTGCCATACAGGTCTCCTTACTACTGTCACCACAGTCTGTAATTAAAAGAGTAACCTATATATGTTGAATGAAACAGGGGAGAAGGTTTTGCCAGATCAATAAATCACGAAAATTTATCGATCCGGCAGAAGAGAAGAGAGGCTTAGGCGACGTTACGAGAGTGACCGGCGAGGACCGCCAGCGCTTCACCGTTTTCAATGGTGATGTATTTGCCTTTAACAGCCAGCATTCCGCTTTTCTGGAAACGACCCAGCAGGCGGCTAATGGTTTCAACGGTCAGGCCCAGGTAGTTACCGATATCGCCACGCGTCATGGTCAAACGGAATTCACGTGGAGAGAAACCACGCTCTGCAAAGCGGCGCGACAGGTTGTAGATGAAGGCTGCCAGACGCTCTTCCGCATTCTTTTTGGAAAGCAGCAGGATCATGTCCTGATCGCCTTTGATCTCACCGCTCATCAGACGCATCATCTGCTGACGGAGGTTAGGCATTTTGCCTGACAGATCGTCCAGTGTTTCGAACGGGATTTCGCAAACCATTGAGGTTTCCAGCGCCTGAGCGAAGCTCGGGTGGTGACCGGTACCGATAGCGTCAAAGCCGACTAAATCGCCCGCCAGATGGAAGCCGGTGATTTGCTCATCGCCTTGCTCGGTGATGGTGTAGCTTTTAATGGTGCCAGAACGGATAGCATAGAGCGATTTCAGTTCGTCTCCCGCCTTAAACAGCGTCTGCCCTTTCTGAATAGGCTTTTTGCGCTCGATGATATTATCAAGCTGATCGAGTTCATGCTCATTCAGGGTAAACGGGATACAGAGCTGGCTAATGCTGCAATCCTGGCAATGGATAGCACAACCGCCAGACTGAATGCGTCGTATAATTCGCTTTTCCGGGATCATAGGTCTGCTCAAGCCTTAATTGATATTGGTCAATTTTAACATCTTTTTGGAGTGCGCGTAAGCCTGGGAAACCATCAATAGAGACAAGTGGCGACAATGCGTCGCCATCTTCTTGATATTCCACAGTTTGATTGTGGAATAATGACCTAAATCATAGAAAATTAAGCACTAAAAGCCTGGATTTCTAAAGCAGCAAATACCCTTCATGGCGCAATAACCACTCTTTACGCTGCACGCCTCCGGCGTAGCCGGTCATGGTGCCGTTGCGACCAATGACCCGATGGCAAGGCACCACAATGCTGACCGGATTTGAGCCGTTAGCTGCACCCACGGCGCGTGCGGCTCCTGCGCGACCAAGCTGCTCGGCGAGCTGCCCGTAGTGCATAATTTGACCGCAAGGGATCGTGCGTAGCGCCTGCCACACTTCGCGCTGGAAAGGCGTTCCGGCGGTTGCAGTAGGCAGAGTATCAATGATGCCGAGATCGCCGTCGAAATAATCCGCCAGCTTCGCGCTCAAGCCGCCGGGATTGGTGGCACTGATACGCTCGTAGCCGTCGCGATAGTGGATGTTCAACAGTTCCACCATCCGATCGCTGTGCTCTTCCCACTCCACCGCGCGCAGGTTGAACTGCTCGTCAGCAACTATCCACAGTGGGCCAAGCGGCGTGGCAATCTTATCTTCGAGTAATCTCAGCATCCTTTGTCCCTTAATTCAGCCGTGGGTAAATCCCCGGTCCAATTGGCAGACCGACAAGATACCACGCGACTAACATCACCAGCCATACCCCTAAAAAGATAAGCGGATACGGCAACACCAGCGAATAGTAGGTACCCAGTTTTGCTTCAGGTTTGTAGCGTTGCAGGAAGCCTAAGAACAGCGGGACAAACGGCGAAACAGGGGCCAGCGGGATCACTGAGGAATCGGCCACGCGGAACAGGATCTGCGCGAACGCTGGATGAAAACCGAGCAGCATAAACATTGGCACAAAAATCGGCGCCAGAATCGACCAGATGGCGGACCCGCTGGCGATAAACATGCACAGCAGCGAAGAGAGCAACGCCAGGCCGACAAACGCCGGAATGCCGCTCAGCCCGGCGGTTTCAAGGGCATCGGTCAGGCCTACGGCCATAAACTTGCCCATGTTGCTCCAGTTAAACATCGCCACGAACTGCGCCAGCGGGAACACCATCACGATAAAACCGGCCATCTCTTTCATCGGTTCGATCATCAGTTGTGGCAGATCGCCCTGACGGCGGATTTTGCCAGTAGCAATGCCGTAGGCCAGAGAAACAATAAAGAAGAACAGGATAATCAGCGGCACGATACCCTGAATAAACGGCGACGGCAGAACCGTGTGTTTCAGCGGATCGCGCAGCACGCCGTTTTCCGGGACGACCATTAGCGCAATGGCGGCGATAAACAGCAGCGAGACCACACCGGCGACGCGCAGGCCGTGGCGCTGCTCCTTTCTCAGTGCTTCCAGCTTTTCATCACGGCTGCCTTCCCATTTGCCCAGGCGCGGCTCGACAATTTTATCGGTAATCAGCCCGCCGACAATCGTCAGTACGATCACCGAGCTTGCCATAAAGTACCAGTTATCGATCACGCTGACGTGCATGGCGGTATCGATGGTTTTTGCCGCTTCGGTACTGATCCCGGACAGCAGTACGTCGGTAGTGACAATCAGCAGATTAGCCGTAAAGCCGCACCCGACGCCGGCAATGGCGGCAAGCAAGCCCGCGACCGGATGACGCCCGACGGCGAGAAAAATCAACGCCCCCATTGGCGGCATGATCACCAACGCGGCGTCAGACGAAATGTGGCTGAAAAAGGCGATAAACAGCACCATGTAGCTGGCGTAACGTGCGTTCACGATCGACGCCATTTTGACCATCAGCGCGGGCAGCAGGCCGACGCGTTCCGCCAGACCCGCGCCCAACACTAGCGCCAGAATCGCGCCGAGCGGCGCAAAACCGCTGAAGTTTTTAATCACATTCGGCAAAAACCAGTGCAAGCCTTCCACGCTGAGCAGGTTTTTCACCGCCACCATACTGCCGTCAGCCGGGCTGCGCACACTGACGTCGAAGGCTGACAGTACAGCGGTGGCGATCATCAGGATCACAATTAAATAGATAAAAAGCAGGAAAGGGTGCGGCACTTTGTTGCCGATCCTTTCAACCCAGCCATAGACCTTACCGGATGGGGAATGCGAAGGTATGGAAGACATACTCATGGGCGTTCCTCGGGACTGTTGTGTTGTTATGTTATTGTGTTTGCGTATTTTTTTATTTTAATGGTGACGGTGTCACGTTATGCGGTATCGGACACTCATACGGTCGTTCTGCGATCTGTTGTTCAAACTCATCCCGGCAGGCCTGCAGAAGTAAAGCGTCCTGCAGCAGGTTCAGGGCTGTCGCGCCCATCACTTTTCCGGCCAGCAACATTCCTTTATGAGCAATAGACGTGCGCCCCTGCGCGACTAATTGCCAGGTGTGCAGCGGCGTACCGACGGTAAAGCAGGGGGTGAAACACTGCGCGACGGGCATTTTCCAGCTCACATCACCCACGTCAGTGGAACCGGCCAGCACGTTATCGGTGATGGCGTAGGGGGCGACTTCATTAATCAGCAGTGTGTTCTGATGTCGACGGGCAAACGCTTTGCCTTCTTCTGCGCCCGTAGCGGCGATATTTTTCAGGCTGTTTTGCAGATCGTTAGCCGTCAGGGTTTGGCGGATCTCCCCGGCGAAGGCGCGTTCTTCTTCCGTCCACTCTGGCGTGCCGTAGTGCTGTAAGGCGCTGTACATCGCGGCTTCGAGCGTGCGGTTGGGCAAGTAGTTCGAGCAGGCTTTATCAAAACGGCACTCGACGGTGGTTTCGGTCATCAGCGCCGCGCCTTGTGCGATTTTCTCGATGCGTTCGTAGATTTGCTGCGCGTCGGCCATCTCCGGAGCGCGGATTAAATACAGCACTTCGGCCTGAGCCTGCACCACGTTTGGCGAAATCCCGCCGGTGTTGGTGATGGCGTAATGGACGCGGGCTTTTTCGATGATGTGCTCATTGAGGAAGTTGCTGCCGGTGGTCATCAGCGTGACGGCGTCGAGTGCGCTACGCCCGAGATGAGGCGAATTGGCGGCATGTGCGGCGATCCCCTGAAAACGCCACGAGGCCTGAATATTCGCCAGCGTACTGACGTTAAACATCACGGCGAACGCTTCCGGATGCCAGGTCACGGCGGCATCGACATCGTCAAACAGCCCCTCGCGCACCATAAAGGTTTTGCCGGAACCGCCTTCTTCGCCAGGGCAACCGTAAAAACGCACCGTCCCGCTACCGCCGTGCTGTTCCATCCAGGTCTTAACCGCCACTGCGCCCGCCAGCGCGGCGGTGCCGAGCAGGTTATGCCCGCAGCCGTGGCCGTTTTCGCCTGGCGTGTCAGATTGCGGGGTTGCGCAATGTGCTTTCTGGCTCAAACCGGCCAGCGCGTCAAATTCCCCTAACAGGGCGACGATGGGTTTACCGCTGCCGAAACTGGCGATAAAGGCGTTAGGAATGCCGCCTGCTTCACGCTCTACGCTAAAACCTTCGGCCTCAAGTGCTGCGGCCAGTCGTTCAGAAGACCAGAACTCCTCAAAGCGCGTTTCCGGATGATCCCAGATTTCATCGGCAATATCGGTAAAGATCTGACATCGGGTTTCGATGGCATCGTCAATAAAAGGGTAAATCTCCTGCATTACACACCTCGCGTCCACGGAAAGTTCAGCGCAGTTCGGGCCAGCATCTCAATCGCTACGCCCATGATCTGCTCGTCAAAATCAAACTTCTCATTGTGATGCCCGGCACTTAAATCGGTCCCAAACACCATATACGACGCCAGACCACCATTTTTCTGGACGTGGGCCATCATCAGCGTGGCGTCCTCTGAACCTGCCGGGGCTTTCACTTTGTCGATAGCCAGACGGACAGCCGCAACCTGGCTTGCCTGTTCGCGCAGATAATCAACCCACGCAGGTGATGGTGAACTTGAGGTTGCCGCGCCCATCAGACGCATCTCGACCTTCACGCCGTACAGCGCGGCGGCACCGTCAATCACAGCCTGTGCGCGCTCGAAAACGTATTGATTGATCGCTTCGCTTTCGCCGCGCGTTTCCACTTTTAATAGCGCGTTAGCGGGAACGACGTTACGCCCGCTCCCGGCCTGCATCACCCCGACATTGACGCGTGACGCGCCTTCGCTGTGGGGCGCAATGCTGTGCAGCGCAAGGGATGCCTGAGCGGCCGCGAGCAGGGCATTGCGGCCATCTTCCGGTTTACCGCCTGCATGAGCGGCGACGCCGGTAAAGCGCACGTCGAATTTGGTGGTCGCCATAAAGTTATCGCTGCCACAAATGACGGTACCCGCCGGGACGCCGGTACCGATGTGGATTGCGGTAAAATAATCGATGCCGTCCAGCGCTCCGGCGGCCACCATCGCCCGCGCCCCGCGCGTGCCTTCTTCGGCGGGCTGGAAGATAAGCTTAATGGTGCCGTTCAGCTGTGATTCGTTTTGCTTAAGAAGGTGGGCCAGACCGAGGCCAATTGTCGTGTGTCCGTCGTGGCCGCAGGCGTGCATCATACCGGGGTTACAGGAGGCAAAACCGTCGCGGAACGGGCGGTGACTGTCATCGAGCGCTTCGCTGAGATCCAGCGCGTCCATGTCCACCCGAAAGGCGAGGGTTGGGCCGGGGCGTCCGGTGTTTAGCGTCGCGACCAGACCGGTAAAACCACCTTCGAACGCGCTGAGCCATTTTTCCGGCGCACCTTGTTGGCGGGCGCGGGTAAATTCAGCTGCCAGCGTCTCGGCATCGGGCAGTCCCATTCGGCTGTCGGCATCGACCACGTCGCGGCCCATCGCCAGCTCATAGCCCAGGCTATCGAGTATCTCCGCCACCTTTGCCGCTGTGCGAAACTCCACCCAGCCGGATTCGGCAAAATGGTGAAAATCACGACGCCATGCACTCAGCTGCGGCGCTAATGTTTGAAGGGCTTGTGTCAGTGAATCCATCTCTTTTCCTGTCATCATAAAAATGTGTGAACTGCTTCACGTTGTGATAGTTTTTACTTATCACTAACCAATTTTTCACAGTTTTAACCGTTCAGGAATTACCCTCGCACATCCCTTTCCATTAAAGTAGATGACAATTTCTTTACTCTGATAAACAACGGTTATCGGTCGGGCTATGTCATTTCAGGTTAAATTTCATCAAATTCGTGCCTTTGTTGAAGTGGCGCGTCAGGGCAGTATTCGCGGTGCCAGCCGGGCGATGAATCTGTCGCAACCGGCGTTAACCAAGTCGATAAAAGAGCTGGAAGAGGGAATGGCCGCGCAGCTATTTGTGCGCCGCAGTAAAGGCGTGGCGCTGACCGAATGCGGTGAGAGTTTTTATCAGCACGCTAATCTGATCCTCGAAGAGTTGCGTGCCGCGCAGGACGACATTCGTCAGCGTCAGGGACAACTGGGCGGGCAGATCAATATCGGGATGGGAGCAAGCGTTGCGAGGACACTCATGCCAGCGGTGATTACGCGTTTTCATGAGCAGCACCCGCAGGTCAAAGTCCGAATTATGGAAGGCCAGCTTGTTTCGATGATCAATGAATTACGCCAGGGAGAGCTGGATTTCACCATCAATACCTATTATCAGGGCCCCTACGATCACGAATTTAGCTTTGAAAAACTGTTTGAAAAACCGTTTGCGATATTTGGTCGGGAAGGGCATCCGGCGATCGGTGCTAAATCAATTAGTGAGCTTATGAATTATAACTGGACGATGCCAACGCCGCGCGGAAGTTATTATAAGCAGCTGGAGGATATATTTCGCCACCGCTCACAAATACCGCATATCGGCGTGGTGTGCGAAACATTCTCGTCCTGTATTAGCCTGGTTGCACAAAGCGATTTTTTGAGCATTTTGCCGCAGGAACTGGGCTGCGATCCGCTGCTGGCGCACCGTCTGGTGATGCTGCCTGTCGAAGAGGTTTTACCCCGAGCTGCTTATTATTTAATCCAGCGACGTGATTCCCGGCAAACACCGTTGACGGCGTCTTTAATAACGCAATTCAGAAGACATGCCCGTGGAATATTACTTAACGAAGGGAAATAAAAAAATAGAGCCTGCCGACATCTGACAGACCCTACAGTACACACAGCAGTGCATCCTTTTGCAAACTCCCGCTTGATTACTCCGTTTCGCAGGTTTATTTAGTTATAACAGCTTTCGCCCAAAAATAAAGTGATCGGAGTGTCTGATTTCACTTATTTTTAACTTAAATTATACAGTTAATGATTGATTAAATTTACTTTAAGGTGGCTTCATTGTTATTTATTAGCCGAATTAATAGTTTTCGCAGCGTGATTATTTTTTCTACGTCGTCCATGAATATTGAAACACCTCTCCGGCGCGGGTAGAGTACGCCTTCAGATGCCGCTGGAGGAGCACCATGAAACCTGACGACAAATCCCTTTTTCTTGATGCCATGGAAGATGTCCAGCCCCTGAAACGCTGCACCGATATCACCTGGCAGCCGAGCCGCAATCAGCGCACCCGCCAGAGTATCGACACCTCGCAGCTCGATAACTTTCTCACGCTCGGCTTCCTGGATGTTTTGCCGCTTGCCGAACCGCTAACTTTTCAGCGCGAGGGCATTCAGCAGGGCGTGATAGACAAATTACGTACCGGTAAATACCCACGCCAGGCCAGCCTGAACTTACTGCGCCAGCCGGTCGAACAGTGCCGTCAGTTGCTTTTTTCTTTTATTCAGCAGGCCCAGCAAAACGGTCTGCGTAACCTGATCATTATCCACGGCAAAGGCCGGGAAGATAACTCGCACGCTAACATTGTGCGCAGTTACCTGGCGCGCTGGCTGACCGAATTCGACGCCGTGCAGGCGGTCTGCGTGGCGCTGCCCCATCATGGCGGCAGCGGGGCGTGCTATGTTGCGCTACAAAAATCGGGTGAAGCTAAGCTGGAAAACCGGGAGCGGCACGCCAAGCGCAGCCGCTGACGGTTAGAACGTTTCCCAGTTTCCGTCTCCGGCGGAGGCCGTTGCCGGGCGCAACACCTGCGGTGTTTTCAGGTTTGTCGCGCGAGGTGCGGCGGTTTGCGTTTGTACATTCAGGCGGAATGCGGCGACAGCCTGACGCAACTGCTCAGCCTGATCTTCCAGTGCCGCTGCGGCCGTGGCGGATTCCTGAACCAGCGCGGCGTTTTGCTGCGTCACGCTATCCATCTGCGAAACGGCCAGACTCACTTGTTCAATACCCCGGCTCTGTTCATCTGACGCCGAGGCGATTTCGCCCATAATATCGGTCACGCGAGTGACGGCGGCGACGATCTCTTTCATGGTTTCGCCCGCTTCACTGACCTGTCCTGATCCGGTATTTACCCGGCTGACGGAGTTTTCGATCAGCGCTTTGATCTCTTTTGCGGCCTGCGCACTGCGGCTTGCCAGCGTGCGGACTTCACCTGCGACCACGGCAAATCCACGGCCTTGTTCCCCGGCGCGCGCGGCTTCGACGGCGGCGTTCAGTGCCAGAATATTGGTCTGGAAGGCAATGCTGTCGATAACGCTGGTGATGTGGGCAATCTGCTGAGAGCTGTCGGCGATTTCGGTCATCGTGCGGATGACGTTGTCTACCACCCGTCCGCCGCGATCGGCTGTTTCTGAGGCGTTTTTCGCCAGCAGAGTGGCTTGTCTCGCGTTGTCTGAGTTCTGTTTTACTGTGGCAGTTAGCTCTTCCATGCTGGCTGCCGTCTCTTCCAGCGAGGAGGCCTGCTGCTCGGTACGTGCTGAGAGGTCATTACTGCCCGCTGCGATTTCGCCCGCGCCGGTATAGATCGAATCGGTACTGCCGCGCACCGCGCTGACAGTGGTCACCAGCGAGGTTTGCATCTCGTGAAGACCGGCCGCCAGTTGGCCCATTTCATTGCGGCTATTGATGGCGATGGTGTGCGTCAGATCGCCGCTGGCGATGGTGCGGATATGGTTCATCACGCTACGAAGCGGTTTCAGCAACAGATGTTGTAATCCTTGCCAGAACACAATCAGGACTATCATCACCACCAGGAAAATCGTGCCCAGCGTCCACTGCATATGAGTAAAACTGCTCTGGTTTTCTTTGGCGGCGGCTTTTAACAGGGTGTTATTTTCGGCGCGCCAGTGGGTGTAAACCGCTTCCATCTCATCCTGCGCCTGCTGGGCATCGAGATCGCCGTACGCCTGATAATTATCGGCACGCAGATACTCAATCGACAGACGCATCACCTCATGCATCTGGGTATACGCTTTTTGCATTTCAGCCGTTAATTCCTGGCTCTGGCCGCTAACAGGCGGCATAGCATGCCAGGCGCTATAGTAGTTTTCAGCTTTCGTCAGAGAGTCGCTGGCGTTACCGAGCAGCTTATTGATTGCCGCAAGAGAAGCCGGATCGCGCTGATTTTTGAGGTAACGAATAGCCACGCGCGTGACCGTGACGCGGGTTTTGACCAGCGTGTTGACGCTGTCGCTCAGGCTCTCCTGCTGTGCATTGAGGCTACCTGAGTTCTGGAAGTTGTGACGGTCATTGCTGACTGCGGAATAGAACAATCCCCCCGTGACGACTTGCAACAGGCAGAATATAGTGAGAGCAAAGATAATCCCGGTAATGACGTGCAGATTTTTCAGCATAACGGAAGCCCATTTGATGTGCAGAAGTTGCATCATTGTTATCGACGTAGTAGGGCTAAACTTTAATTTTACTAATGCTTAAATCAGGTAGATCACTATGACGGATATTGATAAAAGCGGCATTTTTACGTTAGGTTCGCGTTCGGTTAAACGTCTCGGCTATGGCGCGATGCAGCTGGCCGGGCCTGGTGTCTTTGGCCCGCCAAAAAATAAAGAGGCGGCACTGGCTGTATTGCGCGAAGCCGTGGCGGCAGGAGTGAATCACATTGATACCAGTGATTTTTACGGCCCGCACGTCACCAATCAACTTATTCGGAAAGCATTACACCCGTACCGTGACGATCTGACGATTGTGACTAAAATCGGTGCCCGACGCGGCGACGATGCCTCCTGGCTACCGGCGTTTTCGGCTCAGGAGCTTACCCATGCGGTGCACGATAACTTGCGCAATCTGCAGCTGGACGTTCTGGACGTGGTGAATTTACGCATTATGTTTAGCGCTCACGGTCCTGCGGAAGGATCAATTGAGGAACCCTTAACGGCGCTGGTTGAATTGCAGCGTCAGGGTCTGGTGCGACATATTGGTCTAAGCAATGTGACCGCCACGCAGATTGCGCAAGCCCAGAGGATTACACCGATAGTCTGCGTGCAAAACCTCTACAACATTGTTAATCGTAGCGATGATGCCATCATCGATGTGCTGGCGGAGCAGGGGATTGCGTATGTGCCTTTCTTCCCGCTGGGCGGATTTACACCGTTGCAATCATCCGGGCTGCAGGCCGTCGCGGATAAACTGAGTGCCACACCGATGCAAGTCGCGCTGGCCTGGTTACTTAAGCGTTCGCCGAATATACTGTTGATTCCCGGCACGTCTTCAGTGGCGCACCTGCACGAGAATTTGGCGGCTGGCAATCTGGTGTTGCCGGATGACGCTCTGGCCACGCTGAACGCGCTGGCGGAATAACGTGCCTGTCTGACGGCCACGTTTTTATTCCGTGGCCGGTCCCACCATTCGACTTCTTCTGTGCAATTCTAACGCTTCTGCCACAATTTCCTGTTTGCTCAGGCGCGTTTCATACGCCGTCGCTCTGACATATTCGACCAGCGCGGATTGAATCCTCGCGCTTAACATTTTAAGGTCTGCATCCTTTGCGGTGCCGCGTGCTACACGCTTGTCCGGGTAATCTCGACTAGGCATTGTTCAAGTCCTCTTAACGTTGTCTTGTTAATTCGTGCTGTGAAATATGCGTTGGGAGTGAAAACAAGTCAACTTTCTAAAACCACGGTTCAGTTTGTATTAAATCCGTTAAAAAAACGCCCGTATTTCACGACGTTTTTCATTTGAAAGGGGAAAGGGTTCAGTATGGAAAGCGGGAAAAATAGCGGAAGTTAAGCATCCGGTTTTGCATAGGACGTAAACGGTTCGTTACACGAAATGATCACTACATAAAACTATCCAATGCAATAATAAATCAGGTCAATGAATTACGAAGATTTAAAGGGTTAACGACGAGCACCGCATCAAATGTATACATATGCAGTGGAATGTTTTTTTATGCATTGAGAAACGGATGTTGTATTTTTTGAGCGTTTCTCGCGTCGCTAACCTCACGCGACAGCCGTAACAATTTTGCAAAAAATGGTCGAAACGTTTAGTGCGAAAACAGAATAATATCCTGAAAAAGTTTTATTTTAGTGATTTTGTAGTATCTGATTTTATGTGGTTAAGTGATGTGGCTAGTGTGATTAATGCTATTTTAGTAGTGTTGATCTAGTGTTGTCGTTTAAGAAATGTATACTCTGGTTGCACTGGCAATTCACAAACCCGCTCTTATTGTGTGTTATCCTGCCAGGGTCTGCGTAATCAGGAAGTCACCGGTATGTATCACCTTTTTCTAGAATTCGATAGCCTCGAACCCGGCGTGAAGTCTGTGGAGGATTTGAAGTATGTGATCCGCGATGACAAACACACGGCGTTTGTGATGAGCGCAGTAGTGGCCAGGTTTATCAAAGATGCGCTAATCATGAACCACACTATCATCAGTCTGAAGAACTGCCGTTTTGCGTTCGATGGCGGGGCAGAGTTTGTGGAATTTGACGATAAAGGTCAGGCAACACTCTTTACCGAAACGCCGGACTGGTTTGTGACGCCGGGTGAATTTGCGCGTTCCCAGTGGTTAGTTAACCACGAACTTCACGACCTCATGACGCCGCAATTTATCGCGACCTTTCTGGAAATGTTCTCTGATGTCAAAAAGCGCCGTGAACACTGTAATGTGCTGTTTGATTTGCAACTCGAAGATAACCGTAAACGCGGTAAAGCCGACGCGAAACCGGCGAATAAACCCCGAGGCTCCACTAAGCAGAAGATTTTTGATCTCGGCTCGTTTGAGCTGTTCAGCCAGTTTTTTATCCGCCTGAAAAAATCCGTTGATGCTAATCAGTTCCCGACGGTTCAGGTGCTGACGGATATCGCGGAAGTTTCAAAAGTGCCTGCAAGCTTAAAAAGCGCCGTTCGAACCTGGTTTAAAGCCATTTCGTCCGAGATGCCGCCGAACACCAAAAGAGTGGGAGCCGGTAACGTTGAGCTGTTCTGCGCCCCTATTCGTGCGCAAATCCAGCAGATTGAAGCCTATGGCGTCGAGCGCTATTACAAGAAACTGTCAAAAGCGATAGCCGATGGCGGCGATCGTTACATCGCCGATTTCACGTTTAAGCTGTAGGGTTAATACGGTTTAACTAAAACCGTTCATCATGATAAATGTCGGTTCTTTACGCTGGTGCTGATTAATCATCGGCACCAGCCGTCTGAAGTGCTCACTCGCACAATGCGCATCCAGTGCTGCGCGATCGGGCCACTCTTCGATGAAGATAAAATGCCCCGGATCTTTCTCATCGACATATAAATCGTAAGCAATACACAGCGGCTCCCGTTTAGTGGCTGCAACCAGCGCACGATAAAGCGGGAGAACAGTCTCAACGGCTTGCGGTTTAATAAAATCTTCGGCGATGACTTTTAGCATGATCTCTCCTTTTTAAATTCCGTGTGAGTTCAATGGGGGTATTTTACGCCTCGGCGGTTTCTCTTTGATGTGTATTGGACACCCACTATTCATAGTTGGCGATCACCTCCACCGACGCGCTCGCTGGCCCAGGGGTTACCTCACCATCAGTGCGAATATACCGAGCGGCCATCTTGATAGCATTATCGCCGCCCGTAAAGGCATTGCCATCAATGGGGGTAGATGAGGAGCGAAACTGACTGTTCAGTTCGCTAACATAAATAGCGTGTGAGGTGCCAAAACGGACGGGTTTAAGTGGTTCCCCGTCGTTTTGGGACAGATAATCACCCCAGGCAAGCTGGATGCCATAACCCGTCGCGCCAGTGCCGTCGAGAGCGATAATGCCCCTGCCAGCATCGACGATAGCAGTGTAGGGGACAATAGCCAGTTTAACGCGACCATTCTGCTGACTGTTCTTAGAAATAACGGCAGTTGACGGGCCAGGTCCGAATGGCGACTGCCCCGAGTTGTTCATTGCCGTTTCGCCTCCGTAACCATGTGCATCCGGACAAACCAATCTGAAGCTTGCCTCTTTCCATGATGAGTTTGCATTCCTGACACCCGGATGGTCACCCATTTGAACAATAATATCACCGCCTTGAATTTCGCATGTGCCGGGCTGAAAGATTAACGTTGCATGAAGCTTTCTTGAGCTGGCTATGTAATATTGTCCATTCGAGTAAATACGGTCGGTACTGCCATCTGAGTTTTCAAAAATATAGGGTGGGTTACTCAGTATCTGCCCCACTACAGGGCCGTTTACGGACAATGCACCGGACTGCATAGGAATATTGCCTGGCGTTTTCCAGAATTTAATTTTCCCCATGATATATTCCCCCGTATGCGCACTTATCCAGCCACTCATGACTAAATTCGGAAAAACGGGAAGTGATGCGGCAACATCAGGACTGTAAATTGATATTCCTATGCCTGGAACATCCGTCGGATAGATACGATCCCCGGAGATCGTATTTACAGGTGAAATTCCCTTGTCGAGAATTGTTTCATATAAATAGACGCTATTTTCACACGTCGTCAGATCTTGGCCGAGTGTAATGTTATCTTGTGTATAGATAATGGTATAGTCAGGTATTGCTGTACCAACCGTTATCGTGACGCCAGGAGGATTGAGTTCTAAAATTGTATTGATGCTTGCCCAAGGATCATTCGATTGTACACATGTTATTGTCTGGCCGTATGCTAGATAAGATGATGCGCATAAGGCCAGTGGTATTAAATTACAGTCCCTCATGTATTAATTATCCCTAATCATCTTCTTTATTGATAGTTAAATGTAAACTCTGCTACTGCTTTAACATCACCACCATGAACATCACCGCCTTTATAATAGTAATAAGCTTTTAACTTCACTAACTCCATCGCCTGAGCATCATTTATGACTTCCGTAGACTCACCCATTACGATGGGTTTATCATTAAGCGAAATTTGTATTCCAACATTATCATTCCCGGGGAGTTTATTAGCGAGCACATCTTTTACCCCCGCCATCACATCGCCATTAAACTGAACAGTGACGTTTGTGTGAAGGTCACAATTGAGATTGAATTGGAAAGGGGTTTCTGATGCGTCATACTTTCCTGGGCCATTGTTTTGCAGGTCTGGGACTGAGATGGTTTTTAGATTAACAATATCTGAATAATCTGAAAGTGAGCAGGTGTAATGAGGAATAACCATATCGTTTTTTAGTTGAAATATCCATGTGATATACCAAGGTTGCCATATTCCACCTCCGCGCCCCTGCGTGGTCATTCTCATTATTTCCGTACCGGCAGGTATAGTGGTTCCCCCTGACCATTTTGCTAAGGGATTCCGGCTAATGCCTAATTTTGCATTTATGGGCTTTGTAATCACTTGCGAAGCGTAATTATAATTGCATGTGTCATCCGGCCATAAACATGCTTCATTTGATGGGGACTTTTCAGCTGAAACCTGAATGTAAGGTTCGTAACCAACACTTGATAATTCAGGTGATATCGTGATTTCAGTACTACGTAGTGCATCCTTGTAGCCCGAATCGGGCTGCCCATAGCATTTTGCATAGTCACTCATGTCAGTAATGATTGCATCTGTTACAGATTTATTAAGAATTGGCGCGTCCACAAGAACAGTAAATGTACCAGATGAATTATAAATAGAGCTGGATCCATTGTAGCATGTAAATGCATAAGCGTGTTTAGGCGAGAAAATAAAGAAACAAATTAGGAGGGCGAACAGGAGTAATTTACCTGCATTGCTTAAATATCTGGCATTTGATTCTGAGAATTCATAACTTATTAATTTTATAAAGGACATAATCACACCTATTGGCAAATACTTGCAAAACGCTGGATAGCATTTTTACTGTTTTGATTGGGTTCTGATGGATTTAACGCATAAGCCACCTGGCACTGGTTATGCACATCCTCACCCCATTTGATGGTCAACGTCCCTTTTGGTTTACTGACTTTCACGTAAATCACGCCTCCCTGTGATACCGCGCCGATATGCGTGTTTTCATCATCAAAAACATCGGCCCCAAACGGCAGAGGCTCCCCTTTAGTGGTCGAGACGATGAGCAGCGGTGTACCGGTA
This sequence comes from Lelliottia sp. 7254-16, assembly GCF_002922995.1. Classification (NCBI taxonomy): domain Bacteria; kingdom Pseudomonadati; phylum Pseudomonadota; class Gammaproteobacteria; order Enterobacterales; family Enterobacteriaceae; genus Lelliottia; species Lelliottia sp. 7254-16. Next base: position 112,195 of record NZ_PQVS01000001.1, read on the forward strand.
TGGGTGGTAAACTTCACTTTCACGACAGATCCCGCACGCGGAACCACTTCTTGTGCGGTGTTTTCAAACTCCACGCCCAAATCTGAGCCTTCCGGGTTAATCGCGACCCGGTTTTGCTGGTAGGGAACCAATGACGGTGAAAGGGCATAACCTGAAGAATCTATCGTCGAACCGGCAGAACCCGCCACTTTCGCGCCTTCGGCTCCTTTGGCTTCTATCAGGGCGTAGTTATCGCTGTTATAAGGGGAGAATGTGACGCCACCTGAGTGAGCGACAATTCCGCCAGACATCCCAACAGACGTACTGTTATAGCCGCTGCCGGTGCTGTAACTCCCGTTTACCGTCGCTTTGCTTCCCTCCCATGAGCCACTCACACTGCCGGAACTTCCGGAGTAGTTGTCATGCGAACCACTGACGTTGTAGTTATACTGGTTATCGCCGCCAAACGAGCCTGACAGGTTGGCCTGTTCACCGCGTCCACCATCGCTATCTTGGTTGTAACGCATGCTGACATACGGCGTCGCGCCGCCATGTCCAGGCCACAAGGGCATGGAAAGGGTCAGATACCAGGTGGTTTGATCCTGTCCATTTCCGGCTTTGTTCCTGCTGCCATTAATACTGTAATTAAGCCACTTGTAACTATTGGAATATCCTACCTGGTACTGCATGTTGTAGCTGTCACCGTTATTCCAGTAGTTCTGCATGGAGGAGCTAATATAAACATTACCCATCCCCGCCGGCAGTCCCTGGTTCAGGCTAAGCGAAAACTGGTTTTTTGAGCGCCAGACAGTATTTGGATCGCCATCATGGTTTATTGCATCACGCGTTTGCACTGCGGTTTGCAAATCCATGTACCCTGAACTGGAGTAGCGATATGCCGCGATCGTAATGTTGCTGTTAGTTTCGTTAATGAGTTTGCTGTAGCTCAGGCGAAAACTTTGGCCAACCATATCACCAGTTTTACCACCAATATGGCTCCAGGATTGCGTCACATCCGCACTGACTGCGCCAACGGGGGTTCCAACAGCTGCCCCAACGAGGACCGCCTGATAGTTCTGGCTGTATTGCGTGCCCGTATAAGCCGTGAGGATGTTGGTTAACCCGCGCATGAAGGTTGTTTCATAGAACATCGGCTGTTCGGATTCACCGTAATCGCGCAATTTGCCTGCCGTCGCGGTGAATTGTTGCGCTCCGGGGCGCAGCGATTGCGCCAGAGAAGAGTAGGGGATGGAATACTGCTGGGTACTGCCATCCGCCTCTTCGATAGTCACATCCAGATCGCCGCCGTAACCTGTCGGCCCCAGATCATCAATCTGAAATGCTCCCGGAGCAACGGTGGTCTGATAAAGAATATTGCCGGACTGACGCACCGTGACTTTGGCGTTTGTTTTTGCGATCCCTTTTATTTGCGGGGCATATCCGCGCTGAGATGCGGGTAACATGCGATCGTCAGTGGCTAGTTGTGCACCGGTAAACGAGACAGAATTGAACATTTGTCCCGAGGTGTAATATTGTCCAAGGTAAATATGGCCCCGGACAAACTCCGTATCTCGCTGCACATAGGTGTTATTACTCTGATAACCACCACCGGTATCTTGATCCCAGTTATAAGAGCCATTGTGGCGAAAGTACCATTTGCCAATATTTAGCCCTGCGTTCAGAGAGGAGTAGAATGAACGGGATGTCCCGGCGTTGCTGTAATGGGATTCATAGCCGTTCATATAATAACCCAGCATCAGGGCAGGCACGCCGCTGTCCCACAGTGCCGGGTCGATATTTCCTCGCGCTGTGTGCTGCAAATAGATTTGAGGTACTTCAATATTGAGCTGTTGTTTATCAGCGTCAAATTTAACAGTCGCATCGGGTATCAGATTAGCAAGGTCAGTACAGGCCGCCAATGCAGCAAGCCCCTTTCGGGCATCAAAAGGAACTTTTTCTAAATTCAAGTTAATAGAGTTAATAATGTCGGGTGTTAAACAGGGGGTAACTCTGTTATTTTCACCTTCTTTGAAGGTGACTTCTTCATGCGAGACCAGGTTCTCATTTACCAGAATGTCAATGCGATATTTACCTGGCATCACATTTGAACCATAGGCAAAACGGCTGACATCTATTTTATTCTGTCCTTCCTGACGCAAGAGCTGAGTATCGAACTCTGCCGCCGTATCCTCTGATGAGGTTGGGTTTCCATCTTCTGAATTAGTGTTTAACTCAGTAGCACTGAATCCGAACGGCGAGAAAAAAACAAATGTCGAAAAACAATATAAATAGACGCAAGGAAGAAAAACATTTTTTCTTAACACAGCCAACCCCTGTTTAGACATTAACTTTTTGCTTTGTGGTGAATGAGCGCTCCGTAGTCATTAATGGTACTGAATGAAAGTGCGTCAATATTCCCGGAGTTTTTTAGCGTGAATTTCTGAGATTCACCGGGGGCAATCATTTTTCCGTTGGACTCAGATGTCCCGTTATTCCCTTTGTAAGTTATATCGAAGATAGTGATGTTGTATTTAGAATTGTTTTGCACCGTAGCGTTCTGGCCGGTTAGGCGCCAGTGCAATTCGTCGGGAGCATCATTGCTATTCCCGGCTAAACCCTCAGGGCGATAAAATAATTTAATGCGGGTGCGAAATACGACATTCAACTTTTGTTGGCTATCGCTGCTGTTTTTATCTTTCGCAGGGACTTCAAGGACATTAAGCCAGTATACGGATTCTTTGTCACTGGGTAGAGCAGGAACGCCGGTATAGCTGATTCGTATCGTTTGTCCCTTATTGGGGTCAACCCGGTTGATAGGCGGTGTTAAAACAAAGGGTACTGAAATTTTTTCGGGTGTTGTATTTTCGTTGCCAGTATCAATCCAGCTTTGGACTAATACTGGCCGGGTATTATTATTGGTGAGGCTGATTGTAACTTCGTTTTTATTTCCCTGATATATTACTCTGGTTCCATCCAAAACAATGCTTGCATAAGTCGACTGACTTATCATCATGCCTGCGCTGAGCGCGCAAAATGCCCACACAGCTTTTTTACTGTAGAAATTCATTTATGAAATACCTAATTTTAACCAGGGAAATAACTTACGAGAACTTATTGATACATCAACTCATAATCGACAGTACTGCTGACGGAGCCAGAAGTTGCAGTACCCAGAGCTGAATAATACTCTACAAAGTAAAGCATTTTAGTTGCACCCTCCGGGTCGGTGTTAATCGTTGTTGGCGCTGTTGTTGATGATTGATTCGGGTCATTCACCTTGATGGCTTCATGGTCTGAATCGAGAAGTCTGAATTGAACATTTGTTGCCGCGCCGGTGGAGGCTGTGTTGTTGAGATATCCCTGGTTATCACCATTGGCACTTTTAAAGTTTGCCGCAATTTTCGTTTTTGCAGGCGTACCCAGAGTACAATTTTTAGCAACAATGAAGAATGGCTGCTGACCCGCAGAGGAGGCCGGAGCGGCCAGTGATGTTTTCGAAACTTCGTCCAGAGTTATTGTCCCGGTACCGGCTGTACCAATTTCAGCTCCTTTATATTCAAGAGAAACATCACATGTCGCATCTGTGATTTTACCATTAAAAGTAATGGTATTCGTTGCAGCGGCATTTTGCAGAGTGGCCATATTTAATGCCATTACTGTACCAAGTGAGAACACCGTTATTAATTTCATTTACAGCTCCATTCAGTTTCTGTTTACTTTATGTTTACATGTATGGTGAAGTACTTAATGAGTTAAGTACTTATCTAAAGTGTCGATACTGTAATGTTAATTTCCACATTAACCATGTCGTGCATTTACAGTCTGCCACTGTCATTTCTTTGATATTTTAATGATTCCGAATCGATTAGTTTCGGTAGGTGAATTATCTAATTAGTCTGCTAACAGGTCTACCTTTTTACAGTCCAATTATAAACTGTGAAATGATAGAGCTTGCTTTAAGCCTGCGTTAGTGTTCGCTCGTATTCTAATTTACAAAGGTGCTTGCCATGACCCCGTCCAGAAAAATCAATGTCACATCACAGGAAATTAACAAAAACTCAGTAGTGCTTCGTTGCGATGAAGATTATGAAAGATGGTATCTGGAACAGTTTGATTTCAGTATGTTTTCTGATGTTGAAGCTAAAAATGCGATGGAGGAAGAAAGACCAGATTACTATCCTTGTATTCCATTGCTTCAGGAAGACAGGTATGAAGTGACCTATTTGGGGGAGGACCTTGTTAAGCACTGGTTCCGAAACTTTATACAGTAACTCTTTTACCGATTTAACCACCTTGCAACATCTCTGCTAATCTAATAAAAACACGTCCTCTGGAAAAAGAAATGAGTAACGACTCAGATGCAATGAGGCTCTTATGCCCAACATCAACATGCGTACATTCCGGGCATTTGAAACTATTGATGGATAAACTTGAGCCACATTTAACGTACCGTATCTGCCCCGTAGGCAAACGGCTCAGTTTCAGTGCAGATCATCAGCCAGACTGTTACTTCATCCGCAAAGGGGCTATTTCTCTTTATCGACAACCTGATGATATTCTTTTGGAAATTTTGGAGGCCCCAACGTTAAGGGGGATCATCCCTGTTCCTGAAACCTCACAGTCTCTGTTCACATTGCGAGTTGTTGAAACGGCAGAGATTGCCACTTTGGATAAACAACGGTTCTATACCCTGCTAACAGAGCACAGTCTGTGGCAACCTTTTGCTATGCATCTGCAGCTGGTTGCGAGTATTTCAGCAGAAGTGTTGTTCAAACTGGGGTCTCCGTCCGTTTTTGAGCTGGTTCGCTATCAACTCTATGAACTGATTAGCAAACCTCAAACCCTAAGAGAATCGATTACCGCGGAGAATTATATTCGAGGAAAAACACGGCTCTCTCGCTCTGCAATCATGAACACTCTTTCGGCATTAAAAAGAGGTGGCTATATCAGTATCGAAAACGGGCATCTTACGGACGTTAAATATATTCCCTCGCGTTATTAACTATTTCTGCTTTATTTGACAATAGGCAGGTCTGAATATCGCGTTGTATAGCAGGGCGACAACATTTCTCGTTTCATGGCCCAGGATTTTTTGGCGCCCTGACCAGCAAACCACACAGAACCTCGGCCAGAATGATTGAGTTGATCGACGACGCGCATGAGGGCGGCACTGTCTGGGCGCGGCTGGCGCTCGTCAAACAAACTCAGCTGTGCCACTCCCTGGCTGTAGAAGTCACTGAGCATCACGCCTGCTTTCATATAGCGATGTCCGTCAATCCAAATTTGGTTCAGTGCCTCAATCGCCACGCTGATAATATCCCGCGTATCGTTGGTGGGAATTATCAGCTTACCCGAACATTGATTGCCATAAAAAACCTCATCCTGTGCATGTGGGCTGGTACGGATAAACACGCTAATAAAACAACAAAATTGTTTCTCCGCCCGCAGTTTCTCGGCGGCGCGTTCGGCGTAAGCGCAAATGGCCTGGTGCATGTCGTCATACTGAGTGATGCGACTCCCGAAGGAGCGGCTGCAGATAATTTGTTGCTTGGTGGGAGAAAACTCTTCCAGTTCCAGACAAGGTTCACCGCGTAGCTCGCGTGAGGTTCTTTCCAGCACGACATTAAAGTGTTTACGGATCACCCAACTGGAGCATTCGGCCAGATGCAAAGCGGTGTCGATCCCCATCAGGCTGAGCTTCTTAGATATCCGTCGCCCAACCCCCCAAACCTCGCAAACCGGTACAAGCGCCAACAGTTTACGCTGGCGATCGATATTCGATAAATCGACCACGCCGCCCGTTTTTTTCCACGTTTTTGCAGCATGATTTGCCAGCTTAGCTAATGTTTTGGTCGGGGCGATACCGACGCCGACTTTCAGACCCGTCTCTTTAAACAGCCGCTGGCGAATTTTGTGGCCGAAATCCTCCAGACTGATACAACTGCTGATGCCTGTCATGTCGAGAAAGGCTTCATCAATCGAGTAGATTTCTGCTTTCGGTGCCATTTCTTCGAGGATGGTCATCACCCGGCGGCTCATATCTGCATACAGCGCATAATTGGAGCTAAAGACGTGTACCTTTTGTCGCCTCAGTTCATTCTTTAACTGAAAATAGGGGCCCGCCATGCTGATACCCAATGCCTTCGCTTCTGCTGAACGTGAAATAATACATCCATCGTTATTTGAAACGACAACCACGGGCTTCCCCTGAAGGTCTGGTCGGAAAACAGTCTCACAGGAGGTGTAAAAGTTGTTTACGTCAACGAGGGCGAACATGTCTGTTGGCTTTCAAGGTAAATGTCACGACGCCAAATATTTCCAGTTCTTCTTCTCCTTCAAATAGGATGGGAGAATAGCTAGCATTGTGAGGTATGAGTTGAAGACGTGGATAAGTTTGCAGCTCTTTTACGGTAAATTCGCCCGCGACGGCAGCAATAACAATATCACCGTGCACAGCAGATAGTGAACGGTCAACAACCAGTAAGTCACCATTGCTGATGCCTGCGCCGATCATGGAATCGCCACTCACTCTGACAAAGTAAGTGGCACTGGGATGTTTAATGACCAATTTATTCAGGTCAAGACTATCCTCGACATAGTCCTGGGCTGGGCTGGGGAATCCACAGGGTACACGCTCCATAAACAGCGGAAGCAACATCGTGGCGTCGAGCCTGCTTGGGGAAATTAACTGCATAATGGGTGGCTCATTCAACTGTGTTTATATACAGTATCCATGATTAACCAGAACGATCAAGAGCCTTGCTGGGTGTTTTCTGGAACCAGTTGAAGGGGCAGTAAATTTTAATTATGTTGATAACTCTTTTCAGGGCCGTACATGAATCATCTCGCATTAGGATATGGCTGCTTTGGTGAGCCTGAGTCCGTCCTCCAGCTGGAGACGATTTCTCCCGGTTTGTTCAATCCCGATCAGCTGCGGGTACAAATGCTTTTTTCCCCGGTTAATGCCTCGGATCTGATCCCCATCACCGGCGCTTATCGCCATCGCACACCGCTGCCTGCCATCGCGGGCTATGAAGGTGTCGGCGTAGTCATTGACGGGCCGCCGCATCTGATGGGCAAACGCGTGCTGCCACTGCGCGGGCAGGGAACCTGGCAGCAGGTGGTGGACTGTCCTGGGGATCTGGCGATCCCGGTGCCTGATGATATCGACTCCATGCTTGCCGCTCGCGCCTGGATCAATCCGCTGGCCGCGCAGCTGATGCTGAAACTCTACCCGCCACAGGGGAAACGCGTGCTGTTGACGGCTGCGGGATCGGACTGTGCCATTCTGCTGGGGCAGTGGGCGCTCAACGCCGGAGCTGAAGCGGTGTACGGAATCCATCGCTCGCAAGTCCATGCCGACCGGCTGGCGGCACTGGGGATCACGCCAATATCACAACACAACGCAGCAGTAATTCGCGCGTTAGCGAAAGATACGGATCTTGTCTATGACGCCACGGGCGGCGACGTGGCAGAGCAGATTCTGGATATGCTGCCCAAAGCCGGAACTTTTGTCTGCTACGGTCTGCTTTCCGGGCAGATGTTCAGGCAGCAAAAACAGGTGCGCTGGTTCCATATCCGCAACACGCTGGATGCGATGAGCGTGGACGAATGGCAGGGGCAATTTCGCGAAATATGGCCGAAATTGCAGACCAGCCATTATGGCGATGCCTCGCTGTTTGCGCTGAGCGCGTGGCGTGAAGCGCTGGCCTGTTACCGGGAAGCGGGGCGAACCGCGAAGCCGATGTTTGCCTTTACCGCTGGCTAACATCGCTCAGCAGTACCGCGATGCTCTGGCCGCCCGCCGTCTGCTCCAGCGCAATCTTCACGATAATGGTCAGCGGCACGGAAAGGAGCATCCCAACCGGGCCGAGCAGCCATCCCCAGAAGATCAGCGATAAAAAGACCACCAGCGTGGAAAGTCCCAGCCCGCGGCCCATCATGCGCGGTTCAAGAATATTGCCGAACACCAGGTTAATCACCAGATACCCCGTCAGCACAATCAAAGCATCGTACAATCCGCTAAACACCAGTACCTGGGCGATCGGAGGAATGGCGGCCAGCACCGAGCCAATGTTGGGAATATAATTGAGCGCAAAGGCCAGCAAACCCCAGACAAACGCAAAGCGCACATCCAGCGCCGCCAGCATCGCCCACGCTACCAGCCCCGTCACAATACTGATGGCCGTTTTGAGCACCAGATAGCGCGACACGCTGTCCAGCGCCCGCTGAATCGCGACCATTCCTTCCACCGGACGGGACATAACCTGCTGCAATTTGATCGGTAGCTGAGGCACTTCGATCAGCATAAACACCACGGTCAGCAGCAGCAGGAAGATAGAAGTCATCGCGCTGGAAAGCTGTGACAGCAGGGCAGTCACCAGGGTCATGGCGGCATTCGGGTCGATGTACTTCAGCAACTCTTCTACGGAGACTTCAATCCCGGCGCGCTGTAGCCAGGGTTCGATATGCTGCAATGGCACAACGAGAGAGGAGCGATACTGCGGCAGGGTGCGCGCCAGTTCGTTCAGGGATGTCCCCAGATACGCCACCAGCAGCACCATCGCCAGAATGATGACGGTAATCAGTAACGAAATCGCCAGCACGCGCGGGACGCGCAGGCGCACCAGACGTTGCACCAGCGGATTGAGGATCACGGCGATAAACAGCGCCAGAATAAAAGGCACGATAATGTCAGCGGCAAAACGGATCCCCGCGAGAATGATCACCAGCATTCCGAGCATGATGACAATTTTTAATCCGTTCAGGGTAATGATGGGTTTTGCCATGAGAGTTCCTGAGTTAATTCTTATATCTATATCATAACGGGAATATTCATTTACTCTACTAACCAACGTCAAACGGGCAGGGTAAAGAAGTGAAAAGGTTTTGAGTTAATTCCTGGCTTATGGTACAAATCAGGCGTGTTTAACTACCGAGGACAATTTTCATCCGCAATGACGAGAAGCAATACCGCGGATAATTGTAATATTATGGACAATCTGTTCAGGACGTACTTTTCAAATAACACCGCTGTTTTTTCAACTTCCCTCTGCCTGCTGTCCGGTGAGCAACACTGGCGCAACGCGCTATAGATCCCTCTTCTGCCTGTTATCTGAGCTAACGCCACGCGTTTAGCTATCTGATTGATATCATTTTTTCTGGGTTTGTCGTTTTCGACAAGCTGCAGTGATTTATATTCTCTTGCAGGAGATGCACCATGTTTTACTGGATATTGTTAGCCCTCGCTATTATCGCTGAAATTACTGGAACCTTGTCGATGAAATGGGCAAGCGTCAGCGATGGCAATACTGGCTTTATATTAATGCTGGTAATGATTTCCCTTTCGTATATTTTCCTGTCGTTTGCGGTAAAAAAAATCGCGCTCGGTGTGGCGTATGCGTTGTGGGAGGGGATCGGTATTCTGTTAATCACACTGTTCAGTGTGATGTTATTTGATGAAACCCTGTCAACAATGAAAATTGCCGGTCTGTCCACGCTGGTTGCGGGTATTGTGCTGATTAAATCGGGCACCCGCAAAGCGAAGAAACAGCCACAGGAGCCAACTCATGCAACAGTTTGAATGGGTTCATGCGGCCTGGCTGGCGCTGGCGATTGTGCTGGAGATTGTCGCCAACGTTTTCCTTAAATTTTCGGATGGCTTCCGGCGTAAAATCTACGGCCTGATGTCTATCGCCGCCGTGTTGGGCGCGTTCAGTGCGCTTTCTCAGGCGGTGAAAGGGATCGATCTTTCCGTAGCCTACGCACTGTGGGGCGGTTTTGGTATCGCGGCGACGCTGGCGGCGGGCTGGATACTGTTCGGTCAACGGCTGAATCGCAAAGGCTGGATTGGATTGGTTCTGCTGTTGGCTGGCATGATCATGATAAAACTGGCCTGATGTGATCGCTGCCTGTATTTACGGGCAGCGAAATTCGCTACCTGTATTACTCTTAGAAAGAAGTGCTTTTAAGAGGGCGGCGAATGTATAACCCATTAAGCTGGCGCAATATTCCCACCGCAAAAACCCTGTTCGTCATGATCTTTATGGCCGGGATCGGCTTGATCGTTTCTGTCGTCGCGCTACTTTATCTTTCTCTGCACCTGATCAGCAGTAAAACCAACGAAATAGATGAACACCGTTCGGCGCTTTCCGTGCAGGGGGCGATCCAGACATCGGCCAACCGCGTCTGGTCGCTGGTGATTGATAATGCCGTCTGGGATGACGCCGTCCGCGAAGTTTATCCTCCGGCCTTAAACACTGAATGGCTGTACAACACCTGGGGCGCTGGCTTTAAAATCAATAACCTGTATGACGGCACTTTCGTGCTGGATGAGCATTTCAACGTCCTGTGGGGCTCGTTTAAAAGCAAATCCTTTCACGAGCAGAATCTCGATTTTTTTGGCAATGGCCTGAAGGCGCTCATTCGTAACAATGCCGATTCGCTTCGGTCGGATAAAAATATTTACGCCGGGATCACCCGCACGCGCCAGGGGGTGGCGTTTGTCGGCATTGGCCTGATTCGCCCGATGATTGGCCGCTTACAGGTGCACAACGACGTGCGCCGCTATCTGGTGATTACCCGCCATCTCAACCCGCAAATCCTGAGCGATCTCGGAAATACCTTTCAGATTGAAAACCTTAATTTCACACCGGAACATACCAGCGAGGCCAGCGTCCCCCTGAAAAGCTCAGCGGGAGAACTGTTGGGTTATCTCAACTGGCAGCCGCGCCTGCCGGGTGCGCAGGCGGCGAGTGCTGCCTCGAGTGACATCACCCAAATTGTGATCCTGGCGGCGGGGCTGATCCTGCTGTTTATTCTGCTGAGCAGCGTCGGGTTGTACAAACTGGCGCGCGGTGAAAACCAGGCCCGGCGGGTCGCGCTGACGGACTGGCTGAGTCATTTACCCAATCGCCGCGCGCTGATCGAGGCGCTGGAGCAGGTCAGTCTGCGCGGCGATAGCGATGTCAAAAGCGTGGTGTTTATCGATCTCGACGGTTTTAAAGATGTGAATGATATTTACGGCCACGATGTGGGCGATGAGCTGATTATTATGATGGCTCGCGCGCTGCGTGAAAGGGTGCCGGACGGTGGAATGCTGGCCCGTATGGGAGGCGATGAGTTTGCGATGATGATTGGGGGCGGGTATTCGCAGGCGCGGGCGGCGGCGTTTGCGGGCAATGTGCTGGATTTTCTCAGTGCACCGCTGCGCCTGGGCGAGCGCACGATCCACATCAGCGCCAGTATCGGCATTGCCAGCGGCACGTTGATTGAATGCACCAGCTCAGAGCTGTTCCGCCGGGCGGATATCGCGATGTATCACTCGAAAATCACCGGCAAAGGCCGCGTCACCCAATACGACGCGGCGCTGAACAGCGTGCGCGAGCAGCAGTTGGCTATCGAAAATGAGATCCGCAGCGGCATGGAACGGGATGAATTTGAGGTCTGGTATCAGCCGATTATCGACGCGCGCAGCCAGAAAATGACCAGCGTCGAGGCGCTGGTGCGCTGGCCACGGCGTCCGGCGGGCGAGTTGGGGCCGGACGCCTTTATTAGCATCGCTGAAACCAGCGGTTTAATTTATGCCCTGGGGCAGTTTGTCCTGCGCCGTGCCTGTCAGGATCTGGAGCCTTTTAGCGATTTAAAGCTGTCGGTGAATATCTCCCCGGCGCAGTTCCGTGACCCTGAATTCGAGGAAAAAGTGGCGCGGGTGATTGAGATGACCCGTTTCCCGGCCAATCGTCTGCAGCTGGAAGTGACGGAAACCTACGTGCTGGAAAATCCAGAGCGCGCCAGGGCCGCCATTTCCAATCTCAAAGCGCTGGGGACTGCGGTGGCGCTGGACGATTTTGGCACCGGCTATTCCAGTATTGGCTATTTGAGGCGCTTTAATTTCGACACCATCAAAATCGACAAATCGCTGGCCGGGCTGGTGGACAATGACGAACAGGCGGCGGCGCTGGTGAGCGGAACGGTAAGAATAGCCAGTGCGCTGGGCATGGCGGTGGTGGCCGAAGGGGTGGAAAACGAAAAACAGATGAAACTGCTTCGCCTCGCGGGTTGCGACCAGTTGCAAGGATTCTGGTTCAGCCAGCCGATGCCCATCGAGGCGATTATTGAATTACGTAAAGTTCGATATGTGTGAGTTATTCCTGCGCCAGTGCTTCCAGTTTTTCCCGAAAACCGGTCACGGATAACGCCCGGTTATCCGCACGCCAGCGGTCTTTGGCCGCAGGTGCCGAGCTTTGTACGCCAATCAGCTGCCAGCTGTTGTCGGTTTTCAGCATCAGCGGGGAGCCGCTATCGCCCGGCAATGTATCGCACTGGTGGGATAACACACTGTTTTGTGCCCAACCGGTGACGATGCAGTCGGTGTGGGTGTAAAGCGAATCCAGATGATCGACTGGATAGCCCGATTGTGTCACTTTACGGTCAGTCGCTTTTAAAGCTGCCGTCAGCGCCGCTTTGTCGCCATCAAATAGCGGCAGTGGGGTGATCCCCGATGGCGGATAACGCAGCACAATCAGACCAAAATCCCACTCGGCAGCAGCGGGTGGCACAATCCAGCCATCGCCGTCAGGTTTTAAACGTTTACCCAGCGAAGGATCAACGCGACCTTCCACGCCGTGAATTTCGTAGCGCCAGACGCCTTTTTTCGAAATAAAGCGCAGGGCAACGGCTTTGTCAGGTTTGCCTTTCGGCGGGATCAATAAACAGTGCCCGGCGGTGAGTGCCAGGTGAGGGGAAATCAGGGTCGCGGTGCACAAATTACCGCTGGCGGTTTCCAGCTGCCCGATGGCATCCCAGGGAGCCTGGGTCGGGTCGGTGACACGCGTACGGTCATCATGACCAAAAAACAGCGTCTTGATCTCTTTCGCATCAATGGCGCTATCATCGCCATCATCCGCATGTGTCAGGCCAGAAAAGAGACAGAACGTTCCCAGTAACAACACAACAGTTTTCCGCATATCACACTCTGGTGGGGTAATTATGATTATTAAAAATGAACCCTGTGAAAATACTATAGACGGGACGGCGTTAAAGTGGGAGTAAAATCAGCGTGCTACATTCAGGAAAGATAAAACATGCTGGCGATAATCGCGCATAAAATAAGCGTGATAAGGATGAACTCAAACCGATAGCGTCGCAGCATACGCCCTCCGGATAAAAAAACGGCGCCGATTATTATGGCTCAGCGCCGATTTAGCAACGTGCCCGCGAGGGGCACGGTTTAGCGAGTTGGCTTACGCAGCTGGCTGTGCAGCAGGTTTAGCGGCTTCGTGTTTTACTGCTTTTTTGTGGTGCTTTTTAGCAGCCTGAGCTTTCTGCTCTACAGCAGGTTTAGCTGCTGCTTTCTTGTGGTGTTTTTTCGCAGCCTGGGCTTTCTGCTCAGTTGGCGCAGCAGTGGTGGTGGTTGCTGCTGGTTTGGTTGCTGCTTTTTTGTGGTGTTTTTTAGCGGCCTGAGCTTTCTGCTCTACAGCTGCTTTTTTGTGTTTTTTGTGGTGCACAGTTTTTGCTGGCGCCGCTTTAGTGGTCGCAGCAGCAGCCGGAGCTGGGGTAGCGGAGGTTGCAGCATCAGCAGCAAACGCAGCAGAAGACAGACCCATAGCAGCGGCAACAACCAGAGCTAATACTTTTTTCATTCTCATACCCTCGAATTTGGTTTCTCATTTAACCCCACTGCGGGGCCGTTGAAATAACTATATCCTTATGGATTCGAGGCTTCCGTGAGTCATTGGTATCGGCGTGTAACCTAATGTACAAAGCGCGTGTACATGGTCGATGGATGAAAGGCATTTCTTGCACCACAGAACTGCGCAGTCCTAATTTTCACTTAATCTTTTTCTCAGATAGTAGATTCTCACATTGTTGAAAGGGTTATTAATCTATGAGAAAGATTCTTCTTATTGCGCTTGCAGGGGCAGGAATGGCCGGTTCGGCCTTTGCACAGAACGTTACCGTGGATGTTCCGAGAGGTTATAAAGTGGTGATTGTGCCTTCATCCGCTACCGTTCCCCAGGCCGTCGTCGTTACCGCGCCAGCGCCTCAGACAGTGTACGTCGCGCCTGCGCCTGTGGCCGCTGCGCCGGTCTATCATCCTCGCGCACGCCATGTGGCCAGCGTGGCGGAAGGGATGGTGATTGAACATCAATACGATGACCATCATTAAGCAATAAGAAGGGTTTGCCCCTGAGAATGTTCAGGGGCAGATAGCGAAAAGGATTATAGGTAGCGGGACGTCAGATGTTCGCGGAAATAGCGGCTATTGAGATCTTCGCCCGTCGCCTGAGTAATAAGCTGCGAAGTGGTGAAACGGCTGCCGTGCTGCCAGATGTTTTGGTTTAGCCAGTCAAACAGCGCCGAGAAATCGCCGTCAGCGATGGAAGACTCCAGACCCGGCAACGCCGTTTTCGCGGCGCTGAACAACTGCGCGGCGTACATCGCGCCCAGGGTATAAGACGGGAAGTAGCCAAAGCCGCCGTCGGTCCAGTGGATATCCTGCATACAGCCGTTACGGTAGTTATCTTTAGTCGAGAGTCCAAGCCACGCCTGCATTTTCTCGTCCCACAGCGCCGGGATGTCATCCACTTCGATTTCGCCGTTAATCAGCGCACGTTCGATTTCATACCGCAGCACCACGTGCGCCGGATAGCTCACTTCGTCCGCATCGACGCGAATATAGCCCGGCTTCACGCGCTGGTTCCAGGCAATAAAGTTCTCTTCACTGAACGCCGCCTGGCTGCCAAAGCGAGCATGCACCGCCGGAAGCAGATGTTTCAGGAAGGCATTGCTGCGACCCAGCTGCATCTCAAAGAACAGGCTTTGCGATTCGTGAATAGCAGTTGAACGCGCCTGCGCGACGGGCTGACCGAGCCAGTTGCGCGGCAGGTTTTGCTCATATCGCGCATGGCCCGTTTCATGCACAACGCCAAACAGTGCGCTCAGCAGTTCGTCTTCGTCGTAACGGGTGGTAATGCGCACATCTTCCGGCACGCCGCCACAGAACGGATGGGCGCTAACGTCCAGACGCCCGGCGTTGAAATCGAAGCCCAGCATTTTCATCGCTTCCAGCCCCAGCTCGCGCTGAACGGCGGTCGGGAAGGGACCTTGCGGCGGAACGAACGATTTCTGTGACTGTTTTTCGACAACCTGCGCCAGCAGATCCGGCAGCCAGGATTTCAGATCGCCAAACAGCACGTCGAGACGGGCGCTGGTCATGTCCGGTTCAAAGATATCAAGCAGGGCGTCGTAAGGCGTGCAGCCTTTGGCTTCGGCGCGCAGACGCGCTTCTTCGCGGCTGTACTTCACCACTTCTTTCAGGTTAGTCGAAAAGCCCTGCCAGTCATTCGCTGGACGCTGGGTGCGCCACGCGTGTTCACATTTGCTGCCCGCCAGCGATTTTGCTTCAACCAGCGATTCCGGCAGCAGGGACGCCTGCTGGAAGTGGCGTTTCATCTCCCGCAAATTCGCCAGCTCGACGTCATTAAGATCTTCGCTTTCAGCGCCAGCCAGCCATTCACCGACTTTTTTATCGGTGAGAATTTGATGCTGCAACACGCTCATTTCTGCCAGCGCTTCACCGCGCGCCTGACTCCCGCCCGGCGGCATCATGGCAAACATATCCCAGCCAGCGATGGCGGAAAGGTGAGAGAAACGGGATAAGCGCAGGAACGTACGGGTGAGTTGTTGATAGTTGTTGTTATTCATGAGGTCCTCTTGTCTGGAACGGCTGACGTCAAAAGTAGCATTTGGTGGAAGGAAAAACGAGAGGAGCAGGGGATTTGTTGGGGCCTGTAATGTGTATGCTGCAAACATTTCGGCTTCAAGCGCACCGGCTATTTTTTTATGTGCTACATTGTTGTATCTGTTACCAAAAGAGTGTTATTCCAGTGTAGATATTCCGTCTTTTAACAGTGTGTACTTTCCGCATTGCCTGTGGGCTATGTGGGTTTCTGTTATTTGAGATGAGAATTTCTCTGCATGAATACGTTACTGCTTGCGCTCATTCGCGCATTGCGTAGTCATAGTTGGCTGCGCTTCATCGGTTGTGCCTATATCCTGTCGTCGCTGGGCAATGGATTGACTCAGATTATTGTCTTTGGGCAACTTTTACACTGGCAGGCTTCACCTGCGACTCTGACCTTGGTCTATATGCTATCGATGCTGCCCAGTTTTATAGGGAGTCTCTGGGGCGAAACGTTGTGTAAGAAAGTTTCACCACTCCGAATTCTTATTTTTACAGAGATACTCGGGCTGCTGGCACTTATTTTTCCATTGTATGGTTTGCTACATCATAATATTCCCGCTTTGCTGGCGGTGCAGTGTTGGGAAGCTCTGTTTACTGGCATGAGTTATCCCGCTTTGACACTGCTGTTTAAACGCGGTTTACATCATGACGAATTACCTGCAGCAACCGCAATGGAAACAATAATTTTTGCTTCACAGGTTTTACTTGGCACCGGATTGGGCCTTTTACTGTTCGACCAGGTTTCTCTTCTGAGTCTCCTTGTCATTGATGCGCTGAGCTTCGCTGCTTCTGTGGCTTTGCTTTTGATGTCAGGCTCAGTTTTTAAAGGGATTGCGCCACAACCTGAAGAGACTGCGCCTGTTACGCAGAGGCTACTCTGGCGATGTTTATCTCCTTTGCAAAAACGGAGCATTATGCTCTTACCTGCGCTTGCCGCTGTGGGTTCCCCCGCAATGGCACTTTTGCCTGCTCTGGCACAAGAAATCAGGCCTGAAGACTCAGCCGGATTGGCACTGCCGCTGATTTTTGCGCGAAGTCTTGGACAGCTCTGTGGGCCGCTCATTCTTAATCCCGATAAATTGCAGCGATATTCCGCCAATAACGGGCTGTTAATGATATGTCTGGGCGGGTTCATCGGAAGCTATTTTTTATTACCGCTTTCCGCCAGTTTTACCTACGTCGGGCTGGGTATGATCTTTAGCGCGCACATGGCTTCAAACATTGTGTTTGCTTTAGGCACGTTCGGCGTGCTTAAAAATTTCACAGAAACCCAGGTTGCGAAAGCCAGTGCAATGACCTGGCGTGGGCAGATTCTGACAGCGACTTTCTCTACCGGAATAACCAGCGTAATAGCGCAGAACTTTGGTGCTTTTACTGCGCTTTATAGTATTTCAATGTTTAGTCTGGCAGCCGTCGGAGTTTTGCTGTGGATTAATGGACTGCGCAGAACCCGCTAAAACGGTGAGATGCGTAGCATCAAGTAGGGGAGTTGAACCCGTAGGCCGTATAAGCGCCAGCGCTATCACAGAAAGGCCGCGTAATGCGGCCTTAATTGTTTATATGCTCAAATTTCTTCTTCTCAACTATCCATTTTAACGAGCCTACTATGCGCAAAATATTCATGCTTTCTTCTTCGCTATCACCTTTTGAAAATAATTCATCAGGTGTAAGGGAATGGCAGAATTTAAGCAGCGCCGAAGTTTCTGCTTTTGTTAGCTCAATGTGATACGAAATTAATTCCTCATGTCTGCTTTGTGCCAGGCGCGACTTGGCTTTTTTTTATGCATCGCCAAACCTAAACGCGTAGTAAGAAATGATTACTATTGACGATAGAGGGCTGCATCGTTATTAGTATATTAATATTTTCAGTACGATAAGTTGAGAGGCCCTTTGTGATTTCTTTCCGACCAATGACAAAAGATGAGTATCCTGCTTATCTCGAATACTTTATTCATGATTATGCGTGTGAAATAGAATCAAACTACAGAGTATCCCTTCGTGATTCTCTTACCAGAGCGAAGCAGGAGATTTCGGAAATGCTTCCCGAGGGAGTTAACACACTCGGGCAAGTATTAATGTGTATTGTTGCTCACTCGGATAAGGCTAACAGCCATATAGGTTATCTCTGGTACAAGCCCGACTCGACTAAGCGCACTGTTTTTATCTGCGATTTTCATATTTTCAACTCCAGCCAAGGGTTGGGCCTTGGCAAACAATCTCTAGGTGCTTTTGAAGCGTATCTGCAGGAAAAGGGTTTTAAAGAGATCAGATTGCGTGTTGCTGGTGATAATGCTCGCGCCCGGCATGTTTATGAAACCAGTGGATTCGGGGTTACGGGTGTGAATATGAGTAAATCGATTACGGACTAAGACACTGACACTTGAACAATCGCAGCATTATCATCTAGATCCGACCTGCTTTTCGCTCCCAGCGGACTTTCAGCTCAGTTTGCTTGTCCGCTGAGTGCCGGGTGCGGGCATCGAAGAGAATTACCGAAGATTAAACACCGCGGTATTTCTCTAATCTGATATCCGTGTCATTGATATTCTTTTTATTCCCCCAGCCGAGTTGCACATAGAATTGCGCCGCACGACTATTTTTATCCGTTTCAAGCCAGGCAATCTCATGATGTTTGAATAATTCATGCTCGGCTAGCTGAACAAGGCTACGGCCAATTCCTCTGCCTTCGTATTCCGGCAGAACAAACGCCGCAAAAAGACAGCCGTCATCCGGCAAAATCATTGAGAAGCCAATGACGTTGTCGTTTACGGTGGCAACCCATGCGCATCGACTCTGCTTAATCATATCGGCAACGACACTTTCGTTAATCCCCATCTGCTGCATTTCTTCGCGGCTCAGATGATTCTCAACAACCGAGGTTCTGACGTCGAAGATACTATCAATATCAGAAAGTTGAGCTGCCCTTGTAGAGATATTCATAAGTTTTAATCCATGTATGACAAAAAAATAATGCCCGGCACGTCCTTATTACACCGCGGTATCAGGCATGATTTTTCTCCACCATTCAGGTTTCATATCCTCAAATGAGTGAGATTGTGGCGAAAACAAGGCGCATTCATTATGGTCGAAAATACCGCTGAGCAAAGCAGTCACCGGAGTGTCATCAATCGCACCGAGTGAACTGCCACATCTGGCGCAAAATGCTCTGGATGAAGACGCAGATGAGCGGAAAAGAGAAGGCGTGCCTCCTTCGCCAGTCCATTCAACATCTGCCGAGTGGAATTCAAGCCATACTGCGGTCTGGCAACCAGAATGCTTCTGGCATATATCGCAGGAGCAGGAGTGAGATGACGCAGGGTTTATCGCTGTGAATCTGATAAATCCACATAAACATCCACCTGACAATTTCTTATCCATATCAGTCGATACCTTATCAATGCTCAGAGAGTGACAAAGATAGCATCGTCCGCTCCTCGCTGCTCACACCAGACCTGACATTAGCCACATTCCTCAGGAAGCAGGGAGGTCAGTGCGATCACCTCGCGTAGTGGGCTGAGAAATGACGATAAACTCTACGGGAGATTGAGTGTTGTTACTGGCTTGATGCGCTGAACCCGGGGGGATTTCTATTCCCTGCTGGGTCTTGATTTTATGCATCTCACCTTCAAGCTCCATGCTCAGTTCGCCCTGAAGCACAAAGAAAAACTGCCGGGAAACGGAATGGTAGTGGCGTTTTTCGCAGGTTCCTGGCGGCATTTTTTCATGAATAACCAACATGTCCTTGCGGTTAACGAGATACCAGCCGTCACAATTATCGCCCCAGACATAATGCTCGGCATTGTCCTTTGAAATCATGGTTATTGTCCCGTTTTGGCGTCTTGGTTTTATAGGTTTTCACTATTTATACAGAAGAGGATTATTGAATCGCAACAGGCTTACTGTGTTACTTGCCCAGTTGGACTAACAACTTAGTCAATAATCCAATGCAACTCATTGATTAAAATGATGTAACCACCCGAAAATAATTACATTCCACAACGAGATCCTCCTTCCAGTAATACCAGATGTAGATATCTGGCTATCGCCGTATTATTTCCCGGCACCTGCAACATCAGGTGCCGGGATTGGCCTGCTGAAATCCTTAGTGACGACATACCGGCGCGTTAGCGCCTTTTAAAAATCACTGAATGGAAATGACCTAATGATTCCCTTTATTACCCTCGCAGAAAATTTACTGAGCGTCCCGTTCACCGCCGCGACAGATTTCACCGATCTCGCCGACTGCTGCGACCGTTTTGCCGAAACCCTGATGGAATGTAACGAACCCGCCTACAAACTGGCGCTGCTGGGCCGAATCGGCGCGTGCCTCGCACTGCTGCGCCCGACGCTGAGTGAACTTATCCCGGCGCATCTTATCGAGCGCTTTACCGTTGATGCGTTGCCCGAAACGCCGTCATATTTTGAGCCGGATGCCGAAGCGTTGTGTGAATACTGCCAGACGTTGACCCAGGTGCTGTGCCAGCAGTCGCTGTTACCGGAAATGGAAAAATCGCTGCGCAGGTTGTTGTGTGAGCTGATGTGGATGTTCGCGGGGGGAGTTAAACGCGCCTCGCTGGGCTCGCCAGCACACAGAACACAAAAAAATTATCCCTCCCCAGAAGCGAAGGCCCTGATTATTCAGGGCCTTTTTTGTTGACGCCTTCATCCTATATCGCCCGGTGGCGCTTTGCTTACCGGGCCTACGAAACCCTGCATTTGTAGGCCGGGTAAGGCGCGGCCGCCACCCGGCTTTTTTTGACGCCGCACCAGACATCGCCCGGTGGCGCTTCGCTTACCGGGCCTACGAAACCCTGCATTTGTAGGCCGGGTAAGGCGCAGCCGCCACCCGGCTTTTAGTTGGCCCCGCACCACACATCGCCCGGTGGCGCTTTGCTTACCGGGCCTACGAAACCCTGCATTTGTAGGCCGGGTAAGGCGCAGCCGCCACCCGGCTTTTTAATGATGCCCGGCTTATCCATCCACGAACAAAACGTAACTATTACCCGGATAACAATTTTCCTCCGGTGTTTTTGTTTGTGACGCAATGGGAAAGAAATGTTCCGCCCGGGTTAATTCATTTACATCAGAATTAGGAATTTTCTCAGATGGCAATGAGCGGATGTCGTTTTTTGATTCTTCTCAAATAAAGTTGAAGAAATAAAAAATAGTATGCGTGCGAAACAATACACCACAAACAACATCACATCCGCTCGAATCGCCATGTTCATTCCGTATATGGCGATATTTCATTTCCATCTATTGCCTGTTGAGTGACATATCGCACTGCTTACGGACAGGCGGAAAGGTTAGTCGCAAATGAACAAAATTTATCGCGTTGTCTGGAGTGCCGCTCTGGGGCTCTGGGTTGTTGCATCCGAAACCACCCGCAGCCGTAAAAAAGGGCGAGTGCGTCGTGCGCTCCAGGTGGCGACCGCCAGTGCGCTCACCAGCCTGGTGCTCTCATCTTCAGTGCTGGCCGATGAAACTCTGAACTGGAGCCAGGCGGGCAGCTATATTCCTGCGCCGGATAAGGATGGGGTGATTGATGACTACGGCTATTTCGCCACTCTCAGCGATGCGATTGCGTCCCTGCCAGATGCGCAGCATAAAACCTACGCGGGTGGGACAAAACTGACGATTAACGGCCCGATCCCCAACATCCAGATGGGGACCAACGGCACCTCGCAAGACAAAACGTTGAAAGAGCTGCTGGCGTCCGGTGCGATTAAATCGATTACCGACAGCAAGGGTAATAACATCACGCTCGCCAATATCGATCAGTTCGTGGTCTCTTCCGGGTATAACGAGCCGAATGCGAATCAGAACATGGACCTCACGATGCCGGGCACCAGCGGCGGGGTTGAGCAGATCACCATTTTTAATTCCGCTGATTTTCAGAATAGCGGGACCAATACCCTCGGGGATATCAGCGTCCCGATCTACGATTTTGACAGCATCTATCAGTACAACCATTTCGGTATCAGCCACATCACCAACGACGGCGGCGACGTCACCCTGGATATTGGCGCGGACACCAACGGCAGCACGGCGATTGCCGATGCGAAAAATACCCTGCGTCTGTACACCAAAAATACCAAACTGACTCTGGCGGAAGGCGCTGCGGGAAACACCAGCCAGACCCACTGGCAGTCGGATAACTACATTCAGTTTGGCGGGGCGATCACGCTGCCGACTGAAACCAACAGCGGCAGCGGTTCGCTGAATGCCTGGAACAAAACGATCGAGCTCCCGACCTACACCCAGGACGCTGACGGCAATGTGGTGGCCGGGCCAACAAAAAGTTTCACCATCAACTCGCTGAGTGATATCGCTGCGGTAAATGATTTCCTCACGCAGTCGGGTAAGGGTCAGCCTTCCCAAATCCAGCTGTGGCTGCTCGGCGAAGAGACAATCAACGGCAATAAAGTGACCGACGGCACCGGCGTGCAGAACGTCTATCAGGCAATCATTAACGATCTGCTCGACGCCAGACAAACTCAGGATGTGAACTGGACTTACAACCTGTGGTCGGACGATCAAAGCCACAGCGGCAATGCCACCCAGGGCGCGGGTACCGTCAGCGTGATTTTCGCCACCGGGAAAGACGCGCTGGGCGAAATCACTGACAAAGGCAGCCTGGCGGTTTCCGGCAGTCACCTTGGGGTGATGCATGCGGAAAAGGGCGCACAGATTATTAACAACGGCGCGCTGAATACCTGGAATGATACCGGCGCCCGCGCCGATGGCATGTTCGCCAGCGACGCGACGGCTATCAACAACGGCACGCTAAACGCCGGGCTGTTTATCGAAAAAGACGGCTCGCGCGTCAGTCATATTGACGTCAGCAATGTTGATCTCAGCAACCAGGGTTCAGTGGGGATCTTCGCCACGGGCCGCAGCACCGTCACCAACAACGGCAAGCTGAACGTGGCGCTGGCGGATAATGGCAACGGGCTGGCAGAGGGGATACACGCCGAAGGCAAAACCACGGCACTTAACAACAGCATCATCAACGTGGTGAATAACCCGCGCAATACGCTGGGCAGCGCCACCGCGTACGGCGTCAACGTCCTCGGCGATTCAACCTTCACCAACGCCAGCGGCGGGACCATTACCCTTGGGGTGAAAATGGACAGCGCCACCGCCAGCAGCGCCGACGGAGTGATGGAAGGCGGCAGCGCGCAAAGTGCGGCGATCCGCAGCCAGAGCACCGGGGATGTGATCAACCACGGAATGATCCTGCTCGCCAAAACTGTGCGCAACGCCGTTGGCATGCTCTCCGAAGGCGGCGCGGGGAAAGTTATCAATAACGGGCGTATCGACGTGTTGGGCACTGCGCTTCCTGGCTCCAGCAATATGGCGGGTAACTATGGTCTCTACGCGCATGATGCCTCCGGCGTCATTAACAACGGTGAAATTAATATCGGCGGAGCGGGAAATAATGGCCTGCGCGTATATGCCGATAACGCCGATGCCCACGCGGATTCCACGGCGACAGGGGCGATCACCGTCATTAAAAACACCGACGGCTCTGATGATCTGAAATACCGTAACTATGCGGTGTATGTCGCCAGCCGCGATCAGAGCCATCAAGCTACGGCGAACATCGACTCCAGCATTACCCTCAACGCTCAAGGGGCGATTGGCGTTCACGTGCGTAATAAAGCCGAGGCCGATCTGGGCAAAAACACCACCGTCGCGTTTAATAATAGCGATCAGATTGGTTACTACGCGTATGGCGAAAATGCCCGTATTAATCTTGCTAATCTGACTCTGAACGACAACCAGCAGACCAACACTACGCTGTTCCTGCTCGATCATGGCGCACGTTTTGACGGGGATAACATCGGCTACGATTTGACCCTCACCGGCGAAAAATCCGTCGGCGTGCTGGCGAACGGCACAGGGACCACGGTCAGCACCGGCAAAGCCAAAATACATGTCGATAACGAGGGCGGCGTCGGAGTGGAAGTGACCGGCGGTGCCAGCGGGACCATTGCCGACGGCGCAATTGTGCTCGACCACGATAACACTACCGCCGTGGTGGTGGACGGGCAGGGTCACGGTCTGGATGGTGCGGACAGCGGCAAAACCTTCGCCACATCGGTCACCTCTGACGCCAGAATAACCACGCTCGACAGTCAGACGGGTGTGACCGGGTATGACGTCAGTCATCAGGGCGTGCTGACTCTGACCGGCACTTCCAGCCTGGATATTCGCGGACAGAACAATATCGGCGTGAACCTGGATACCGATGGTACGCTGGATAACCAATCCTCTTCCGCGCTGATGGTCAGCGGCAATGGCCGCCAGTCCGGGAATATCGGCGTACTGGTCAACGGCGCGAACGCTATTGTCAAACAACTTGGAACCGTCATCGCCAACGGCGGCGAAGCGGCGGTGAAACTGCAAAACGGTGCGACGCTGAATATATCTGGTTCGAACAACCACATTTCTGCCGCCGACGGCGCAGATGCGATCCTGCTCGCCAGCGGTGCGAAGCAGCTGACCGCGTCCAACACCACCATCGACGTGACCGGCTCCGGCGCAGGCATCCAGAACGATGCCAATAATTCCAATATTCAGCTCAATAACGTCACCATCAATGCAGGCGACGGTCCGGCGATCAGGACCTCGGTTTCCCTCAACGCGGGCGGTTCGAATAACGTCCTTAATGTGACCGGGAATGATGCCTCCGGCAGCGGGGCGGGTTTTGCCTTTGAGAATAAAAACTCCAGCGATCTGATTCAGGGTAAAGATCTGAACATCGGCGGGAGCTACGTGATCAACGTCGGGAACGCCGCAGGCGATGCCACCGGGAGCGGCATCCGCGCCAGAACGACCGGGAATGTCACCACCTCGACCACCATCAATATCAACGACAAAACTGGCGGCAGCGCGCTGCTGGCTGAAAACGCTAAATCGGTGACCAACAGTGGTAAAATCACCACCGCCAGCGACGGGGCGGCGGCGATCAACGCCAAAGCTGCGACCACCTTCACTAACACCGGCGATGTGGAATCGACCAGCACCGGCAGCACCGCGTCGCTGGTGGATCTCTCCGGTACCGACGCCGACACCGGCAACAGCAAAACGGTGCTCAACAGCGGGGCGCTGAAAACCGCCAGTCAGAACTCGGTGGTGCTGGATGTCAGCAGCAATACCAACAACACCATCACCAATCGCGGGGATCTGATTGCGGCGAACGGTGGCACCGCGCTGTTAAGCGGTGTAGGCAGCGACGCTATATTTTTTGAATCCGGAAATGTTACCGGTAACGTTCTGGCGGGTGACGGCGATGACACGTTGCAAATTTCCGGCGGCAGCGTCGCCAGCCGCATTGACATGGGCAACGGCAGCGATACTTTCACCTGGAATGCGGGCTCGCTCGCGGGCAGCGTCGACTTCAGCGGCACTCAGGGGAACGACCGCGGGAATATCGGCAACGTCGATTTAAGCAAAGTGACGCACGTGCTGACCGCCTCCAGCAGCGGCAACGCGCTGACCTTCACCGACACCCACGGCGCGGCGGCGAAAATCGGTAGCTTTGGGGTCGACGATTTAAGCAAAGGCACCAACATCGGCAGCGGCTGGAACAGCCTGACGGTGACGGGTGGGCAAGCCGATATGCGCGTGGTGGATAATCTTGCAGGCGTCAGCGCACTCAGCGTTACTAACGGTGCGACGTTGCGTTCAGGCGATAACGCGGTGACTGCCGGGCAGCACAGTATCGGTAATCTGAATGTCACAACCGCGGGGGCGAACAGCAAACTGGTGCTGGACGGCGACAGCAACACGATTTACAGCGGCGTCATCAGCGGCGACGGCCAACTGGAGCGCGCGGGTTCGGCGACCACCGTTCTGCTGGGTGATAACACGTACACCGGGCAAACCACCATCGACACCGGATCGGCGATCCAGGTCGGGAACGGCAGCACTGCCGGGGCATTATCCGACGTGACCCGCATTCTCGACAACGGTCTGTTCACGGTCAATCTCAGTAAAGAACAAACTCTCGGCGGCGCGATCACCGGCAGCGGCAGCTTCCACCAGGACGGCAGCGGCATGACGCGTCTCAACGGCGATAACGCGTATAAAGGCGCAACGCAGGTTAATCAGGGATCGCTGGTGATTAACGGCAACCAGAGCGCGGCGACCGGCGATGTCACCGTGGCGGATAACGCGCTGCTCGGCGGGCACGGTACGATCGGTGGGAACGTGGTGATGGGCGACAACGCCACGCTGCAGCCAGGCGACGGCGGCACCGGAACGCTGACCATCAGCAACGGCAAATCCCTGACGCTTGGCAAAAATACGGTTTCTGATTTTGAATTCGGCGAAGCCTACAAACCGGGTGGCAACCTGAATGACCTCGTCGACGTGGCGGGCGATTTAACGCTTGGCGGTAAGCTGGATGTCAGCACCGCGTCCGGCGGCAGCTTCGGCCCTGGCGTGTACCGCATCTACAATTACGGCGGCGCACTGCACAACGACGGCAAACTGGTGCTCGGCTCCTTACCGGGCGGCACGGCGGGCGATCACTACTACATCCAGACTGATATCGATCATGAGGTCAACCTGGTCAACGACGGCGGCCTGGCGCTTCAGTTCTGGGACGGCGCGGAGACAAACGGCGACCACGGCCCGACCGGCATCGAAGGGGATAATCACATCGACGGCGGAAACGGGGAATGGACTTCACGCGGCGATCTTGGGGATAACAACTGGACTACCGCCTCCGGGAAAGGCGACGCGCCGTGGGCGCAGTACGCGTACGCTATTTTCCAGAGCAAAGCCGGGACGGTCACGGTGGACGATAAAGTCGGCGATGTGCATTTTGCCGGAGGCCAGTTCGCCAGCGACGGTTACGTTGTCACGGGTGATGCGTTATACGCGGTCGATACGCTGACTGCGGCGTCTACCGACGGTTCGGTTCCGGCGGATTCTCCGCTGAAAAAAGGCGATCTGTGGCTGAACGTCGGCGACGGCACCGCCAGCTCAGAAAACTGGAAAGCAACCATTGAATCCGACCTTGTGCAGGCCAACGCGGGCGATAACATCGCGCTGGTCAAAGGCGGCACCGGGGTGCTGATCCTTAAAGGCAACAACGACTATCTCGGCGGGACGCGCATCGAGGGCGGCACCTTGCAGGTGCAGGGCAATCAGAATCTCGGCGCGGCGGATTCCACTATCACCATCAACAATAACGCCACGCTGCAAAACGGCGCGGACTGGGACACCACGCGCGGAATTATTCTCGGCGATGCGGGCGGTCAGCTCGATCTCAACAGCCATGCGCTGAACGATAACGGTGTCATCAGCGGGAAAGGCAAACTGACGGTGCGCAGCAGCACTGCCGATGCCGACAGTCAGCTGACGCTGAACGGCGATAACACCTTCCAGGGCGGCACGGCGATTATTGGGACCGATCATCGTTCTGATGTGGTGGTGGACGCCGAGTCAACGGCGGCGCTGGGCACGGGCAGCAGTAAGGTCGATCTCAGCTACGGCGCAACGCTGAACATCAACAATGCCAGCTCGACGCAAACGCACCACTTCACCGTCGACGATAGCCTGTTGACCCTCAACGACACCAGCCGTGCCGCGGATTCGGTTATCGATATCAGCAATAAAGGCCAGGTGCAGTTCAACGACAACGCGCAGGGCGATAATGCGAAGATTAACGTCGGCAGCGGCGCATCGCTGGCGATGAATAACGGCTCGGATGCGGGCAACGCGCAGATCGTCAATAAAGGCCGGATAAGCTTTAGCGATAAAGCTCAGGGGCGCAGTGCGACAGTCGATAATCAGAAAGGCGGAACGGTGAATATCGCCGGAGCCGACGACCAGACGGCGATCGGCTCTCTTTCTGGGGCCGGGAACGTCGAACTCGGCGGCAACACGCTGCTGGAAGGGGCGCTGGAGCGTGCGGATGAGATCAGCGGTATTATCAGCGGCAATGGCGGTAGCCTGGTAAAAGAGGGTAATGGCACGCTGACCCTGAGCGGCGATAACACCTACACCGGCACGACGCACGTCGAACAGGGCGTGCTGCTGGTGAACGGTGATCAACACGCGGCGACGGGCGATGTGACGGTCGATGCGGGCACCACGCTCGGCGGGAACGGCGTTATCGGCGGGGATGTGACCATCGCCGATAACGGCCATATCGCGGCGGGGGCGGATCTCGGCAGCGTTGGCAAACTCACCACTGGCAGCCTGACGCTGGCGCAAAATTCCCAGCTCGATTATCAGCTCGGCGAAGCTTACATCGTCGGCGGTAAGCTCAACGATCTGATCGACGTCAACGGCGACCTGAATCTCGACGGCAAGCTGAACATCACTCAAACCAGCGGCGGCAACTTTGGCGTTGGGGTTTATCGCCTGATTAACTACACCGGCAGCCTGAATAACAATGGCCTGGATATCGCCAGCGCGCCGGAAGCGGCGGACAGCCTGTACGTGCAGACCTCGGTTAATCATCAGGTCAACCTGGTGAACCGCGCGGGCCTGCAATTGCGCTTCTGGGATGGCGCGGGCGGTAAAGACGGCGTGCAGAAGAATAACAATGTCATCGACGGCGGGGACGGTGTCTGGCAGAGCGGCGCGGGGAACGACAACTGGACCACCGATGGCACCAATCCATCGGGTGCACTCAACGCGCAATTTGACGACGATGCGTTTGCGGTGTTCGAAGGGGCAAAAGGAACCGTCACTGTCGATAAATCGTTGGGCGACGTATGGTTAAGCGGCGCGCAATTTGCCACCGACGGCTATGTGGTGCAGGGCGATGCGCTCAACACCCATACCGCCGATACCATTCTGCGCGTCGGCGACGGTACGGTTGACGGTGCGAAGATGACCACCACCATCAACAGCGTCATCCAGGGAACCGGCGGCATCGACAAAACTGATATCGGCACCCTGGTGCTGAATGGCGATAACACCTACACCGGCGGAACGACCGTCAGCGGCGGGGTGTTGAACGTCAGTGCGGATAACAATCTGGGCGTGCATGAAACCAGCCTCACCCTCAATGGCGGTACGCTGCAATACGGCAAAGGCTTCGACACCGACCGCCTGGTGGTGCTCGGCGAATACGGCGGAGGTATCGACACCAATGGCAACAAAGCCACGTTGTCCACGGCGCTCACCGGCAGCGGTAAACTGACCAAACTCGGGAAAGGCACCCTGACGCTGACCGCCGACAGCCAGGCCACGGGCGGGACCACCATCGACGGCGGCGTGTTGCAGCTCGGTAACGGCGGCACCACCGGTACAGTGCTGGGCGATATCGAAGATAACACCGGTCTGGCGGTCAATCGTAGCAATACCCTGACGCTTGATGGCGACATCAGCGGCAAAGGGGAAGTGCAGCAGACAGGTCGCGGCACCACGGTGCTGACGGGCGATAACAGCTACAGCGGTATGACGCGTGTCACCAACGGTACCTTGCAGGCGGGCGGCAAACAGACGCTGAGTGAAAACTCGGTGCACACCGTGTACCAGGGCGCGTTGCTGGATACTCAGGGTTACGATCAGCAGATCGCCGACATGAACAATGCAGGAACCGTGAACCTGACCAGCGATCGCATCGGTTCGCAGCTCACGGTAAAAGGCAACTACGTGGGCGATAGCGGCACCATTAACCTGGCCGCGCAGCAGAAAGGCAGCGAAGGGACGGCGGATAAATTGGTTGTCGACGGCGGGACCGCATCGGGCCAGACCCGACTGAACATCGACATCTCACGCCTCGGCGCACCGACCCACGGCGACGGTATCGAAGTGGTGGAGGCACGCAACGGCGCGACCACTACCGCGCAGTCGTCTCGCGACGCGTTTACGCTTGGAGCCGATCATCTGGAAGCGGGCGCATTTGAATATCATCTGTTCGCTGGGGATCTGAAAGCGCAGGGCGAAAACTGGTATCTGCGCACCGACTATCGCTCAGAAGTGCCGCTGTTCGACGGCATTGCGCAGGCGGTGCGCACCGGCGATATGGCAGTGCTGGCGAATCTGCATAAACGTATGGGCGATGAAAACAGCTTCACCAAAGGCAATCCTGACGATAAACGTGCCTGGGCGCGTTACATCGGCGATGCCGGGCGGACTCGTCTCAATGATGCGGCACACTCCTCCCTCGACACGCACCTGAATGGCGTGCAGGTTGGGAGCGATCTCTGGACTAACGCGCAGTGGAAAACAGGACTGTATGCCAGCCTGATGGATAACAATACCTCGGTGAAGGGACAGTCGGGCGGGAACAACGGCTACGTGGGGGATATCAAAGACCACGCCCTGTATCTCGGCGGCTATGCGACCTGGACGGCGGATAACGGGTTCTGGGTGGATAACGTTGTGCAATATGGTCGCCACTCCCTGCGTGTGAAAACGCACGGGAAAACCTACGAGCCGGACGGCAACAGCCTGGCGGCGTCGGTGGAAATCGGCAAACCGTATCAACTGGGCGAAAGCCGCTGGCAGCTTGAGCCGCAGGCGCAGCTTATCTGGCAGCACAGCAGCTTTGACGATATCGATGTGAAAGGTGATACCAAAACCACTGCCCACATTGATGCCGGTGATTCCGTCACCGCGCGCATCGGCACTCGTCTGGTGGGGCATTATCAGACGCGACAGGGCGAAGTCACGCCGTATGTGCGCGTGAATCTGTGGCAGGGAATGGGCGGTTCGGATGACACGCGGTTTAGCAATAAAACAGCCACCACAAGTTTGTCTGCCGGACAGCGCTATTCCAGCACCGAAGCCGCTGCGGGTGCCACCTGGAGCGTCAAACCGACCCTGCAATTCTACGGCGAAGTGGGGCGCGAATGGAGCAACAAAGGCCAGCAGAGCGAGGTGAGCAAAGATGTGACCGGGAGCATTGGCTTTAAGGGGAGTTTTTAAGGTGAGGTAAATTAAGAACCCGTAGGCCGGATAAGCGCGAACGCTTATCCGGCTTTTTTTATATCATGTTCAGTTCAACTGCATCGTATTTTTTGACAACAGTATAAAACTCACCACATCATTAATTTTGTAATTTTCCTGGAAAAACGTTCTTAATCCCGTGCCGCCCATAATTCGTGGTGCCTGAGATTTGTTTGCTGTGCGATTAATGATTGCCGTGAGTCTTACTGAGCCCTCTCTATTGTTTCTGTCATAACATAATGCAATTGTCCCTCCTGCAATTCCCAGTAACCGATTTTGATAAATCCAATATTGAGCAGACGGCCCATTGCGATTAACTCTACGAAAAATATTAAGAATAACATCCTGTAATCCTGTCTTTTTATCAATCAATTTTTTGTCGCCCGGCATCTCTGGCCCGCAAACAGCCTGGGAGCTATAAGCAACATCTCTAGGCCGGATAAGCGATAACACTGGCGAGAAATGGCCGCCAATCGCACCCTAACCGACACAGTCGGAAACTAATACACCCTGACTTTTACCCCTTAAGAGGAAAGTGTTATGGTATGAAACACGAAATCACATTCATTAATATACAGACAGGCTGTTATGACTGATAAATTGAAAGGGTATGTCTATATACTGGAAGTCGCTGATATTGATCTACCCGTATGTAAAATTGGCATGACCACCAGGGATCCTGTTTCTCGATGCCATGAGATAAATAAAAGCTCAACGGGGGATTTTATCTGGTCTGTTGCTTTTTCTCTGGCGGTTGATGACTGTCAGTCATTAGAAAAATTAATTCATCATAAACTGACGCCATTACGACAAAAAAGACGAGAGTTTTTTAATATTTCTCCAGAAAATGCCTGGAAAGCCGTCATCTCTATTTTTGATTCTCAAAGTGATATAAAAATTGTAGATAAATTCGATGAGATCGAAATTACACCTGAAATGAATACTCACTCCAAAACCAAAAAGAGCACCAGCCATACGACTAGACAGGATGCTGCCGGGTATACCGCTTTACTGCAGACGTTTTGTGAGGTGCTGGAAGTGAAAGGGCGGCCATTTGGTCAGCTGAACAAGCCCTTTTTTGGGATGAGTGATGGCAACGAAGGCGTTCAATGGAACATTTCGGTACACCCGCAGAGCAATACGATCCACATGGGGGTTAATCTGGAAGGTAAAATGTACAAAAACTGGCCTGTCTCTCAGCTTATACAATCAGAATTAATTGCGCCTGAGTTGCCTTCGCTGATAGCAAAAACAGATCACTCCGATGATATTTTCCTGACGTTTTGGCGAGATGCCTGGCAGGTTGCATCCAGACCCGAAATTAAAGAGAAATATATCGGAGGTCGGCCATTCAGACTAAATGAACTCACTGGGGAAAAGTGGCAGGGTATTTTGAGTGAAGCCCTGGAGTGTCTCGATAAAAAGGCCGGATATCAAAAGCGTAATACCCAAAATGTCACTATTGTTAAAAAAGATGGCACAACCCACTGCCGAACTATGCAGGTCTCACCTCATTTAACGGTGTGGTCACCCTTGTTCATTCACGACAGCATTGAACAGGCTGTGAGAGATAAAATCACGGAACTCACCGGTATTTACAGTTGGATGAAGAAACTGGCCTAAACAGACATTAACAAGCGGTGTAAGCAGAACCCGTAGGCCGGATAAGCGCTAGCGCCATCCGGCTTTTTTTAAAGGGTGTGAGATTTATGCCAGTAACGAACTACTGGCATGTTAACGGCTGGATTCACTCTCCGCACCCGAGGCTTGAAGCCCAACCCTTTGACCGTAGGATAGCTCTAGAGTATTCCCGTCAGGATCAGCGAAAAAGACAAAGTAGCCAACGGGATCGCCAGCCTGAACCGGCTCTTTGCGCAACACGCCGTCTGAACGTGCCATCTCCACTTTTTGGTCGATCTCCTCAATGCTGGCGCATGCGACGCCAAGATGACCAAAATTGCCCAACGGGGTATCGGTCACCACATCGGGCTGGACAAGAACGAGGGCAAACGGACGTGTGCGATCGCTTAGCCAGGCAACTTTGCGCGCCTCCGGGACGTCAGGTTCTCGTTTGTGAACAACATCCATGCCCGCATAGCGGTGATAGAAATCAATACTCTTATCCAGATCCCTTACGACAAATGCCACGTGGGTAAAACCAACATCCACCTCTTTCATAACCTGAGTCCTTTTTTTGAGTTCCGGATGGGTATCTTAAAAGCTCAAGTTAACTTCAGGTCAAGCCTGAGGGCAGCATTGAGCTGCCCACGAGACGGGAGGTTGAAACGGCAAAGCACGAGGGGCAGGGAGCAGGGCGTTTAACATTTCAGCGAGACTTAATGACCATCCGGATCGCACCATGCACTCATCAGCTGTTGCAAAATGTAGTTAAGTCCCAACACAACGAGCAGGGATACTAAGACTGCTGCTACAACAATAATCATCAGAAACTCCTTGTAATCCGTTTTCGTCCTTCAAAATCTTAGATCGTATTTTTGATTTGTCACTCGCTGAAGTGAATTTTCTTATCCTCAACAGGGGCAGGCCATCGCTACGAAACCTATATCTGGTTCTTTTTTGGAAATTAAATCAATAAAAAAGCCCCGTCAGGGGCTTAGTATTTTGTAGAAATAGATGACGCGTCTCGCGGCATCAGAATCGATATTGCAGACCAGCGGTAAGGGTATAGTTTTTGTTAGAAATGCCCGCAGCATCTCCGCCAATGGAACCTGATTCGCCACTGTTGTTATCAATAATCTGAGTGCCTCCTTTACCTTCTTCATAGCTGCTATAGGCGAATTCGGCAAAGACTTTGGCGTGCGGTGTGACGTAATATCCCGCGTCAATTGAAGCGCCGTAATAGCGTGAGTTCGACGTTTTCTCACGGAAGGTCAGATCACGCATATAGTGCTCGTCGTTATCGTGTGCCCGGACCCAATCACTGAATTTAAACAGCGCGTTAACTTCAAAGTCATTAAAGCGATATTGTCCCGCTAGGCCAATGTAGGGCATAGAGAATCGCTGGCTATAACCAATTCCCCGTTCACCTGCCGGGAAATTCCCCGTATTAGCGCCGTTATCATAGTTGTAAGAGCCGCCGGTAGCCGTCCAGCTGAAACGTGTTTCCTGATAACCTGCGACTACCCCAGCTTTATAATTTTCGTTCTGAAATACCCAGCCTTTTACATTGAGATCGTATTCATTGGCATAATTGACATTCGTCGCCGGATGGGATGAGTGGTCTGTCCATGAGGACTGATTCTCGTTCATCCAGTCGTAGTCATCCATATGTCCCGAGCCTGATGCCAATGACGTCCAACCGCGGGCGTTCAGCGTCAGAAAAGAGTACGCGTCCCAGGAAATATCGCCTTTCAGAATGGCGACATTTTTTATTTTCCAGTCCAGTTGGCTGATTTTTCGGCCTGTTACTTCGTCATAAACCATCTCATGAGATTTCCCACTCAGCATCCCACCGGAGGCTGAAACACGTAAACTGTCTGGGGAAAAATCCGGTGTCCATTGCGCGGCACCCGCATAAACTGCGCCTGAAAACGTGGCCATCATCATTATTGCAACGCGACTTTTTTTCATTATTTTTTCCCTAAATAAAATTTAATCAATGAGTTGCAGAATTATTCTAAAAGTCATACAAATGACAATCAACTGCCAGTTTTGGTAATATTTTAGATCGCGCAGCGGGAATGCATCCTGACATCACAGTGATTTTCCGGTGTGTTTTCTTCCATGAGAGGGAATTCTGATGAGTGTGCCGCAAACAAAAGCTGAATTGCTTTTAGCTATTGATCAAAACTTCAGTAAATTAATCCGTTACCTCAATACCATCCCGCCCGAAATGACGTCCGGTTACGTAATGGAAGGGCACGCTAAAGGGACAGAGATGAGTGTTCATGACCTTGTTTCGTATTTACTCGGATGGAATTCTTTGGTGGTTAAGTGGGTAACTTCTGATGCTAAAGGCCAGCCTGTCGATTTTCCTGAATCCGGTTTTAAATGGAATCAGCTTGGTCTTCTTGCTCAAAAATTTTACGAAGATTATAGCGATTTACCTTATGACGCTCTCATTGCAGAACTGCAGACGGTAAAAAATGAAATTGTGACGCTGATTGATGAGCGTACTGATGATGTTTTGTATGGAAAACCCTGGTACGCAAAATGGACGATGGGGCGAATGATTTCGTTTAATACCTCTTCGCCTTACGCCAATGCAAATGGAAGATTAAGGAAGTGGGCGAAAAAGAATAATGTCAGTTTGTAGTAAGGATCGGCGCGAACATCAAGCTTATGTCGATACATTAAACGCTGAGGGGTCTTCAAGGATGCTGATGATCAAATCGAGCGGGAAGATGATCTCATGCGTCTGTCTTAGCTCGCCGAGTGTCCACCAGCGGTGATCGCGAATGACTTTCTTTTCATTGCTAGTCCACCTTGAGCGGTCAATATCTGATTTATCGGTATGAATAATAAAGAAACGCTCTTGTGCAAGAACCGTTTCCCCGCTGGGGAGCATCATTGTGAAGTTTCTGGACGCTATCTGCGGTCCTGCCGATGTTCTTGTCAGACCCGTTTCTTCCTGTAATTCGCGCAAAGCCGCCTGCTCAAAAGATTCATTGTGTTCAAGTCCGCCGCCTGGCGTTGCCCAGTAGGTTTTTCCGGTTAATGCATCATCGCTATGGCAGAAGCAAAAGAGCAAAACGTGATTTTCAGGCGAAAGGACCAGTAACCGGGATGATGGACGAGTACGCACAAAGTCTCCTTAAATAAAATGTTAACCCCAATGATCAATAAAAATTGGTAGCTATACATATACACTGAGTTACCAGGTAATACAGGTTGGTCATTTTACAGGATAATATCCATGCACTCACATCCGCTACGCCAGATTATTGAATCCTGTGACAGGTCGATTTCTGCTAAAGACTTTGATTCTCTGATGGAGAATTACGCTGAGGATGCGGCTCTGGTGGTTAAACCAGGTTTGATCGTTACTGGCAAAGAAAATATCCGCAAAGCCTTTATCGCCATTTCTGATTACTTTCAGGATCAACTTATTGTTGAGCAAGGAGAGATGCAGGTTATTGAAGGCGGCGGCAATGCACTTGTTATCATGGAGACCGTCCTTCGTTTCCCTGATGGTCAGGGGGGAACAGTCGAAACCACGCGGCGTGCAACCTATGTTTTCCGGCAGGAAAAGAGCGGTCGCTGGCTGTGTACAATTGATAATTCCTATGGCACCTCACTTTTAGATGCTGAGACTGCCTGATGAAAGGAGGACGGTTCGGTCATGGAATCCACTCAACTGCAAAAAGTTTACGACGCCGCTAACCAGAAAACGCTCACCCTCTGGCGGGAAAACCCCGGCATCGGTGAAATCAGGACCGAGCGTTACTACGATCCCGACAAGCTGGCACTGGCAACAGGTATAAGACCGCAGGTGCCAGCGGCAGTCGAAGAGCTCATTCGTGAGCTGAACACGCTCGTGGAGGGCGATCGGCTGGCCGATATCCTCCCGGTCAGTAGCGTGCATTTTACCTTTCTGCCCCTGACTCTGCCGCTGTACGAAGAAAACGAATCGCTCCCGACGAAGGCAGGGGAATTGACCGATATCTGGCGTGAATATCAGGGGAAGCAAATAGTGATCCGGCAGCTACGGCTAGTGGCTCTGCCCAGTCAGTTACTGCTTGCCGGTATCCCTGATGATCCGGCTATTGCCATGCGCCAGTCATTCTGCGAGAGCGTTTTAGCGTCTCAGTGGAAAGAGGAGTTGCTACAGCGTCATACCGGTAGCCCCTTGCCCGCGCCGTTCTGGCACAGCACGCTATTGCGATACAGCGCGCAATTTTTACCTACATCACTGCGGGAGTATTTTGCCCGGCATCAGGCGGTCGATTTTGGTGAGGTGTCGGGAGAATTTGTGTTAGCGAGAGTGAATTACAATTGGGGAAAGTGCTTAATTTATTGATTTAAAATAGGTAAACCGCGCACGGACGGGCGTTGCCAGAGACGCCGTCGTATTTTGAGCCGGAAGCCAATGCGCTGTGTAAATGATGTCAAAGAACCCGTAGGCCGGATAAGCGTCAGCGCCATCCGGCTTTTTTATTGAGAGGTGTGTGGTTGTTCTTGTGGTCCGCTTTATGCGGTGTATTTATTTGCGCTGAGTAATTACATTGCTTGTTTTTTGTACTAACGATGGTGCTGTTTGGGTATGCCAAATAACGGCATCGATCTTATTTAATCAATATAAAAAGAAAGGTTTCTTTTAACTGGTTGATTTCAATGGATTAAAATAATGCTAAAATGATTGCAACAATAATAGCCCTGGATCATATGTAAATAGCACAATAACTAAATTATAATTCTTTAACATCCGGTTGATATACGAGGTCAGAATGCGGTTAATTGTCATGCTGTTAAGTTTTGCGCTCTCTACTCAGGTCTGGGCGGGTGAACTTGCCAGACCTACCGGTAAAGTCCTTTTAACGCTGTCTGGTCATATCGAAAATACAAATGAGGGTGGTAAAGCCATTTTTGATCTCGCGAGCCTTGAGAAACTGGGCATGGTCAGCTTCCAGACGACTTCTCCCTGGTATAATGGCCGCACAACCTTTACGGGCATTTCACTACAAAAACTCATGGATTATGTCGGGGCGAAAGGGTCTGTTGTAAAGGTCACTGCGCTCAATGACTACACCACCGAAATCCCGCTCAGTGATTTTAAGAAATACAACGTCATCCTTGCTTTAAAAATCAACGGCGAATATATGCGTATCCGTGATAAAGGCCCGTTGTTTGTGGTTTACCCTTACGACAGCATACCTGAGCTGAATAATCAGATTTATTATTCAAGATCAGCCTGGCAGGTCAGCAGAATGGCTATTGAGTAAGGGGTCATAAGACCAACATGAACAGAATTCTGGCTGGCATCATTTGTTTCCTTTTTATATCCACCGGGTATATCTCTTTCCTTGTGCATGAAAGGCAACAAGAGTTACAGAAATTGACTCACTACGCCGCTTCGTGGTCTGCGGCACAGCTGGTATCAGAATATTACAGGTTCGAATCGTTGCTGGGTCTTTATGCTATCGATGAGACGATGACGCTGGATGATGTGCGCATGCGTCTCGACATCATGCTCAGCCAAAGTGATTTGATGAAACAGGGTGATCTGAGTAATTACATCGAAAGTAGCAAAGCTCATCATGCACTGGCTTTACAGCTTGAAAAGACGCTTGATTATCTGGATGTTCACCTTGAGAAAATGAATCGCTCAGAACTTCA
Source organism: Lelliottia sp. 7254-16 (assembly GCF_002922995.1). Taxonomy (NCBI): domain Bacteria; kingdom Pseudomonadati; phylum Pseudomonadota; class Gammaproteobacteria; order Enterobacterales; family Enterobacteriaceae; genus Lelliottia; species Lelliottia sp. 7254-16. Next base: position 150,143 of record NZ_PQVS01000001.1, read on the forward strand.
GGCATACCTGCAAATAATGCACACGCTCGATCCGCAACTGGCTCGTCTGTCGTCCGGCGCTTTAGACAAAGATATCAACTCGATTAATGACGCCAACCTTAAAATTAAAACCCTGTACTATATTTACTCAGCGACCTCGGTATTGCTGATAATAATGAGTGCGATACTGGGTGTGCTGATATTTTTCCAGAACAGAAATATTCTGAAGGCACATCTTCAGGTAAAGAGTCTTGCTGAAGCATTGCAGGAATCGAAAGAAAAACTGCAAGTGCAGAATGCCAAGCTGGAGTATGACGTCTACCATGACTCTCTGACAGAAATGAATAACCGCCATTTCTTCTGGGAGAATTTAAATGAAACCATCGAGAGCGCAGTAAAAAGCAATAATTCTGTGAGCGTGATGCTGTTTGATTTAGATCGGTTCAAAGAGGTCAATGATACGTATGGTCATGATGTCGGTGATATGTTATTACGCCAGATATCACAGCGTCTGACTTCAATGGGCCTTTCTTCTGACACGCTTTATCGTTTAGGCGGGGATGAATTTGCGTTTCTCTCAAGTGGCCTGACTGAGAGTCGTGCCATTTCACGAGCCCAAAATATATGTGATGCAATCAATCAGCCGTACACGATATATAACACGATTATTAATATCACCACCTGTGTCGGTATTGTCATCTCAGACACTGAACGCCGTTCCGACTATCTCTATAAATTTGCCGATCTGGCTCTGTATGAAGCCAAAAAAGAAGGTGCGGGTAAGATAAAAGTCTTCCGGCAATGGATGCTGGATAAGCTGCAAGAAAGCCGAACCCTCGAGCATGATATGGCGCTGGCTTTAGTGAATAAAGAATTCGTGGTTTATTATCAGCCTATTGTCGATTCTTTCAGCCGGGAAGTTTACAGCTATGAAGCCCTGATTCGTTGGATGCATCCTCTGAAGGGCCTTCTGTCGCCGGACAGTTTTATTCCTGTGGCTGAAAAAACAGGAATGATTAACGAGATGGGGAAATCGGTGCTTGAAATGGCCTGCCGGGAAGCTGCTTCCTGGGCGATTCCGGCTAAAATTTCCGTCAATGTTTCTCCTGTCCAGCTAGGCAGTAAAGCGTTTGCCGGAATAGTGATGTCCATTCTAAACGAAACGGGACTACCTGCTGATCGTCTTGAACTGGAAGTGACGGAATCATCTCTCTTTACTGAGAATAATACACCGATGAATACGCTTAACAGGCTGCGGGCTTTGGGGGTGAAAATATCTATCGATGATTTTGGTACCGGCTATTCTTCTCTTTCGCGCCTCAGCAGGCTTGCCTTCGATAAAATCAAAATAGATAAGTCCTTTGTGTATGCCATATCGACACAGCAAGACGCCGTTAATATTATCAGGCTCATCACCGGCATGGCGAAATCACTCAATATGAAGGCCGTTGCGGAAGGTGTTGAAACACAGGAGCAGCTGGAAAGCCTTCAGGTGCTGGGCTGCGATTTCGCACAAGGCTATCTGTTTGGTAAACCTCAGCCCCATATAGATGGGAAAATCAGAAACGGTTAAAGGGGAAGTGCTTTAATTCCACATCAGTCATTAAGTTCCTTTGACAGGTGCTGTATGTCATCGCACATCGCTTGTAATTCATTGAACAGTCTTGCCGCATGGAAACCATCGCATACGGAATGATGTACCTGAATGGCGAGAGGCAACAATATTTTTCCATCCTGTTCATAGTATTTTCCAAACGTAAACATGGGAGCGAAGAAGTTCTGCATGTGAGCAACGTTGACATTAAAACTGGTAAAAGTTACCCACGGAATAGACGAAACGAAAAATACATTTTCCGGAGACTCTCCCTTAGGCCAATAAGAAAGGTTATTACCATAGCGTGCAACGTCTTGTGAATAAGCGTCCTGGAAGTGATGAATGTTGCCATCGTAGTGGCTCCATATTGAAGAGAAGGTCTCTGTTTCATTATGGAAAATGGTATAGCTTGGATGAATTTCATTCCATACGACAAGCTCATTGTTCTTTATGGCCATACGAAACTCTGAATGACTGTTTACGATTTTAGAGAGGAGGGAAATAATAGTAGGGTAAAATTTCCAACCCACCTCCTTTATATGTTTCAGAAGTGCGGTAATGTCTACCAGGACAGTTTGATTAATTGTACTCTGGGCAAATGACTGAAATACCTCAAAATGCTCTTTTCTTGCCCAACGAGATAAGTCAACAGGGGTATATTCTGGGGTTGTTTTTTTCATTTTATAACCTTTGATTGTACATTAAGCATACTTACAGGCCCCATACCGTTTTGGTAGCGAACGCATTTTGAGAGTAGCGCATCCTCATACAGGAGGGAAGGCGGTTTAAAACATTTTATATATCAGATAATAAAGTATCGCGAGGAGCCATGCGAAGAGGAATAGGGTACTGTTGTGGTCTTTGAAGATATCTCTGGCAACCGCTGTGATCTGTATCAGAGCAGGCAAGATTAAGGTCGCTATTTGTTCACTTTCAAGAGGCTTTCAACATGGGTCATGTAATAAGAAAGAATTATTCTGAGTTAGGTGATGTCAAAGCGCCGTACGTCCATTCCGTCAAGCATGGCAACACGCTCTACATTTCCGGACTCACTGCGTTTGGGACGGTGGCTCAACATGAAGGCATTGCTGAACAGGCGGAAGAAATATTCAGCCAAATCAAGAAAATAGTCAGCGTTGAGGGCACTGATTTTTCAGCGCTTATCAAAGTTACCCTGTTCGTGACCTCATTCGAGGAGATCGACGAACTTCGCAAAGTGCTGTATCGACATTACGGCGATCACTTGCCTGCCAGCTCGCTCGTGGAAGTCAGCCGTCTTTTCTCACCTGATCTTCACATTGAAATTGAAGCGATCTTCGGTCTTTGATCCATTCCGTTCTGGCAAAACACGCTAAAAAGTGGTGTTAACACAGTATTAGGCCGGAAACGCATTAGCGTTATCCGGCTTTTTGTTTGCGTGCAACTCTCCAGATATTACGCCTGAAAATACTGCGTTGTTACCCCAGCCTTAATGGGAAAACAGCGCAATCAGGATAATGATTGGAATAGGTACGCCTAAAAAGAACAGTAATAATGAGCGCATTTTAAACCTCTCGCATAATTAGGAATTATAAGTCACGTTGACGGCCACCGAAGGTCGCACACAGACTGGCGACGAAGGCACCCGCCAGCAGAGAAATGAACGTCCAAAGCATGAGATAGCTCGTGGTTTTACGTGCGGTATCAGCAGCCTGCTGCGCTTTCTCCTTCGCGTCTTTTAATTTAGCCTGGGCCTTGTCATAGGTGCTCTGTACCCGTTGTTCGGCCTCTTGCTGACTGATACCCGTAGTTTGAGCAATAAGCTGGGCGACATACTGACGATCTTCCTGGGGTAAGGCGCCGGTGGTAATGCTGTTGGCAAAGATACCGGTCACTTCGCCAACCTGTGCAGGCGAAACGGGCTGATGAGATGCAGAGGGCATTGCAGGAGCAGGAGCCGCAGTTGGCGCAGCGGGATCGGCTGCATCGTTTGCCGGTGTGGCAGGATTGTTCGCCCTGAACAATGAGTTAACGAAATAGCTCATTGACGAACCGGAAACTGCAGACGACCCGTTTGCCATACTTGCTGCACCAGCCGCCGTGGTCACCGCAGCACCCCCGGCAACGGTACCCGCGATTTTAGCCCCCCCTCCCACGATGGCACCGATAGTGCTCGTTAACAGCGCCGCCGATACCAGCGCTGCCACAGCCCAGGCCAAAAATCCATGTGCCGTATCGCGGAAGTAAACTTCATCGGTGTGGGTATCGACCCATTTTGTGCGCAGTCGACCGGCTAAATAGCCTCCCATTCCCGACGCAACAATTTGAGTGAACGTCAACCAGGCAATGGCAGCGATACCCACCGTACCTGCGTCAAGACCGCGACTTTCCCAGGGCGAAACGGACGTAAGGCCTAAACCGGCGCCCAGCATCAGCAAAATCAAAGAGAGGGAAGCCGCTGCTGCCGCGCCTGCAAAAATGGCACCCCAGGATACGGCGCTGCTGCTCGCGGCGGGCAGGGTCAGACGCGTATCGGGGTAGCCAGTGTTAACTGCAGATTGTTCGTGAATGTGAGTCATAGCTGTTGTCCTTTAATTAATCTTTGCGTTCGGAACCAGGAACTGATTGAAAACAGGAAACATTATCACCTTCAACATTGAGGCTCTTCAGAAGCCAGGTGATATCCCTTGAAAAAGGGAAGGCTGTAAAACTGAAAGAAATTAAAACTGATGGTCACAATGGAAATTTATTCCATGAACTAAGGATAGTAGATAGTTTTGCGCTCTTGCCTGCGGGTTGATGAGAAAGCCATGTGCTGCACGATCACAAATGCGAAAACCCGTTTGTTGTCCTTTTCGTTCGACTTTGCAAAGATGTATCGCACTTAACGTTAGACTGGTTCTGCACTGAGGATTCCGCCATGATCACCTTTCATCAACTGAAGGCCACCCGTCTGCGCGGCCAGCCCATCTCTATGGCTGACTACGCGGGTAAACTGGTTCTGGTGGTGAATACCGCCAGCCATTGTGGCTTCACGCCTCAATACGCGGGCCTGGAAATGCTCTACAAGAAGTATGCCCCCCAGGGGCTGGTGGTGCTTGGTTTCCCCTGCAACCAGTTCGGTAAGCAGGAACCCGGAGACGCCGACGCCATCGCGCAGACTTGCCACATCAACTACGGTGTGAGCTTCCCGATGTTCGAGAAAGTGGAGGTCAACGGCGCCGCTACCCATCCGCTATTTCGTTACCTGAAAGACGAATTGCCCGGCGTGCTGGGTGGGCGGATTAAATGGAACTTCACTAAGTTCCTGATCGGGCGCGACGGCAAGCCGCTCAAGCGTTTTGCACCGTTCACCACTCCGGAGAAAATGGAAGCCGCCATCGTTGCAGCGCTTGAAATCTAAGTGCTCCTGGCATTCTACCCCTTCACTTTAGAGAGCTTGCGACAAGCTCTAACACGGCTGTAACCAACTCTATGAATCTCAATCGCTTTTGTTATTTACTTCTGCTCCTCGCGGCAGTCGGCAGCATTTTTACCTCACACGCGGTGATCATTTGGCTCCTGCTCGCCAACGTATTAACGCTGATGATTTACGGGGTAGACAAAATGGCGGCGCGTAAGGCGTGGCGCAGAGTGCCGGAAGCTACGTTGCTGGTGTTTGGGGTGGTCGGTGGATGGCCGGGCGCGATTGTGGGTCAACAGATTTTCCGCCATAAAACGCAAAAACAGCCGTTCAAAACCTGGTTCGTCATCAGCGTAATAGCGAGTATCGCCGTGATGGTGGCGCTTTACCGGTTTGCTCCCGTTTCGCCTTTCTAAAAATGCTCGTCCGATTTTCGGTTGTCGGTGTTTCCCCGAATGCCCTGGATTGAACCTTCACACCGAACAAGGGGATAACCATGAACTTCGCTGAACTTCACCACCAGAACACACCATTACTTCTCGCTAACGTCTGGGATGCCACCAGCGCTCGCGCGGCGGAGCAGGCGGGTTATCCGGCGCTGGGGACATCAAGTGCCGCCATTGCTGCAATGCTGGGTTACCCTGACGGAGAAGGTATGTCGTTTGACGAGTGGTTCTATATCGTCTCGCAGATTAAGTCAGCGACCGGTTTACCATTAAGCGTTGATATCGAAGCCGGTTTTGGTGAGAGCGCAAAGGAGATTGTCGGGAATCTTAAGCGTCTATCAACGTTGGGCATTGTCGGGGTAAACCTGGAAGACAGCAGAGTGGTTAACGGTGTTCGACAACTCGACGACGCAAGTGTATTTGCCGAGAAGCTAAAAGCGATTCGGGGTGAACTGACTGATATGTTTATCAATGTTCGCAGCGATCCGTATCTTGTGGGTCACGGGCAGGCATTACAGGAAACCCTCACTCGTGGACGGATGTATCAAGAAGCGGGGGCAGACGGATTTTTTGTTCCCTGTCTGACGTCTGAGCTGGATATAGCGACCATTTCCAGAGAGATCGCGTTGCCGCTCAACGTCATGTGTATGCCCGATCTTCCCGACTTCCGCACTCTGGCTAAACTCGGTATAAAGCGCATATCGATGGGGAATTTTGTACATGCGTCCGTTCAGGCGACGCTGGAAAAGACCTTAAAACGATCGCATCGCATCAGTCCTTTGCCGGAGTCTTCCTCACCTGCAAACAACTGACTGGCGCTACGCCAACGGAACAGCGCCAGCAGTTTGAGCTTCAGCTTGATACGCCGGGGAGTGATTTCCAGCGTGTGGTCTGGCAGGGATTACGCGCCGTTCCTTACGGGGAAACGGCGCACTATCAGGCGCTTGCAGAACAGATTGATAAGCCCAATGCCGTACGCGCAGTGGCCCCCGCCAATGGTACAAACCGGGTGGCTATCGTCATTCCGTGCCACCGAATTATCGGTATAGACGGCACGATGACCGGCTACGGTGGCGGCATTGCGCGTAAAGAGTGGCTTATTAATCATGAAAAATTAATGCAATCGCTTATGAAGACTCATGCCCACCAGCAGCGCCGAGCACAGCATCAACGCGATAAACCCACCGACGCCATTCCAGCCGTAGTTATGCCAGAACACGCCGCCGAGCGTCCCGGCGATGCTGGAGCCCAGATAGTAGCTGAACAAATACAGCGAAGAGGCCTGGCCTTTGGCGCGACGGGCGCGCGGGCCAATCCAGCTGCTGGCGACGGAGTGCGCGGCAAAAAAACCTGCGGAGAAAAGCAGCATCCCGGCGAAAATCACCCACAGCGGCGAGAGCAGCGTCAGCAGTAAACCCGCCAGCATCACGCCAGTCGAGACCAGCATCACCGGCCCGCGACCGAACCGCGCGGTCATCGCACCGGCTTTCGGCGAACTCCAGGTCCCGGTGAGATAAGCCACAGACAGCAGGCCGACAAACGCCTGGCTAAGATGCCACGGCGAAAGCATCAGCCGATAGCCAATGTAGTTAAACAGCGTGACGAACGATCCCATCAGCAGGAAGCCCATCAGGAACAGGCGCGGTAGCCCCTGGTCGCGCCAGTGCAGGCGGAAGTTGATAAACAGCGTTTTGGGCCGCAGCGACGTGGGGCGGAAATGGCGGGACTCGGGCAGGATACGCCAGAACATCAGCGCCGAGGCGAGGGCGAAGCAGCCGATCACGGCCAGCGCGATGCGCCAGTTGAAAAGATCGGTGAAGACACCGCTCAGCAAGCGTCCACTCATGCCGCCAATCGAGTTACCGCTAATATACAGTCCCATCGAAAACGCGACAAAACTTGGGTGGATCTCTTCGCTCAGATAGGTCATCCCGACCGCCGCCACGCCGCTTAGCGACAGCCCAATCAGAGCACGCATCACCAGAATCCCGTGCCAGCTGGTCATCATCGTCGACAGAAGTGTGCAGACCGAGGCGAGCAACAGCGCCGTGACCATCACCGGTTTGCGGCCAATGGCGTCGGAAAGCGGGCCGGTAAACAGCAAACCAACCGCCAGCATCCCGGTTGAGATCGACAGGGAAATACTGCTGCTGGCAGGCGATACGCCAAACTCATGAGAAAGAACCGGGAGGATCGGCTGCACGCAGTACAGCAGGGCGAAGGTCGCGAGGCCTGCGGAAAATAGCGCGAGAGTAACGCGCATAAACTGGGAAGTACCGCGTTTAATAAACTGGGCTGGCGTGGGTGCTGCGGGTAAATCATCGATGTCGCTTGCCGGGGCGATATCAACGGTAGATGTACGACTCACAAAAGTTCCTTGCTTAAACATCCCCGTGATTTCTGGTGACGGGTATGACCACAAGATCAGAGTAGGAAATTGTAAATATTCTGTCTAATATATTAATAATCTCAAATGATACGTTAAACATATGAATATCGAGCTGCGCCATTTACGTTATTTTATCGCCGTTGCCGAAGAGCTGCATTTTGGACGAGCGGCGGCGCGCCTCAACATCTCCCAGCCGCCGTTGAGCCAGCAGATCCAAATCCTTGAGCAGCAGGTGGGCGCTCGCCTGCTGGCCCGCACTAACCGCAGCGTGAGCCTGACGGAAGCGGGGAGGCAGTTTCTGGCCGACAGCCGACATATCCTGAGCCTCGTCGAGGATGCCGCGGCCCGTGCCGAACGATTGCATTTGGGCGAAACGGGTGAACTGCGCATCGGGTTTACCTCGTCGGCCCCGTTTATCAGTGCGGTGTCGGACACGCTGTCGTCGTTTCGTCGCCATTACCCTGACGTGCATATTCAGACGCGGGAGATCAACACCCGTGAGCAAATCGTCCCGCTCAATGAGGGTTCGCTCGATTTAGGGCTGATGCGCAACACCCATTTGCCCGATACGCTGGCCTGGGAGGTTATCCTGCGCGAACCGCTGCTGGCGATGATCCCTCGCGATCATCCGCTGTCTTCGCAGGCGTCGGTCACGCTTTCGGAACTGGCCCAGCAGCCGTTTGTCTTTTTTGATCCGCACGTGGGAACCGGATTGTATGATGATATCCTGGGCCTGATGCGTCGCTACGGGCTGGCCCCGGTCATCACCCAGGAGGTCGGCGAGGCGATGACGATTATCGGCCTGGTGGCGGCAGGGCTGGGGGTGTCGATTCTTCCGGCGTCATTTAAACGCGTGCAGCTCAGCGAAATGCGCTGGGTGGCGATTGCCGAAGAAGATGCGGTCTCGGAAATGTGGCTGGTTTGGCCGAAACATCATGAACAAAGTAATGCGGCACAGCGTTTCAAAAACCAGCTAATTGCAGCCTCAAAGCGACCAATAACGGTCTGAAAAAGGGTAAAAAATGTGCGGTAAATCACATGGCTAAGTTTAAATTTGACGATTGCCTGCGAAGTGCTTCACCATAGCCCAAAGTTTATTTCGAAGCGCGAAAAATAAGGATGTAAGCGGTGGTTGCTGATAGTCAGCCAGGACATATTGATCAAATTAAGCAGACCAACGCGGGCGCGGTGTATCGCCTGATTGATCAGCTTGGCCCGGTCTCGCGTATCGATCTTTCTCGTCTGGCTCAACTGGCGCCAGCCAGTATTACCAAAATTGTACGTGAAATGCTGGAAGCCCATCTGGTTCAGGAGACGGAAATCCAGGAGCCTGGCAGTCGTGGCCGTCCTGCGGTCGGGCTGGTGGTGGAAACCGAAGCCTGGCACTACCTGTCTATTCGCATCAGCCGTGCTGAAGTGATCCTCGCCCTGCGCGATTTAAGCAGTAAGCTGGTGGTCGAAGACCGGCTTGAACTGCCGCTTCAGTCAGAGCAAACCCTGCTTGAACGCATTATTGCCCATATCGATCAGTTCTTTATTCGCCACCAGCAGAAGCTGGAGCGTCTGACATCTATTGCCATCACCATGCCGGGAATCATTGATACGGAGAATGGCATTGTGCATCGCATGCCGTTTTACGACGATGTAAAAGACATGCCGCTCGGCGAAGTGCTGGAGAATCACACCGGCGTGCCGGTTTATATTCAGCATGACATCAGCGCCTGGACGATGGCGGAAGCGTTATTCGGCGCGTCTCGCGGCGCACGCGACGTGATTCAGGTGGTGATTGATCATAACGTTGGCGCGGGGGTGATTACCGATGGGCGTCTGCTTCATGCAGGCAGCAGCAGCCTGGTGGAGATTGGCCATACGCAGGTCGATCCTTACGGTAAACGCTGCTATTGCGGCAACCACGGCTGTCTGGAAACGATTGCCAGCGTTGAGAGCGTGATGGATCTGGCGCAGCTGCGTTTGAGTCAGTCGATGAGCTCCTCGCTGCACGGCCAGCCGTTGACCATAGAGTCATTGTGCGGCGCGGCGCGGCAGGGCGATCTGCTGGCGAAGGACATTATCACCGGCGTGGGTAATAACGTTGGGCGTATTCTCGCCATTATGGTGAATTTGTTTAATCCGCAAAAAATCCTCATTGGCTCGCCGCTGAATCAGGCCGCGGATATTCTCTTCCCGGCGATTACCGACTGTATTCGCCAGCAATCCCTCCCGGCCTACAGTAAGAATATGGTGGTCGAGAGCACGCAATTTTCCAATCAGGGCACGATGGCCGGTGCAGCGCTGGTGAAAGATGCGATGTATAACGGCTCATTATTGATTCGTCTGCTGCAGGGATAACTCTTTTTCGCTGATCTCATAAAAATTGCGCTATCTCAATCTGGACCGACGGCGCATACCTTAGACTCACTCCACTGAATTATTTACTTGGTTTATATTTTCAAAGCATATGCCCAAAAGGTGGAGTGAGTGATGCTTAAGCGTTTCTTTGTAACGGGTACTGATACTTCTGTCGGTAAGACGGTGGTGTCCCGCGCTTTGCTGCAGGCCCTGGCGGCAGGCGGTAAGAGTGTGGCAGGGTATAAACCGGTCGCGAAAGGAAGTAAAGAGACGCCAGATGGACTACGCAATAAAGATGCGCTGGTGCTGCAAAGTGTCTCAAGCCTTGAGCTGCCTTATCAGGCCATTAACCCTATTGCGCTGAGTGAAGACGAAAGCAGCGTCGCGCACAGCGGTTTGATCAATTATTCGTTGCTGTCGAACGGGTTGGCGAATCTCGGTGACCAGGTCGATCACGTAGTCATTGAAGGCACCGGCGGATGGCGCAGCCTGATGAACGATTTGCGCCCGTTATCGGAGTGGGTGGTGCAGGAACAGCTGCCGGTACTGATGGTGGTGGGCATTCAGGAAGGGTGTATCAACCACGCGCTGTTGACCGCTCAGGCCATTGCCAACGACGGTTTACCGCTGATTGGCTGGGTGGCTAACCGTATTAACCCAGGACTGGCCCATTACGCCGAAATCATCGACGTATTAAGCAAAAAGCTGCAGGGCCCGCTGGTGGGTGAACTGCCGTATCTCCCGCGCGCCGAGCAGCGTGATCTGGCGCGTTACATCGATTTGACGATGCTGGACAGCACCTTTTCCGTTGAGAAGGTTGTCGCGTAACGCCAAAACCGGGCAGCAGTCCTGACTGCCCGGCTCTAACACTAGCTTTCGTGAATATTCAGCGCCCGACGGGTACGTCCTGAACTCAGATACTCCGCGATATAATCCTGCGAAATCTCACCGTTATAGCGTCCGTCTTCATCGACGATCGGCATCCAGCTGGTATTGCTCTCATACAGGCGCGACAGCACCACGCGCAGGTTATCTTCTGCTTTGCCCGTCATGCGGAACGGGTGCAGCATGTCCGCGCAGGCGCCCGTGGCGTGACGCGCCTCGCGACGTTTCACAAAGCCCAGCGGTTTGCCCTCTTCATCGACCACGGTGATAGCACGAATATCGTTGTCGTCCATCGTAGCAAACGCCTCTGGCAGGGCGGTGGATTCGCGCACGGTGATCGTCGGCTGCTGGTCGGTGACATCACCCGCCGAGACTAACAGCAGGCGTTTCAGCGTGCGGTCCTGCCCGACAAAGGAGCCGACAAATTCATTGGCCGGTTTCGCCAGCAGCTCGTCGGGGCTCGCGCACTGCACGATACGGCCCTGGCGGAACACAGCGATACGATCTCCGAGCTTGAGCGCTTCGTCGATATCATGACTGACAAGCATCACCGTCTTTTTCAGCTTACGTTGCATTTCGAGGAACTGATTCTGGATAACCTCGCGGTTGATCGGGTCCACAGCGCCAAACGGTTCATCCATCAGCAGCACCGGAGGATCGGCAGCCAGCGCACGGATCACGCCGATACGCTGCTGCTGTCCGCCGGACATTTCTCGCGGATAGCGATTGAGGAACTTGTGCGGGTCCATCGCCACCATGTCCATCAGCTCTTCGGCCCGCGCTTTGCTGCGCGCTTTGTCCCAGCCCAGCATCCGTGGCACGACGGTAATGTTCTCTTCGATGGTCATGTTAGGGAACAGGCCAATCTGCTGGATAACGTAGCCAATATTACGGCGCAGCGTGACGGTGTCCATTTCGTTAGTATTTTCGCCGTTAATCAAAATATTGCCGCTGCTGGGCGCAATCAGACGGTTGATCATCTTCAGCGTGGTGGTTTTACCGCAGCCCGATGGTCCCAGCAGGACGCACATTTCCCCTTCGGGAACATTCAGATTAACATTGTCCACGGCTTTAACCAGCTGGCCGCCTTTCTGTGAAAATTGTTTAGTGAGGTTTTCCAGTTTTATCATTATCGAATCCCCTTCGGAGTCAGCACGACCTGCAGGCGATGCAGCAACCAGTCGAGCACAATAGCTAAAAGACAAATCATTAAGGCACCGGCAATCAGCATACGAATGTCGCTTCCGCCTATGCCGTTGAGTAACAGCAGACCCAGGCCACCCGCGCCGATCACCGCAGCGATCGCCATAACGCCAATGTTCATGACCACGGCGGTGCGGATACCGCCAAATATCACCGGCAGCGCCATCGGGATTTCCACCCAACGTAGACGTTGCCAGAAAGTCATTCCGATCCCGCGTCCGGCTTCGCGCAGGCCCGGTGGCAGGCTGTCCAGCGCGGTGTGGGTGTTACGCACAATCGGCAACAGCGAGTACAGGAACACGGCGGTGACGGCGGGCAGGGCACCAATACCCTGACCGACCATCGAAAAGAGCGGGATCATCAGACCAAACAGGGCAATCGACGGGATCGTCAGCACGATGGTCGCGATGCCCAACACCGGCGTGGCCAGCCATTTGTGACGCACGATCAAAATCCCCAGCGGTACGCCGATGATAATCGCCAGCCCGACCGCCAGCGCCACCAGCCACAGGTGCTGGAAGGTCAGCGTTAATAAATAATCCCAGTTATCAATAATGTAGTGAATCGTCTCCATAGCGCCTCCTTACAGCAGCTGTTTGCTACGCAGGAAATCACGGGCGACCTGCTGCGGTGACTGATGGTCGATATCAACCTTTTTATTGAGCTCGGTGATAACGTCGTTATTGAGCTGACCGGAAAGCGTATTGAGCGCTGCTTCCAGACCCGGATTGGCTTCCAGCGTGTCTTTACGCACCACCGGCGTCACGGCATAGCTCGGGAAGAAGCCTTTGTCATCTTCCAGCACTTTCAGGTCGAAACCTTTCACGCGCCCGTCGGTGGTGTAGATAAGTCCGGCATCGACAAAGCCGTCGCGCACCGCGTTATACACCAGACCGGGGTCCATCTGGCGTATTTGCGGGCGGTCCAGACTCATCTGGTAAGCTTCCTGCAATGGCTTCATGCCGTCGCTACGCCCGGCAAATTCGAGGTCCAGGCCCAGCAGCCAGTTGTTATCCGGGTCGGTTTTGCGAATCTGTTCAATTTTCGCCACCATCTCTGACATCGTATTGATGTGCTCGGCGTCGGCGCGTTTGCGCTGCATGGCGAACGCGTAGGTGTTGTTCATGTCCGCCGGTTTGAGCCACACCAGGCCGTGCTTCGCGTCCAGGCGTTTCACCGTGTCGTACGACTCCTGCGGCGACATACGTTTGTTGATGTGGTTGAAGATGATCAGTGAGGTCCCGGTGTATTCCCACGTCATATCAATCTGCTTGTTGATCATCGCGTTACGGGAAATCACCGTCGCGATGTTGGTTTGTGGCTGAACCTGAAACCCTTTCTTCTGCAGATACTGGACGGTCATCGCGGACAAAATATGCTGTTCGGTAAAACTCTTGGTCGCCAGAATCAGCGGTGCGGCCTGAGCCTGGCTGACCAGAAACGCGGCGGCAACCAGCCCCGCAAGGCGTGAAAACAGTCTCATACGTGCTCCTTGTTATTGTTATCGTGCGATATGTGGGCTCATCAGACGGCCCAGCGCAGCCAGTAGCGTGTCCAGAATCAGCGCGAACAGCGCCGTAGCCGCCGCGCCCAGAATCAGCGTCGGGAAATCATTCAGATAGATGCCTGGGAAAATCAATTCACCGTAACTGCTGGCACCAATCAGGAACGCCAACGGGGCGGTCCCGACGTTGATCGCCGTCGCAATGCGAATGCCTGAGAGCATCACCGGCCAGGCGTTCGGAATTTCCACCTGACGCAGACGCTGCCATTTGGTCATCCCGATACCGTTCGCGGCTTCCAGCAGCGAAGCGGGCACCGAGCACAGCCCGGCATAGGTGTTACGCACAATCGGCAGCAGTGAGGCAAGGAACAGCGCGATGATCGCCGGGGTATCGCCAATGCCCAGCACCACCATTGCCAGCGCCAGCACCGCCAGCGGAGGAAGCGTGTTGCCGACGTTAAAGATCTGCATCACGTATTCGGCGGTGCCACGTGCCGCCGGGCGGCTGAGCAAAATCCCGCTTGGAATCCCGACCAGCAGGGCAAAGAACATCGAAGAGAACACCAAAATCAGGTGCTGTTGACCGAGATACAGCAGGTCAACCTGGCGCGCTTTGATCGTATCCAGACCAATTCCCCACGCAAGGAGCGCGAGAACGGCAACAATCGCGGCGATGAAAAGCAGCGTGCGTTTGAGTAAAGATGAGTGCATTGCGGTGTGTCTCCCTGTGCGCATGCGTTATATACCCGTCATACTTCAAGTTGCTTATGCGTTGGCTGCACCCGCTCACCCCAGTCACTTACTTGAGTAAGCTCCTGGGGATTCTCGGGTTTGCCGCCTTCAAGCAACTTGAATTATTTAGAGTAAAGCAACCCATTGATTGCCTGTTGTTATGCCATGTTTCGGCAGGGGTAATTGAGCTATAGCAAGCGAATGGGAAGGGTTCCAGCGAAGCGCGAAATGAGTTGAGAGACGATAACAATGTAAACAGGCTGTTACGCCTTATGGGATAAGGGCTGAGCGGAAACGGGCAGAATTGTCCTAAAGAGAGAAATCGGAAAGTGACACCGTAACAAAAAAGGGTTTCGCACGGCACCAGATGTGCCGTGCGAAGAGAGGATTATCGGTAAAGCGTTTTGTCTGCGACCGGAATGAGCAGCGCGGAATGCCAATCGGCCAGCGTCAGACGGGCGAGCTGAGCAATGCCAGCGTAAAACGGATGGTTGGCCTGTTCAATAAACACCGTCAAGAAGCGCTGGCTCCACGGCAGCAAATGCCATGCCAGGAGTTGATCGCGTTCGGCGTCTCGTTCGTTTTCGGCAAGCCAGGCGGCCAGCATCAGCAGCGTGCCAAAATGATCTTCCGGCTCGTTCTGCTTCATTTCAAAAGCGATGCTGTTATCACGCATCCACTGGCGCAGGGCAAGGGTCGAGTCACCAAACAGCACCGACTCACGATCGAGCCAGACGGAACCCCACGGCGGCGCGGGCAGTGCCCACGGGCCGATAAACAGACGCTGCCAGGCGTCGGGCAGCGGCTCATCTGATGAAGTGCGCAGGGTTTCAGCGACAGGCAATAAGCTTGCCTGCTCCAGCGGCCAGTCCTGATACCAGTCGGTTGTGGTCAGGGCCGTGACCAGCGGAGCGGTTTGCTCACTTTCCGGTGAAAAGTAAAACAAGGCTCCCAGCACCCTGGCACTTAATGCGAACGACTCGCGGGGTAAAACTTCATTCATCACTGCGTTCCTTTAAACCTTCTCGATCTGCACCAGGTTGGTGTGCTGCGGGTTACCTTTCGCCAGCGGCGAAGGGCGGTGTGTAGTAAGCGTATTGATACAGGAACCATGATCCACGCGGTCGCCGGTCATGTTGGCTTCGTGCCACGCGCCCTGGCCCATTGCGCTCACGCCCGGCATGATGCGCGGCGTGACTTTAGCGGGAATGCGCAACTCTCCACGAGTGTTAAATACGCGCACCAGATCGCCATTTTGAATGCCACGCTGGCCGGCATCGACTGGATTAAGCCACACTTCCTGACGACAGGCCGCCTGTAAGATATCAATATTACCGTAGCTTGAATGGGTGCGGGCCTTAAAGTGGAAACCAAACATTTGTAACGGGAACTGGCTGCGTTCAGGCGCGTCCCAACCGTCAAACGTGGAGGCATAGACCGGGAGCGGGCTGATGGTTTCGTCTTTCTCCAGCTCCCAGCTGTTAGCGATTTTCGCCAGTTGGCTGGAGTAGATTTCGATTTTGCCCGACGGGGTTTTCAGCGGGTTGGCTTCCGGATTGTCGCGGAACTTTTTGTAGGCCACAAAGTGACCGTTCGGGTCTTTGCGCTTGTAAATCCCCATCTCTTTTAGCGCCTCGTAAGACGGCAGTTTAGGATCTTTTTCAAGCATTTTCGCATACAGAAGCTTTAACCACTGCTCTTGCGTGCGGCCTTCGGTGAATTGCTGATAAACATCCGGCCCCAGGCGTTTCGCCACTTCGCTCATGATCCAGTAGATCGGTTTACGTTCAAATTTAGGCGCGGTGACGGGCTGGAGGAAAATCAGATAGCCCATGTTGCCCGCGTAGTCGTTAGGAATAATGTCTTCCTGTTCGACAGTCATCAGGTCCGGCAGCAGAATATCGGCGTATTTCGCCGACGAGGTCATGAAGTTGTCGATCACCACAATGGTGTCGCACAGGCTTTCGTCCTGCAAAATATCATGGGTTTTATTGATATCGGAATGCTGGTTGGTGATGGTGTTCCCGGCGTAATTCCAGATGAACTTGATTGGCACATCCAGCTTATCTTTACCGCGTACCCCATCACGCGTGGCGGTCATCTCCGGGCCACGCACAATCGCATCGGTCCAGCTAAAGCAGGAGATCTGCGTTTTCACCGGGTTGTCCGGCAGTGGCATGCGCTCGATGGTGATGGTGTAGGTGGATTCACGCGCGCCGCTGTTGCCGCCGTTGATCCCCACGTTGCCGGTTAGAATCGGCAGCATGGCAATGGCCCGCGACGTCAGTTCGCCGTTGGCCTGACGCTGCGGACCCCAGCCCTGGCAGATATACGCCGGTTTGGCGCTGCCGATTTCGCGCGCCAGTTTGATGATTCTGTCGACGGGAATGCCGGTGATGCGCGACGCCCACTCAGGCGTTTTGGCCGTGCCGTCTTCACCCTGACCGAGAATGTAGGCTTTGTAGTGACCGTTTGCGGGCGCATCGGCAGGCAGCGTTTTTTCGTCGTAGCCGACGCAGTATTTATCGAGGAACGGCTGATCGACGAGATTCTCATCGATTAACACCCATGCGATACCGGCGACCAGCGCGGCGTCGGTGCCTGGACGAATAGGGATCCACTCATCTTCACGCCCGGCGGCGGTGTCGGTATAGCGCGGGTCGATGACGATCATGCGCGCATTTGAACGTTCACGTGCCTGCTCGAGGAAGTAAGTGATCCCGCCGCCGCTCATTCGCGTTTCCGCCGGATTGTTGCCGAACATCACCACCAGTTTGGTGTTTTCGATATCCGAGGTGCTGTTACCGTCGTTGGTGCCGTAGGTGTAAGGCATGGCGCAGGCAATTTGCGCGGTGCTGTAGGTGCCATAATGGCTGAGGAAACCGCCGTAGCAGTTCATCAGACGTGCGACCAGCGAGGCGTAAGGCGAGGAGCGGGTGATGTTGCCGCCGACGATCCCGGAAGAGTAGTTGATGTACACGGCTTCATTACCGTATTTCTCCACCACACTTTTCAGGTTTTTGGTGAGGGTATCCAGCGCTTCATCCCAACTGATGCGCTCAAACTTACCTTCGCCGCGTTTGCCCACGCGCTTCATCGGGTAGTTGAGTCGATCGGGATGGTTAATTCTGCGGCGTATTGAGCGGCCGCGCAGGCAGGCGCGAACCTGGTGATCGCCGTAAATGTCTTCACCGGTGTTGTCGGTTTCGACCCAGTAAACTTCGTCATCTTTGACGTGTAATCGCAGGGCGCAGCGGCTGCCGCAGTTAACCGAACAGGCACCCCAGACCACTTTATCAGCGGCAGGGTTTACAGCCTGTTGCACGGCGGCAGCGGCGCTTTTGAGGCCGAAGGGTAAAGAGATCCCACCGGCTGCGAGCGCCAGTGAGCCAATTGCAGTGGATTTAACCAACGCTCGACGGCTAATCCCGCCGTGATGTTCGACATCGGACATGACTCACTCCATCTTTGTCATTGCGTGTGATAAGCACCCGCGATTACAACCGGGCTAATGATGGAGTGAGTTTTACCTATTCAGGGGTAATAAACCTTAATCCTTATCAAGCTAAGGGAAATTCTGCGATGAAATTACTGCGGTTCGCTTTGGGTATTGTCCTGTGCGCCCGCGCTGCTGGCAGCATTGCCGCTGCTGGTGCGCGTATAAAGAATTTTGAACGTATCGTTGGCGCAATGCCCGACGACCTGCGCGTCAGGTTGATCCGCTTGATCGCCGGGAACGATGTTCAGGCTAAATCCAGACTCGGGTACGCCATTGTTGATGATTCGCTGCTGGATGTCGCTTTTCACTCGCTCGCAGGAGTCTGGAGCGGCCAGCACCGCAGGAGAAATACTCGTTAACAGCAGCGCGGTAATCCAGGGTAACCGTTTCATATCTAGCTCCTTATCTCTGTGTGTGGACTTTATTTTAGCAGGGATAATGTAAATAGCTGTATTGCAGAGAAATTTTCTGAAAAATCCGAGTGGTTAATTTACCTGGGTTAGGTGCGAGATGTGATTATTTAATTCTGTGATGAGTAGTCATCTAATAGAGTCAATTGCTGGCCATATTAATGTACGCTATTTCTGATGGCGTGGATTTTAATTGCCATGATGATAAAAAAGAATAAATTTTATTTGGTGGCTAATTTATTTAATCCCATTAGGCTTGTTGGCGGACGTTTCATTTTAATTCTGTACTTTACCTATATCGTCACAGGAGAAACAAAATGTTAAGCCAAAAAAGTTTATCGGATAAAGAACGTCGTGATGGCATGTATGTGTTAGAACAAAGCATGGGGTTTGTCTGGCAAGCCGCGCTACGCACCGCGGCGTTATTACGGGTTGCGGATCATCTGAAAGACGAAGCGAAAACCGCAGAACAGCTCGCGCAGGAATTGCACGTGGATGCCGGATTTTTGTATCGGGTGTTGCGCACGCTGGCTTCACGCGACGTGTTTAAAATGACCGACGACGGCCTGTTCAGTCTCACTCCCGCCGCACAGTTTCTGCGATCAGATACCCCGTACTCCCTGCGTGAAGGGGTGTTGATGTTGACGGATAAAACCATGTGGCAGCCCGCTGGCGAAATGACGGATATCGTCAAAGGCAAACCGGTCTTCAACGAATTATTTGGCATGCCTTTTTACGAGTACTGGGGCACGAAAAAAACGCCGTCCGGCGACGACGGTTTTCATGCCAGGATGGCATCTATGTCGAGCGTTGAAAACGACATCCTGGTGGATAATTATCAATTCCCGGAAAATGCCACGGTCGTTGATATTGCCGGTGGATTGGGGAATCTTCTATTAACGGTTTTACGCCGAAATCCAACGCTGCACGGTATTTTATTTGATCGCCCAAACGTCGTGACTGAAAACAGCCTGCATTTATTGGGCGACGATTCGCGCTGGGAAACCGTGGCAGGAAGTTTTTTTGAAGCCTGTCCGGTCGCTGATATTTATATGCTGAAATATATTTTGATGGACTGGCCGGACGACAAAGCCAGCCAGATATTAAAAACCTGTCGCAAAGCGATGAAAGCCAGTTCACGCTTATTAATTCTGGAGCCGATGATTAAAGAAAAGGATAACGAGCAGGGGAGATATGAGATGGATCTAATCTTGCTGTCGGGCTTCGACGGCGGACGGGCGCGCACGGAGAAAGAGTATGCAGAAATGTTGGGTAACGTCGGGCTGAAGATTAATCGAATAATCCACACGCCGTCGTATTTGTCGATTGTGGAGGCGGTTCTGGCCTGACGCTTGCTAACACATAAAGTGATAAATTGCCGATGCGGTTTCGCTATAATGTTTACATCTATATTGGCTAATATGATTGGGATTAATTTCCACGCATCGGTGAGAATGTGAAGAAACTAGCAGTAATGATTGGGCTGACCAGCCTGCTGGCAGGGTGCGATAACGCCTCCGGGCCGCTGTCTTTTACGCCGGAGATGGCCAGCTTTTCAAATGAATTTGATTTTGATCCCCTGCGCGGGCCGGTAAAAGACTTCACCCAGACGCTGTTCAATGAAAAAGGGGAAGTGAGTAAGCGCGTAACAGGATCGCTTTCGCAAGAAGGGTGTTTCGATACCCTGGAGTTGCACGATCTGGACGCAAACACTGGCGTAGCTCTGGTGCTGGACGCCAATTTTTATGTGGATGCCGAAACGCAGCAGCAGAAAATTAAGCTGCAGGGTAAATGCCAGTTAGCCGAATTACCCTCTGCGGGCGTCACCTGGGATACGGACGATAACGGGTTTATCGTGACCGCACACGGTAAGGCGATGGAAGTGAAATATCGCTACGACGCAGACGGTTATCCGCTGGGTAAAACCACGGTTTCAGGCGATCAGCATCTCTCGGTTTCGGCTACGCCATCGAAAGATAAACGTAAAAAACTGGATTATTCCGCCATCAGCCTGCTCAACGATAAACCGCTGGGTACGGTGAAACAGAGCTGTGATTACGATCGTCACGACAACCCGGTCAGTTGTGAGTTACAGATGACGGACGACAGCGTAAAACCGGCTGTTGAGCATAAGTACACGATCAAAAACAGTATTGAATATTATTGATAAATCGGTGTTGTACGCCGGGTAAGGCGAAGCCGCCACCCGGCAACAAACGCATTACTGCGCCGTAGGCTTCAACAGGTGGGTTCCGGACGACCTGTGCTCTGCCAGATACTTATCCTGGAAAATACACATTCGAATGGTGTTGCGGTACTCGCCGTTAATAAAGAATTCATGAATCAGTTCGCCCTCCACCATAAACCCAAGCTTGCGGTAAATGTGGATGGCTTTTTCATTTTCTTTATCAACAATCAGATACAGTTTATACAGGTTGAGAACCGTAAATCCGTAGTCCATCGCCAGTTTCGCTGCGCGCGTCGCAAGGCCTTTGCCCTGGTATTCTGGCGAAATAATTATCTGAAATTCCGCCCGACGGTGGACGTGGTTGATCTCAACCAGCTCGACCAGACCGGCCTTTTCGCCGTCGCATTCGACAACGAAACGGCGCTCGCTCTGGTCGTGAATATGTTTATCGTAAAGATCCGACAGCTCGACAAAAGCCTCGTACGGCTCTTCGAACCAGTAGCGCATGACGCTGGCGTTATTGTCGAGCTGGTGGACAAAGCGCAAATCCTCGCGCTCCAGCGGTCTGAGTTTTACTGTTAACGGGCTGGCCATAATCATCCTTCAGGCAGTCAATATTAAGGTGCTACCGTACGCCCGGTACGACGATCAAGGCAGCGCAGCGTATTAGGCTCCCAGTAGGCATTCACGTTCGCACTTTGCTGACAGTTATCCCGTGCATCAAAGGCGACGTCGTCTTTGTCCCACTCTTTTTCGGCACGTTTGTTCACTTTCTGGCGCAGGCTGCGGGTGTCATTCCATTGCTCTTTATCCATCGCGGCATTCTGGCGACTTTGCGCACTGTCACCTGATTCGATGATCAGTTTGCTGGTGTCGGCAGAGGCGGGCGCAGTGAAGGCAAAAGCCGTCAGAGAGAGCATGGCCGCCAGACAGAAGCGTTTGCTTAGTGTACTCATTGCATGTTCCTTATATTGGGTGTACCCGAGACCAATTCTACACCAATCCGAAAAGGGGGCATATCCTCGTGTCGGTTATGGAATTAGCCACGCAATTATCGCGTATCATGGTTAAACCTAATCTCACTCAAACGCCAAAATGATTAAAACCACCTTACTTTTCTTTGCGACTGCCTTGTGCGAAATCATTGGCTGTTTTCTGCCGTGGCTATGGCTGAAACGCGGAGCCTCGGTATTACTGCTCCTTCCGGCTGGGATCGCGCTGGCGCTGTTTGTCTGGCTACTGACGTTACATCCGGCGGCCAGCGGACGAGTCTACGCTGCCTACGGCGGCGTCTATGTCTGTACCGCACTTGTCTGGCTACGGGTGGTCGACGGCGTGAAGCTCAGCGCCTATGACTGGGCAGGGGCTGCGATTGCCCTGTGCGGCATGTTGATTATCGTGGCGGGCTGGGGGCGCGCATAAGCGTTTTATTTGTGATCTATGGATGATTTTTTGATCGCTATACTTGTATGGTAGTTGCGTAATTGCGTAAGTTTCTTGCATCACAACGAGCGATGTAAGGAACGGGATCATGAAAATTGTCGGGGCCGAAGTCTTTGTTACCTGCCCAGGGCGTAATTTTGTCACGCTTAAAATCACCACTGACGACGGGATCGTCGGCCTGGGTGATGCCACCTTAAACGGACGCGAGCTGTCCGTTGCCTCTTATCTAAAAGATCATCTCTGTCCGCAGTTGATTGGCCGCGATGCGCATCGCATCGAAGACATCTGGCAGTTCTTCTATAAAGGCGCGTACTGGCGGCGCGGACCGGTCACGATGTCGGCCATTTCTGCCGTCGATATGGCGCTGTGGGATATCAAAGCCAAAGCCGCCGGAATGCCGCTTTATCAGCTTTTGGGCGGAGCATCGCGTGAAGGTGTTATGGTTTATTGCCACACCACCGGCCACACGATTGACGATGTCCTGGAAGATTACGCCCGTCATAAAGAACAGGGATTCAAAGCCATCCGCGTGCAATGCGGCGTTCCGGGCATGAAAACCACTTACGGCATGTCGAAAGGCAAAGGGCTGGCGTATGAACCAGCGACCAAAGGCCACTGGCCGGACGAGCAGCTGTGGTCGACGGAAAAATACCTCGATTTCACGCCAAAACTGTTCGACGCCGTGCGCAACCAGTTTGGCTTTAACGAACATCTGCTCCACGACATGCACCACCGCCTGACACCGATTGAGGCAGCGCGGTTTGGTAAAAGCATTGAAGCGTTTCGCATGTTCTGGATGGAAGATCCGACGCCTGCTGAAAACCAGGAATGCTTCCGCCTGATTCGCCAACATACCGTTACGCCGATTGCTGTCGGGGAAGTTTTCAACAGCATCTGGGACTGCAAACAGCTGATCGAAGAACAGCTTATCGATTACATCCGCACTACCATCACCCATGCGGGCGGGATCACCGGTATGCGGCGGATTGCTGATTTCGCCTCACTCTACCAGGTGCGCACCGGTTCACACGGTCCATCGGATCTGTCGCCGATTTGCCACGCCGCCGCGCTGCATTTCGATCTGTGGGTGCCAAACTTCGGTGTGCAGGAATACATGGGTTATTCCGAGCAAATGCTGGAGGTTTTCCCGCACAGCTGGAGCTTCGACAACGGCTACATGCATCCGGGTGAAAAGGCGGGGCTGGGCATTGAATTCGACGAGAAACTGGCCGCGAAATATCCGTACGACCCGGCGTATCTGCCTGTCGCCCGCCTTGAAGATGGCACCCTATGGAACTGGTAAATCAGGAGCACACCATGAAAAGTATTGTGATTCAAAAACCGAATGCGCTGCTGATTGATGAGCGTCCATTACCTGTACCGGGCAAGGGCGAAGTGCGGGTCAAAATTACCCTCGCGGGTATTTGCGGTTCCGACAGCCATATCTATCGCGGCCATAACCCGTTTGCCAAATACCCGCGCGTGATAGGGCATGAGTTCTTCGGTGTGATTGACGCGCTCGGTGAAGGCGTTGAAGAAAATCGTCTCGGGCAGCGCGTTTCCGTCGATCCGGTGATCAGCTGCGGGCACTGCTATCCGTGCTCGGTGGGGAAACCCAACGTCTGCACAACGCTGGTGGTGCTGGGCGTGCATCGTGACGGCGGCTTTAGCGAATATGCGGTGGTTCCGGCGAAAAATGCCTGGCACATCCCGGATACGATCCCCGATAAACATGCGGTAATGGTGGAGCCTTTCACGATTGCGGCCAACGTCACCGGGCACGTTCAGCCCACGGAGCAGGATGTTGCCCTGATTTACGGCGCGGGTCCGATGGGGCTGGTGACCGTGCAGGCGTTGAAAGGCGTTTATAAGGTGAAGCAGGTGATTGTGGTCGACAGGATTGACGAACGGCTGGAGATGGCGAAACGCAGCGGCGCGGACTGGACGTTCAACAACGCAGAACAGTCGCTGCAGGCGGCGCTGGAAGAGAAGGGCATTAAACCAACGTTAATTGTTGATGCGGCCTGCCATCCGTCGATTCTTCAGGAAGCGATTACCCTCGCTTCTCCCGGCGCGCGCATTGTGCTGATGGGCTTCTCCAGCGACCCGAGCCAGATTGTGCAGCAGGGAATCACCGGCAAAGAACTGTCGATTTTCTCTTCTCGCCTGAACGCCAATAAATTTCCGGTGGTGATCGACTGGCTGGAAAAGGGGCTGATCGACCCAGACAAACTGATCACCCACTCTTTTGACTATCACCACGTCACTGACGCCATCGAACTGTTTGAGAAAGACCAGCGGCAGTGCTGCAAAGTCCTCCTCACGTTCGGCCAATAATAACAAACGCGGTTAAGTGGTACGCATCTTACCTTTATTCAGAGATAGCCATTATGACTCAAGTACAACCTCAAAGAACGACGTCGGATCTGGTGAAAGCGGCTGTTTCCGGCTGGCTCGGTACCGCGCTGGAATTCATGGATTTCCAGCTCTATTCCCTGGGTGCGGCGCTGGTGTTCCATGAAATATTCTTTCCGGAACAGTCCGCTGCAATGGCGTTGATTCTGGCGATGGGGACTTACGGCGCAGGCTATATTGCGCGTATCGTCGGGGCGTTTATCTTCGGCAAAATGGGCGACCGTATCGGGCGTAAAAAGGTGCTGTTTATCACCATCACCATGATGGGGATCTGTACCACGCTGATTGGCGTTCTGCCGACCTACGCGCAAATTGGCATTTTTGCGCCGGTGCTGCTGGTGACGCTGCGCATTATTCAGGGGCTGGGCGCCGGGGCAGAAATTTCTGGCGCGGGAACCATGCTGGCGGAATACGCGCCGAAGGGTAAGCGCGGAATAATTTCCTCGCTGGTGGCAATGGGAACCAATTGCGGAACCCTGAGCGCCACGGCTATCTGGGCGGTGATGTTCTTTGTGCTGGACCGTGAAGATCTTATCGCCTGGGGCTGGCGCGTGCCGTTCCTCGCCAGCGTCGTAGTGATGATCTTCGCCATCTGGCTGCGAATGAACCTTAAATAAAGTCCGGTATTTGAGAAGGTAAACGATGAAAGCGGCCCGGTAGTGACCGCTGAAGAAACCTCGCTCGGCGCGATGTTCAAAAGCAAATCATTCTGGCTGGCGACCGGGCTGCGTTTTGGTCAGGCGGGAAATTCCGGTTTGATTCAAACCTTCCTGGCCGGTTATCTGGTGCAGACGCTGCTGTTTAATAAAAGCATCCCGACCGATGCGCTGATGATCAGCTCCATTCTCGGGTTTATCTCTATCCCGCTGCTGGGTTGGCTGTCCGATAAAGTAGGGCGCCGCCTGCCTTATATCTTGCTCAACATCTCCGCCATTATTCTGGCGTACCCGATGTTGTCGATTATCGTCGATAAAAGCTACAGCCCAGGGGTGATCATGCTATCGATCATCGTCATCCATAACTTTGCGGTGCTGGGCCTGTTTGCGCTGGAAAACATCACTATGGCGGAGATGTTTGGCTCGCGGAACCGTTTTACCCGCATGGCGATTTCGAAAGAGGCGGGTGGTTTGGTGGCGGTCGGATTCGGCCCGGTGCTGGCGGGGATCTTCTGCAATATGACCGGTTCCTGGTGGCCAATTGTGGTGATGATGGTGGTCTATTCGGTAATCGGTCTGATATCAGCGGTGCTGATGCCGGAAGTGCGCGACCGCGATCTGAGCCTCGCGGAAGATGCCGCCGAAAAAGCGGTTTCCACCGTGCCGCTTGGCCATACGGTGAATCAGTAAGATCGCAGGGCGGGAGGTCGATCCCGCCTTTTCTTCTCTTCTTGTATGGTAGTTGATGGAAATCAAAGATGTCATACCAATTGCATGAGATGGTCTACCTCCTCAGATTCGACGACCACTCACTAAAATGAGCCTCCTCATGAATAATAAATTGTTGAATGCCAAAGCGTCACTTCCTGCCTACGACCGTAACAAGCTAGTGCCACGCATCGTGCACCTCGGTTTCGGCGCGTTCCATCGTGCTCATCAGGCCGTTTACACGGATATCCTCGCGGCTGAGCACGGCAGCGACTGGGGTTACACCGAAGTGAACCTGATTGGCGGCGAACAGCAAATTGCCGATCTCAAGGCCCAGGATAATCTCTACACCGTGGCGGAAATGTCCGCCGACGCCTGGACAGCTCGCGTCGTCGGTGTCGTCAAAAATGCGCTTCATGCGCAGGTTGATGGTCTGGAGACCGTGCTGGCTGCCATGTGCGAGCCGCAGGTTGCGATTGTTTCGCTGACCATCACCGAAAAAGGTTACTGCCATGCGCCTGCGACCGGGCAACTTATGCTCGATAACCCGCTGATCGCCGCCGATCTGCAAAATCCGCATCAGCCAAAATCTGCGCCGGGCGTGGTGGTAGAAGCGCTGGCGCGTCGTAAAGCGGCGGGTTTACCGGCTTTCAGCGTCATGTCTTGCGACAACATGCCGGAAAACGGCCATGTCATGCGTAACGTCACCTGCGCGTACGCGCGAGCGGTAAACAGCGAACTGGCAGACTGGATTGAAGCGAACGTCACGTTCCCGTCGACAATGGTCGATCGTATTGTGCCGGCAGTGACGCCGGAAACGCTGGATAAAATCGAACAGTTAACTGGCGTGCGCGATCCTGCGGGCGTGGCCTGCGAACCATTCCGTCAGTGGGTAGTAGAAGATAACTTTGTTGCCGGGCGTCCTGAGTGGGAAAAAGCAGGCGCAGAGCTGGTGGCAGATGTGATTCCGTTTGAAGAGATGAAGCTGCGTATGCTTAACGGCAGCCACTCTTTCCTGGCGTATCTCGGCTATCTGGCGGGTTATCAGCACATCAACGACTGCATGGAAGACGAAAATTATCGTCAGGCCGCTCATGCGCTGATGCTCAATGAACAAGCGCCAACCCTGAAGGTAAAAGGTGTTGATCTGGGGCGTTACGCCGATCTGCTGATTGCGCGCTACAGCAATCCGGCGCTGCGTCATCGCACCTGGCAAATCGCGATGGACGGCAGCCAGAAGTTACCGCAGCGTATGCTCGATTCTGTACGCTGGCATCTGGCGCATCAGCGCAGTTTCCCGCTGCTGGCGCTGGGCGTAGCAGGATGGATGCGTTATGTCGGCGGCGTGGATGAAAGTGGAAACGCGATCGAAGTCTGCGATCCGCTGCTGTCCACCCTTCAGGCGGCGGTCAAGGGTAGTGCCGAAGGCGAAAGCCGGGTGAAAGCGCTGTTGGGTATCGAGGAGATTTTCGGTAACGAATTACCGCTGGAAGCCCGCTTTGTGGATGCGGTGATGGGAGCGTATAAAATGTTGCTGGAGCAGGGCGCGAAAGCGACGGTGGCACAGACTCTCGCTTCGAAATAAACACGTATCATGCCGCCGTTTGCGGCGGCATGTCATTAGGCCTGTTAGTGCATTCCTAAGCGAATCAGTTCAATCGGTTCGAACTTGCCTTCACAACCTTCCACTTCTACCGTTTTACTGCGGCGAACCTGCGCGGCGTCCAGCCCCTGAGCGTGAATTGCACGGACAGTCCCTGTGCGCCCGGTGCCGTTAATCATCACACGGCTGCCAGTGGTAATTGCGTTACGGTTGCGGTCATACGTCATCATGGTTATTTCTCCTCTTCTCTACACATCACGGCCCTGTTATTCCTGCCGCTGACGGGAGAATATAAATACGCCTGTTGCGTTCACATTTTTTTGTTTTTGATCAAGCTCACACTTTTTTGTCTGCATTTTATTGCCATTGGGCGGTTCAGACGCAAATTGACAAAACGGACAATTGTTTTCATTTATTGATAGTTTCGCCACTGAACGGTTTAGCCTTCGTTTCAAATAGCCATGTCACTCTTAAGTCAGATAACTCATTATTTTATTTGGAATAAGGAAGGGCTTATGTACAAGAAAATATTAATGCCTGTAGACGTATTTGAAATGAACCTCAGTGATAAAGCGGTGCGTCATGCGGAGTTTCTGGCGAAAGCGGATAACGCGACCATCACCTTGCTGAACATCCTGCCCATCAGCAGCCGCTCGTTGCTACGCGGGTTTAACTCTGACATTAAAAAGTTCGAAGCCTATATGGTCACCGAGTCAGAGAAAAAGATGAATGAATTAAAGCGCTTATTTGATATCGCGCCGGAGAATATTCACACTGAGGTGCGCTTCGGTAATGTTCGCGATGAAATCATCAGCATGAGTAATAAAGAGGATTACGAAGTGATTGTTATCGGCTCGAAGACGCCGGGAATGTCCAGCCATCTGCTTGGCTCAAACGCGGAATCGGTTATTCGCTACGCCAAAATACCTGTCTTAGTGGTACGCTAATTATTTAAGCGCCTCCCTGTAGGGAAGGGAGGCGCTTAATATTAATCTTCTGTAAACCAGTCGCTGTTTTCCTGGCGAATAAGCTGCACCGACTCGCCAATTTCTTGCAAATGCACGGTCATCGCTTTGTCTACGGCATCAACGTCACGCTTTTCCAGTGCGGCGAAAATATCGTGGTGCTGACGCAACAGCATTTCCGGTGGCGAGACGTGATCAAGGCTCATATAGCGCACGCGGTCCATCGTGGCTTTGATATTTTCAATGGTATCCCACGCCAGTTGACAGTCGGCAATTTGCGCCAGTTTCTGATGAAACTCATCGTCGAGCTGGAAAAAGTCATTCAGCTGTTTGCGTTCAATCGCAATGCGCTGCTGGTGGAGATTCTGTTCCAGCAAATAGCACTGATTTTCGTCAATCAGAGAAGCCGCACGACGCACCACCGCGCATTCAATCGCCTGACGGACAAAACAGCCGTTGCGCACTTGCGAAAGGGATATTTTATTCACGTAGCTGCCGCGCTGCGGGCGAATTTGAATCAGACCGTTTTCGGCAAGTTTAATGAATGCTTCGCGCACCGGCTGACGCGATACGTCAAAACGCACCGAGACCTCTTTTTCAGAGAGCGGTGTACCGGGCGGGATCAAACAATGGACGATATCACGTCGCAAAATGCGGTAAATTTGCTGATTAACAGGCTGGGTAGGATTCAGTTGCGATTCGGCGGCCATTGGATGTGATTTCTCAAAGAGTTAACACTTCAATACTACCATTCTTTTACCGGTCATCCCAGACCCGACCCGCAGGCCGGGCAGGGAAATAATCAGCCGCGATGCACGCTTAATCCGGCAAAGCTCTGGCTGACTGGCATCATTTCGACGGTGTTAATGTTGACGTGTTTTGGCAGCGTCGCGACCCACCAGACGGTTTCGGTCACATCTTCCGGGGTCAGAGCCTCGGTGTTTTCATAGGTTTTGCCTGCTTTCGCGTCATCGCCTTTGAAACGCACGTTGGAAAACTCGGTCCCGCCGACCAGACCCGGCTCAATATCCGTCACGCGGATCGCCGTGCCGTGCAGATCGGTACGCAGATTCAGACTGAACTGACGCACAAAAGCTTTGGTTGCGCCGTACACGTTTCCACCTGCGTAAGGCCAGCTTCCGGCGGTCGAGCCGATATTAATGATATGGCCGCGGTTACGCTCGACCATGCCCGGCAGCACCGCGCGGGTCATGTACACCAGCCCTTTGTTGTTGGTGTCGATCATGTTTTCCCAGTCTTCGACGCTGGCTTTATGCGCAGGCTCCATCCCCAGCGCCAGACCGGCGTTGTTGACCAGTAAATCAATGGCACGCCATTCTGCGGGCAGGTTAGCCAGCATCTCTTCAATGGCCGCACGATTACGCACGTCGAGTTGTGCGGTCAAAATGCTATCGCCAAGCTCATCCTTCAGCTCCTGCAAACGCTCCTGACGGCGACCTGTTGCAATCACTTTATGGCCGTTGTCGACGAAGCGACGCGTGATGCTTTCACCAAAACCCGCCGTTGCCCCGGTAACTAATACGATCATCTCACTGTTCCTCAACGCTTTTTGTGTTGTACAACCATAGCACGCCATCTGGCACGTCGTTAAGGCAACTTTTGTATCGCTAAATGAACGTGGAGAGGGCACTAAAAGACGACGATTCCTGTAACAGGGGCTCCCGCGCTACGAATTTGGCCGCTGCCATACTGAACGACTTTTCCGTCGACAAAAGTGACGTAATAGTCGCCTTTATCCCAACCCCATCCGGATGCCAGGCGATTGCTATACTGGATCTGTTCTTTATTGCCTTCAACCGCATCACCATCAGGCGTGCCTAACACGTCGATGACCTGTGCCTTAGTCATTCCCGTCTGAACATTATGTATTTTTTCGCCAGTGGTACACCCAGCCAGCAGCAGTAACGCCAAACTGGCTAAAAGATTTTTTTTCATTGTTGTCTCAGTAACGATAAGGATTAAATTTAGAACGTTTAAAAAATCAAATTAGAATATCGAATGCTTTCCTGCCGAAGGCTAGCGAATACGTTGAACATCGACGGATTCGCCATCATCAATGCTGACAATTTTATCTTCATCATCGGTGACGACCACATCTGATGCCGGTAGCCACAAGCCGCTGGTGATAGTGTCATAGCTGGCAACCTGCCATACGGAATTATCATCGAGAATAAGGATTTCCCCATTGGCATTATTACTTTTAATGAAATGCTGTTCAGCGGCTATGGCAGGGGTTAGGCAGAGTAACGATATAAAAAAGAGAATGGTTTTCATTAATAGCTCCAGAGCGAATGTATTTCGACATTAAAAGACGAAGGGTAAATTTGCGTTTAGGTTAATGCCTGACTCACAAGTCGTGTTGATCTTCGTCACGCTTTTTATGATTTGAAATTAATGAAACCGTTCAGAAATTAAACATGCAAACATTAATATCAGGAGAGACATAATATCTGATGGCAATAAATCTGCTCCTAATGGGGATTGCAGCACGCCGCTGGCTGTCCTACTCTGGGAGGATTATTATGTGCCCAGGAGTCAACGATGTCGGTTTCAAATCCGTTATTTGAAGTAAGCGTATTACCCTATCAGGCACCTCGATTCGATGTCATCGAAGACTGCCATTATCGTCCGGCATTTGATGAAGCGATGCGCCAGAAGCGCGCAGATATTGATGCCATTATTGCCAGTTCCGCCGCGCCGGATTTTGCCAACACGGTTTTGGCACTGGAAAAAAGCGGTGCGATGCTTTCGCGCGTCAGCAGCGTGTTCTTCGCCATGACCTCCGCGCACACCAACGACTATTTGCAGGAACTGGACGAAGCTTTTTCTACCGAACTGGCGGGATTAGCCAACGATATCTGGCTCAACGACGCGCTGTTTTCGCGCGTGCAGGCGGTGTGGGAAGGGCGGAAATCGCTGGATGCTGAGTCGTGCCGGCTGGTGGAAGAGACCCATCAGCACTTTATTCTGGCAGGGGCAAAACTGACTGAGACGCAGAAAGCCGAATTAAAATCACTCAATACCGAAGCCGCATCGCTGACCAGTCAGTTCAATCAGAAACTGCTGGCGGCAGACAAAGCGGGTGGGCTGGTGGTCGATTATGCGCATCAGCTTGAAGGGCTGAGCGCCGACGAAATCGCCAGCGCCGCACAGGCAGCCGCAGATAAAGGGCTGGCGGATCGCTGGTTGATCTCATTACTCAATACCACGCAGCAGCCAGCGCTTTCGGCACTTCACGATCGTCAGACGCGTGAAAATCTGTTCAACGCAGGCTGGATTCGCACCCAGAAGAATGATG
This sequence comes from Lelliottia sp. 7254-16, assembly GCF_002922995.1. NCBI lineage: Bacteria > Pseudomonadati > Pseudomonadota > Gammaproteobacteria > Enterobacterales > Enterobacteriaceae > Lelliottia > Lelliottia sp. 7254-16. The sequence continues at coordinate 181,812 of NZ_PQVS01000001.1, forward strand.
AAAACGATACCCGTATGATTGTGCTCAGACTGGCGAATTTACGTGCCCGTCGTGCGCAGTTGCTTGGGTTCGAGAGCTACGCTAGCTGGAGTACCGCCGATCAGATGGCGAAAACGCCTGACGCGGCACTGAAATTTATGCGAGGTATTGTCCCGGCAGCGCGAGCGCGCGCGCAACGGGAGCAGGCCGATATCCAGAAAGTGATTGATGACGAGCAGGGGCGTTTCAGCGTGCAGGCCTGGGATTGGGCGTATTACGCTGAGCGCGTTCGTCTGGAGAAATACGCTCTGGATGAATCGCAGATCAAACCTTATTTTGCCCTCGATACTGCGCTGCACGATGGCGTCTTCTGGGCGGCTAGCCAGTTGTTCGGTATTCGCTTTGTCGAGCGCTTCGATATTCCTGTTTATCACCCGGATGTTCGCGTCTGGGAGATTTTCGACCAGAACGGCGAGGGTATGGCGCTGTTTTACGGTGATTTCTTCGCGCGTGATTCCAAAGGCGGCGGGGCGTGGATGGGGAATTTCGTCGAACAATCCCATGAACTCGCTGCACGCCCGGTGATTTACAACGTCTGTAACTACCAGAAACCGGCTTCCGGACAGGCGGCGCTACTCTCCTGGGATGATGTCATTACGTTGTTCCACGAGTTCGGTCACACGCTGCACGGCCTGTTTGCCGATCAGCGTTTCGCCACATTATCCGGCACCAACACGCCGCGCGACTTTGTTGAATTCCCGTCGCAAATCAACGAACACTGGGCCAGTCATCCTCAGGTCTTTGCGAACTATGCCCGTCATTATCAAACCGGAGAACCGATGCCAGACGCGCTGCGCGAGAAAATGCTCAGCGCGACGCAGTTCAATAAGGGTTACGACATGACCGAGCTTCTTAGCGCGGCGTTACTGGATATGAACTGGCACGGTATCGGCACGCAGGAAACGGTCACGGACGTGGATACGTTTGAATCGTCAGCGCTTAAAAAAGAGGGGCTGGATCTGCCCGCTGTTCCGCCACGCTATCGCAGCAGCTATTTTGCGCACATCTTTGGTGGCGGTTATGCAGCCGGATATTACGCCTATCTGTGGACGCAGATGCTGGCGGACGACGGCTATCAGTGGTTTGTCGAACAGGGCGGCTTAACGCGTGAAAACGGACAGCGGTTCCGCGAAGCTATTTTGTCGCGCGGGAACAGTAGCGATCTGGAAGCGTTGTATCGCGACTGGAGAGGGCACGATCCGTTGATCGAGCCGATGTTGAAGAATCGTGGGTTAAGCGATTAGTTCTTTGCGGTCTGATGCCCTCACCCCGACCCTCTCCCACGGGGAGAGGGAGAAAATAGAGTCCGAGCTTGAGGGAGAAAATCGAGTCCGTGCTTAACGTAAAAAACCGGCTCCGAGCTTGAGGGAGATCAGCGGACGATCCCCTCTCCCATTGGGAGAGGGTTAGGGTGAGGGGAAAAATTACACCACTTCGTTCGGGCAATCTTCGCCGTTTTCCAGCTGTTTAAGATTACCCAGCGTTGTTTCTGAAATGCTGATCAGCGCTTCGGCAGTCAGGAACGCCTGGTGTCCGGTAAACAGCACGTTGTGGCAGGCAGACAGACGGCGGAACACATCGTCCTGAATCACGTCGTTAGACTTGTCTTCAAAGAACAGATCGCGTTCGTTCTCATACACATCCATTCCCAGCGCGCCGATTTTTTGCGTTTTTAGGGCTTCAATTGCTGCCTGGGAATCGATCAGGCCGCCACGGCTGGTATTGATAATCATCACGCCGTCTTTCATCTGATCAAAGGCGTCTTGGTTGAGCAGGTGATAGTTCTCCGGCGTCAACGGGCAGTGCAGGGAAATCACGTCCGACTGCGAGAGCAGCGTTGGCAGGTCAACATACTCCACGCCCAGCTCCAGCGCAGCAGCACTTGGGTACGGATCGAACGCCAGCAGACGCATACCGAAACCTTTCAGAATGCGCAGAGTCGCCACGCCGATTTTACCGGTGCCGATCACGCCCGCCGTTTTACCGTACATGGTAAAACCGGTCAGACCTTCGAGAGAGAAGTTGGCATCACGGGTGCGCTGATACGCGCGGTGAATGCGTCGGTTCAGGGACATCATCATTCCGATGGCATGTTCCGCGACGGCTTCCGGGGAGTAGGCCGGAACACGCACCACTTTCAGACCCAGCTCTTTGGCGGCGTCCAGATCGACGTTATTAAAGCCTGCACAGCGCAAAGCAATGTATTTTACGCCGTGTTTTTTCAACTCTTCCAGCACCGGGCGGCTACCGTCGTCGTTGACGAAAATGCACACCGCTTCGCAGCCGTTCGCCGTTTTGGCGGTTCTTTCGGTCAGCAGAAAGTCGAAAAATTCGAGTTCGAATCCGTAAGTCTCGTTAACATGTTGCAGATACTTTTTATCGTACTGTTTTGTGCTATATACCGCGAGTTTCATAAGACTTTCTCCAGTGATTTTGCATTCACGTTAGCATGATTAAAATAATCTTACAATTTATAAAATTTTATTGAATTCAATAAGTTCTATCAATAATTCTAGAGCAACTATCCTTAAAACTGGCGTTGACTTCAACTGACTGGCTAAACATGCCACAATGACGGGCACTGTCGGCTTATTTTTTCGCTAAATCAGGATATTAACTGCCCATGAGGGGTAAATACAAAGCCGTAATTGCGCTACTTCTGCTCATCATTCTCTTGCCGCTGACGCTGCTGATGACGCTTGCCCAGTGGGTCCCCACTCTTGCCGGGATTTGGCTCCCTGTCGGTACGCGCATTGCATTTGAAAAAAGCCCGCGCCTCAGCCGCAATCAGATTGTGATCCCCGATCTCCGTTATCTGGTCGATGACTGCGAAATCGCCCGCGTGGAAAACGCCACGCTGTCTCATCCCAGCCGCTGGAAGCTTGACGTTGGCGCGCTCGAGCTCAATACCGCCTGCTTGAGTAAACTGCCGCAAACGGAACAGGCCAACACTGCGCCGAAAACGCTCGCCGAATGGCAGTCAATGCTGCCGAATACCTGGCTTAATATCGATCGTCTAACACTTTCCCCGTGGCAGCAGTGGCAGGGAAAACTCAACGTATCATTAACGCCGTCAATGCAGGAAGTGACTTACTTGGGTGAACAGGTAAAAGTGCGAGGTAAACTTCGCGGCCAAAGCCTGACCATCAGCGAATTTGAACTTCACCTGCCGGATTATCCACAGCCGATTCAACTGGCGGGAGAGTTCACGCTGCCGCTGATTCCGGACGGCGTGCCGGTAAAAGGCCACGCAGAGGCCACCCTGACCGTGCCGCAAATTGCGTCGCCGGTGGATGTCGATCTCGACTGGGAACAGAATCGGGGTCAATTAGTGATGAGCGCCCGCGATAACCCCGATCCGCTGCTCGATTTACCGTGGCAACTCACCGCCGAACAGCTGACGATCAGCGACGGGCGCTGGCACTGGGATCTCACCGGTCTGCCATTAAGCGGGCGCGTGGGGCTGAAAGTTGAAAACTGGCAGCAAGGCCTGGAAAACGCCATCTTTACCGGTCGTCTGAACGTGCTGACCCAGGGCGATGCCGGTAAAGGCAACGCCGTGCTAACCCTCGGTCCGGGCAAACTGAGCATGGATAACAGCGCTATGCCGCTCCAGTTGACGGGCGAAGCCAAGCAGGGCGATCTGATTTTATATGCCATTCTTCCGGCCCAACTGACCGGCAGCCTTGCCGATCCGCATCTGGCATTTGAACCTGGTGCACTGCTGCGCTCACGCGGTCGGATCATTGACTCCCTGAATATAGATGAAATCCGCTGGCCGCTGGCGGGAGTAAAACTGTCGCAGAAGGGCGTGGATGGGCGTTTACAGGCCATTCTCAAAGCACATGAAAACGAAATGGGCGATTTTGTTCTGCATCTGGACGGACAGGCGAATGACTTTCTGCCGGACAGCGGCCTGTGGCAGTGGCGCTACTGGGGCGATGGTCACTTTACGCCAATGAATGCCCGCTGGGATGTGGCTGGCAAAGGCGAGTGGCGCGACAGCGCGATTGAACTGACGGCATTATCGACCGGTTTCGATAAACTGGAATACGGCACCATGCTGGTGAGCAAACCGCGTCTGATATTAGACCAACCCGTGCGCTGGGTGCGTGGCGAAAATAATCCGCACTTTAGCGGCGCGCTGTCGCTGGATGCGGAGGAGACCTCGTTCTCCGGCGGCAGCGTGCTCCCGCCGTCGACCCTGAAATTCAGCGTCGACGGCACGGACCCGACCTTCTTCCAGTTTAAGGGCGATCTGCACGCTGGCGCGATTGGCCCGGTGCAGCTGAACGGTCGCTGGGACGGGGAACGTCTGCGCGGGCAGGCCTGGTGGCCGAAACAGTCCCTGACGGTCTTCCAGCCGCTGGTGCCGCCAGACTGGAAAATGAACCTGCGCGACGGCGAACTGTACGCGCAGGTGGCGTTTTCTGCCGCCGCTGGTCAGGGATTTGAAGCGGGCGGTCACGGCGTGCTGAAAAGCGGCAGCGTCTGGATGCCGGATAACCAAATTAACGGCATCGATTTTGTCCTGCCGTTCCGTTTCAGCGAAGGCACCTGGTCGCTGGGCACGCGCGGCCCGGTGACGCTGCGTATTGCTGAAGTGGTCAACCAGGTGACGGCGCGCAATATCACGGCGGATTTGCAGGGTGATTACCCGTGGAGCGAGCACAACCCGCTGCTGCTGACCAACGTCAGCACCGACGTGTTGGGGGGAAAAATCACCATGCAGCAGTTGCGAATGCCGCAGCACGATCCGGCCCTGCTGCGGGTGAATAATATCTCCGCCAGTGAGCTCATCAGCGCCGTCAATCCGAAACAGTTTGCCATGTCTGGCCCGGTCAGCGGTGCGCTGCCGTTCTGGCTGGAGAACGAAAAATGGATAATCAAAGACGGCTGGCTGACCAATCCCGGCCCGATGACCTTGCGTATCGACAAAGACACGGCGGATGCCATCGTCAATGACAACATGGCGGCGGGTGTGGCGATTAACTGGCTCCGTTATATGGAAATTTCTCGCTCGTGGACGAAAATCAATGTAGATAATCTGGGTGTGCTGACTATGCAATCGGCGATCAGCGGTACCAGCCGGGTAGACGGAAAAAGTAACACCGTGCACCTCAATTACACCCACGAAGAGAATCTTTTTACCCTGTGGCGCAGCCTGCGCTACGGGGATAATTTACAGGCATGGCTTGAGCAACACGCGGCGTTACCGGATGTCCGCTGTCAGGCAGGTAAGGAATGTGAGGAACAACAATGAAAAATCTGACTGGCGCGCTTGGCGTGATCATGGTCGTAATGCTCTCGGGCTGTACGCCGCGTATTGAAGTGGCGGCACCGAAAGAGCCGATCACCATCAATATGAACGTCAAAATCGAACATGAGATCCACATCAAAGTGGATAAAGACGTCGAAACCCTGCTGAAATCGCGCAGCGATCTGTTCTGAGGATGCCATGAAACGACTTCTTGCAATCGGTCTGCTGATGTTAGGCATCAACGTGCAGGCGCAGGCGATCACCTTAAACGAAGCACGTGCGCAGGGGCTGGTCGGCGAAACCCTGAGCGGCTACATTGCGCCGCTGCGCCAGGATAAGCAGACGCTGGCGTTGGTCAATGAGATCAATGCAGCCCGCACAGAAAGTTATCAGAAGCTGGCAGACAGCAATAATCTTCCGGTCGATGAAGTGGCGAAAATGGCCGGACAGAAGCTGGTGGCCCGCGCACAGCCGGGGGAATATGTGAAGGGGATTAACGGGAAGTGGCTGAAGAAGTGATCAGCGATAGCGCTTGCGGTACTCGCCCGGAGAGACACCAAAACGTTGTTTGAACGCCGTTGAAAAATGGCTATGGTCGGCAAAACCCCAGCTGTAGCCAATTCCCGCCAGTTTTTCATCATCACCCGTGGCGCGTAACACTTGCGCGCACAGGTCCAGCCGCCGGTTTTTGATGTACTGCGCCACCACCAGGCCTTTATCGGCAAACATGCGATACAGGCTGCGCACGGACATGCCGCTCTCGGTGGCGATCCACTCCGGGCGCAACGCTTCCGACTGAATGTGCGAATCAATCAGCGTCAGCACATTCTGGAACTGACGTTCTTTACGCGGCGGTGCGGATTCTCGCTGTTGAAAAGCAGGGCGCAGTAAACACACCATTGCCTCCAGCGCCGCTTCGCTTTCCAGATCGCTCAGATGGGCGTTATCCATGCTCTCCTGCAACAGCCGATAGCTCAGTTGCACCGTCGGCAGGTTGCGCGACAGCTTGAGCGCGCAGCTGACTTCCTGAAAGCGACACTGCTGTTCCAGAATCTGGCGTGGGAGTAAAAGAGAAATCTGGCGTGATTTATCGTGCCAATAAATCGAACAGGGGCGTGAAGCATCGATAAGCGTAATGTCACCCGCTTCAATCACCGTTTGCCTGTCGTCCTGTTCCAGCGTCGCATTGCCCTCGAGCTGAAATACGGTGTAGAACCAGGCGTCGTTGCTGCCTTTGATCTCCTGACGAGTGCGAAACAGATTAACGCCTGCGGCAGTGACAGTGCTGAGCTTCATACTTCTGGCGTAGCTGGTTTCCAGTTCGCCAAGAAACGGACCTGCCAGCGGACGCGCGGCAAAGCTGCCACACACCTGGTTAATTTGCGCCAGCCACTGTTGATATTTTTCCTGCTCGCTTGCACACGCCATCGTTCATCTCGCTGCACTGTCAATGTTTTTGCATTGTTGCATTTGTGTTGCATTTTGTCAGAGGTCTGGGCTGACTATAGGAAAGAACACTCGCTGATAACAGTGTTATAAGGCGGAATTATCTTTATTTGCGGGGGCTGTCACAGGTGGCAAAGCGAATGTCACACAGATAAAAGCGTATCTGGCAAAGCGATCTTAGACTGCGTTAACACCCTGCGAATAATAATGAAGGAGCACCCCATGTCTGAGACACAGACCGCCATTCTGCCGAGCGTGCAGCAGTTTTTAGACCGCCAACATGGCCTGTGGATTGAGGGCCGTCAGTCCGCTTCTGAAAGTGAAAAACGCCTGAATATCTTCAACCCGGCCACGGGTGAAATGATTGCTTCTACGGCAGATGCAAGCGTGAGCGATGTGGATCGCGCGGTAATGTCCGGCTGGCGTGCGTTTGTCTCCCGCAGCTGGGCGGGGAAACTGCCTGCCGAGCGTGAACGTATTTTGCTGCGTTTTGCCGATCTGGTTGAGCAGAACACGGAAGAACTCGCACAGCTCGAAACTCTGGAGCAGGGTAAATCAATTAACATTTCTCGCGCTTTTGAAGTGGGCTGCACGCTGAACTGGATGCGCTACACCGCCGGGCTGACCACCAAAATTGCCGGGAAAACCCTGGACCTCTCCATTCCGATGCCACAGGGCGCGCGCTATCAGGCGTGGACCCGTAAAGAGCCGGTTGGCGTGGTCGCCGGTATTGTGCCGTGGAACTTCCCGCTGCTGATCGGCATGTGGAAAGTGATGCCAGCGCTGGCCGCGGGCTGTTCCATTGTGATTAAACCGTCCGAAACCACGCCGCTGACGCTGCTGCGCGTGGCTGAGCTGGCAAGCGAAGCGGGCGTTCCTGATGGTGTATTTAACGTCGTCACCGGCAGCGGTGCAGTGTGCGGCGCGGCATTGACCTCGCATCCGCATATCGCCAAGGTCAGTTTTACCGGGTCAACCGCGACCGGCAAACAGATTGCGCGCGTCGCTGCCGATACGCTAACGGGCGTGACGCTGGAGCTGGGCGGTAAAAATCCGGCGATCGTGCTGAAAGATGCCGATCCGGCGTGGGTGGTGGAAGGGCTGATGACCGGCAGTTTCCTCAATCAGGGGCAGGTGTGTGCCGCAAGTTCGCGCATTTACATCGAAGCGCCGCTGTTCGACACTCTGGTGAGTCACTTTGAGCAAGCGGTGAAATCCCTGAGCGTCGGGCCAGGCATGTCGCCGACGGCGCACATCAACCCGCTCGTCTCCCGCGCCCACTGCGACAAAGTGCAAAGCTTCCTCAACGAAGCGCAATCCCGCAACGCCGAACTGATTACCGGCAACAGCGGCCCGGACAAGCAGGGCTACTACGTTGCGCCTACGCTGGTGGTCAACCCGGATGCCAGCCTGCGCCTGACCCGCGAAGAGGTATTTGGCCCGGTGGTGAATCTGGTGCGTGTGTCTGATGGTGAAGAGGCGTTACATCTGGCGAACGATACGGAATACGGCCTGACGGCCAGCGTCTGGACGCAAAATATCAGTAAAGCGCTGGAGTATACGGACCGACTTCAGGCCGGTACCGTATGGGTGAATAGCCATACGCTGATCGATGCCAACCTGCCGTTCGGCGGCATGAAACAGTCCGGCACCGGGCGTGATTTCGGCCCGGACTGGCTGGACGGCTGGTGCGAAACCAAGTCGGTGTGTGTGCGGTACTAGTTGTTTTTGCCGGATGGCGGCTTTGCCTTATCCGGCCTACACATTCGGCTCCCTCTCCCTGCGGGAGAGGGTTGGGGTGAGGGCATCAAACCGCAAAAACTTCAACGTGACCAACGATTGCGCCCACCTTCCTTCGCCCGATACAACGCCGCATCCGCCTGCGCCACCATCTCGTCGGCGGTTAATCCCGCCGTCATTCCTGCAATGCCCATACTGGCTGTGACGTGCTCGCTCACTTTCGACGCCTTATGCGCAATCCCCGCACGACGTAAATTCTCCTGAATGCGCTGCGCCACCTGATCGGCCGCATCGGGCGGGCAATCAAACAGGATCAACAAAAATTCCTCGCCGCCGTAGCGCGACACCAGATCTTCCGGCGTGCGCACCGACGCTTTCAGCGCCTGCGCCACCTGCACCAGGCACTCATCGCCTGCCTGATGACCGTAAGCGTCGTTGTAAAGTTTGAAGTAATCCACGTCAAGCATGAGAAGCGTGAAGGATTTTCCCTGTGTCACGGCGCTCTCCAGCACGTTTTCCATTTCGCGCCGGTTGGCGGTTTCGGTCAACGGGTCCTGATGCGCCAGGGCGTCGAGACGCGCAATCAGCAACTGGTTTTGCTGATTGCGCTGCCAGGCTTCGTCGAACCAGCGCAGAAGAATAAAACGCCCGCAAATCAGGATCAGCGTAAAGACAATCCACACCGCTGCGAAGCGCATATTTAACCCGTGATTGAGCACCACGCTGGCGATCGGCAGGGTAAACCACAGCGGGAGCACGCTGGAGAGCAATCCCACGGGATAGAAATAGAGCGCGGTGACGGCGGTCAATAACAGAATGGTGCACAGGGGCCAGGCATGCGGAAGTTGCCAGTCAACGATAAACCAGTAGCAGCACAGCGCCCACAGCAGCCCCGAGGTGAACAGCACCAGGCTAATCCCGGTGATATGCCGCCAGCTCATGACAATCAGCGCCGCCGACAGGGCTATTACCCCGAGCATTGCAGCATCGACCAGGGACGAAATCTGCTGCCCGGATACATGGGCAGGGTCGAAATTGTGTACCAGCGTGTTACGCAGCAAAATCATCAGCGCAAAGCTGACGTGCACGAACGCCAGCCACGGCATGTTGATGGTCAGACCGCGAGAGACCATCGCCTGGCGGGTCGGCCATGAGGTCAGTTCAGAAGAGAGAGGGTGACGTTTTTCCATACATTCACTGTGTTAGAAGAAGAGAGCCGGCAGGCAGGCCGCTCAACGGCCTGCCTGCCGGAAAGGTTACGGTGTCACAATGTTGAACCAAAATTCAAACTTATCCATATAGCCCAGCATCTGATCCAGTTTAGCGCCATCACCGGTCACTTTCACGTCGCCGCTGTCCTGTGCCTGTTTCAGCGTCACTTCTTTGAGGATGATTTTATTCAGCGTGTCGCGGTTGAGTGCAATGGTCGTGTCCGCGTCTTTTGCTTCGGTATTGGCCGTGTGGTTAAGCACGCCGTTTTCCAGCTCGAGCTTGTATTTTCCGCCGTCGCTGCCGAGATCGATGTTAAACACGGACTTCGCATCCCCGGCTTTTTCCCCGTTGATATGCACCGCCAGATAGTCGAAGAACATCTCTGGCGTCATGGCGCGCACGGTATCCGGGCTGGCGGTGTTCGGGGTTGGCAGTTTTTGCACGCCGTTACGCAGCTCCTGCGCACCGGTCAGGTAGAAGTTACGCCACGGGCCAGATTCCGCCTGATAGCCGAGCTGTTCCAGCGCGTCAGCTTCCAGATTGCGCGCCGCCTGGTTATTCGGATCGGCAAACACCACTTTGCTCACCACCTGCGCCACCCAGCGATAATTCCCCTGGTCAAAATCGGTTTTGGCCTTCTGTAAAATCGCATCGGCACCGCCCATGTACTCGACAAATTTCTTCGCGCCTTCTTCTGGCGGCAGTTCGTCGAGCGTTGCCGGGTTGCCGTCAAACCAGCCGAGATAAAGCACGTAGGTGGCTTTCACGTCATGGCTTACTGAGCCGTAGTACCCGCGGTTTGCCCAGGTGTGGGCCAGCGAATCTGGCAGTTTAAAGTTGGCGGCGATTTCGTCGCGCGTCAGCCCCTCGTTGGCCATGCGCAGGGTCTGGTCGTTGATGTAACGATAGAGGTCACGCTGGCTTTTCAGCAGCTTGACCACGTTGTCATTGCCCCAGGTCGGCCAGTGGTGCTGGGCCATGATGATCTCGGCTTTGTCACCCCAGCGGACAATCGCCTCGTTGATGTATTTTGACCACGGCAGCGGCTCGCGGATTTTGGCCCCGCGCAGAGAGTAGGTGTTGTGCAGGGTATGGGTCACATCCTCAGCGGATTCGATCAGTTTTTTCTCTTCGATATACCACAGCATTTCCGACGGCGCTTCCGAACCCGGTGCCAGCATGAAGTCATAGGTCAGGCCATCGATCACCTCTTTCTGGCCGTCTTTTTCAATGATATTGGTCGGAGCGATCAGCGTGACGTTCCCGGCAGAGGTGGTGGTTCCCAGCCCGGCGCCCACCTGACCTTTGGCGTCGGGTTTCAGCAGGTTACCGTACATATAGCTGGTGCGGCGGCTCATCACGTTACCGGCCATGATGTTTTCTGCGACGGCGGCTTCCATAAATCCGGCGGGTGCATAAATCTTCACTTTGCCCGCTTTCACATCCGCTTCATCCACCACGCCGCGCACGCCGCCGTAGTGGTCCACGTGGCTGTGGGTATAAATCACGGCTACCACCGGTTTTTGACCGCGATTTTTAAAATAGAGATCCATCCCGACTTTCGCTGTTTCAGCTGAGACCAGCGGATCAACGACGGTGACGCCTTCTTTACCTTCAATAATCGTCATATTCGACAGATCGAGATTACGGATCTGATACACCCCGTCGGTCACTTCGAATAGACCGCTGATATTAATCAGCTGCGCCTGACGCCATAAACTGGGGTTGACGGAATCCGGCGCTTTATCGCCTTCTTTAATAAAGGCGTATTGCTGTGGATTCCAGACCACATTCCCTTGTTCCCCTTTAATCACGTCCTGAGGGATCGGGGCGATAAAGCCTTTGTGGGCATCGGTAAAATCGGTGTTGTCGTCAAACGGGAGCTGGCTGTAGAGGGCGTTATTGGCCTGTTGGGTGGCGGCAGTGGCGTCCTTAGGCGCTTCTGCCGCCAGGGCGTTCGGGCTGAAGGAAATAAACAGTCCCGCCAGTGCGAGGCTGGTGGCTATGGCGTTCAATCTCATTCTAAAATCTCTCAGAAGTAAGTACGACGTTGCGTGTGAAACTTCGTGTCCTGGCTGAAAAATGGTTCAAGAGATGAAAATAATGCGGGGAGGCATGACTAACTATAATCGGGCTAACTCATTCGGCAAGTGAATGAAATAAACAGGCCGGGGAGTTCCCGGCCTTGGTAATTACTTCTCGTCCTTCTTCTTGCCGAGCGTTGGCGTCTCGTCGAAGAAGTTCCACGGTTTGAGCAGGGTGTGGACCCACTCTGTTGGCATAATCGGCCACTCTTCGGCGCGCGCCACGTGGGTGGTCCCGGTGGTCATCCACACCACATCATCCTGATTATCGATCGATTCGTTATCCTTGCTGTACTTGCCCAGACCACTGTCGTGAATCGAACGGTTCGGGAATTTGCCTTCCGGATACATCTCGTTCGGATGGTAGCGCGTCACCCACAGTTGTTTATCCATAAAGCTCAGGCGATGGTAAATCCATTCGTCCGGGGCGAATTTCGCGCCGGTGGCGACCGGATGAGTGCCGCCCGCATAAGGGATAATCTGGTACGACACCGGATTGCCCATGCGGTTCTCTTTGCTGGTGTTACTCAGCAGTCGAATGGTGCCTGGGTCAAACTTCTGCGCGGCCTGCTGTTCCGTATCAATGTTGTACTGATTGATCTGCATGGTACTGGTGCGCGGGCCACCGGCGGTGTTGGGTTTCACTTCCGGGTCCATCGCCACCAGACGGTTGTTGGTGCCATCCACGTCCATATCCAGACGGAAGTTGTAGATATGCTGGTGGGTGGTCCCGACGATGTTGTGATCGATCAGGGTGCCGTATTTGGTGTCGTCTTTGGCGCTCGGGTCGTGCATGGTTTTCGCCTGCACGCCTTTCACCGCTTCGATGCCGGTAGCGCCCGCATCGATGCCGATGGTGCCGTTTTCGTGGAAAATCCAGTCAAAGATATAGTCGTAGTTACCGACGGTACTGACCCAGCGCACCACCAGTTCGCGGCGCTCGGTGCTGACGTTCGGCTGGCCCATCTCCTGATGTTTATATTCCGGCCCGGCGTAGCGTTCAAAGACGGCAATCGCGCGCGGGATCTCCATCGGCGCACCGGTGTAATCCGGAATGGTTTCGTTGAGCATCACCGCGTTCGACGGCGCGTCTTTGCCGCGCACCAGCGGCGAGGTCAGGGTGCCCATGCCATAGTCACCGGAATCAAGATAGGCTTTAAAGTACCAGCCCACGTCCGGGTCGCCGTACGGCACAATCATCCCGCCGAGTGAACCTTGATACATCACCTGGCGTTTTTTGCCGTTATCGTTGTAGGTCACGGTGGAGATGATCGGCCCGACGCGAGAATCGAGGCTCAGGTGGAAGTCCCAGTTCTGCCAGTGGATCATGTCGCCGGTGATAGTGTAGTTCTTACCTTCTGGCTCACTGATTTCCAGCGGTTTTTTCACCGGAGCAATGCGGTCGCGACCATCATACGGACGGGCGAGCATGGGCACAGGAACCACCGGGCCTTCTTCAATTTTGATGATTTTTTTCTGTTCAAGATCGACGACCGCCACCAGATTTTCAATCGGGTGCGCCCAGTAGTTGCCGTCGCCGGTATCGAGATAGCTGACCACTTTCAGCAGGCGATCTTCCTGTTTCAAACCGTCTTTGCCGTCAAAATAGCCGACGGTGAGCGGGGTGCCGATCACTTTCTTAGGATCGGTCACGCCGTGTTTTTTCAGCGCCTCGGCGTATTCCGGGCTCGCCATGATGATCTGCTGCACGGAGGTGAAATCATCCAGCAGGACCATGCCGTGAGCGTCGTTGACTGGCGTCCAGCTCACGACTTTTTTGTCCTTCAGATCAACCACGCTTTCGATAACGTGTTTGCCATCCAGCATGGTGACGTTCGCCTGCCGCGGGCTATCAACCGCCGTACCGTTCAGCACGAAATCCCACACTTTGGCCTTTTCAGGTTCCGCCAGCGCGATCTGGGTAAAACGGGTATTGGGTTTAAAATCCGCCGAGGTTTTGACGATCTCGACGGCTTGTTTAATTTCGTCTGCGGTCAACGCGTTCAGCGGGTGTGGGCGCTTCTCCACCTGGAAGGTCTGATCAAGCCCCGACTGGAACACATCATTGATGAAGGTTTCGGAGATAAACGCTTTTTTACCTTTCATCACCACCGGCACCTGCAGTGTGAGCGGCTTGCCGTTGACGATGGCGGTTTTCGCGCCCGGTTTAACCTTCACAAAAGCGCCGTCTTTGCTGAGGGTGAACATCTGGGCGTAATCGTCCCACTGCACATCAGCGCCAAAGTCAGCAAGTGTCTTGTCCATTGGAACCATATGAGCTTCGCCGCCGTGGGCGAAAACCGGTGACTGCCAGGAGCATAACAACGCGACTGCCACGGCCAGTGCCGTTTTACGGGCAGAAAAAGAAGAAGGGCTTCCCATCGTTGACCTCATCATTATTGTGTTATTAGTGTTGTGCAGCCTTATCCTGGCAGGACGGCTTAGGGAATGCTTGCCTGCACCTGCCAGGCGTTTTGTCATGTTTGCCAAATTAAAAACCGGGAAGGGACCTTCCCGGTAAAAAGAACGGATCAGTCGGTGAAATCGCCCTGCTGGCGAGCCACGAGCGTCAGAATGGAGTACAGCGCGACGGGCTGCTGGTGCTGATTGAACACTTCAACCGCCCATTCGACCACGCCAGTCGGTTTCTCTTCTGCCGTGCGCTGTTTCTTGAGGGTTTTGCGCTTGCAGGTCAGACGCACCTGGATGGTATCGCCCGGTTTCACTGGCTCGATAAAGCGCAAGTTTTCCATGCCATAGTTGGCGATCACCGGTCCGACGCCGGCGTCGACAAACAGGCCAGCGGCGGCAGAAATCACAAAGTAACCGTGGACCACGCGCTCACCGAAGATCGACTCCGCTGCGCCAATTTTGTCCATGTGGGCGTAGAAATGATCCCCGCTCAGGCAGGCAAAATTAACGATATCCGCTTCGGTCATCGTACGACGCGGAGTCAACAGGCTGTCGCCCGGCTGCAACTCTTCGAAGTATTTGCGGAACGGATGAACGCGGTCTTCTTGCACCTGCGCGCCACGTACCCACTGTTGGCTGATGGCGGCCAGCATCGACGGGCTGCCCTGGATTGCGGTGCGTTGCAGATAGTGTTTCACCGCGCGTAAACCGCCCAGCTCTTCACCACCGCCTGCACGACCCGGACCGCCGTGAACCAGCTGCGGCAGCGGGGAGCCGTGGCCGGTAGACTCTTTTGCTGACTCTTCGTTGAGGATCTGAATACGCCCGTGGGCACGCGCCGCGCCGGAAATAAACTGCCGGGCGATACGCGAATCAGCGGTGACCAGCGTACCCGCCAGGCTACCTTCACCGGCGCGCGCCAGGGTCATAGCATGTTCCGCGTCGCGATACGGCATCAGGGTGGCGACCGGGCCAAAGGCTTCGGTCGCATGAACGGCAGGGGACTCGTCCGGCTGCGGGCAGAACAGCAGCGTCGGCGGGAAGAATGCCCCGGCGGCCTGCAGATCGGCTTTGCCACCGAGGCGAATCTGGCAGCCCGCCGCGACCAGCAGATCCACTTTTTCCTGCACGTCGGCACGCTGTTCGGCGTTGACCAGCGCCCCCATTTTGACGCCTTCCTGCGCCGGATTGCCGACCACCACTTTCTCAAGACGCGCAATCAGCGCCTGGCTCACCGCCTCAATTTGCCCCTGCGGGACGATGATGCGGCGAATGGCAGTACATTTTTGTCCGGCTTTGGCGGTCATCTCCCGCACCACTTCGCGGATAAACAGGGCAAACTCCGGCTGTTCCGGGGTCACGTCTTCGCCCAGCACGCAGCAGTTCAGGGAATCCGCTTCCATCGTGAACGGAATCGATTTGCCGACGATAGTCGGGTGGACGCGCAGCATCTGCCCGGTGGAGGCGGAGCCGGTAAAGGTCACCACGTCCTGACTGTCGAGATGATTGAGCAGATCGCCTGCACCGCCGCAGATCAGGCTGATCGCACCCTCCGGCACCAGACCGCTGTCGACGATGGATTTCACCATCGCCTGCGTCACCTGCGCCGTGGCAGTCGCCGGTTTGATGATCGCAGGCATCCCGGCAAGCCAGGTCGGGGCCAGTTTTTCCAGCATCCCCCAGCAGGGGAAGTTAAAGGCGTTGATATGCACCGCCACGCCGGATTTGGAGGTCAGTACGTGTCGCGCGGCAAAACCGCCTTCTTTCGACAGCGGGATCAACTCGTCTTCCGGCCACAGAGTGTCGTCCGGCAATTCACGGCTACCGAGGCTGGCGTAGGTAAACATCGTGCCAATCCCGCCTTCGATATCCACCCAGCTGTCCGCGCGGGTCGCGCCGGTTTCTGCCGACAGGGCGTAAAACTGCTCTTTCTGGCTCAGCAGATGTTTGGCGACCGCTTTCAGCATTGCCGCGCGCTCGATAAAGGTCATGGCGTGAAGTGATTCACCCCCGCGTTCGATGGCGAAGCGACGCGCCGCCGCCATATCCAGGCCTTCACTGGTCACTTCCCACAGGGCTTCGCCGCTGATGGCGTGATGAATGTTGCGCTCGCGGCCCCGGCCAGACTGCCAGATGCCGGATAAGAAGCTGGCTAACTGCTGCATCTTTCTCTCCAAGTGTTACGTAATTTCACTATAGATAGTTTGATTATGAATCATAAAAAGCAAGCAATGTTTTAATGATTTGTTAACAATGTGATCTTGTCAGATGAATCACGCTGTACGCATTGCCCGTTATGAGCGGCCTTGTGTAAAAGCCTTGCGAGCGGCATCACAAAATAGACAAACAATCCTTGGGGTTATATTTAACCTTTGTGTAACTTTTATGAAACGAAGTGATTCATCATTAAGCGATGATTAACGATTTAACGAATCATAAAGGTGACGACGTGACGGAAGAACAACGCTTTGAGCAGCGCATCGCACAGGAGACAGCCATCGAGCCGCAAGACTGGATGCCTGACGCCTACCGCAAAACCCTGATCCGCCAGATTGGTCAGCATGCGCACTCCGAAATTGTCGGCATGCTGCCGGAAGGTAACTGGATCACCCGCGCCCCGACGCTGCGTCGCAAAGCGATTCTGCTGGCGAAGGTGCAGGACGAAGCAGGGCACGGACTCTATCTCTACAGCGCGGCGGAAACCCTGGGCTGCGCGCGGGAAGACATCTACCAGAAGATGCTCGACGGCAAGATGAAATACTCCTCGATCTTCAACTACCCGACCCTGAGCTGGGCCGACATCGGTGTGATTGGCTGGCTGGTGGATGGCGCGGCGATCGTCAACCAGGTGGCGCTGTGCCGCACCTCTTACGGGCCGTATGCCCGCGCAATGGTGAAAATCTGTAAAGAAGAGAGCTTCCATCAGCGCCAGGGTTTTGAAGCCTGCATGGTGTTGGCGCAGGGCAGCGAATCTCAGCGTCAGATGTTGCAGGACGCCATCAACCGTTTCTGGTGGCCAGCCCTGATGATGTTCGGGCCGAACGACGACAACTCCCCGAACAGCGCCCGCAGCCTCGCGTGGAAAATCAAACGTTTTGGCAATGACGAACTGCGTCAGCGCTTCGTCGACAACACCGTTTCGCAGGTCGAAATGCTGGGCATGACCGTCCCGGATGCAGATCTGCATTTCGACGAAGAGAGCGGTCACTACCGTTTCGGCGAAATCGACTGGCAGGAATTTGAAGAAGTGATTAACGGGCGCGGCGTGTGCAACCACGAACGCCTTGCCGCGAAAAACAGAGCCTGGGAAGAAGGGGCGTGGGTGCGCGAAGCCGCACTGGCGCACGCAGAAAAACAACACGCCCGCACCGCCGCGTAAGAGGAATTAACATGAGCAATGTCTACTGGCCGTTATATGAAGTCTTTGTCCGCAGCAAACAGGGGTTATCCCACCGTCACGTCGGCAGCCTGCACGCCGCCGACGACCGCATGGCGCTGGAAAACGCGCGTGATGCCTACACCCGCCGCAGCGAAGGCTGTTCGATCTGGGTGGTGAAGGCGAGCGAAATCGTCGCCTCGCAGCCGGAAGAACGCGGCGAATTTTTTGACCCGGCGGAGAGTAAGGTTTACCGCCATCCGACGTTTTACACCATCCCTGATGGCATCGAGCACATGTGAGGATGGCTATGAAACCGACTACCCAATATGCCCTGCGCCTGGGCGATAACTGTCTGATCCTCTCCCAGCGTCTCGGTGCGTGGTGCGGTCATGCGCCGGAGCTGGAGATCGACCTGGCGCTGGCCAATATCGGCCTCGATCTGCTCGGGCAGGCGCGCAATTTCTTAACCTACGCCGCCGAACTGGAAGGCAGCGGCGACGAAGACACGCTGGCCTTTGGTCGCGACGAGCGCCAGTTCAGCAATTTGTTGCTGGTGGAACAACCGAACGGCAACTTCGCCGACAC
The DNA here is from genome assembly GCF_002922995.1 of Lelliottia sp. 7254-16. Taxonomy (NCBI): domain Bacteria; kingdom Pseudomonadati; phylum Pseudomonadota; class Gammaproteobacteria; order Enterobacterales; family Enterobacteriaceae; genus Lelliottia; species Lelliottia sp. 7254-16. Next base: position 199,969 of record NZ_PQVS01000001.1, read on the forward strand.
CCTGGTGCGTCAGTATTTCATCGACGCCTGGCACGTGGCGCTCTTTACCCGTCTGACCCAAAGCCGCGATGCGCAAATTGCGGCAATTGCCGCGAAAGCGATCAAAGAAGCACGCTATCACCTGCGCTTTAGCCGTGGCTGGCTGGAGCGTCTGGGCAACGGCACCGACGTTTCTGCGCAGAAAATGCAGCAGGCCATTGACTCCTTGTGGCGCTTCACCGCCGAACTGTTCGAGGCCGACGCGCTGGAACAACAGCTGATCGCCGAAGGTATCGCCGTTGACCCACACGAACTGCGCGCCGAGTGGGAAGCGGAAGTGTTTGCCGGGTTTGAACAGGCTTGCCTCCAGGTCCCGCAAGAAGCGGCGTACCGCACTGGCGGCAAAAAAGGGCTGCACACCGAACATCTGGGACCGATGCTGGCGGAGATGCAATACCTCCAGCGCATGTATCCTGGTCAGCAGTGGTAAGAGGAGGTCGCTATGCAACGTCTCGCTGAGATCGCCCCGGCGGAAATCCCGCAAATCTGGTCCCTGTTAAGCCAGATCCCGGACCCGGAAGTGCCGGTGCTCACCATCACCGATTTAGGCATGGTGCGCAGCGTTTCTGCCCAGGCGGGCGGCTGGGTGATTGGCTTTACGCCGACGTATTCCGGCTGTCCGGCGACGGAGCATCTGCTGGGGGCTATTCGCGAGATGATGACCGCCCACGGGTTCACGCCGGTGCATATCGTCCTCCAGCTCGACCCGGCCTGGACCACCGACTGGATGACCGACGATGCCCGCACACGGCTGCGTGAATACGGCATCAGCCCGCCGGTCGGCCACAGCTGTCACGCCCACGCGCCTGCCGAAGTAGCCTGTCCGCGCTGCGCGAGCACCAACACGTCGGTTATCAGTGAATTTGGTTCGACGGCCTGCAAAGCGCTCTATCGCTGCAACGCCTGCCGTGAACCTTTCGACTATTTCAAATGTATCTGAGGTTGCCATGACAACGTTTCATTCCTTAACGGTGGCAAAAGTGGAACCCGAAACCCGCGATGCGGTGACCATTACCTTCGCGGTTCCACAGACTTTGCAGGACGCTTATCGTTTTCGTCCCGGCCAGCATCTGACGCTGAAAGCGCGTCTGGCGGGAGAAGAGTTACGCCGCTGTTATTCCATCTGCCGTAGTGTGACGCCGGGCGAAATTAGCGTGGCGGTGAAAGCCATCGACGGCGGGCGTTTCTCCCGCTATGCCCGCGATGAGATCAAACAAGGTATGGCGCTGGAGGTCATGGTGCCGCAGGGCCACTTCGGTTATCAGCCGCAGGCTGAACGCGCCGGGCGCTATCTGGCGATTGCCGCCGGGTCCGGCATTACGCCGATGCTGGCGATTGTCTCCAGCACGCTGCTGGTCGAGCCGGACAGCCACTTTACGCTTATCTACGGCAACCGCAGCAGCCAGAGCATGATGTTCCGCCAGGCGCTGGCAGATCTGAAAGATAAATACCCGCAGCGCCTGCAACTGGTGAATATTTTCAGCCAGGAGACCCTCGACAGCGAGCTACTGCACGGGCGTATCGACGGCGAAAAACTGCATCAGTTGGGCAAAACCCTGATCGATTTCAGCCTGTTCGACGAAGCCTTTATCTGCGGGCCGTCGGCGATGATGGACGAGGCCGAACTGGCGCTGAAAGCGCTGGGAATGCCGGAGAAAACCATTCATCTGGAGCGCTTTAACACGCCGGGCAGCGCGGTGAAACGCGCCTCGACGGTGCAGGCGCAGGGGCAAAAAGTCACCGTGCGTCAGGACGGGCGCGACCGTGAAATCACGCTCACCGCCGACGACGAAAGCATTCTCGATGCGGCTCTGCGTCAGGGCGCGGACTTGCCGTACGCCTGCAAGGGCGGCGTCTGCGCCACCTGCAAATGCAAAGTGCTGCGCGGGAAAGTGGATATGGCGACTAACTACAGCCTCGAGCCGGACGAACTGGCGGCGGGCTACGTGTTGAGCTGCCAGGCGCTGCCATTGACCGCCGACGTGGTGGTCGACTTTGACGCAAAGGGGATGGCATGAGCGAGCTGATTGTTACCCGTCATGGCCGCGTGCTGCTTCTGACGCTGAACCGTCCGGCGGCGCGCAACGCCCTTAACAACGCGCTGCTCTCACACATCGCGGATGAACTGGAAACCGCGGCGCAGGACGGCGAGATCTCCGCCTGTGTCATTTATGGCAACGAGCGCTGCTTTGCCGCCGGGGCCGATCTCAACGAGATGGCGGAGAAAGATCTTCCCGCCACCCTGAACGATATTCGCCCGCAGCTGTGGGCGCGCATCAATAACTTCAACAAGCCGCTGATCGCCGCCGTGAACGGCTATGCGCTGGGCGCGGGCTGCGAACTGGCGCTTTTATGTGACGTGGTGATTGCTGGCGACAACGCCCGGTTCGGGTTGCCGGAAATCACGCTGGGCATTATGCCGGGCGCGGGCGGAACTCAGCGTTTGATTCGCAGTGTCGGTAAATCTCTCGCCAGCAAAATGGTGCTGACGGGCGAAAGCATTACCGCGCAGCAGGCGCAAGCGGCGGGGCTGGTCAGCGACGTGTTCCCGTCAGCGCTGGTGCTGGAATACGCCCTGAAACAGGCCGTGCTGATGGCGCGTCATTCGCCGCTGGCATTGCAGGCCGCGAAACAAGCGCTGCGCCAGTCGCAGGAAGTGCCTTTGCAGGCCGGTCTGATGCAGGAGCGCCAGCTGTTTACGCTGCTGTCTGCCACGGAAGACAGGCGGGAAGGCATCGCCGCTTTCTTACAAAAACGCACCCCCGACTTTAAAGGACGCTAATTGTGGAATTTATTCTGAGTCATGTTGAGCAGGGCGTGATGACCATTACGCTGAACCGCCCGGAGCGTCTGAACAGCTTTAACGATGTGATGCACCAGCAGCTTTCCGAGAGCCTGAAACAGGCCGAGCGGGATGACACCATCCGCTGCCTGCTGATCACCGGAGCCGGGCGCGGTTTTTGCGCCGGTCAGGATCTGAATGACCGCAACGTTGACCCGAACGGCCCCGCGCCGGATCTGGGCTATTCCGTGGAAACCTTTTACAACCCGCTGGTGCGCCGTCTGGCGAAACTGCCGAAACCAGTCATTGCTGCCGTCAACGGCGTGGCGGCTGGCGCTGGTGCGACATTAGCGTTGGGCTGCGACATGGTGATCGCCGCCCGTTCAGTGAATTTCATGATGGCCTTTAGCAAGCTGGGTCTGGTGCCTGACTGCGGCGGCACCTGGCTGTTGCCGCGCGTCGCCGGACGGGCGCGGGCAATGGGACTGGCGCTACTGGGGGATAAACTCAGCGCCGAGCAGGCCCACGCCTGGGGGATGATCTGGCAAGTGGTCGATGACGAAGAGTTGTCTTCCACGGCGCAAAAACTGGCTATCCATTTTGCCTCTCAACCGACCTTTGGTCTGGGCCTTATCAAACAGGCTATGAACGCCGCCGAAACCAATACGCTCGATGAACAGCTCGACCTGGAGCGCGATTACCAGCGTATGGCCGGGCGCAGCGACGACTACCGCGAGGGCGTTAGCGCGTTCCTCGCTAAACGCACGCCGAACTTCACGGGGAAATGAGATGACGATGAGAATTCACACCGTCGCCGTGATTGGCAGCGGCACGATGGGCGCCGGGATCGCGGAAGTGGCTGCCAGCAGCGGACATCAGGTGCTGGTGTACGACATCGCCTCTGACGTGGTGGCCCGCGCCATCGACGGGATTCGTGCGCGGCTGGAATCCCGCGTGGCACGCGGAAAACTGACCGCTGAAGCCTTTGAGAAGATCGTCGCGCGTCTGCTGCCAGTCAATGATATTCATGCCCTTGCCGCCGCCGACCTGGTAATTGAAGCGGCCTCTGAACGCCTCGACGTGAAAAAGGCGCTGTTCAAACAGCTGGGCGAAATCTGCCCGCCGCAGACGCTGCTCACCAGTAACACCTCGTCGATTTCGATAACGGCGGTGGCTGCTGACGTGCGCCATCCGGAACGCGTCGCAGGGCTGCATTTCTTTAACCCGGCGCCGGTGATGAAACTGGTGGAAGTGGTCAGCGGACTGGCGACCTCAAGCGAAGTGGCCGATCAGCTGTGCGAGCTGGCGCTGAACTGGGGCAAACAGCCGGTGCGCTGCCAGTCCACTCCAGGGTTTATCGTCAACCGCGTCGCGCGTCCGTTCTACTCTGAAGCCTGGCGTGCGCTGGAAGAAAACGTGGCCCCGGCACAGGACATCGACGCCGCGTTGCGCGAAGGCGGCGGTTTCCCGATGGGGCCGCTGGAGCTGACGGACTTGATTGGTCAGGATGTTAACTTCGCCGTGACCTGCTCGGTGTTTAACGCCTTCTGGCAGGAGCGCCGCTTCCTGCCGTCGCTGGTCCAGCAGGAGCTGGTACTCGGCGGACGCCTGGGCAAGAAAACCGGGCAGGGCGTATACGACTGGCATGGCGAACGTCCTGCTGCGCAGTGGCTTGCCCCGGTCGGAGCGACCTTCAGCCCGGTAACAGCGCAAAAAAGAAGTGACGGTGTCACGGAACTGGATGAGGTGCTACTGGTAGAAACCACAGGCGAAACCGCGCAAAGTCTCGCTCTGCGCCTCAATCGCCCGGTGGTGGTGGTCGACAGAATGGACGGTGACGTTGTAGTGATCGCGACGGCCGCCAGCAACCCACACTCTGCCACGCAAAAAGCGATTTATCACCTGCAGCAGCAGGGGAAACGCGTCCTGCACATGACGGATTATCCCGGCCTGCTAATCTGGCGCACCGTGGCGATGATTATCAACGAAGCGCTGGATGCCCTGCAAAAAGGGGTCGCCAGCGAACAGGATATCGATATCGCCCTGCGCCTGGGCGTGAACTATCCCGTCGGGCCGATTGCCTGGGGTGAACGTCTGGGATGGCAACGCCTGTTAATTCTACTGGAAAACCTGCAACGTCATTACGGCGAAGAGCGCTATCGCCCGTGTTCACTGCTGCGCCAGCGTGCGCTTGTGGAGAGTAGCTATGAGTCATAACGCCTGGCACAACGCCCGCGCCATGTATGAAAATGACGCCTGCGCGCAGGCACTTGGGATCGATATTGTTGAGATGGACGAGGGGTACGCGGTGGTGACGATGACCATCACCCCACAGATGCTCAACGGCCACAAAACCTGCCACGGTGGACAGCTGTTCTCTCTGGCTGATACGGCTTTCGCCTACGCCTGTAACAGCCAGGGGCTGGCGGCTGTGGCCTCGGCCTGCACCATTGATTTTCTGCGCCCTGGCTTTGCGGGAGACAAGCTGACCGCCAGCGCTCGCGTAAAACATCAGGGCAAACTGACCGGCGTGTACGACATCGAAATAACTAACCAACAACAAAAAACAGTCGCCTTGTTTCGCGGTAAATCGCACCGCATTGGTGGCAGTGTGACAGGAGAAGCCTGATGCGTGATGCATTTATCTGTGATGGTGTTCGTACCCCGGTGGGGCGTTATGGCGGTGCATTGTCTGGTGTACGCGCCGACGATCTGGCGGCTGTGCCGCTGCGTGCGCTGCTGGCGCGCTATCCGCACCTGGACGCTGAACGTATTGACGATGTGATCTTCGGCTGTGCAAATCAGGCCGGAGAAGACAACCGTAACGTGGCGCGTATGGCGGCGCTGCTGGCCGGATTCCCGCAGACGGTGTCTGGCACCACCATCAATCGTTTGTGCGGTTCCGGACTTGACGCCGTTGGTTTTGCCGCGCGAGCAATCAAAGCAGGCGATGCTGATCTGCTGATAGCCGGTGGCGTGGAATCCATGTCCCGTGCGCCGTTCGTGATGGGCAAAGCGACCACGCCGTTCCAGCGTCAGGCAGAGATGTTTGATACCACCATTGGCTGGCGATTTGTGAATCCGCTCATGCATCAGCAATACGGAACTGACAGCATGCCCGAAACGGCAGAGAATGTAGCTGAATTGTTAAATATCAGCCGTGCCGATCAGGATGCCTTCGCGCTGCGCAGTCAGCAGCGGACGGCGATTGCCCAGCAGAACGGGATTCTGGCGCAGGAAATCGTGCCGGTGAGCGTCGCGGGTAAAAAGGGCGCGATTACCGAAGTGCTGATCGATGAACATCCGCGCGGAGATACCACGCTTGAGCAGCTCTCCGCCCTGAAAACCCCGTTCCGTAAAAACGGCGTGGTGACGGCGGGCAACGCCTCTGGCGTGAACGACGGCGCGGCGGCGCTGATTATCGCCAGTGAAGCGATGGCGCATCAGCAGGGATTAACCCCGCGAGCGCGTATCGTGGCGATGGCCAGCGCGGGCGTGGAACCACGACTGATGGGGCTTGGCCCGGTTCCGGCAACACGCAAAGTGCTGGAGCGTGCGGGTCTGAGCATTAACGATATGGACGTGATTGAGCTGAACGAAGCTTTCGCGTCACAGGCACTGGGCGTGCTGCGCCAGCTCGGGTTAGCGGATGATGCCGCGCATGTGAACCCGAACGGCGGCGCGATTGCCCTGGGCCATCCGCTGGGGATGAGCGGTGCACGACTGGTGCTGGCGGCCAGCAATGAATTGCATCGACGCAACGGGCGCTACGCGCTTTGTACGATGTGCATCGGTGTGGGCCAGGGCATTGCCCTGATCCTGGAGCGTGTTTGAGCAAAACTACCTGCGAGTACCCTACAAAATGACAACGACAACAACACAACTTGATGCAATTGAAACTGCCTCCGTGGACGAATTACAGGCGCTGCAAACCGAACGCCTGAAGTGGACGCTGAAGCATGCTTACAACAATGTGCCAATGTACAAACGCAAATTTGACGCAGCGGGCGTGCATCCTGACGATTTCAAAGAGTTAAGCGATCTCAATAAATTCCCGTGCACCACCAAACAGGATCTGCGGGATAACTATCCGTTCGATACCTTCGCGGTGCCGATGGAGCAGGTGGTGCGCATTCATGCGTCCTCCGGCACGACGGGTAAACCGACGGTGGTCGGCTACACGCAAAACGATATCGACAACTGGGCCAATATTGTCGCCCGTTCTCTGCGCGCCGCCGGCGGCACGCGCAAGGATAAAATTCACGTGGCTTATGGCTACGGACTCTTTACCGGCGGGCTGGGCGCGCATTACGGCGCCGAGCGTTTAGGGGCGACAGTGATCCCGATGTCCGGTGGCCAGACCGAGAAGCAGGCGCAGCTGATACGCGATTTCCAGCCGGATATGATCATGGTGACGCCGTCCTACTGCCTTAACCTGATTGAAGAGCTGGAGCGCCAGATGGGCGGCGACGCCAGCCAATGTTCCCTGCGCGTCGGCGTCTTTGGCGCGGAACCCTGGACCCTGGCGATGCGCCATGAGATCGAGCGTCGCCTGGGGATCACCGCCCTGGATATTTACGGCCTGTCTGAAGTGATGGGACCGGGCGTGGCGATGGAGTGCATCGAAACCGCCGACGGCCCGACCATCTGGGAAGATCATTTCTATCCAGAAATCGTCAATCCGAACGACGGCACGCCGCTGGCCGACGGTCAGCAGGGCGAACTGCTGTTCACCACGCTCACCAAAGAGGCGTTGCCGGTTATCCGCTATCGCACCCGCGACCTGACGCGTCTCCTGCCAGGCACTGCGCGCACCATGCGCCGCATGGACCGTATCAGTGGACGCAGCGATGACATGCTGATCATTCGCGGCGTGAACGTTTTCCCGTCCCAGCTGGAAGAGGAGATTGTTAAGTTTGAGCATCTGTCGCCGCATTACCAGCTGGAAGTGAACCGCCGCGGCCATCTTGATTCACTTTCAGTGAAAGTGGAGCTGAAAGAGAGCAGCCTGGTGCTGAGCCACGAACAGCGCTGCCAGGTATGTCATCAGTTGCGTCATCGTATTAAGTCAATGGTCGGGATCTCCACCGACGTGACAATCGTCAACTGCGGCAGCATTCCGCGCTCTGAAGGCAAGGCGTGTCGGGTGTTTGATCTGCGCAAGGTGGCGGCGAACGGGTAGGTAGGGTGCGGTTTTTGCCCCTCACCCCGGCCCTCTCCCCAGGGGAGAGGGAGAGCTGGCGCGTAAAAATTCTATGCTATGATTCATCCAGGACAAAAACCACAACAGAATGAATCAGATGAGTAAACTCGATACTTTTATTCAGCACGCCGTTAGCTCTGTGCCGATCAGCGGAACCTCGCTGATTTCATCCTTGTATGGCGACTCGCTCTCCCATCGCGGCGGTGAAATTTGGCTTGGCAGTCTGGCCGCATTGCTTGAAGGGATGGGATTTGGCGAACGCTTTGTGCGTACCGCGCTGTTTCGCCTGAATAAAGAAGGCTGGCTGGATGTTTCCCGTATCGGCAGGCGCAGTTTTTATCGACTGAGCGACAAAGGGTTGCGTTTGACCCGTCGCGCGGAGAACAAAATTTATCGCGCAGAACTGCCCGCCTGGGACGGGAAATGGCTGCTGTTGCTCTCGGAAGGGCTGGATAAAGCGACGCTTGCCGATGTCAAAAAACAGCTGATCTGGCAGGGGTTTGGCACGCTGGCCGCCAGCCTGATGGCCTCTCCGTCGCAAAAAATGGCAGATGTACAGACCCTGCTGCATGAAGCGGGCGTAGCCGAAAACGTTATCTGTTTTGAAGCGCATTCCCCACTGGCGCTGTCGCGCGCGGCGCTGCGTTCCCGCGTCGAAGAGTGCTGGCAACTGACTGAACAGAACGTGATGTATGAAAAGTTTATTGAGTCGTTCCGGCCCTTGCTGCCGCTGTTAAAAGAGGCCGCCGATGAACTGACGCCGGAGCGCTGTTTCCAGATTCAGCTGTTGCTGATCCATTTCTATCGCCGCGTAGTGTTGAAAGATCCGCTGTTGCCCGAGGAATTACTCCCGGCGCACTGGGCTGGGCAAACCGCGCGGCAGCTGTGTATTAATATTTATCAGCGGGTTGCGCCAGGTGCGCTGGCTTTTGTCAGTGAAAAAGGCGAAACCTCGGTTGGAGAGTTGCCCACGCCGGGGGCGCTTTATTTCCAGCGTTTTGGCGGGCTGAATATCACATAACGGAGGAAGAATGCCTGTATATCAGATAGATGGACTGACGCCAGTCGTTCCCGATGAAAGCTACGTACATCCTACGGCAGTGCTGATTGGCGACGTGATCCTCGGCAAAGGGGTGTACGTCGGGCCAAACGCCAGCCTGCGCGGTGATTTTGGTCGCATCGTCGTAAAAGACGGTGCGAATATTCAGGATAATTGCGTGATGCACGGCTTCCCTGAACAGGATACGGTCGTTGAAGAGCACGGACATATCGGCCACAGCGCTATTTTGCACGGCTGCGTTGTGCGTAAAAATGCGCTGGTCGGCATGAACGCGGTGGTAATGGACGGCGCGGTAATCGGCGAGAACAGCATCGTCGGCGCGGCGGCATTTGTGAAAGCCAAAGCGGAAATGCCCGCCAACACTCTGATTATCGGCAGCCCGGCAAAAGCTATTCGTCAGCTGAGCGATCAGGAACTCGAATGGAAAAAGCAGGGGACGCGCGAATATCAGGTGCTGGTTGAACGCTGCAAGCTGACAATGCATCAGGTTGAACCGCTGCGGGAAGTGGAACCGGGAAGAACGCGTCTGGTATTTGACGAAAATTTACGACCGAAATCGTCACAGACGAATTAATCTTTGACTATTTGCCCTAGCGCTGAATTATTTCGTCAATTAATTCAGCCTTTGTTGACATGTGCGGTAAAAATAAACATTGCTTAATATATCGCCCCGTGCATTAATGCCCAGCGTTTACAATGCGAAAAAATTTTGTCAGCCGAAAGGCCAGAAAAAAGGAGCCTTATATGTCTGCAAAAATTATTGGTTTAGTGAAGTGGTTTAACGAAGATAAAGGCTTTGGCTTTATTTCTCCGGTTGATGGCAGCAAAGATGTTTTTGTCCATTTCTCTGCGTTGCAGGGTGATAATTTCAAAACCTTGTTTGAAGGCCAGAAAGTGGAATTCGTGATTGAAGCGGGTGCGAAAGGCCCGGCTGCGGCTAACGTTATTCTGCGCGACTAACCGGTTTGATCTCTGCGAGTCTGCAACCACGATGAAGGCGTAAGCCTGAGTAGTCAGAATCGCAGAGGATCAATACATCAGACTTTTTGGCTGGATTTGAACATTGTGCTGCAGTAAGGGCAAACAAGCAGTGACCCTTTTTGAACACGTGAGTAGCTGTGTTCAGAGTCTTTTGAGCAGTTTGGGCAAGGACATTTAATCAGAAAGTTACGGCGGGCTTTTCCATCTTTGCGATCGGACATAGGCATTTCCTGTGTAATTGGCCTGCTACCATACACGCATAATCCTCAAATAGCTCGTATTCATTTCCACTTCAAAAGAATTAACACTCCTTCGCCTCAAAATATCCCGAAAATATTTAAGAATAATTCCGTATTTTTATTTTAAGAAGAATGAATGAAGCAGGGGAAATATACGGCGGACGAAGAGAAGGAAAAACCCTCCCACCGGGCGGTGAGAGGGGGAATTCTTATGCTGCAACCAGGCTGTCGATAGCAGATTTTGCATCGGTCTGTGCTTTGGTCGCCACTTCTGGACCGTAAGCAATACCTTCAGCAAACACAAAGTTCACGTCGGTGATACCGATGAAGCCCAGGAACAGCGTCAGGTACGGTGCGACCAGGTCAGTTGGGGTATCTTTGTGAATACCGCCACGGCTGGACAGTACAATAGCGCGTTTACCTTTCACCAGGCCTTCAGGACCGTTTTCGGTGTAACGGAAGGTTACGCCAGCACGAGCGACCAGGTCGAAATAGTTTTTCAGCTGAGTAGGGATGTTGAAGTTGTACATTGGGGCGTTGATAACGATGACGTCATGCGCCTGCAGCTCAGCAATCAGTTCATCAGACAGCGCCAGCGCTTCCTGCTGACGTGGTGTCAGCGGTGCATCGCTTGGACGCAGCGCGCCAACCAACTCACCGTCCAGTACCGGAATCGGGTTTGCAGCCAGATCGCGAACGGTGATTTCGTCAGCGCTGTGCTGTTCACGCCACTGCTCAACGAAATAATCAGACAGCTGACCGGACTGAGAGTACCCTGCCAGAATACTGGATTTGAGAACTAATACTTTGCTCATGGGTGATTCCTTTAATTGGTTTGGATTGGGGTTTTCCCCGTTGCTTGCTGACACTCTATTCACAATCCTGTCGCAGGGATAGCGCAATATATCGAATCCTATGTTCGATTTTTTTGAATAAGGCAGTCAAAGCGGCGGTGTGGTACTCTATACCCATCATTCAAGTGAGATTTAGCCTGGCAGAGCACTGCCCCCTAACACTATGACAGAACAACAAAAATTAACCTTCCCGATGCTGATGCAACAGCTCGATACGCTGATGCTGCGCGACAAGCAGCGCTTCGCACGCCGTCTTCATGGGATCAAAAAGGTTAAAAATCCTGATGCACAACAGGCCATTTACCAGGAGATGGCGAAAGAGATTGAACAGGCTGCAGGGAAAGTCGTGCTGCGTGAAGCAGCACGTCCGGTGATTGAATACCCGCAAAACCTGCCGGTCAGTCAGAAAAAACAGGAAATCCTCGAAGCCGTTCGCGATAACCAAGTGGTGATTGTGGCCGGTGAGACGGGTTCCGGTAAAACCACGCAGCTACCAAAAATTTGTATGGAGCTGGGGCGCGGAATTAAAGGCCTGATTGGTCATACCCAGCCGCGCCGTCTGGCGGCGCGTACCGTGGCGAACCGTATTGCCGAGGAGCTGCAAACGGAGCCGGGTGGTTGCATCGGCTATAAAGTGCGTTTTAGCGATCACGTCAGCGACAACACGATGGTCAAACTGATGACCGACGGGATTCTGTTGGCTGAAATCCAGCAGGATCGCCTGCTGATGCAGTACGACACCATCATCATCGATGAAGCGCACGAACGCAGTCTGAATATCGATTTTCTACTGGGCTATCTGCGTGAATTACTGCCGCGTCGCCCGGATCTGAAAATCATTATTACCTCCGCGACCATCGACCCGGAGCGCTTCTCGCGCCACTTTAACAACGCGCCGATCATCGAAGTCTCTGGTCGTACTTATCCGGTGGACGTGCGCTATCGTCCGATCGTCGAAGAGGCGGATGATGTCGATCGCGACCAGCTGCAGGCTATTTTTGACGCCGTCGATGAGCTGGGCCGTGAAAGCCCCGGCGACATCCTGATCTTCATGAGCGGTGAGCGTGAAATCCGCGATACCGCCGACGCCCTAAGCAAACGCGATCTGCGCCACACAGAGATCTTACCGCTCTACGCCCGCTTGTCGAACAGCGAGCAGAACCGCGTTTTCCAGGCCCACAGCGGACGGCGCATCGTGCTGGCGACCAACGTCGCCGAAACCTCACTGACCGTGCCGGGCATCAAGTATGTGATTGACCCAGGCACCGCGCGTATCAGCCGCTACAGCTACCGCACCAAGGTGCAGCGTCTGCCGATCGAGCCGGTTTCACAGGCCTCTGCTAACCAGCGTAAAGGCCGCTGCGGTCGTGTTTCGGAAGGTATCTGTATTCGCCTGTATTCCGAAGACGATTTCCTGTCTCGCCCGGAATTTACCGATCCAGAGATTCTGCGTACCAACCTCGCGTCGGTTATTTTGCAGATGACGGCTCTGGGGCTGGGCGATATCGCCGCGTTCCCGTTTGTCGAAGCGCCGGATAAGCGCAATATTCAGGACGGCGTGCGCCTGCTGGAAGAGCTGGGCGCTATTACCACTGACGAACAGGCCACTGCCTACAAACTGACGCCGATGGGCCGTCAGCTGAGCCAGCTGCCGGTGGACCCGCGTCTGGCGAGGATGGTGATTGAGGCGCAAAAACACGGCTGCGTGCGTGAGGCGATGATTATCACTTCAGCGCTGTCGATTCAGGACCCGCGCGAACGCCCGATGGACAAAAAGCAGGCGTCCGATGAAAAACATCAGCGTTTCCACGACAAAGAGTCCGATTTCCTCGCCTTTGTGAACCTGTGGAATTACCTCGGCGAGCAGCAAAAAGCCCTGTCGTCGAACCAGTTCCGCCGTCAGTGTAAGGTCGAATATCTTAACTACCTGCGCGTGCGCGAGTGGCAGGATATTTACACCCAGCTGCGTCAGGTGGTGAAAGAGCTGGGCATTCCGGTGAACAGCGAACCGGCAGAGTACCGCGAAATTCACATGGCGCTGCTGACCGGGTTATTGTCGCACATCGGTATGAAAGACGCCGATAAGCAGGAATATACCGGCGCGCGTAACGCCCGTTTCTCCATCTTCCCGGGTTCTGGTTTATTCAAGAAACCGCCGAAATGGACCATCGTGGCTGAGCTGGTGGAAACCAGCCGTCTGTGGGGCCGTATTGCAGCGCGTATTGATCCTGAATGGGTCGAACCTGTCGCGCAGCACCTGCTGAAACGCTCATACAGTGAACCACACTGGGAGCGGGCGCAAGGCGCGGTAATGGCGACCGAAAAAGTGACCGTTTACGGCCTGCCGGTCGTTGCGGCGCGTAAGGTGAATTACAGCCTGATCGACCCGGCGCTCTCCCGCGAGCTGTTTATCCGCCACGCGCTGGTGGAGGGCGACTGGCAGACACGTCACGCCTTCTTCCGTGAAAACCTGAAGCTGCGCGCCGAAGTCGAAGAGCTGGAACACAAAACGCGCCGCCGCGACATCCTTGTGGATGACGAAGCGCTGTTTGAGTTTTATGACCAGCGCATCAGCCACGACGTGGTTTCTGCGCGTCACTTCGACAGCTGGTGGAAAAAGGCCAGTAAGGAATCGCCGGATCTGCTCAACTTTGAAAAGAGCATGTTGATCAAAGAGGGCGCGGAGCAGGTCAGCAAGCTGGACTACCCGAACTTCTGGCATCAGGGCAATCTCAAGCTGCGTCTGACCTATCAGTTTGAACCGGGCGCGGACGCCGACGGCGTGACAGTCCACATTCCGCTGCCGCTGCTCAATCAGGTGGCTGAGAGTGGTTTTGAGTGGCAAATCCCCGGCCTGCGCCGCGAGCTGGTGATTGCGCTGATCAAATCCTTGCCTAAACCGGTTCGCCGTAATTTTGTTCCAGCGCCAAACTATGCCGAGGCATTTTTAGCCCGTGTTACGCCGCTGGAGCTGCCGCTGCTCGATGCACTGGAGAAAGAGCTGCGCCGTATGTCGGGGGTGACCATTGACCGCGAATCCTGGCACTGGGATCAGGTGCCCGATCATCTGAAAATCACCTTCCGGGTAGTGGATGACAAAAACAAAAAGCTCAACGAAGGCCGCTCGCTGAGTGAACTCAAGGATGCGCTGAAAGGCAAAGTGCAGGAGACGCTCTCAGCGGTTGCGGACGATGGTATCGAGCAGAGCGGGCTGCATATCTGGAGCTTCGGTAATCTACCGGATCACTACGAGCAGAAGCGCGGCAACTACAAGGTGAAAGCCTGGCCGGCGCTGGTGGATGAGCGCGACAGCGTGGCGATCAAGTTGTTTGATAATCCGCAGGAACAACAGCAGGCGATGTGGCGCGGTCTGCGCCGCTTGCTGCTGCTGAATATCCCGTCGCCGATTAAATATCTTCATGAAAAACTGCCGAACAAAGCCAAACTCGGATTGTACTTCAACCCGTACGGCAAGGTGCTGGATCTGATTGACGACTGCATCTCCTGCGGCGTGGACAAGCTGATTGACGAAGCGGGCGGACCGGTCTGGACGGAAGAGGGCTTTGCCGCGCTGCACGAAAAAGTGCGTGCTGGGCTGAACGAGACCGTGGTCACTATCGCGAAGCAGGTCGAACAGATCCTGACGGCGGTGTTCAATATCAACAAACGTCTGAAAGGGCGCGTGGATATGACGATGGCGCTGGCGCTGTCGGACGTGAAAGCGCAAATGGGTGGGCTGGTGTATCGCGGATTTGTCACCGGCAACGGTTTCAAACGTCTCGGTGATACGCTGCGTTATCTGAATGCGATTGAAAAACGTCTGGAGAAGCTGGCCGTCGATCCGCACCGCGATCGCGCGCAAATGCTGAAAGTGGAGAGCGTCCAGCAGGCGTGGCAGCAGTGGTTAAACAAACTGCCGCCCGCGCGTCGTGATGACGAGGACGTGCAGGAGATCCGCTGGATGATCGAAGAGCTGCGCGTGAGTTTCTTTGCGCAGCAGCTGGGAACGCCTTATCCGATTTCCGATAAGCGTATTTTGCAGGCGATGGAGCAGATTACGGCTTAATGCTTGCCCGGTGACGCTGCGCTTACCGGGCCTACAAAAACCGCATAACTGTATCGTTGGCCGGGTAAGGCGTCGCCGCTACCCGGCTTTTTTTCAGCTATTCACTATGGCCAGCGTAAACCCATCCCAACCTTTCGTGCCCACGGTTTGCAGCGCAGTGGCTGTAAGACGAGGGTTATCTCCGGTCATTTCGATAAAACGCCGTACACCCTGCACGCGGTCATCGTTGCTTTGGTCATTGATCACTTCACCGTCACGCACCACGTTATCGCCAATAATCACGGTTCCCGGTCGTGAGTAGCGCAGCGCCCACTCCAGATAGCCTGGATTGTTAGGCTTATCCGCATCGATAAAGATCAGATCAAACGGCGGAATGTCGCCGAAGTCTTTCAGCAATTGCAATCCAGGACCTTCGATAAGCTCAATTTTTCGCTGCAAACCGGCAAGGTGGATATTCTGTCTGGCGATTTCGGCATGAACTGGATCGGCTTCAAGTGTGATAATTTTGCCGTCTGGTGGCAAAGCGCGCGCCATCCAGATAGTGCTATACGCGCCCAGGGTACCGATTTCCAGGATGCGTTTCGCCTGCGTCATTTGTACGAATAATGCCAGCAATTGCCCCTGATTTGCCGCCACGTCATGCTCCGGCAGCCCGGCTCGTTTGTTGTTCTCCAGAACCTGTTGCAGTACCGCATCTTGGGGAATGAGAGAAGAAATCATATAGTTATCTACTGCAGTCCACGTTTGTTGCATCGACTGACCTCCTGATTAATCTCTGAACCAATGCCCGGTGGCGTTGCGCTTACCGGGCCTACAGAACCCCGCATAGGCCGGGTAAGGCGTTATGCCGCCGACCATCCGCCACCCAGTGTTTTATACAAATCAATCTGTGCCAGCAGCAGGTTATTTTTCACCTGCACCACATTGGTTTGCACCGAGAACAGCGTGCGCTGGGCGTCGAGAACGTCCAGATACGAAGAATACCCGTTGCGATAGCGATTTTGTGCGATGCGCAGCGTCTCCTGTGCCACATCCTGCTGCGCGAGTAGCTCGGTCAGCTGTTCCTGATAGCGCGTGATGGCATCCAGACTGTCGTTCACTTCACGAAACGCATTGCGCACGGTTTTTTCGTAGCCATACAGCGCCTGATTACGCTGTGATTGCGAAATATCCACCTGAGCGTTGAGCGCCTGGCGATTCAGCAGCGGGGCCAGAATACTCCCGCCGAGACTCCAGAGCTGAAGCGGATTGTCCAGTAAACCGGGCAATGTACGATCCTGAACCGATCCGGTGGCGGTCAGGTTGATCGACGGCAGCAGGCTGGCGCGAGAAGCGGCGAGCGTGGCGTCGGCGGCGATCAGCTGGCGCTCCGCCTGCACAATATCCGGGCGGCGATTGAGTAGCGAGGAGGGCAGTTGTGACGGGAGTTGCAGCGGTGTCAGCGCACTAAAACTGTCGCTTCGAGCGACATCTTCAGGGTTATCGCCCAGCAGCTGGCTGAGCGCGTTTTCCTGAACCGCAATTTGATGCTGCAAAAGTGGGATTTGTGCACGCGTTGAGCGCAGCTCGGAATCCGACTGCATTAGCTCCAGCCGCGAGCTGTAACCCGTTTCAAACTGCCGTTTTGCCAGCGCCAGCGCATCTTCACGCGATTTCACTGTCGACTGCGTGACGCGCAATTGTTCATCCAGCGCAAGCAATGTCACATAGCCCGAGGCCACCGATGAGGCGACGGTTAAGTCCGCTGCCGCAGCTGCCGCTTTTTGTGCCTCGAGTGAGGCTTGCGCTGCGTTCGCCGTGCTGCGGTTCACACCCCAAATATCCACGTCGTAGCTGGCGGTCAGGCTGCCTTTGTATAAGGTACTGTAAACCGGCAGCCCGGTCGCAGCAGATTGAGTTCGTGCGCGAGTGCCGCTCACGCCGGCATCCAGCGAGGGGAACAGACTGCTGTCGGCGGCGTAGACGCGCGCCTGATATTCATTAATCCGCTCACGGGCGATCAGCACGTCGCTGTTATTGTGCAGCGCCTGATCGACGTAGCGGTTGAGGTGGTTATCGTGAAAATTACGCCACCATAGCTGCTCGGTCGGGCTCGTGGGGCCTGACGTCGCACGCCACTGTGCCGGAATTTGCAGCGTATTTTTGGCCGGGGCGACATCTGCCGACTGACATCCTACCAGGAAGGTCGCAATCAATAATCCAGCGACGGGGCGAAGCGTCATTCTTTCGTCTCCCGTGTGTCGATGTTCACCTGCACCGACATCCCAGGGCGCAGCAGGGCTGAATCTTCCGCTTTGCCGAGCACTTCAATGCGCACCGGAATGCGCTGGGCGATTTTGACAAAGTTGCCGGTGGCGTTATCCGGCGTAATGGCGCTGAACTCAACGCCAGTCGCCGGAGAGATACTCTGCACGCGGCCCTCATAGGCTTTACCGTTAAGCGCATCGACGGTGAATTTCACCGGCTGTCCAACGCGCAGATCGGCAAGCTGTGTCTCTTTAATATTGGCAATGACCCAGTGCTGCGGCGGAACCAGCGTGGTGAGATGGGTTCCTGCGGTGACGTAAGCGCCCAAACGCACGGCAATCTGCCCGAGCTGTCCGTCGCGCGGGGCGACAATCCGCGTGTTTTGCAAATCGATTTGCGCCAGTTCCAGCGCGGCTTTGGCGCTCTCAACGTCGGCTTCCAGCGAGCCGCGATTGACAATGACGGTTTGCAGATCCTGGCGTGACATCTCAAGCGTGGCTTTGGCCTGCTCAATATCGGCACTGCCCTGCGCGGCACTGGCAAGAGCTGCATCGCGCTCGCGAATCGAGAGTGAACCGTCGGCAGTCAGATCTTTAACGCGCTTTAAATCGGCCTGGGTTTTCAGGCTCTGGGCGCGGGCATTTTTCAGCGCCGCGTCGTTGCGAACAATCACTGCCTCAGCGCTTTTACGCTGCTGAAGATTATTGTTCAGCGCTGCCATTTTCATTGCCAGCTGGGCCTCGGCCTGATGTACGCGCTGGCGGTAAATTCTGTCGTCGATTTGCAGCAGCAGGTCGCCTTTTTTCACCTGCACAAAATCCTGTACTTTCACCTCAGTAATATAACCGTTCACCTGCGGGCTGATAAACGTGGTCTGCCCGCGCACGTAGGCGTTATCGGTGAACTGGGTATGGCGCGTGAACGGCGGCAATTGCCAGGCGTACAGAATCACCAGCACCCCGACGATGCCGATGGCGGCCGCAGCAAACAGTGAAACAATGCGCAAATTGTTGCGCGTAGTGGCCTGCTCTTTGGCGGCATCCTGCTGACTCATAACGTCTCCCGAAGTAAATCACTGTTCATTTATTTGGTCCCTGTCGCGCGTTTTAGCGCCAGTCGTGCGGTAATTCTCAGGCGCAGCAAGCGCCATAAAATCCACACCAGCGTGGCGGTGGCAATGGCCGCCGTCAGCATATAGGTGTCGTTATAGGCCAGAATATTCGCTTCCAGCGTGGTGACCGTTTGCAGTTGCAGCGTCGCCTGTGTGCCGAGCAGCGCACTGTCGCCAATCAAATTCTGGTACATCTGGCTGTACATTTGCAGCCGCTCGTTGACCAGTGGGTTGAGCGTGGTGAGCTGATCGGACAATAAGCTGGAATGATATTTCTCGCGCCAGGTCTGGAAGGTGCCCAAAATCGCGGAGCCTAACAGGCCGCCAATGTTCTGGCTCATGCCAAACAGCACCGAGAAACTGACCAGATTGCGCGGGTCGGCAATCACACCGCCAATGCCTGCCAGCATCGCGGGGGCAAGGAAAAACGCACTGCCAAAACCCAGTAAAAATTGGCTCAGCATCAGCTGGTCCGGGCGGGTTAAATTGCTGGACTGGCTGTCCAGCAGCGAGGCGATAATCATCAGCAATAAAGAGGTGACAATCGGCCAGGCAAGTTTGGTCGGCTTGATGGTCAGACAGCTGGCGACAATTCCGCAGACGATCCCGGCGAAAATTGACCACGCCAGATTCGTCATCTGTTCATTCTGTAAACCAACATACTGCAGCCAGCCGATCACCCCGGTGTTTTGCTCTGCCAGCACGATGCGGATCAGCAGCATAATCAGTCCCAGACGCAGAATACTGCCGCTGGAAAGCCAGCGGGTATTGAGCAGCGGGTTGCTGCGGCGGTGCTCAAACATGACAGCCGAGAGGATTAGCACCAGTGACGCAGCCAGCGCCCAGCCGATCCACGGCGCTTCAAACCACCAGTCGAGTCTTCCGAGAGAGAGCACTGCACACAGGAGCGCCATGCCTGGTGCCAGCAGGAAGAAGGTGATGAAGTCTTTCTTCTCGAAGACTTTGCGGCGATCGCCCGGCGGCAGTTTCAGGGCGATCACGCAGCCCAGCGAAATCAGCGCCAGACCGAGTTCGAAGAAGTATAGCCCGCGCCATTCGTCGAGCTGTAAAAGCTCGCTGGAAAACAGCCGCGCAATGGGGATCGCCAGCGAAGAACCGGTAATGCCGATGGTCAGCGCCTTAAGACGATGTTTGGCAGGCCAGGCCTGGATTTGATAATAAATCCCCAGCGAGCTGAGTGCGGCGGCGACCATTCCGTGGGCGGCGCGAACCATCATGGCTGAACTCAGGTCGTTGACGAACAGGTGGAAAAAGGTGACCAGCACGTACAGCACCAGAAACCCTTCGGTAAAGGCGCGCAACCCGAATTGCTGGCGAAACTTGACCAGTAACAGGTTGATCGACACGTTGGTCATCACGTAAACGGCGGGAAGCCAGGCGATTTCTGTCGACCAGACGGCAAACGTTCCCTGCAGGTTTTGCAGATTTGCGGCGACCATCGCGTTGCCAAGCGCACCCGTCAGGCAAACGAGCAAACCAACCACGCCATAGGCTACCCGTTTTGGCGTGCTGTGAAAGGGCGTCGAAGGGGAGCCGAGCAGGGCGGGTTTTTCGTGAGGCTGCCACTCGCGAGGAGCATAAGGATCGCGTTGAGGCAGGCGCATAACGTCGTTTACCTTTGGAAAATTTGAATAGTTAGTGGGCTAATGATTCTACCTGTGGCAGAAATCATAATTCAAGTGAATATGAAAAGCCTCATTAAATCAAATATGATTGCGTTCAGCAGCGGTAAAGAGCGGGCGGCTTTCGGAGAGATCCTCTATTGTGCATAATCCTGTGCGTTACCCTAAATATAACCTGATGTAAGGAGGTAACGATGACTCTGAACCTTTTTCCCTGTCTGCCCGATGCCACACTGGCGGCAGTCAACACCGTCGGTTCATGGCTGGCACAAGACGATTATCGTCATGACCAGCAATTTGATGCGGTGATTCTTGCCGGGAACGCGGTGATCCCAACGATTGACGCCGCCTCTCGTATTGCGTCTGAGCAAGCGATTCCGCTGTTGATCAGCGGCGGCATTGGTCACTCGACGACATTTCTGTACGCGGCGACAGCTCGCCATCCGCGCTATAACACTGTGCCCACCACCGGACGGGCAGAGGCGGCGATCCTTTCGGATATCGCGCGCAAGTTCTGGCACATCGCTGATGAACGCGTTCTGATCGAGGATCAGTCCACCAACTGCGGTGAGAATGCGCGGTTTAGCTGGAACGTATTGAAGCAGCACGCTCCGGTCCCGGAACGCATTTTGGTGGTTCAAGACCCGACGATGCAGCGGCGCACAATGGCGACGTTCGCCCGCGTGTGTCGCGACGAATCGGCTTTACCGCGCTTTGTCAGTCATCCCGGCTTTGTTCCGAGCCTGCAAAACAGCGAAAACGGCCTGGTGTTTAGCCACGGCGGTGAAGGGCTATGGCCGGTTGAGCGCTACCTGTCGCTGGTGCTCGGTGAACTCCCGCGTCTGAAAGACGATGTGAACGGTTATGGTCCTGCGGGGCGCGACTTTATCGCGCATGTGGAGATTCCGGCCAATGTAGAAGCCGCCTGGCGGATTCTGCGCAATGACAGCACCCTGACTGAAGCGCTGGTTAGCCGCTCTCTGCTGTAAGTTTTGCCCGTTTGCGCATACCTCGTCGCAAACGGGCATTTTATGTTGCTCATCTGTGATGAAATGGTTTTGCTGATGCGATTCTTTTTTGAGATATCTCACAAATACAGCGCGATAGCATAGGCAATCAGGCTCCTGCTTGTAATTTTTAACAATAATTTTACTTATTAAAAACAGTGCAATTACAGGAGCAGGTCATGACAGTACCCGTACAACATCCTATGTATATCGATGGACAGTTTGTTGCCTGGCAAGGTGAGGCGTGGATTGATGTCACCAATCCGGCCACCGAAGAGGTCATTTCCCGTATTCCCGATGGACGTGCCGAAGACGCTCGCAAAGCGATTGAAGCTGCCGAACGTGCCCAGGTGGGTTGGGAAGCACTTCCGGCGATTGAGCGCGCTGGCTGGCTGCGTAAAATTTCCGCCGGTATCCGCGAGCGTGTGGGTGAAATCAGCGCCTTGATCGTCGCTGAAGGCGGCAAAATTCAGCAACTGGCGGAAGTGGAAGTCAACTTTACCGCCGATTATATCGACTACATGGCCGAGTGGGCGCGTCGCTACGAAGGCGAAATCATCCAAAGCGATCGTCCGGGCGAAAATATTCTGGTCTTCAAACGCGCGCTGGGCGTGACAACGGGCATTTTGCCGTGGAACTTCCCGTTCTTCCTGATTGCCCGCAAACTGGCGCCCGCGCTGCTGACGGGCAACACCATTGTGATCAAACCGAGTGAATTCACGCCAAATAACGCCATCGCCTTCGCGAAAATTGTGGATGAAATTGGTTTGCCGAAAGGGGTCTTTAACCTGGTGTTGGGGCGCGGTGAAACCGTGGGGCAAGAGCTGGCGGGCAACCCGAAAGTGGCGATGGTCAGCATGACCGGCAGCGTGACCGCCGGTGAGAAAATCATGGCCGCAGCGGCAAAAAACATCACCAAAGTGTGTCTGGAGCTGGGCGGCAAAGCACCCGCTATTGTAATGGACGACGCAGATCTGGAGTTGGCCGTCAAAGCGATTGTTGATTCGCGGGTGATCAACACCGGGCAGGTGTGTAACTGCGCCGAGCGCGTGTATGTGCAAAAAGGGATTTACGATCGCTTTGTGAATCGTCTGGGCGAGGCGATGAAAGCCGTGCAGTTTGGCAATCCGGCTGAGCGCACGGATATCGCGATGGGGCCGTTAATAAACGCCGCGGCCCTTGAGCGTGTCGAGCAAAAAGTGGCGCGTGCGGTGCAGGAAGGTGCGCGCGTTGCGCTGGGTGGCAAAGCGGTGGAAGGCAAAGGCTACTACTATCCGCCGACGCTGCTGCTGGATGTACGCCAGGATATGACCATTATGCATGAAGAGACCTTTGGCCCGGTGCTCCCGGTGGTAGCGTTTGATTCTCTGGAAGAGGCACTGGCGATGGCCAACGACAGCGATTACGGCCTGACCTCTTCGGTTTACACCCAGGATCTGAACGTGGCAATGAAAGCCATCAAAGGGCTGAAGTTCGGCGAGACGTACATCAACCGCGAAAACTTTGAGGCGATGCAGGGGTTCCACGCGGGCTGGCGTAAATCGGGGATTGGCGGGGCTGACGGTAAACACGGTTTGCATGAATATCTGCAAACTCAGGTGGTCTATTTGCAGTCGTAACCAGGCAAGATGCGGGCAGCCGGACTGCCCGCTTTTCATCAGAGTGCGGCGAATTTGTCCAGCGTGCGCACCAGTTGGGTCACAAAACCGTATTCGTTGTCGTACCAGGCGACGGTTTTCACCAGCTGCACGTCTCCTGCCTCGCTCACTTCCGTTTGAGTGGCATCAAATATGGAACCAAAGTGAGAGCCGATCACATCCGACGACACAATCTCTTCGTCGGTGTACCCGAAAGAGTCATTGCCCTCGGTCGCCTTTTTCAGCGCGGCGTGAATCTCCTCCACCGTCACCTTTTTCTCCAGAATTGACACCAGCTCCGTCACCGAACCGGTTTTTACCGGCACACGTTGAGCGTGGCCTTTAAGCTTGCCGCTCAGGGCAGGGATCACCAGGCCAATTGCTTTTGCCGCCCCGGTAGTGTGCGGGATGATATTTTCCGCCGCCGCACGCGAGGCGCGAAGATCTTTCCCGCGAGGTCCATCCACCAGCGCCTGCGTCCCAGTGTAGGCATGAATGGTGGTCATGGTCCCAACCTTGATACCAAAAGCATCGTGCAACACTTTTGCCAGTGGAGCCAGGCAGTTGGTGGTGCATGACGCGACGGAAATAATGGTATCGCTGGCGTCTATAGTGTCGTCATTGACATTGAAAACGATGGTTTTCATTTCACCCGCAGGCGCGGAAATCAGCACTTTTTTTGCACCCGCATCCAGATGGGCCTGGGATTTTTCTGCCGACGTGTAAAAACCGGTGCTTTCAACGACCAAATCCACACCCGCCGAAGACCACGGAATGTGTTTGGCCTCTTTTTCGGCGTAGACGGAGATCGATTTGCCATCGACGATCAGCGAGTCTTCGGTGAAGTCCACGCTCCACGGGAAGGGGCCGTAGTTCGAATCATGTTTCAACAGATAGGCCAGCACTTTGGGGGAGGTGAGATCGTTAATTGCGACGACGGTGTTGCTGTCCTGAGTTTCAAGCAGACGGCGCAGAACGAGACGTCCGATGCGGCCAAAACCATTAATGCCAATTTTACTCATGGTTGACTCCTGTATGAACTGAACGATGCGACAGTTTGAACTCCTCCAGGCTTAGACCATGTCGGCGAGTGAGGCAATTGAAGATGATTCATGAGCAGGCGAAGTTTTTGAAAAACCATACAGAAAAGTTAATGAATTTTTAGGGAAAGCCCGTTATGTTGACCCTTTGTTCGACTTTATCCAGGAAATCATATGCGTAATAAATATACTGGCCTGCAAATAGGCATTCACTGGCTGGTGTTTCTTCTGGTGATTGTGGCCTACGCGGCAATGGAGTTACGTGGATTCTTCCCGCGTACGGCGCGTCCTCTCATTAATATGATTCATGTTTCCTGTGGGATTTCGATCCTCGTTCTGATGGTGGCGCGTCTATTGGTGCGCCTCAAATTCCCGGCACCGCCGATTCAGCCGAAGCCAAAACCGATGATCACCGGGATGTCGCACCTGGGGCATCTGGTGGTGTATTTGCTGTTTATCGCGCTACCGCTGATTGGCCTGGTGATGATGTATAACCGTGGCAACCCGTGGCTGGCGTTTGGTCTGGTGATGCCTCATGCGGCACAGGCAAACTTCGATCTGGTCGACAGCCTGAAGACGTGGCACGTGACGCTGGCAAACGTGGGGTATTTCGTTATCGGCATTCACGCCTTTGCGGCGCTGCTGCATCATTACTACTGGAAAGACAACACGCTGTTGCGAATGATGCCGAAGAAGAAGTGATGGTTATTTAGCAGAAAAACATTCGCTCTTAAGGCAGGCTTTAAGCTTATGATTTGGTTTAAGTCTGTTTAATTTCAACGATAAATATATCCATGACAACCACAGGGTTAGCAGTTATAAATGCACTATCCACCACGGACAGGGTGTATTCCAATCTGCAATGCTGTGTGTTTACAGGGCCTGACCGATGTCGGCAGGCCCTGGATTTTCATTAATGCAAGGTATTAATTAAAGTCGCGAGCGGCGACAGATTGCACTTTCCAGAATCCATCTTCTTTGACCATGCAGTCAATAACTGTGTGCTTCTTCTTCTTGCCAAATTCAATATAGACGTTCACGCAAACCGGATCGGTATCACCTGCAACGACGGTAACAAAATCAGCCCAGTCATCGCCGATGTACTGAGACTTTGTGAATATGTCTGCATCGTAAAAAGGATCATCGCTATAGTCGGCCTCCTGCGTGCGGCGCAATTTCTTCATCGTTGATGCTGTAACGTATTTATCGATTTCATGACTGTCTGTGATCGGGAATTTATCCTCGTTAATTTGTTTCACGTACCACTTATTGAACGCAACAGCTTGCTTTTCTGGATCGCTGTCCTGGGCTATGGCAGATGCGGCTATGAATATGAGTAGTAATAATTTTTTCATATTAGTAGTGCCTCCATAACAGCTATATCGCCTTCAATTGGCGTCCCATAAACTTTGGTAAAGCCTGCATTCTCAAGTGAGCGCCAAAAATTTTTTGCATCAGCATCTTCCACGCGGATGCCACCGGCGCGAATTGCTGCAGCAACCGCTCTGGCGCAATGACCACCACTTTTGAGATGAGAGTGCTGGCGAGCATATAAAACTGCATCGTGCGGTTTCCATGACACTATTCTAATTCCTTATTAAGTGAACGTGAATAACGCATGTTTTACACCTGTTTTTGATAATTGTTTGTATTTTAGGGTGAGATGATATTAACCACTATCCATGCAATCAATATAACTCTTTTCAGTTATTTAAAAATTTAATGCTCGCTATTTTGTTTTTTATTGAAGAAATAAAATCCGCACAAACAATTATTCCCGGATTTTCTCCCACCCTAACAGCAGTAAACTGGGCCTTTCGCTGCTAACTGCTCCTGCAATTGTTGGTGTTTTTTATAAGAGTGCATACTGAAAATTAACCAAAAATATGTTAATCCTGTTTTTCACGCTATTTTGCAAAATATTTTGAACGGACGTTAAGCAGTATGCTTTTGTCTGATATCCACTCGAAATCCATTATTTGCATGAATACCTAAACCAAGTTACTATACTCCCCTACAGTATCCAGCGGGAGGGCGTATGCCACATTCACCCGAAGACAAAAAACGCGTTTTGACTCGCGTGCGTCGCATCCGGGGGCAGGTTGATGCCCTGGAACGTGCGCTGGAGTCCGGCGAACCCTGCCTTGCCATTCTGCAACAAATCGCGGCGGTTCGCGGAGCAGCGAACGGCTTGATGGGCGAGATGGTCGAAATTCACCTCAAAGATGAACTGGTAACGGGGGAAACCACCGCCGACCAGCGTGCGGTGCGTATGGCGGAAGTCGGTCATTTGCTGCGCTCTTATCTAAAATAAAACACAGGCATCACATAAAGGAAATCAATATGAAATCACGTGCAGCTGTCGCATTTGGCCCCGGCCAGCCGTTGAAGATCGTTGAAATTGACGTCGCGCCGCCGCAGAAAGGCGAAGTGCTGGTCAAAATTACCCATACCGGTGTGTGTCATACGGATGCATTTACCTTGTCCGGTGACGACCCAGAAGGCGTATTCCCGGCAGTGTTGGGCCATGAAGGTGGTGGCGTAGTGGTCGAAGTGGGCGAAGGGGTCACCAGTCTGAAGGCGGGAGACCACGTTATTCCTTTATATACCGCTGAATGCGGCGAGTGTAAGTTCTGTAAGTCCGGCAAAACAAACCTTTGTCAGGCAGTTCGCGCCACTCAGGGTAAAGGCCTGATGCCCGATGGCACCACGCGTTTTTCCTACAACGGCGAGCCGATTTATCACTATATGGGCACCAGCACGTTCAGCGAATACACGGTCTGTGCAGAAATTTCTCTGGCCAAAGTTAACCCACAGGCGCCGCTGGATAAAGTCTGCCTGCTGGGCTGCGGCGTGACCACCGGTATTGGTGCGGTACATAACACGGCGAAAGTGAAAGAGGGCGACACCGTTGCGGTGTTTGGTCTCGGCGG
The DNA here is from genome assembly GCF_002922995.1 of Lelliottia sp. 7254-16. Lineage (NCBI taxonomy): Bacteria > Pseudomonadati > Pseudomonadota > Gammaproteobacteria > Enterobacterales > Enterobacteriaceae > Lelliottia > Lelliottia sp. 7254-16. The sequence goes on from NZ_PQVS01000001.1 coordinate 226,811, forward strand.
AATCGGTCTGGCGGTGATTCAGGGGGCGGTTCAGGCAAAAGCCGGACGTATTCTGGCCGTTGATACCAACCCGGAGAAATTCAAACTGGCGGGTGAAATGGGCGCGACCGATTTCATCAACCCGAAAGATTATGATAAACCGGTTCAGGACGTCATTGTTGAACTGACCGACGGTGGCGTAGACTTCAGCTTCGAATGTATCGGCAACGTCAACGTGATGCGTTCCGCACTGGAATGCTGTCACAAAGGCTGGGGTGAAAGTATTATCATCGGCGTGGCCGGTGCGGGTCAGGAAATCAAAACCCGTCCATTCCAGCTGGTGACCGGTCGCGTATGGCGCGGTTCAGCGTTTGGCGGCGTAAAAGGGCGTACTCAGCTGCCGGGCATGGTGGAAGAGGCGATGGCCGGGAAAATCAATCTCGATCCGTTCATTACCCACCGTTTGCCGCTGGAGCAAATCAACGAAGCCTTCGATCTGATGCACGAAGGAAAGTCGATTCGTACCGTCATACATTTCGGCAGCAACTAATTATTCTGCCAGCGGTTTTTGCCGCTGGCACTTCCTGCATTTTCTTCTCTAAAGTGTGACCCATCTGGCGATTTTAGCCATAATCAAATTTCCCGCCGTGCCGATGACTAATTTACAGGCGTGTTTATACGCATTTACCTATAAGAGAGTCGACGGTCATGGACAACACAAAAACGATGCGAAGCCCGCAAACGCTTAGCTTCCTGCATCATATCCGGCTGGTTCCGCTGTTTTCCTCAATTCTCGGTGGCATCATTTTGTTATTTGCGTTGAGTTCGGCTCTTGCAGGGTATTTCCTGCTGAAAGCCGATACGGATCTGCAGGATGTCACGTCAGAAATTCAGGTGCGCACGGGGTTGTCGAACAGTTCTAACCATCTGCGTACCGCGCGTATCAATATGATCCATGCCGGTGCGGCGAGCCGTATCGCTGAAATGGACGCGATGAAGCAGAATATTTCAGAAGCCGAAACGCGTATCAAGCAGTCTCAGGAAAGCTTCGCGGCGTACATGAATCGCGCGGTGCGTACACCTGCTGACGAAGCGCTGGATGGCGAACTGAAAACGCGCTTTGATGCTTATATCGCCGGGTTGCAGCCGATGCTGAAATATGCCAAAAACGGTATGTTTGAAGCCATCATCAATCATGAGAATGAATCCGCCCGTCCGCTGGACGATGGCTACAATGAAATTCTGCTGAAGGCGATTAAGATCCGTACCGACCGCGCCAATGCGCTGACGTCCGACGCCCATAAACGTACCCAGCTCGGCCTGATGTTTATGGTCGGAGCGTTTGCACTGGCGCTGGTGCTGACTGCGATGACCTTCGTGGTGCTGCGCCGTACCGTGATTCATCCATTGCAGCGCGCGGCGCGTCGCATCGAGCAGATTGCGAAGGGCGATTTGACGATGGCGGACGATCTGACCGGTCGCAGCGAAATTGGGCGTCTCACCCGCGATCTGCAAACCATGCAGCACTCGCTGGTCAACACCGTAGGCACTGTGCGTCAGGGGGCAGAGCAGATTTATCGTGGTACCAGCGAGATTTCCGCCGGTAACACCGATCTCTCTTCCCGTACTGAGCAGCAGGCGGCTGCGATTGAGCAGACTGCCGCCAGCATGGAAGAGCTGACCGCGACCGTGAAACAAAACGCCGATAATGCCCATCATGCGAGCAAACTGGCGGAAGACGCTTCCGGGAAAGCCAGCCGTGGCGGCCAGATGGTCTCTGGCGTGGTGAAAACCATGAGCAATATTTCGACCAGTTCGAAGAAAATCTCTGAAATTACCGCGGTGATCAACAGCATTGCCTTCCAGACCAATATTCTGGCGCTGAATGCCGCTGTCGAAGCAGCGCGCGCGGGTGAACAAGGACGCGGATTTGCCGTCGTCGCCAGCGAAGTCCGTACTCTGGCCAGTCGCAGTGCGAACGCCGCGAAAGAGATCGAAGGCTTGATTAACGAATCCGTGACGCTTATCGATCAGGGTTCTGGCGAAGTGGTTGCCGCCGGAAACACCATGAATGAAATCGTCGAAGCTGTTAAGCGTGTCACCGATATCATGCTGGAAATCGCTGCCGCATCCGATGAGCAAAGCCGTGGGATTGTTCAGGTGAGTCAGGCGATTTCTGAGATGGATAAAGTCACGCAGCAGAACGCCTCGCTGGTGGAAGAAGCTTCTGCAGCGGCGGCGTCCCTCGAAGAGCAGGGTGCGCGTCTGACGGAAGCGGTGGGAGCGTTTCGTCTGAATGGTGTTACGACAGGACGTGGGAATAAGAGTGCGCCAGTTACTCAGGCTGCGCCATTGCGCCAGACTGCGGTTGTAAGTGGGGATAACTGGGAAACGTTCTGAGCGGGTGAAAGTCGGGTGGCGGCTGCGCCTTACCCGACCGACAAAATACAAAACCCGTAGGCCCGTGCAAGCGTAGCGCCGCCGGGCAAAAAAAAGGGGCCAAGTGGCCCCTTTTGCTTTGTATCGTTATGACTTATCCGGCAAAGCGTAGGCAATAATGTAATCGCCCCTGTCCGGCGACTGGCGTGCGCCACCCGCGTTAATGATGATGTACTGTTTACCGGTTTTCGGTGAGACGTAGGTCATTGGGCCAGACTGGCTACCCACTGGCAGACGGTCTTTCCAGATCTCTTTCCCGGTGGCAGTATCAAATGCGCGCAGGTAGAAATCCTGAGTGCCCGCAAAGAACAGCAAACCAGACTGCGTTGACAGCGATGCCCCCAGCGTCGGCATGCCGATAGGGATTGGCATATGCATGCGAATGCCCAGCGGACCAGTATCTTCAACCGTACCGGCAGGAACCTGCCACACCAGTTTACCGCTTTTCAGATCCACGGCTGACATGGTGCCGAACGGTGGTTTCTGGCATGGAATGCCCAGCGGAGAGAGGAAGCGCTCGCGCATTGCCCCAAACGGCGTGCCGTCCATCGGTACGATACCCATCTCGATGCCGCTGGCATTTTTTGCCACGTTTGCGCGCGGCACCATGTAGTTTGCCAGGCCCAGACGCATATCGTTGACGAACATCAGACCGTTGTTCGGATCAACCGACACGCTGCCCCAGTTCATCCCGCCAAGCGAGCCAGGGAACTGCAGCGATCGGTCAAGGCCCGGAGGGGTAAAGACGCCCTGATGACGCATCTCTTTAAACTGAATGCGGCACAGCAGCAGATCGACCGGCGTCGCGCCCCACATGTCGGATTCCGTCAGTGTCTGGTTGCCAATCATCGGCATGCCCACGGAATACGGCTGCGTCGGGGAGTAACGTTCGCCTTCAATATTACCTGCCGGGACCGGACGCTCTTCGACTTTCGCCACCGGTTTACCGGTTTCGCGATTGAGCATAAAGATCATGCCCTGTTTACTGGTTTGCACCAGTACCGGCGTGGTACCACCTTTGCCGTCAGGCAGATCGTACAGCAGCGGCTGAGAAGGCAGGTCAAAATCCCACAGATCGTGGTGAGTGGTCTGGAAGTGCCAGCGCACCTGACCGGTCGTGGCATCGACGGCCACTATCGATGAGCTGTATTTATCGTCCAGCGCGGTACGTTCGCCTGCGTAGAAATCTGGCGTGGCGTTACCGGTTGGCAGATAGATCAGGTTCAGTTTGGCGTCGTAGGACATGGCAGACCAAACGTTCGGCGTACCACGCGTATAGGTCTGGCCTTCCGGCGGCAGGCCGGTCAGCTCAGGGTTGCCTGGGTCCCATGCCCACGCCAGTTTACCGGTGTGCACGTCATAGGCACGCACCACGCCCGGCGGTTCACCGGTGGAGAAGTTATCCGCCACGCGTCCACCGACGACGACCACATTCCCGGCTACCAGCGGCGTTGACGTTTGCTGGTAATAACCCGGTTTGATTTCACCCATACCAATGCTGAGATCAACCACACCGTGCTCACCAAAGTCTTCGCAGACTTTACCGGTATCGGCATTGATGGCAATCAGGCGCGCATCGGTGGTTGGCAGGAACAGACGACGGGAACAGGCGGCAGGGGGAGTGTCGCTTTGTGACGTTGTCACGACACTGTGATCTTCAAAGAAGCCAAGACCACGGCAGCGCTGCCAGTTAGGCGCAGTCGCTTTTGAATCGTAGCGCCATTTTTCTTTACCGGAATCGACATCCAGCGCCAGCACTTTGCTGTAAGGCGTGCAGACAAACAACGTGTCACCGATCTGAAGCGGCGTATTTTGGTCTTCTGCGCCGGAACCGTTGCTGACCGGGATGTCTCCCGTGTGCGCGGTCCAGGCCACTTTCAGTTCACCGATGTTTTGCTTATTGATCTGATCAAGTGCGGCAAAACGGTCGCCGTGGGTGGTGTTCCCCCAATGCTCCCAGTTTTTCTGCTCTTCGCCTGGTGCGACCGGTTTCACCGGCACCGGCTCATTCGCGGCGACCAGGGTTTGCGGTTTAAACATCCAGCCGACACTGACCAGCATGACCACTGCCAGCACAGCCGCAAGGGCAAATGCCGGTTTTGTGTTAGCCGGTTGATGGCTGTTGGCTGCACGCAGGAACGGCCAGACGATGGCACATAAAAATGCCAGCACCGCCAGGGTAAACAGACGCGAGAACAGCGGCCAGAAATCCCAGCCTGCATCGCTGACTGCCCAGAACAGCGACGCGATAAACGCGATGGCATAGAGCACGATGCCGCTGGTGCGATTCATCAGAATTAAACCGGCGGAGATCAACATCACTACGCCTACTATCAGGAAGTACCAACTTCCGCCTACGGTGGCGAGCTTAAAGCCCAGACCACCGATCGCCAGTCCGATGATGGCCATCAGAACGACCAGGAGCCACTGCAGGAGTCTCGGAACCCCGCGCGGCGCGCTGCCAAATGCCATGTCTATCTCCTTAAAGACCTCGTATTCATCCGACTGCAATGGCGTTACGTTTGTACCAAATGGATAATCGAATACGGATTTAATGATGATTTATACGATGAATACCGCTTGTACGGCTTTTAAATCCACGTGATGAAATGGTTTGCGAACCATTTGGTGAATTGGCAGCTATGATAAATCTGTTAAATTGTTTAGCGCAATTGTTAATAAATAATTTCGCATTATTTGATTAAACAGATTAAAAACCCGTCATGGCGACGGGTGCGGGGAAGGCTGAAAGCTGAAAATTAGACAGGCATCGACTTACGAATGGCGCTCAGCAGGGATTGTGCGCCCGAGGAGAGCGGAGAGTCTACGCGGGTTAGAATACCAATCGGCTCACCGGCTCCCGGCGAAGCAACGGGCAGAGCGATCAGCGTACCCTGGCGTAAATCTTCTTTCACTGCGCCGGAGGGGACGAACCAAACGTAGTCATAATCTACTGTGAGCTGACGTGAAAGCGAGGCTGACAGCGTTTCGATACAACCGGACGGCAGCTTGCAGCCCTGCATTTGCAGCATCACTTCGGCATTATGGCGGGGAACCGTACCTTTTGGTGACACAACGACGGGCCATTCCATCACCCGGCTCAGGGTCACCGTATCATGCAACAGAGGATGATGAGGGCGAACCACCAGCTTGAGCGATTCCAGGAACAACAGTTCGTAATTCAGACCGCCCATCAGCTCCGGGTCAGACATGCGTCCAATTCCGAGATCCAACTCGCCAGACTTTAAACCGGCCAGCAGCATTGTGTTATTCATGGTCGCCACTTGAAGCGTGGTGTTTTTTTGCTGCTTATGAAACTGTCCGATGGCTGAGGGCAGAATACCCAGTGCTGCCGTTGGCAAAGCACCTATGCGCACGACATCCGTTGGCTGATCGTCTTTGCGACTCAGAGCCTGACCGGCGGTATTCAGGGCGTCCAGTACTTTGACTGCGTGCGTCAAAAATTGTTCGCCGACGAGAGTGAGTTGAGCGCCGAGCCGCCCGCGATCGAACAGGCGCGTTCCGGTCAATTGTTCCAGTTCGTTCAGAGTCTTCGAAAGGGCTGGCTGGCTAAGATTAAGAGTTTCAGCCGCGCGCCCCAGCGTTCCCTGTTGAGCGACGGCCACAAAAGTGTGCAGATGGCGCAAGCGTATGCGCTGACTAAACAAACCATTTTTTTCCATATGCGATGTTAAGAACAGAGCCATGCGAGTGACAAGGAAAGATGTTTAATTTTGATAACCTGATAGCAAAATATTATTAACATTTGATCTATTTGAGTTACAAGATATTTTTCATACCCACATTCTTCTCTTATTAAGGCGACAGGCGTCAAAAGCGCAGGGAATGACCACTTGTCTGCCAGGATCACAAATCGTAAATTCTTCCCCCCAACGCGGATGGCCTTCTCTACACTCCAGGTAATATTCACTGGAGGCATGACATCATGGCGAACACCATCACGGCTGATGATATTCGGGAACACTTTTCGCAGGCTATGTCAGCGATGTACCAGCAGGAAGTTCCGCAGTACGGCACATTGCTGGAACTGGTCGCGGATGTGAATCTGGCGGTACTGGAAAACAACCCGCACTTACATGAACAACTCGCCAATGCGGATGAGCTGGCGCGTTTGAACGTCGAGCGCCACGGGGCAATCCGCGTGGGCAGTGCGCAGGAACTGTCCACTCTGCGGCGGATATTTGCCATTATGGGCATGTATCCGGTCAGCTATTACGATCTTTCCCAGGCAGGCGTTCCGGTACACTCCACGGCGTTTCGCCCGATTGATGATGCAGCGCTGTCGCGAAACCCTTTCCGCGTTTTCACCTCGTTACTGCGTCTGGAACTCATCGAGAATGTTGACCTGCGTAAACGCGCCGCTGAAATTCTCGCGCAACGTACCATTTTTACACCGCGGTGCCTGGAACTGATTGACCTGCATGAGTCTGAAGGGAAATTTAATGAAACTCAGGCGCGTGAGTTTGTTCGTGAAGCGCTGGAAACGTTCCGTTGGCATCGCCACGCTACCGTCGATCAGGAAACCTATCAGGCGCTGCACAATGAACATCGCCTGATTGCCGATGTAGTCTGTTTCCCTGGCTGTCATATCAACCATCTGACGCCGCGCACCCTCGATATTGACCGGGCGCAGGAGCTGATGCCGAAGTACGGCATTGAACCGAAGATCCTGATCGAAGGGCCGCCGCGCCGCGAAGTCCCTATCTTGCTGCGCCAGACCAGTTTTAAAGCGCTGGAAGAGCCGGTGCTGTTTGCCGGGGAACATAAAGGCACGCATACAGCGCGTTTTGGTGAGATTGAACAGCGTGGGGTGGCGTTAACGCCGAAAGGCCGCGAACTTTACGATCGTCTGCTGAATGAAGCGGGTACGGGGAAGGACAACCTGACGCATCAGCTGCATTTGCGTGATGTGTTTCAGACGTTTCCGGACAGTGAAATGTTCCTGCGTCGTCAGGAACTGGCGTATTTCCGCTACCGTCTGACGCCGACAGGCGAGGCGCACCGCCAGGCATTCCGGGCAGGTGACGATCCGCAGCCGCTGATTGAACGTGGGTGGGTAGTGGCGCAGCCGATTACCTATGAAGATTTTCTCCCGGTTAGCGCGGCAGGGATTTTCCAGTCTAATCTCGGGAATCAAACCCAGGCGCGTAGCCACGGAAATTCAAGCCGTGCGGCATTTGAGACCGCGCTCGGCTGCGAGGTGTTCGACGAATTTGAGCTGTATCAGCAGGCGGAAGACCGCAGTAAACGGCGTTGCGGTTTGCTCTGAAATCGCTACTCTGCTGGGGTGTGAAGGAAAAAGAAGGTGATTATGGAACACTCCACGACCCCAGTGGTTACCACGCGCCAGGGTGCGCTGAGCGGTTTTACCGATGATGATGTACACGTCTGGTGCGGTATTCCGTATGCCGCACCGCCCATTGGCGCGCTGCGCTGGCGATCGCCACAACCGCTTGAATCCTGGGACGGTATTCGTGTGGCCGATACGATTTCGGCATCCAGCTGGCAAAACAGTGATTATTGCCGCGAGCTGGGCGGGGGCGACCCGGGGCGCTTCTCGGAAGATTGTCTCTATCTCAACGTCTGGTCTCCAGTAAAACGCAGTGAGCCTCTGCCGGTGATGGTTTGGTTGCACGGTGGCGGATTTACGATCGGAGCAGGTGGCTTACCGCCTTATAACGGCAAAGCACTGGCGCGTCGCGAGGTGGTTGTCGTTACCATCAATTATCGGCTCGGGCATCTTGGCTTCTTTGCTCATTCGGCGCTGGCAGGCGAAGAAGCATCTGTGGTGCATAATTTCGCCCTGTGCGACCAAATTGCCGCGCTCAAATGGGTGCGGGACAATATTGCCGCGTTTGGCGGCGATCCGAATAATATGACCTTATTTGGCGAATCTGCCGGGGCGCGGAGCGTGCTTTCGCTGCTGGCTTCTCCGCTGGCGAAGGGACTGTTTCACAAAGCGATTGTGCAGAGCGGTTACACGCTGCCCGATACGCCGCGCGAGCAGGCGTTGCAAAAAGGCGAAGCGCTGGCGGCACATTTTGGCTTAGAAAATGCCACCGCAGAACAACTTCGCGCGATCCCGGCTGAAGCCTTCTGGCCACTGGCTGCACCGCTGAACATTGCGCCTACGCCGATCGTCGGTGATTGTGTGTTGCCCGAACCGATGCTGGATGTGTTCTTTGCGGCCCGTCAGCACCCGGTTCCGTTGATGATTGGCTCAAACAGCGATGAGGCCAGCGTCATGGCGGTGTTTGGTATCGATCTTGCCGGACAAATTCAAAAACTGCGCCGTGAGCGTCGATTTGGTCTGGGGCTGATCAAGCTGCTGTATCCCGGGGTGAAAGGGGATGAAGAGCTGGGACGGCAGGTGTGCCGTGATATGGCGTTTACGACCATGGGATTTGTGGTGATGCAGGCCCAGCAGCGCGTCGGCGAACCTTGCTGGCGCTACTGGTTTGATTATGTAGCAGAAGCAGAACACGACACCTACCTCAACGGGGCATGGCACGGGAATGAAGTGCCGTATGTTTTTGATACGCTGGGGAACATTGAACCTTCATGCCAGTATGTGAACGAACGCGACCTGGCGTTCGCCGCGCAGGTGGCCGATTACTGGGTAAACTTTGCCCGTCATGCGAGCCGAACCTGCGATGCGTTACATGGTCCGACGCGCTGGCCTGCCTGTCGCAAAGGTCGAGACGTATTGTTGCGCATCGGTTTGAATAAACATGCAGGTTTTCGGCTGGAAAACCGTTTCATGCGTGCCCGGATGAGTCTGTTTAAACGGGTGATGAAGCATCATGTGAGCCTTGATTAAGCAAGCACGCACGAAATGCGGCCAGTCCGGCGGCTTTCGCGCGTGATTCCCTTAAAACTAGCCGGTAACTGGCCCCGGTTTTGACGCTGGTGTCAAAAGGGCGCGCCAGACGTCCGGCTCGAATATCCTCTTCAACCAGCGTTTCGTCAGCGATGGCCACACCAAGCCCCTGCATCGCGGCGGTAATAGCCAAATCCATCGTGTCGAAATGCTGATTCCTGTGCATCGAAAGGGGGAGCTCTGCCTGTCTGGAAAGCCACAGTGACCAGTCCGTTTTGTCCCGCGTTGGATGAAGAAACGTCAGACTATCCAGCGGAGAATGCATACGCAGTGGGCTCATCACTGGCGTGAGTGCCTCTTCAAAAAGCAGATCGCCCGCGCTCAAATGGGTGCCGAAGACAATCGCAGCGTCATAAGATTCGGTTTTGAAGTTAACCGTATGATCGGTTGTGGTCGTCAGCGCAATTTGCAGTTCGGGCTGATCGCGTTCGACTTCAAGCAGCCGTGGGACCAGCCAGCGCATCGCGCACGTTGGTACTTTCAAACGCACTACCGTTTGCTGAGCGCGTGCTTGCTCGGCCACGGTAAGCAGATGTTCGAATGCAGCCTGTAAGTCTGGAAGCAGGGCGCTCCCCTGGGATGAGAGCCGTAATCCACGCGCATGGCGTTCAAAAAGCGGAAAGCCGAACCAGGTTTCCAGGGTGGCAATTTTACGGCTAACGGCACCCTGAGTGAGACACAGCTCTTTCGCGGCGTGAGTGAGATTCAGATGACGGGCGGTGACCAGAAAGGCGTCAACCGCATTGTGCGGAAACGAACGGCGCGACATAAACACTCCAGCTATGCGTTTTTTTCATGTCGTCCATCACACATGACCTTGCGGAGTCTGTCAATCGGCTAAAAAAAAGCCCGCCGGGTGGCGGGCTTTTCACGATACAAGGGATTAGAACTGGTAAACCAGACCTAAAGCCACGATGTCGTCAGTTGCGATGCCAGCATCTTTATAGAACTGATCGTCGTTGTCCAGCAGGTTGATTTTATAATCAACGTAGGTAGACATGTTTTTGTTGAAGTAATAGGTTGCGCCGATATCAGCGTATTTAACCAGATCTTTATCTGCATTATCGCCGTTGTAAGTTAAGTCCTTACCTTTAGATTGCAGGTAAGAAATCGCAGGGCGCAGACCGAAATCGAACTGGTACTGTGCAGTCACTTCGAAGTTCTGAGTTTTGTTAGCCACGCCGCCGATGTCGTTATTATCGGTGCTACCGTAAGCGGTCATGTTACGGGTTTCTGAATACATGGTTGCCAGATAGATATTATTGGCATCGTATTTCAGACCAGCAGTCCATGCATCGGCTTTATCGCCTTTTGCCATGTAATCACTGGCGCTATTTTGTTGCGCGTTGGTACGGTCAGATGAAGCATAAGCTGCACCTGCGCTGAAGCCCATGCCGAAATCATAGGTAGAGGAGATGCCGAAACCATCACCGTTCTCATGACGCGCATCGCGACCATTACCGTTGTTGGTGCCTTCGTTACCGTTGCCCGCACTTTCGTTATTACCCTGATACTGCAGGGCAAAGTTCAGGCCGTCTACCAGACCATAGAAGTTGTTGTTACGGTAGGTAGCAACGCCGTTCGCACGGCTGGTCATGAATACGTCAGCCTGAGAATAAGAGTCGCCGCCGAACTCTGGCAGCATATCGGTCCAGCCTTCTACGTCGTAAAGAACGCCGTAGTTACGACCGTAGTCGAATGAGCCGTAGTCACCGAATTTCAGACCCGCGAAGCCCAGACGGGTCCAGGACTGGTTTGAAGAACCTTCAGTGTTGTTGGCCTGAACGTTGTATTCCCACTGGCCGAAACCGGTCAGTTGGTCGTTAATCTGAGTTTCACCTTTGAAGCCGAGACGAACATAGCTCTGATCGCCATCTGCAGAAGTGTTGTCAGAGAAATAATGCAGACCATCGACTTTACCGTACAGGTCCAGTTTGTTGCCGTCTTTGTTATAAATCTCTGCCGCGTGAGCTGCGCCTGCTGCCAGCAGAGCAGGGATAACGAGTGCCAATACTTTTCTATTCATTTTTTCATTCCTTAGAAAGGTTTTTATTATGATTTGAAATGAACTTTTGCCCATAACAAGAATCACACGGATCCTAATATTGTTTTGAATGTCCCGGCAATTAATATGGTCCGGTAAAATGTTAGTATTTAATTCAAAATTAACCAAATGAAATCTTAATTAATATAAGTAATGAGTTAACCCAATTCATTCACTGCATTTATTTATTTTGAATTAACAGTGGTGTTGTTTTATTCTGATTTTACTTGTTTTGATGCAACGCTTTTAATATTTGTGATCGTTATTTGAGTTTTAAACAGAGAAATAATTTCAGCTTTCTTCTGGCTCGTAACGCTATCTAACGCATTGAGCCATGCATTTTCGTCATGACGCCTATGACAACAATTCGGTTGTCGTCACAGTAACCTTCTTGTTGAATAGTTATGCAATATCCACGCGAAAGGATTGATGATGACTCTGCATACTCCGGTGCAAACCCGCTCTAAACTGCCTGATGTTGGCACCACTATTTTTACCGTTATTGGGCAACTTTCCGCTCAACATAACGCCATCAATCTTTCTCAGGGGGCACCTAATTTCTCCTGTGATCCGAAACTCATCGCGGGCGTGACGCGTGCAATGGAAGCAGGGCACAACCAATATGCCGCCATGACAGGCCTGCAACCACTCAAAGAACGCATCGTCGATAAAATTGCCTCCTTGTATGGCACACGCTATGACGCCAGCAGCGAAGTGCTGATCACCGCCAGCGCCAGCGAAGGGCTTTATTCTGCGATCAGTGGTCTGGTGCATCCCGGTGATGAAGTTATTTATTTTGAACCCTCTTTTGATAGCTATGCGCCGATTGTCCGCTTACAGGGTGCAACGCCTGTGGCGATTAAACTGACGGTGCCGGATTTTGCCGTGGACTGGAATGAAGTCCGCGCGGCGGTGACGTCCCGCACGCGGATGATCATCATCAACACGCCGCACAATCCGAGTGGGCAGGTATTTTCAGCCGCAGATCTGGAACAGCTGGCAGCGATTACCCGCCAGACAGACATCATTATATTGTCTGATGAAGTGTACGAACACGTGGTGTTTGATGGTCAGCCGCATCACGGAATGGCCACGCACCCGCAGCTTGCGGAGCGCAGCGTGATCATTTCATCCTTTGGAAAAACCTATCACGTCACCGGCTGGCGCGTGGGATATTGTGTCGCTCCGGCTGAACTGATGGACGAGATTTGCAAAGTGCATCAATTTTTGATGTTTTCTGCCGATACTCCGATGCAGTACGCTTTTGCGGAACACATGGCCGATCCGCAAACCTGGTTGTCGCTGTCGGCGTTTTACCAGCGTAAACGCGATTTGCTGCAAAATTTACTGGCGGAGTCGCCGTTCCGTCTGCTGCCAAGCGCGGGGTCTTTCTTCCTGCTGGCCGATTACAGCCACTTCAGCGACGAAAGCGACAGCGAGATGGTCAAACGACTGATCGTTGAATCCGGAGTAGCAACCATCCCGCTGTCGGCGTTTTATACAGACGGGACGGATAACAAATTGATCCGCCTCTCTTTTGCAAAAGATGAGGCAACATTACGGGCAGGTGCGCAGGCCCTGTGTCGGGTTAAACCACGCTAAGGAGTGTTGAGATGAAATTTAACGCATTAGTTGTCGGCATGGGATTGCTGTGTTCATTTTCTTCCTTCGCTGCGACTGAGCTGCGCTATGGCCTGGAAGCAGAATATCCACCGTTTGAAAGCCGCAATGCGTCGGGCGAACTGGAAGGATTTGATATTGATCTGGGTAAGGCAATTTGCAAAGCCGCTGAGCTGAAATGCAGCTGGGTAGAGACCTCATTTGATGCGTTGATTCCAGGGCTGATGGCCAAGAAATTTGACGCCATTAATTCGGCGATGAACATCACCGAACAGCGCCGTCAGAGCATTGACTTCACCCAGCCAATCTACCGTATTCCTTCGCAACTGGTAGGGAAAGAAGGGAGTGGCGTTGAAGCGACGCCGGAAGGTTTAAAAGGTAAAACGATTGGCGTGCTGCAGGGTTCAATTCAGGAAACCTATGCTAAAGAGCACTGGGAAAAACACGGTGTCACCGTGGTGTCTTATAAAGATCAGAATATGGCCTGGGGTGACTTGCTGAATGGTCGTATCGACGCCTCGCTGGTGATGTCAGCGGCCGGGCAGGCAGGTTTCCTCAGTAAGCCGCAGGGGAAAGGGTTTGGCTTTATTGGCAAACCAGTGTCAGACGACACCATCCTCGGCAGCGGGATCGGTTTCGGGCTGCGTAAAGGTGATGAGGCCACCAAAAAACAGCTCGATGCGGCCATTGAGAAAGTCCGCGCTGACGGAACGATCGACACACTGGCGAAGAAATACTTCCCGGGTATCGATGTCAGCGTAAAATAATAATATTGCGCCTGATTTGCCCCCGATGCAGATGTCCATCGGGGGCTTTTTATTTAGGGTAATTCTGTTTTTCTAAACAATTCAGCTCATTCCCCTCGACAGAAAATATTTCTCGCTTTGCTCAGATTATCGCCGCTCAACAATTGGATTCTTAACCGTTTTTGTTTAGGCTGTGCGTTCTTTCTTGCCGTCGTTTCGCTGCCCGCGAAACTCATTCACACGACCATAAGGACGTTTTCCCAGGCATGAATCGCAGACGTTTTTTAAAAGGCTCGCTGGCAATGGCTGCGCTGAGCGGTACCGCTGGACTCTCATCGCTGTTTTCCCGCGCGGCATTTGCTGCTGAGTCGGATATTGCCGACGGTCAGAGCCGCCGCTTTGACTTCTCTGTCCTGCAATCGATGGCACACGATCTGGCGCAAACTCCGTGGGGCGGAGCTCCGCGTCCACTGCCTGATACGCTGGCCACCATGACGCCGCAGGCGTACAACGCCATCAAGTACGATGAGAAACAGTCTCTGTGGAACAATATCGAAGACCGTCAGTTAGACGTGCAATTCTTCCATATGGGAATGGGTTTCCGCCGTCGTGTGCGCATGTTCTCACTCGATTCCGCGACGTCCCAGGCGCGTGAGATCCACTTCCGCCCGGAGTTGTTCAGCTACAACGATACGGATGTCGACACTAAACAATTGCAGGGGCAGAGCGATTTAGGTTTTGCGGGTTTCCGCGCGTTTAAAGCGCCTGAACTGGCGCGACGCGACATCGTGTCTTTCCTCGGTGCGAGCTACTTCCGCGCGGTTGATGATACCTATCAGTACGGACTGTCCGCGCGTGGTCTGGCGATCGATACCTTTACCGACACGCCGGAAGAGTTCCCGGATTTCACTTCGTTCTGGTTTGAAACCGTCAAACCGAACGACACCACCTTTACCGTCTACGCGCTGCTCGACAGCCCAAGTATCACCGGTGCCTATAAGTTCGTGATCCACTGCGAGAAGAGCCAGGTGATCATGGAGGTGGATAACCACCTGTACGCGCGTAAAGACATCAAGCAGCTTGGCATTTCACCGATGACCAGTATGTTCAGCTGCGGCAATAACGAACGCCGCATGTGCGACACCATTCACCCGCAAATCCACGACTCCGATCGCCTGGCGATGTGGCGCGGGAACGGGGAGTGGATCTGCCGTCCGCTGAACAACCCGCAGAAACTGCAGTTCAACGCTTTCCAGGATAAAAACCCGAAAGGCTTTGGCCTGCTGCAGCTGGACCGCGATTTCTCTCACTATCAGGACATCATGGGCTGGTACAACAAACGCCCGAGCCTGTGGGTCGAGCCGCGCAATCAGTGGGGCAAGGGCAGCGTTGGCTTGATGGAGATCCCAACCACTGGCGAGACTTTGGATAACGTAGTCTGCTTCTGGCAGCCAGAAAAACCCGTTAAAGCGGGCGATGAGCTGGACTTCAAATATCGTCTCTACTGGAGCGCGCAACCGCCGGTCCGCTCGCCGCTGGCGAACGTCTTTGCCACCCGTACCGGCATGGGCGGTTTCCCGGAAGGCTGGGCGCCGGGAGAAAACTATCCGAAAGTGTGGGCGCGCCGCTTTGCCATCGACTTTGTGGGTGGCGATTTGAAAGCCGCTGCACCGAAAGGTATCGAGCCGGTCATCACTCTGTCTAACGGCGAAGCAAAACAGGTGGAAATCCTTTACGTTGAACCGTTCGACGGCTATCGCATTTTGTTTGACTGGTATCCGACCAACGACTCCACCGATCCGGTTGAAATGCGCATGTTCCTGCGCTGTCAGGGGGAGGCGATCAGCGAAACCTGGTTGTATCAGTATTTCCCGCCTGCACCGGATAAACGCAATTACGTTGACGACCGCGTGATGCGCTAACGCTGAAAATCCCTCTCCTTTTCTGGGGAGAGGGAAAGTGTGAGGAATCATGACTGCCATTCCCGTTGAAATCATTCCCGTTACCGACCGCATCGAACTGCGGGCCATCGACGAGCGCTATACCAGCGAGCTTCATGCGCTGGTAATTAAGAACAAAACCTGGCTGCAAACGGCGTTTGACTGGGCGCAGTATGTTGGTACGCAAGACGATACGCGCAAAAATGTGTTGAGCAATCAGATGCTGCATCAGCGTGGCTACGCCAAAATGTTCCTGATTTTTCAGGACGAGACGCTAAAAGGTGTGCTGTCGTTCAATTCTATCGAACCGACGAATAAGACGGGGTATATCGGCTACTGGCTGGATAAAGGCAATCAGGGGCAAGGTATTCTGTCGCAATCTTTGCAGGCGTTTATGCGTTACTACGCGGCGCGCGGGGAAATCCGTCGTTTCGTTATTAAGTGTCGCGTGGGGAATGAGCAGAGTAACCGCGTGGCAGTGCGCAACGGTTTCACGCTGGAAGGGTGCCTGAAAGAAGCCGAGTTTTTGAACGGCGAATTTCAGGACGTGAATACCTACGCCAAAATTATTCGCCTATAGCGCGCCAAGCAGCGGTGTACGGGTGATGCGCTGCTGACCGTTAATCACTTTCTCGCCGCGCAGATGAATGTTATCCCCGCCAAAAGCTTCAATCACCGCATCGTCGGTAATCTCGATTCGATGCTCGATCAGCACATCGCCGCTGATTCTGGCCCGTCCCTGAATCACCACTTTGTCGTCAATCATGATTGGCCCGCCGCGTAGCCACGCCTGGCCGCCAATCAAGACATGATGTTTGATAATCACATTTCCCTCGATGACCGCATTTTCCGCCACCTGCGAGCTGTAGCGCAGAGTGGGAATGGCGTCATCGTCGCGGCCCGCAATGATTCGGGCATTGCCGTAAACTTTGGCGCAATCGCAGATCCAGACGTTGTTGAGATCATTTCCTTCGATGAGCGCGTTCTCAAATACCTCGGCGCGATGTTCGATGAAAGCAAAATTGACCATCGCATCCCCGTAGATTTGCGCCTGATGGACAATGTGAGACTGGCTGACGGTGGCGTTATCGTAGATTTTCAGAACCTGTTCCCGATCCGGTGTCAGGCCAAGCGCCGCAATGATGGTGCTTTGATGCAGAACGCGTGCGTTGCCGTAAAGATGGCAGGTGCCGCGCACTTCGGAGGATTGAATAGTGACGTTGTCACTTAGCTGCGCGCCGTGGCTCACCTGCGAACCCTCCACCCAGCTGTTATCACCGATTTTCGCCGCATGGCTAATCACGCAGGGCTGTGTAATGCGCGCGTTATCGCAAATTTGTGCCTGGGCAAAGACAACGCTGTTTTCGTCGTACACCCAGCAGTTGCCGTCATGAGACAGGGCACTTTCATCCTCCAGCCAGCCGCCTTTGGTCCCGGCGGTGACATCGCTGAAATCACGCTCGGCAATAATCTGGCGCAGGGTCACGCTCGCTTTTCCCTCGCCGTTCTGCCAGTGATAAAGGCGGGTTTCGTCGCTGAGTCGGTATTTTTTCATTACAGCCTCTCTGCTCATCATCTTCATTAACCGTAGCAAACTTTACGCCTTCTGAAGTACTGGCAACCGAGTCTGAAACCCCTTAAACTAGCATTTCAAATATAATTTATACTTTAAAATTAATGCATAAAAGACACAAATCTGAACAGGTTCTTAACTTACCCTTCGGCTACTTCGGCATGGTATTAGGGACCATTGGCATGGGTTTCGCCTGGCGCTATGCCAGCACGGTCTGGCCGGTTTCCCCCTGGCCGGGTGAGATTCTGGTGTCGCTTGCAATGGCTATCTGGTTTTTGCTGACCCTGGCATTCATTACCCGCGCCGTGCGCTTTCCGCATAGCGTGCTGGCGGAGATGCGCCATCCGGTGATGAGCAGTTTTGTCAGCCTGTTTCCCGCTACCACGATGCTGGTAGCGATGGGTTTTGTTCCCTGGTGTCGTCCCGTTTCGCTGGTGTTGTTTGGCACTGGCGTGGTAGTGCAGCTGAGCTATTCCGCCTGGCAGAGCGCCGGGTTGTGGCGGGGGAAACATCCTGAAGAGGCCACCACGCCGGGCCTGTATCTCCCGACGGTCGCCAATAACTTTATCAGCGCGATGGCCTGCGGTGCGCTCGGGTTCCACGATGCCGGGCTGGTGTTCTTAGGCGCTGGCGTCTTTTCCTGGCTGAGCCTTGAACCGGTGATTTTGCAACGCCTACGCAGTGCCGGTGAACTGCCTGCGGCGCTTCGCACCTCGCTCGGTATTCAGCTGGCCCCCGCGCTGGTGGCCTGTAGTGCCTGGTTGAGCGTTAACGGCGGCGAGGCGGATACCTTCGCTAAAATGCTGTTTGGCTACGGCCTGTTGCAGCTGCTATTTATGCTGCGCCTGATGCCCTGGTATCTTTCGCAGCCGTTTAATGCCTCTTTCTGGAGCTTCTCGTTCGGTGTGTCCGCGCTCGCCACTACCGGTCTTCATCTGGGGCAGAGCAGTCCGACGGGCTTTTTCCACGCCATCGCGGTTCCGCTGTTCATTTTTACCAACTGCATCATTGCGCTTTTACTGGTGCGTACCTTCATTTTGCTGGTGCAGGGAAAACTTTTAGTTCGTTCAGATAAAGCCACGCTTATGCACGCTGAGGAAAAGAAATGACTCACTTTGATGAAAACTACTTTACCGAAAAATACGGTTTGACCCGCACGCACTCGGATGTGGTCTACAGCGCCGGGATCGTCAAACCGGGAAAAACCCTGGATCTGGGCTGTGGCAATGGTCGCAATAGTCTGTTCCTGGCCGCCAATGGCTATGACGTGACCGCCTGGGATAAAAACCCGATGAGCATCGATAATATCGAGCGCATTAAGGCGGAAGAAGGGATCGAAAATCTGCAGGCTTCGGTTCAGGATTTGAACAGCCTGAGCTTTGACGGTGAGTACGATTTTATTCTCTCGACCGTGGTAATGATGTTCCTGGACGCTAAAACCATTCCGGGGCTGATCGCGAATATGCAACGCTGCACCACGCCAGGAGGCTATAACCTGATTGTGGCGGCGATGGACACGGAAGATTACCCGTGCACCGTCGGGTTCCCGTTTGCGTTTAAAAGCGGCGAACTGAGCCGCTATTACGAAGGCTGGGAGCTGTTGAAATACAACGAAGACGTCGGTGAGTTACACCGCACCGACGCCAACGGTAACCGCATCAAGCTGCGTTTCGCCACCATGCTGGCGCGCAAACCGGTTTAACGGGCGGCCAGCAGGCAAAGTTGCAGGGCGGTTTTGTACGATGCCTCGAACGACGACAGCGGCAAGAACTCAAACTTTGAGTGGAAGTTATGCGCGCCGGTGAAGAAGTTCGGGGTCAGCAGGCCTTTCGCCGACAGCGCTGCGCCATCGGTGCCACCGCGCATCGGCGTCGGTTTTGGCGTAATGCCGAGTGATTCCATCGCTTCAAACATCAAATCGATGGCGCGGCGATCTTCGCCAATCGCATTGCTGATATTGCTGTAAGTGTCTTCGATGTGGTGCTCGACGCGGGCGGTGGGGTGTTGGTCAGCAATGTGGCTCGCAACGTCAGCGATTTGCTGTTTACGCGCGGCAAAAAGGTCTTTGTCGAAGTCACGGATATTGGCTTTAAGCACCGCTTCGTTCTGTCCGGCCTGAATGCCGTTAAACCAGATGTATCCTTCGCGCCCCTCGGTGCATTCCGGTGTTTCTTGTCGGTCGAAATGGCTGATGAAGTCCATCGCCATCAGCAGCGGATTCACCAGTACGCCTTTCGCCGACATCGGATGGGCGGTCACACCGGTAAAGCGGATTTCTGCCGCAGCGGCGTTAAAGTTCTCGTAAACAATTTCGCCAATTTCGCAGCAGTCGATGGTCCAGGCGAAATCAACGTCGAAGCGTCTGAGATCCAGCGCTTTCGCGCCGCACAGACCGATCTCTTCATCCGGCACAAAGGCCACCACAATATCCCCGTGTTGATGTTCCGCCGTCAGGTTTTCCAGCACCGTCATTACTACCGTCACGGCGGCTTTATTATCTGCGCCTAATACGCTGGTCCCGTCGCTGAAAATAATCTCTTCGTCTGGGTATGCCAGTATTTCCGGATGCTCATTCACGCGTAACCAGATCTGTTTCTCTTTATTCAGGCAGAGGTCTTCTCCTGCAAATCTTAATATTTGTGGATGAATATCCGGTGTTAATCCGACGTCAACCGTATCAATATGGGTAATAAAACCAATGCGCGGCGCGCCGCTGACTGTCCCTTTTTTGACGGCGGTGACGGTGGCGAATTCATCGATCACGATGTCGCTCAAACCCAGTGATTCCAGCTCTTTCGCCAGTTCTCGTGCCATCTCATGCTGACCGGGCGTAGAGGGCAGCGTTTTGCTTTTCGGATCGCTCTGGCTGGTAATAGCCAGGTAGCGATAAAAGCGTTGGGTTAATTGACTGGAGAGTGAGAGCGCCATAGTGATTCCTTCTTTATTTGTATTATCAGGTGTTTGCATCATCACTTTAATGGTATTTGTGTATTGGCAAAAGAATTAATTAGCCGTCGAATAAAAAGACAGGAAAATGCGATGAACAGCAAATTGACAAAATTAACCCTGGCCATTGCCGCATTAACGGTAAGTTCCACCGTGGCGGCAAAAACACTGGTGTATTGCTCGGAAGGATCGCCGGAGAATTTTAACCCACAGCTTTACACCTCGGGTACCAGCGTGGATGCCAGTGCGGTTCCGGTCTATAACCGCCTGGTCGATTTTAAACCGGGCACTACGGAGCTGGTGCCAAGCCTGGCCGAGAGCTGGGACGTGAGCGAAGACGGCAAGGTCTACACCTTCCATCTGCGCAAAGGCGTGAAATTCCAGAGCAACAAATTCTACAAGCCGACGCGCGACTTTAACGCCGATGACGTGATTTTCTCCTTCATGCGGCAGAAAGACGTCAATCATCCGTATCACAACGTCTCGAATGGCAGCTACTCCAACTTTGAAAGCCTGGAGTTTGGCAGCCTGATTACCGCCATCGACAAGGTGGACGATCATACCGTGCGCTTTACCCTGGCCCATCCGGAAGCGCCGTTTGTCGCCGATTTGGCCTGGTATTTTGCCTCGATTCTTTCAGCGGAATACGCCGACGCGATGCTCAAAGCGGGCACGCCGGAAAAAGTGGATATGGAGCCGATAGGCACCGGGCCGTTTAAACTGACGCAATATCAAAAAGATTCACGCATTCTTTTTACCGCGTTCCCGGAATACTGGCAGGGCAAGTCGAAGCTCGACCGTCTGGTGTTTAGCATCACACCGGACGCCTCCGTTCGCCTGGCCAAAATCGAGAAAAATGAGTGTCAGGTGATGCCGTTCCCGAATCCGGCAGATCTGCCGCGCATGAAAGCCAACAAAGATATCAACCTGATGAGCAAGGCGGGGCTGAACACCGGTTTCCTGGCGTTTAACACCCAGAAACCGCCGCTGGATAATGTGAAAGTGCGTCAGGCGCTGGCGATGGCGATCAATAAACCGGCGATCATCGATGCGGTGTTCCACGGTACCGGTACCGCGGCGAAAAACCTGCTGCCGCCGGGCGTCTGGAGCGCGGACAGCGAGCTGAAGGATTATGACTACGATCCCGAAAAAGCCAAAGCGCTGCTCAAAGAAGCTGGATTTGCCAACGGCGTGAGCGTCGATCTGTGGGCCATGCCGGTGCAACGTCCGTATAACCCGAATGCCAAACGGATGGCCGAGATGATTCAGGCCGACTGGGCGAAGGTCGGCGTGCAGACCAAAATCGTCACCTATGAGTGGGGCGAATATCTCAAACGCGTGAAGGGCGGTGAACACCAGGCGGCGCTGATGGGCTGGACGACCGCGACGGGCGACCCGGATAACTTCTTTGGCCCGCTGTTTACCTGCACGTCAGCCAACGGCGGGTCAAACTCGGCGAAATGGTGTTATCAGCCGTTCGATAAAATCATCAATGAGGCTAAATCGATAACCGATCATGAAAAACGTGTGGCGCTGTACAAAGAGGCGCAACAAATGATGCACGATCAAATGCCTGCGGTGATGATTGCGCACTCCACCATTTTCGAACCGGTGAGAAAAGAGGTGACAGGCTACGAAATTGACCCATTTGGCAAACATCTGTTCTGGCAAGTGGATATTAAATAGCCATAAATCACTGCCCGTGACTATTCCGGGCAGTCTGTTTTCTGAATTGTGCGGCGAGCACCTTTTTTGTCACAACAAACCCCTGATACTTTTGCTATAACTTCATATGCATATCTGCATATAACAGGGATCTACCACCATGCGTACTCAGACTTTATTTAAAGTTGCAGCGCTCTCTGGCCTGCTGGCATTAGCGGGCTGTGCGTCCAAAGTGGCGCAACCCGATCAATATTCGGGCTTTTTAAAAGATTATTCAGGCTTGCAGCAAACGACGTCAGCGACCGGTAAACCGACGCTGCGCTGGGTCGATCCATCCTACAACCCGTCTAATTACGACAGTATTGTCTGGAATCCAATTACCTATTATCCAACGCCTAAACCTTCCACCCAGATAGGGCAAAAAACCCTCGATGGGCTGCTTGCTTATGCCAACAATAAAATGAAACCTGCCATCGGTTCGCGTAAACCTCTGGTGGCGACGCCAGGGCCACGTAGCCTGATTTTCCGCGGCGCGATTACCGGTGTGAGTTCGAAAGAAGAAGGGTTGCAGTTCTATGAAGTGGTCCCTGTTGCCTTAGTCGTTGCCGGTACGCAAATGGCGACCGGACATCGCACAATGGATACCCATCTCTTCTTTGAAGGTGAGCTGATTGATGCGGCAACGGGCAAACCTGTTGTTAAAGTCGTTCGTAAAGGCGAAGGGAAAGAGCTCAATAACGAAAGCACGCCGATGGCGATGTCGAACCTGACTCACGTTATCGATGACATGGCGACAGATGCCACCATGTTCGACGTGAAGAAAAAATAATGCCATACCGGCGGCATTACGCCGCCGGTTTTTTTACGCCGTACGCAGTCGCTTAAACCAGGTTTCCGGTTTCGTGAACATCACCATATTTCCCGTCAGAATCAGCAGCAATCCTGCCACGGCATTCATGTGCCAGACGTAGCCTTCGTATACCGTAGAAATCGACAGCGCGACCAGCGGGAACAACAGGGTGCTGTACGCCGCTTTACCGGCGCCAATGCGCCCGACCAGCGTAAAGTACACGCCAAAGGCTATGACCGAGCCGAAAATTGCCAGATACAGCAGCGCACCGATGTAGCTCACTGTCCATTGCGGCATAAAACTGTCGCCGCGCACCAGCGCAATCACGCCCATCACCAGCGTGCCGTACATCATCGCCCAGGCGTTGGTGGTCATGGTTTCCAGACCGTTACGCTGATGGCGCAGGCTGATCATATTCCCCAGCGAGAAGCCGTAGGTTCCGAGCGCCGACAGGCCAATGCCCAGCAGCAGCTCATGGCTCCAGCCGCTGGCGAGCAGATCGTCCCAGAAGAGGGTGATGATCCCAAATAATCCAAGAATAGCGGCGGTCCAGAAACGTGCCGGTGGACGCTGGCCAAAGAAAATAAAGCTGTTAATGGCGTTATACAGCACCGCCATCGAGAAAATGACCGACTCAAGACCGGTATTGATAAACTTCGCCGCGGTATAAAAACACCAGAAGTTAAAGCAAAACACGCAGCAGCCCTGAATCATACAGAACAGGTGATCGCGCATCGCCATTTTGCGCAAACGTCCCAGTGCCAGCAGGACAATCATCATGGTGGCGCTCGCCACGGCAAAACGCCAGAAGATGGAGACGGGAGCCGCGACCGGCCCTTGTTGCAGGAAAATCGCAATCCACGTCGTTCCCCAGATAACCACCACCAGTCCATACAAAAGTGCGTTCATTTTTCTCTCTTATCAAACCGCAAAAAAGCAGTATGACGTGAGCCACACAGCCCGGCTTTCAGCATCTTGCGGCTGACTTGCAGAATCTTGCGCTTTTTTATGGTGACAACGCTGGTATCGCGGGGCAACACTTCTTAGACTAACGATCTCTTTCATTACCAGCTGACGGATATGTCTCGCGCTTACGACACCTTTGAAACGCTTCGCCAACAAAATGCCGTGCTGCGGGAAACGGTCGCGCTGAATTCGGGCATCCAGCTGGCGGCGTGGTACAACAAGCACGATACGGTCACGGTAAAAAGTAACCACCACACCCTGAGTTTGTACGTGGCCGATGGTTATGAGAGCTACCACAAAACTAACAGCGGCTGGAAAAACGGCGGTGGGCCAGACCGTTTTTGCCTGATGCCGAAAGAGAGCGAGTCGAGCTGGGATATCCGTGATGATTTGTCATTTGTGCATCTTTACTGCACCGATGAGCATCTGCGGGAGATTGGCGAAAAAATCTGGGATAAAAGCCCGGCCGGGATTTCACTGGACGAAAAAACCTTCGCCAGCGATCCCAAAATCGCCATGCTTTACCGCCAGTTTTTGCTCGGCTGCGACTGGCAGCAACAGGCGAATCAACTGACGTTAAGCACCGCCAGCACCTTGCTGTTGACCCACTTGATCCAACATTATTCCAGCGTTCAGTGGAAGTTACCGGTGGTGACAGGCGGACTGTCGCCGTTCGTTCTGCGCAATGTGCTGGCCTATATTGACGAAAATCTTTCTCAGCCCTTAACGCTTGCTGAACTCGCTGCGATTGCTGCATTGAGCGAATACCATTTTGCCCGCATGTTCCGCCAGTCTATGAACATGGCTCCGCATCAGTACGTCATGCAGCAGCGGATGGAAAAGGCAAAAGGTCTGGTGCAATTCTCGCAGCAACCACTGACCGACATCGCGCTGGCCTGCGGTTTTAGCTCGGCCAGCCACTTTAGCAACCGATTTAAGGCGTCAACCGGATTCACCCCCTCGCAGCTACGCGCGGCGAAAGCGTGAGAACGCGGTAAAGCAGATCCCGCCCGCCACCAGTCCCCAGAATGCCGAACCAATTCCAAGCAGCGTCACGCCGCTGGCTGTGACCAGAAAGGTCACAATTGCCGCGTCGCGCTCAGCCTCAAGCTGTAACGCCTGATATAAACTGCCGCTGATCGTCCCCAGCAGCGCCAGCCCGGCCAGCGTCTGGATCCAGCTCACGGGCAGCGCCGCCATCAGGGCAGTAATGGAACCGCCAAAAATCCCTGCCAGCAAATAAAACACGCCAGCCGCCGCCGCAGCCAGCCAGCGTTTTTGCGCATCCGGATGCGCGTCCGGGCTTTGACAGATGGCGGCGGTAATCGCGGCAATGCAGATGGAATAGACGCCAAAAGGCGAAAACAGTAGGGCCAGTGCGCCCGTAAATATGATTAACGGCGAGACGGCAACCGGATAACCCGAGGCTTTCATGGTGGCGAAACCGGGCGCATTTTGTGAGGCCATCGTCACCAGGAAAAACGGCAGGCCGATACTGATAAGCGTGGTAAAGGTAAATTTTGGCGCGATAAACTCCGGCATCACCACCTTAAAGGCGAGATTGTCAGTGACAACGTCACCTCCAGCCCAGGCCGTGACGCTCCCTACCAACAGAGTGGCGACAATGGCATAACGTGGAACGAAGGTTTTGGCTATCAGCCACGCCAGCAACATGCTTCCGCATAGCAGGAAATGCCCTTCCAGATTTGTGAACGCCTGCAGGCCAAATCGCAGCAGCACGCCTGCCAGCATCGCCGCCGCCAGGGTATGCGGGATAATCTTCATCAGTCTGGCAAACAGTCCAGTCAAACCGCAGAGTAAAATCAGGGCGTTAGCGAAAATAAAAATACCGATGGTTTCCGCAAGCGTCACGCCCTGTAAGCTGGTGGCAAGCAGGGCGGCACCAGGCGTTGACCAGGCGGTTAACACCGGTGCTTTGTACCACAGGGAAAGTGCCAATGTGCTAACACCCATGCCGATACCGAGCGCGGTCATCCAGCCTGCAATTTGGTGAGGCGTTGCGCCAGCTGCCGCCGCAGCCTGCCAGATAATGGCGGCAGAACTGGCGTAACCGACCAGAACCGCGACGAAACCGGCCAGGATCGCAGGAAAAAGAGAAGATGAACTGCGCATGAAAACTCCGTTGTGCGTTATAGCGTCCGTGCAAAGGTAACACTGTGCGCTATAGCGTACAAGTGGTACACTTCGCCGCAACGGGAGGATCTATGAATATCACTGAACATCTTGCCTCAACGCTGAAAACTGAGCGTCAGGCGCGAGGCTGGAGCCTGTCAAAACTGGCCGACGAGACGGGCGTGTCGAAAGCGATGCTCGGACAAATCGAGCGCAACGAGTCCAGCCCGACCGTCTCTACGCTGTGGAAAATCGCCACGGGTTTGAACGTTCCGTTCTCGGCATTTATTACGCCGGAAGCCCATCCGCAGCCGGTTTTCGATCCTCAAGAGCAGGCGATGGTGGTCAAACCGCTGTTCCCCTGGGATGACGCGCTTAAGTTTGATCATTTCTCGATTACCCTCGCGCCTGGTGCGTTGAGTGAATCCACGCCGCACGAAGCCGGTGTGATTGAACATGTGGTGGTGATCAGCGGAGAACTAGATATGTGTATTGAAGGGGTCTGGCGCACGATTTTGCCTGATTCAGGCCTGCGTTTTGCAGGGGACAAACCCCATGCCTATCGCAACAGCAGCAGCCAGACGGTGCACTTTCATTCGTTGATTCATTATCCCCGTTAAAGGTACGCAAAACGGTTTCGCTGTCGTAGACTTCTGACTACAATAGCCGCCATTTTGACCATAACGGATAACGACGAAGTATGCGCCTGCAATCCCATCATCTTGAACTCTTAAGCCCGGCCCGTGACGCCTCGATTGCCCGCGAGGCAATTCTGCACGGTGCAGACGCGGTCTATATCGGCGGTCCTGGCTTTGGCGCTCGCCATAATGCCAGCAACAGCCTGCGCGATATCGCTGAGCTGGTGCCGTTTGCCCACCGATTTGGGGCGAAAGTGTTCGTGACCCTGAACACTATTCTTCATGATGATGAACTCGAGCCTGCGCAACGCCTGATTACCGATTTATACCAGACCGGCGTCGATGCCCTGATCGTTCAGGACATGGGCGTGCTCGAACTGGATATTCCTCCGATTGAACTGCATGCCAGCACCCAGTGCGATATTCGTACCGTCGAAAAAGCGAAATTCCTGTCTGACGTTGGTTTCACCCAGATAGTGCTGGCGCGCGAGCTGAATCTGAATCAAATCCGCGATATTCACCAGGCGACAGACGCCACCATTGAATTTTTCATTCACGGTGCGCTGTGTGTGGCTTATTCCGGGCAGTGCAACATTTCCCACGCCCAGACCGGGCGCAGCGCCAACCGTGGCGACTGCTCTCAGGCGTGTCGTCTGCCGTATACGCTGAAAGACGATCAGGGCCGCGTCGTGGCTTTTGAAAAACACCTCCTGTCGATGAAAGATAACGATCAAACCGCAAACCTCGCGGCATTGATCGACGCGGGTGTGCGCTCCTTCAAAATTGAAGGGCGATATAAAGACATGAGCTACGTGAAAAATATCACGGCGCACTACCGCCAGATGCTGGACGCCATTATTGAAGACCGAAACGATCTGGCGCGCGCGTCCGCCGGGCGTACCGAGCATTTCTTCATTCCGTCCACCGATAAAACCTTTCATCGCGGCAGCACCGATTACTTTGTGAATGCGCGTAAAGACGATATCGGCGCCTTCGATTCACCCAAGTTTATCGGCCTGCCAGTCGGTGAAGTGCTGAAAGTGTCCAAAGACCATCTCGACGTGAAAGTGACCGAAACGCTGGCGAACGGCGATGGTCTGAACGTGATGATCAAGCGTGAAATCGTCGGTTTCCGTGCGAATACCGTGGAGAAAACCGGCGAAAATCAGTATCGCGTCTGGCCAAACGAAATGCCTGCCGATCTGTATAAGGCACGTCCGAACGCGGCGCTGAATCGCAACCTGGATCACAACTGGCAGCAGGCGTTGCTGAAAACCTCCAGTGAGCGCCGGATTGCCGTCGATATCGAACTGGGCGGCTGGGAAGAGCAGCTGATCCTGACCATGACCAGCGAAGACGGCGTGAGTGTTACACATACGCTGGATGGTCAGTTTGAAGAGGCCAATAACGCCGAGAAAGCGCTGAACAACCTGAAAGACGGCGTAGCGAAGCTTGGGCAGACTATTTATTACGCGCGTGATATTCAGGTGAACCTGCCTGCGGCGCTGTTTGTTCCGAACAGTCTGCTAAACCAGTTCCGCCGCGAAACCGCAGAAATGCTTGATGATGCGCGACTGGCAAACTATCCGCGCGGCAGCCGCAAAGCGGTATCCGTTCCTGCGCCGGTTTATCCGGATTCACACTTGTCATTTCTTGCAAACGTTTACAACCACAAAGCGCGGGAGTTTTACCATCGCTATGGTGTCCAACTGATTGATGCAGCGTATGAGGCGCACGAAGAGAAGGGCGACGTGCCGGTGATGATCACCAAGCACTGTCTGCGTTTTGCCTTCAATCTGTGTCCGAAACAGGCCAAAGGCAATATTAAAAGCTGGAAAGCAACGCCGATGCAGCTGGTGAATGGCGATGAAGTTCTGACGCTGAAATTTGACTGCCGTCCGTGCGAAATGCACGTAATTGGCAAGATGAAAAATCACATCTTCAAGATGCCACAGCCGGGAAGCGTGGTGGCCTCTGTGAGTCCTGACGATTTGATGAAGACTCTGCCAAAGCGCAAAGGCGCTTAATCAGCGAAAATGGGTATCCGGTTTGCGCGACTTCTGCCAGTGATGGTGCTCGCGCAAACCTTCCGCTGACTCTTCTGCCACACTCCGCAGTTCATCACTGTCCGCCGCATGACGTAGCTGGTGGTCTGCATTCTGTACCCACAAATATTCATGCCCTTTATGTCCTGCCATTAATTGACCTGAAAATAGCGCACAGGTTAATAGTATGAAAACCAAACTTGTTTTAACCATTTCGTTACCACCGCATCACATTTAGCGGCCATAATGCCAATAGTTTCGTTGGGTTATTATTTGATGATTTAAACTAACGCAAATAAATTGTCAGTTTATGCGCTGAAATTACCGCAAGTCTATTTATGGACAATAAAAATCGGCTTCAGATTCTGGGATTTACTCTTTCAGGAGGCTGACAGGGATTATGTATTTAGGAAAAGTCCGATATAATTGCCTTTTGACTATGGACCAGGTCGAGTAGATGAAACCAGCATTAACTATAACGTCTTTTTGTATTGCAGCAGCGGCAGTGGCTTATATCGGTTACACCGCTTTCACCGCCAAACCAGAATATCTGCAGGCCGCAGAAACGCGTGTCGGTTCATATTTGACCAGTGATGTCGGGCGCGTTTCCTGTAACAGTACCAAAGTGGCGGATCAGCACTGGCGTCTTGATTGCAGCACCCAGGCGAAAGGTAAGATATTCGAGTATTCCGTTTACCCTGCTGAGAATGCGCCTTATGCCGTCTCGCGTGCGTTTTATCTTGAGGCCGTCAATGAGAGCGCTATTCAAAGCGCCGGAGAAGGGCTCATGAAGTATCTGCAAATCAACACAACGGCGACGAATATTCAGTCGTAACTAACAGGGTAAACCCTTTGTTTAGTGTTCATTTAAATTGTGGGTGTTAAGTTATTATCGATCCGCAACCGGTCACGGAATACCGGAACGTAGATACCAAAATATATATCTATCCATGCAAGCATTTACCGCCAGATTATGGCGGTTTTTTTTGCTTAAAATTCAGCGTATTTCCTTCTGTCTGAGGCCTGAATTAACGCGTTTTCGATATTGTGTCGGAGACTCATTATAGTGCTGGCGAAAATGATGGCGCAGCGTTGCGGAATGGCCAAACCCCGTTTGCTCAGCGATGCTGTCGACGCTTAAACGACTGTTTTCCAGATACTCTTTTGCTCTCAGCAGGCGTTCGCTGAGCAGCCAGCGAGCGGGTGTTGTCCCGGTGGCACTGGCAAAGCGGCGTAAAAAAGTACGTTCGCTCATTCCAACGCGTCGGGCCAGAGAGCTTACGCTATGATTGACCGTCAGCTGCAGGTGCAGGAAATCAAACAGCTCGCCAAAACGCTGACTTTCTCTTAGTACTGCCACCGGACGCGTCACGTGCTGCGTTTGCGTTCCATCACGGTGCGGGGGGATAACCAGGCGCCTGGCAACGAGATTTGCGGCATCTATTCCATAATCCCGGCGTACTACGTGCAAACAGAGATCGAGACCGGCGGCGCTCCCTGCGGACGTGAGGACCGTCCCTTCATCCTGATACAACACATCTTCAATCACCTGAATGGCCGGAAAGCGGGTCTTTAACGTCTCGGTATAACGCCAGTGCGTGGTGGCTTTGCGTCCGTCGAGCACACCCGCAGCAGCCAGAACGAACACCCCGGAACAAATCGAGAGCAGATGACTGCCGCGCGCATGGGCTTTGCGTAATGCCTCGCACAGCGCAGGAGGAACCCTTTCATCCGCACCTCGCCAGCCGGGGATCACAACCAGGCTGGCCTGTTCCAGTAACGACAGATCGCCGTCGGCCACCATCCTAATCCCGCCGGTGGCGCGCAATTCTCCTTCTTCAACGCTGGCGACGCTAAAACGATACCAGTCGTTGCCCATTTCCGGGCGCGGCAGGCCAAAAACTTCTACCGCCACGCCAAACTCGAAGGTGCACAGGCCGTCATACGCCAGGACCACCACCAGCGGGCGCGATGCTTGTCGTAAGTTTGTCATCATTTTGCTGTTTTCTGGCATAACCGCAGGCATTCACTGACTGAATTTTTGGATAACGTACTGTTAACACAAACGCCAAACTGGAGAAAGCACCATGAGTTACGTCACTGAATTTCCCACCGCCGACCCGCAGGAGTCCGTTGCCCATTTTCTGCGCCGTCTGAGCGTCGAAACCGACTGTGCCGACGTGCACCACGCGCTGGCAAATCATCAGCAGGATTTTGTTTTGCTACATGTGGTAGGCCGCCCGGAGCAATTTGCGCGCCGCCATCTGCCGGGAGCTGTCCATTTACCCTGGTCAGCAATGACCGCCGAAATGATGGCGCAATGGCCGCAGGATACGTTGTTCGTGGTCTATTGCGCCGGGCCACATTGCAATGGTGCGGATCGGGCGGCGCTGAAGCTCTCACGCCTGGGCTTGCCAGTCAAAATTATGCTCGGTGGCATCACTGGCTGGGAAGATGAAAACTTCGCCTTTGCCAGTGAGGATTAAGTCAGAGATGAATATAATTCATCACGCATGAAATTTTCTCGTTTGCTGCAACGCAGGGGTTATGACATCTTTTTGGACATATAGCCATCCAGAAGTCTAAAAGTTCAATTAATGAATTATCACTGTGGGCAATCAATTGCCGGCAGCAAAGGAGAGAATCATGCAGCGACAACACGCCCCGTACCGTGCCGATGTGGTAGGCAGCTTTTTACGTCCCGACGCGATTAAACAGGCGCGACTGCAGTTCGCCAGCGGTGAGATTGACGCCGGGCAGCTCCGCGCTGTGGAAAACGATGCGATTCGCCATGTAGTTGAGCAGCAATGCGCCTGCGGCCTGCACGTAGTCACTGACGGAGAGTTCCGCCGCGCGTGGTGGCATTTTGATTTCTTCGACGGTTTGCAGGGCGTGGAGCGCTACGATTCAAACCAGGGCATCCAGTTTAACGGCGTTCAGACTAAGGCTCACGGCGTGCGTGTCACCGGAAAACTGGCCTTTGGCGACCATCCGATGCTGGAAGATTTCCGCTATCTGAAAAGCATCAGCGGTAACGCACAGCCGAAAATGACCATTCCCAGCCCAAGCGTGCTGCATTTCCGTGGTGGGCGTAAAGACATCGACGCGACGGTTTACCCGGAACTGGACGCTTATTTTGACGATCTGGCGACCACCTGGCGCGATGCTATCCATGCGTTCTATGAAGCGGGCTGCCGCTATCTGCAACTCGACGACACGGTCTGGGCCTATCTCTGCTCAGACGATCAGCGCCGCCAGATTACTGAGCGCGGCGACGATGCAGACCAGTTGGCGCGCACCTATGCCCGCGTGTTGAACAAAGCGCTGGAAGGCAAACCGGAGGATCTGACCATCGGTCTGCATGTGTGTCGCGGTAATTTCCGCTCTACCTGGATCTCCGAAGGCGGCTACGAGCCGGTGGCCGAAGTGCTTTTCGGCTCCGTTAACGTGGATGCCTTCTTCCTGGAGTACGACAATGACCGCAGCGGGGATTTCGCGCCGCTACGCTTCGTCCGTCCGGGCAAACAGCAAGTGGTGTTGGGCCTTATCACCACCAAAAACGGCGAGCTGGAAAACCCGGAAGGGGTGAAAGCGCGTCTGGAAGAGGCGGCGCAATACGTTTCGAAAGAGCAGATTTGCCTCAGCCCGCAGTGCGGTTTTGCCTCAACGGAAGAGGGCAACAGTCTTACCGAAACCCAGCAGTGGGACAAAGTGCGTCTGGTCACGCAAATCGCTGACGAAGTCTGGTGATTTTTCGGGCACAGCGTTGCACTTTATTAATGCAGCGCTGTGCTATTCTGAATCGTTAACGCTTTTTTTGCACCTGTACTCCCCTGAATTTCCGCCGTTTTCCATTCTGGCATCCTTTTTGCTCTCCTGAAGCTGACACGTTTGATTCTGCGTCCACATGGTTACGGACGTTTTCGCACAGCTTTCTTTTCAGGAGTGAAAATATGCATCGTCGTACCTTCATCAAAGCTTTCGCGCTGTCGGCCTCCGTTGTGGCGATGGGAATGAGTTTCGGCGTTCAGGCTGCCGATACGATCAAAATCGGTATCATGCACTCGCTCTCCGGCACGATGGCGATCTCCGAAACGCCGCTCAAAGACGTGGCGTTAATGACCATCGATGAAATTAACGCCAAAGGCGGCGTGCTGGGTAAACAACTGGAACCGGTTGTTGTTGACCCGGCCTCTAACTGGCCGCTGTTTGCAGAGAAAGCGCGCCAGCTGTTAAGCCAGGATAAGGTCGCTGCGGTGTTTGGCTGCTGGACTTCCGTCTCGCGTAAATCAGTGCTGCCGGTCTTCGAGGAGCTGAACGGGCTGCTGTTCTACCCGGTGCAGTACGAGGGCGAAGAGATGTCGCCAAACGTGTTTTACACCGGCGCGGCACCAAATCAGCAGGCGATTCCGGCGGTGGAATATCTGATGAGTGAAGACGGCGGCAGCGCGAAACGCTTCTTCTTGCTTGGGACGGATTACGTTTATCCACGCACCACCAACAAGATCCTGCGTGCGTTCCTGCACTCAAAAGGTGTTCAGGACAAAGATATTGAAGAGGTCTACACCCCGTTTGGGCATAGCGATTACCAGACCATTGTCGCCAATATCAAGAAATTCTCCGCGGGCGGCAAAACGGCAGTGGTGTCCACTATCAACGGCGACTCCAATGTTCCCTTCTATAAAGAGCTGGCCAACCAGGGCGTAAAAGCCACGGATGTGCCGGTCGTCGCGTTCTCGGTCGGAGAAGAGGAACTGCGCGGGATTGATACCAAACCTCTGGTCGGCAATCTGGCGGCGTGGAACTACTTCGAGTCGGTCGATAACCCAACCAACCAGACCTTTGTCGCGGCGTACAAAGCCTATGCCAAAGCGCACAAACTGCCGAACGCCGATACCGTGGTGACTAACGATCCGATGGAAGCCACCTACGTGGGTATCCATATGTGGGCGCAGGCCGTGGAGAAAGCGGGAACCACCGATGTGGATAAAGTGCGCGCGGCGATGGCCGGTCAATCATTCAAAGCACCGTCGGGGTTCACGCTGACGATGGACGCCACCAACCACCATCTGCATAAGCCAGTGATGATTGGCGAAATTGAAGGTGACGGCCAGTTTAACGTCGTCTGGCAGACTGAAGAGACCGTCCGCGCCCAGCCGTGGAGCCCGTTCATTCAGGGCAACGACAAAAAACCAGACCAGCCGATGAAAACCGCCAGTAACTAAGCCTTAATCGCACGGAGAAAAGCCATGAGCGTAATGCGAATGTTCGTCGCAATAGTCTGGCTTGCCGGTCTGCTGCCAGGGATGGCGCAGGCGTCGGATGCGGACACGTTTGTCGCCGCAAGCCGCAGCCAGCAAACCGCACTGCTGGAAAAGTGGGCCGTCGCCCCGGATGAGAAGCGTCTGCCGCTGTTGCAGGCGCTGCAAAAAGAGAACCTGTTTGCTGACGGGCAGAAGCACGCTTTTGCCCGCGTGAATGGCGACATGGTGGCGCTGGGGGATTCACCCGCGGCGGAGGGCGACCCGAAAGCGGTGCGCCTGACCAACCGCCTGCGGGTGCTGGCCTCCGCGGCGCTGGCGACGCATCAGCTTGCAAGTGACAATGTCACGCAACGCAAGGGCGCAGCGCTACAGTTACAGCGCGAGGCCACACCTGAAATGCTGAATATGTTGCAGCACCGTCTGCAGGCGGAGAAGAACGAAGGCGTGCGTCAGGCGCTGGAAGTGGCGCTGGCCAATTTACAGCTCGTCAGCCCAAATGCGGAGGTGCGTTTGCAGGCCATCGAGCTGTTAGCGCACTCATCCGATCCCGAAACGCAGACCCGGCTGTTGCCGTTCACTCAGGTGCAAACCGAACCCGACGCCCGCGTGCGCGAGGCGGCGGAAAACAGTCTGCGCAAAATCGAGCATCGTCTGTTGATTAGCGATCTGCTGGGGCAGGCGTTTATGGGGCTGTCGCTGGGGTCTGTCCTGCTGCTGGCGGCGCTCGGGCTGGCGATCACCTACGGCCTGCTCGGGGTGATCAATATGGCCCACGGCGAAATGCTGATGCTCGGGGCGTATTGCACGTGGATGGTTCAGCAGGCGATGGCGCAGTTCATGCCCCAGTGGCTGGCGTTCTACCCGGTGGTGGCGCTGCCGGTGGCGTTCCTCGTGACCGCCGGAATCGGTATGGCGCTGGAGCGCACCATTATTCGTCATCTTTATGGCCGCCCACTGGAAACTCTGCTCGCAACCTGGGGCATTAGCCTGATGCTTATCCAGATTGTGCGCATGACCTTTGGCGCGCAGAACCTGGAAGTGGCAAATCCGGCGTGGCTTTCGGGTGGCGTGCAGGTCTACGCCAATCTGATCCTGCCGTGGAACCGTATCGTGGTGCTGGGCTTTGTGCTGCTGGTGCTGTTCTTCACCTGGCTAATCCTCAACAAAACGCGGCTAGGGCTGAACGTGCGGGCAGTGACGCAAAACCGCAGCATGGCCGCCTGCTGCGGCGTGCCGACCGGGCGGATCGACATGCTGGCGTTTGGTCTGGGCTCGGGAATTGCCGGGTTGGGCGGCGTAGCGCTGTCGCAGCTCGGCAACGTCGGGCCGGAACTTGGGCAGGGTTACATCATTGACTCGTTCCTGGTGGTGGTGCTGGGCGGTGTCGGACAGCTGGCCGGGAGCGTGGCGGCGGCGTTTGGCCTCGGGATCTTCAACAAAATTCTCGAACCGCAAATGGGTGCGGTGCTCGGTAAAATTCTGATCCTGGTGGCGATTATTCTGTTCATTCAGAAACGCCCGCAGGGACTGTTTGCGCTTAAAGGGAGGGTAACAGACTGATGAGCCAGCCGCTGACGTTAACACTGGCGCGTAAGGCGCCGCGCGCGACCCAACTTTTTGGCAGTCTGATCCTCGCCATTCTGCTGGTGCTGCCGTTTCTGGCGCTGCTTCCGGCCAGCCATCCGCTGGCGGTTTCCACCTGGATGCTGACGCTGGTCGGTAAAATTCTCTGCTACGCCATCGTCGCCGTGGCGCTCGATCTGGTGTGGGGTTACGCCGGAATGCTGTCGCTTGGACACGGGATTTTCTTTGCTCTCGGCGGTTATGCGATGGGGATGTACCTGATGCGCCAGGCCTCGGGCGACAGTCTTCCGGCATTTATGTCGTTTCTCTCCTGGAGCGAACTGCCGTGGTTTTGGTGGGGGACTCAGCATTTTGCCTGGGCGTTGCTGCTGGTGGTGATGATCCCCGGCCTGCTGGCGCTGGTTTTCGGCTGGTTTGCATTTCGCTCCAAAATCAAAGGGGTCTATTTTTCGATCATGACCCAGGCGCTGACCTACGCGGGGATGCTGCTGTTCTTTCGCAACGAAACCGGCTTTGGTGGCAACAACGGGTTTACCGGTTTCACCACGCTGCTGGGCTTTTCGGTGACGGCGACGACAACGCGTATCGCGCTGTTTCTGGCGACCGTCGCGTTACTGGTGGCGTCACTGGCTGTCGGTTTTGCGCTGGCGAAAAGCAAATTTGGCCGCATTCTGACGGCAGTGCGTGATGCGGAAAACCGCCTGACGTTTTGTGGTTACGATCCGCGCGGATTTAAGCTGCTGGTGTGGACGCTTTCTGCCGTACTCTGCGGACTTGCCGGGGCGCTGTATGTCCCGCAAGTGGGGATTATCAACCCCGGTGAAATGTCGCCGACCAACTCCATTGAAGCGGCCATTTGGGTCGCGCTCGGCGGGCGTGGAACCCTGGTCGGCCCGGTGATCGGCGCGGCGCTGGTCAACGGTGCGAAAAGCTACTTTACCGTGGCGATGCCGGAATACTGGCAGTTGTTTCTCGGGCTGATTTTTATCGCGGTCACGCTCTTTTTACCGCGCGGCGTGTACGGGCTTTTTCGTAAGGGAGAGAAATAATGCAGCCAGCCGAAGGACTTTTTACTCGTCAGTTGCCCGGCGACCGTTTTCGCGACCAGACCGATCCCGTGCTCCAGCTGGAGTCGATAAACGTCAATTTCGATGGCTTTCAGGCGCTGACGGATCTGTCGCTGAACATCGGCGTCGGGGAGTTACGCTGCGTCATCGGCCCGAACGGTGCCGGGAAAACTACGCTAATGGATGTGATCACCGGGAAAACACGTCCCCAGAGTGGGCGGGCGATTTACGATCAGTCTATCGATTTAACAGCGCTGGAACCGGCGGCGATTGCACGCCTGGGCATCGGGCGTAAGTTCCAGAAACCGACGGTGTTCGAAGCGCTGACGGTATGGGAAAACCTCGAGCTGGCGATGAAGGGCGACAAGTCTGTCTGGGCCAGCCTGCGCGCGCGGCTGACGTCGGAGCAGAGCGACCGTATCAGCGAGATGTTAACGCTTCTGCGTCTGAGTGCCGAGCGCGATCGCTGCGCCGGAATGCTCTCGCACGGTCAAAAACAGTTTCTTGAAATCGGCATGCTGCTGGTGCAGGAGCCGCATTTGCTGCTGCTCGATGAACCTGCCGCCGGGATGACCGATGCGGAAACGGAGTATTCGGCAGAACTTTTTCGCACGCTCGCCGGGAAACACTCGCTGATGGTGGTGGAGCACGATATGGGTTTTGTTGAAACCATCGCCGATCACGTCACCGTTTTGCATCAGGGACGAGTACTGGCGGAAGGCTCGCTGCGGGAAGTGCAGGCCAACGAGCAGGTGATTGAAGTCTATCTGGGACGCTAAGGAGCCATCATGCTACAGGTGAACGAACTGAATCAGTATTACGGTGGCAGCCACATTTTGCGCGGCGTGAGCTTTGACGCGCCGGGCGGGGAAGTGACCTGTTTGCTCGGGCGTAACGGCGTGGGGAAAACCACGCTGCTTAAATGTCTGATGGGGCTGATTCCGGCACGCAGCGGGGAGATTGTCTGGCAGGGGAAAACGATTACCCATGCGAAACCGCACCACCGGGTGCAGTCTGGCGTGGCCTATGTTCCGCAGGGGCGCGAGATTTTTCCGCGCCTTACGGTGGAAGAAAATTTGCTGCTGGGGCTATCGCGTTTTACGGCACGGGAAGCGAAAAGCGTTCCGGAGGATATCTGGCAGCTGTTTCCGGTATTGAAAGAGATGAAGCACCGGCGCGGGGGCGATCTTTCGGGCGGGCAACAGCAGCAGCTGGCGATCGGCCGCGCGCTGGCGAGCCGTCCGCAGCTGTTAATTCTCGATGAGCCGACGGAGGGGATTCAGCCCTCGGTGATCAAAGAGATTGGCGTGGTGATCCGCCAGCTCGCCAGCCGGGGGGATATGGCGATTTTGCTGGTCGAGCAATTCTATGATTTTGCGGCGGAACTGGCGGATAACTACCTGTTAATGTCGCGCGGGAGCATCATCCAGCGTGGTCGTGGAGAAAATATGGAACAGGAAGGCGTGCGCGGCCTGGTGGCGATCTAGGGTTATTGTGTTTTGAAATGTTATATTATAACATTCTCATTCTCGTAACATGGAGTGAGGATCGCACGTTGGCTTTACACATTGGAAAATTTGCAATGACTCTGGGGGCGCTGCTGGTCAGCGGCCAGCTGTTTGCCCACTCGCACGGCCATCAGATGACCGAAGCGGAACAAAAAGCGGCAAACGGGGTATTTGAAGATAAAGACGTTAAGGACCGTAAGCTCTCTGACTGGGACGGCACCTGGCAGTCGGTTTATCCTTTCCTGCTGGACGGTTCGCTTGATCCGGTATTTAAAAAGAAAGTCGAAAAAGACGCCAGTAAATCGTTCGAGGAAGTGAAAGCCTATTACCGTAAGGGCTACGCTACGGATGTGGAAACCATCGGCATTGAAAATAACGTGATGGAATTCCACACCGGCAAATCGGTGGCGAGCTGTCAGTATGATTACAGCGGCTACAAGATCCTGACCTACGCATCAGGCAAGAAGGGCGTGCGTTACCTGTTTGAATGTAAAGACGCCAGTTCGAAAGCGCCGAAATTTGTCCAGTTCAGCGATCATACCATCGGCCCGCGCGCCTCGGCGCATTTCCATATCTTTATGGGCAACACCTCGCATGAAGCCTTACTGAACGAGATGGACAACTGGCCGACCTATTACCCGAACGAGATGTTTAAGAAGCAGGTGGTGGAGGAGATGTTGCACCATTAAGCCGTGTTTTGCCGGGTGGCGGCTTCGCCTTACCCGGCCTACAAAACCCTGGAACGTAGGCCCGGTAAGCACAGCGCCACCGGGCATTTCAGACCGCACCAGCCATCACGGCGTTTCCACCCGTTCGGCATAGGGTTCCACGCTCATCCCGCGCAAAATCATCAGCCACGCCACCACGATCGCGACCATCATAATCACAAACAACGACCAGTGCGGCAGGTGGGTCAGAATCAGTCCTGTGACCATCGGATTGGCAGCAGCGCCCAGCCAGCCGAGCGCTTGCGCTGAGAAGTAGCTCGCTTTCATTCCCGGCGGCGCGATGTTATCAATCAGCAAGTATTCACCCGGCGCATAGATAATCTCCCCAATGGTGAACACCGCCGAGGCAATTCCCCAGTAGATCAAATTGGTGCCAGAGAGCATAAACCCGCCCAGTCCAAGAAGGAAAAAGAGCGTGCCGATTGCCATTAACGGGCGAATATTGCTGGCTTTGATTTTACGGCCAATAAAATACTGCAGCGACACCACCATCGCGGCGTTAGCGGGCAGCACCACGGCAACCACTTTTTCCGCGAATTCACTGGTGTAATCCGCCGCCAGTACATACTGGGAAATACAGCTCGCAAACGAGCCGCCCACGTAGGACGCCAGCAGGCCGGAGAGCGTATACCAGAACAGCGCCCGGTCACGCAGAAGTACCGACGGCTGCCACGGCACGGTGACGTTTTCACTGTCGGCGGCAATGCTTTTCTGCACATACATCTGGATAAACACCAGTGGCAGCGCGGCGCAGAAGGCTGCCAGCCAAAATGGCAGTTGCAGGCTGTACATCACCAGCAGCGTGCCGATCGGTGGGCCGATCGTCCAGCCGATATTGAGGAAGCTGTAGTTTAGGGAAAATACGCGTGCTTTCTCGCCTGGTGTCAGCACATCCGCGAACCAGGCTTTGAGCACCGTCGAGAACACGGAATAAGCGCAGTTAATCAGGGCGAAGAACAGCACCACCAGCGTGACATTATTCACCAGCGGGATCGCCACGAACCCGGCAATAAACGCCAGAATCGACAGCATCATGTAGCGTTTTTTGTCGAACTTATCCGCCAGGATGCCAAACCCCATGCTGAACACCACGCCAATCGTCAGAGCGATGGTCAGGGCGTAGCCGATATTCGCGACGCTCATCTGATAAACGCGCGTGAGGTAGATGGTCATAAACGGCAGCGTCGCGCCACGGCCAATGGTTAACAACAACGACGATGCCAGTAACGCTGCGGTTGAGCGCCTGAGAGATGATTTCATTTTCCTGTCCGACATATGCTTATGCTTTTTTTATGTCTAAATGATTATCACGCCACCAGGGGCGTTGTATAGCACCCAATTTTTCCATCAGTGCTTTATCTGACTGCCAGAATTAATGATCTTTTCCTGCCGCGTTTTTTTCGTTAACGTGAATCTGTTTACAAAAATTTAATAATCAGGGGCAAGGTATGACGCGTAAAGACGGGCTGCTGGCGTTACTGGTGGTCGTGGTGTGGGGGCTAAATTTTGTGGTCATTAAGGTGGGGTTGCATAACATGCCGCCGCTGATGCTGGCCGGTTTGCGTTTCTTACTGGTGGCCTTCCCGGCACTGTTTTTCGTCGCCCGTCCAAAGATCCCGTTTCGTCTGCTCCTTGGTTACGGTCTGACCATCAGCTTCGGTCAGTTCGCCTTTCTGTTTTGCGCGATCAAATTCGGGATGCCCGCAGGACTGGCGTCGCTGGTATTACAGGCGCAGGCCTTCTTTACTATTATTCTCGGTGCGTTTGTGTTCGGTGAACGTTTGCAGGGTAAACAACTGGCGGGGATCACGCTGGCGGTGTTTGGTGTGCTGGTTCTGGCCGAGGCCAGTCTCAACGGTCAACATGTGGCGATGCTGGGCTTTATGTTGACGCTGGCGGCGGGGCTGAGCTGGGCATGCGGGAACATCTTCAACAAGCTGATTATGCAGCACGAGGCACGACCGGCGGTGATGTCGCTCGTCGTCTGGAGCGCGCTGATTCCCGTGATTCCCTTTATGGTGGCGTCACTTATTTTTGATGGTCCGGCGCTGATGCTGACAAGCCTGATCGAGATTGACCTGACGACCATTCTGTCGCTGGTATATCTGGCGTTTGTCGCCACGATTGTCGGGTACGGGATTTGGGGAACGCTGCTGGGGCGTTACGAAACCTGGCGGGTTGCACCGCTGTCACTGCTGGTACCGGTCGTGGGTATGGCGAGTGCGGCAATTTTGTTGGGGGAAAAACTGACCACGCTGCAATTGATCGGTGCGGTGCTGATCATGGCCGGGCTGTACATCAACGTGTTTGGTTTGCGGTTGCGTCGGACGACGCGGGTCAGGGGATGAAAAAAGCCCCGCAATCTGCGGGGCAAAAACGAATCAGAGGTCGTGCTGATTGTAATACGGCACGCCTAATTCGTCGGATTTGTCGCTGCCCGCACCCATATGATTGAAATCAAACGGTGATTGTTCGTGTGCGGTTGGCAGAACCATCGTCGTGCGACTGTTCTGCTGGTTAGCGTGAGTGGTTTGCTCCGCAAAAGTCTGGCCGGAGACCAGCACCAGTAAGGTGAGGGCGGCGGAGGCGGTAAATTTCATGATTTCCTCGGTTACGTCTTAATACAGGCGATTAGCAGTTACAGTGTGTTAGCGGATGCAGATATCGGGATTCACCGGGCATACTGGTGATTCGGTATTTATGCGGCGGCACGTCGAAATAGTTCTTAAACGTGCGGGTCAGGGTCTGTTGCGATTCAAACCCATAACGCTCTGCCAGATACAGAATCGGCTCGTTGCTCTCTTTCAGTTTCTGCGCAATTTCCGTCAGCTTACGGCTACGAATATATTGCCCTAAAGAATGACCGGTCTCTTTTTTGAACATCCGTTGCAGGTGCCATTTTGAGTAACCTGAACGCTCGGACACCTTTTCAAGTGAGAGCGGCGATTCCAGGTTCTCTTCGATCCAGTCCAAAATGCTATGAATAGTGATGGCGTCATTATTGCGTCTGGACATCGTCATACCTCTTTCTGTTTACGGCAGGATTTTCTTCAGCAAATGCTCAAGAGTGACCACTTCATCCGCCGTTAAGTTTTTTGTTAGTTCCTGGTGCAGTGTTTGTCCTACTAACTCATGACATTTTTCACACATCGCCGCGCCATCACTGGTGAGTTGCACCAGTACGCCGCGTTTGTCATTGGGGTTAGGGCGTCTTTCAATCCATCCTTTGCAGACAAGACGATCGAGCATGCGCGTGAGCGCCCCCAGGTCGACAGAAAGCACCTTTTTCAGCTCAACCGGGGTGATGCATACTTCGCAGCGAATGGAACACAGCACTTTGAACTGAGTCGCGGTGATGTCCATCGGAGACAGATAGTCATTGAGCAGGCGATCTTTTTTCTGGTTCACCATATGAATAAGACGGCCCAGTGGAATAATTTCGTTAAAGAGATCACTGGTGCTTTTCACAATGGTTGCCCTGGCAAGTAGTTTAATCACGGCAGATATTATTGCTCAGGCAAGTATAAGTCAACTGAATGTATCCGCCGATGCCACGATTTGCTAAAACGTTTGATGAACTTTTTTTGAGGCCTTTTAAATCATAAACATAACGGATGGTTATCTTTATCCAGCGGAAAACACTGCTTACGTTGTCTGCGTGGCTCACGCAGGGCATTTCACCGTATACTGTGAGGGTTGATTATGGAAAAGGACGACAACGCACTATGGTGGAATTATTTCAGGCAATAGGTCTTGGGCTGGTGGTGCTGTTGCCGCTGGCAAACCCGTTAACAACTGTGGCGTTGTTCCTGGGGCTGGCGGGGAACATGAATACCGCCGAACGTAATCACCAGTCGCTGATGGCCTCGGTGTACGTATTCATTATCATGATGGTGGCGTATTACGCCGGACAGCTGGTGATGAACACGTTTGGGATTTCGATTCCTGGGTTGCGTATTGCAGGGGGCCTGATCGTCGCCTTTATCGGTTTCCGCATGTTGTTCCCGGCGCAAAAAGCGCACGAATCGCCGGAAGCCAAAAGCAAATCGGAAGAGATGGAAACGGAGCCTTCTGCCAATATCGCTTTTGTGCCGCTGGCGATGCCGAGTACGGCGGGTCCGGGTACGATTGCGATGATCATCAGTTCCGCTTCCACGGTTCGCGATGGCACGACGTTTTCGGCGTGGGTAGTCATGGTGGCACCACCGCTGATCTTCGCATTGATTGGCGTGATTTTGTGGGCGAGCCTTCGCAGTTCAGGCGCGATCATGCGCTGGGTGGGTAAGGGCGGAATCGAAGCAATTTCCCGTCTGATGGGGTTCCTGCTGGTGTGTATGGGCGTGCAGTTTATTATTAACGGCGTGCTGGAAATTATTAAGACTTACCACTGACTTTTTGCCGGGTGGCGCTGCGCTTACCCGGCCTACTCTTCCCGTAGGCCCTGCAAGCGAAGCGCCGCTGGGCAAAAAACTACCCGCGATGCGTCTGTTCTTCTAAGGCCACAGGCCATTTTCGGAATATCAGAATCGACCAGATAAATGCCGCCAGCGCCGGAATTGCCCCGAGATAGCCAATCGCCGACATTGAAAAATGCAGGCTTACCTGATTCCCGACCAGCGCCCCCGCGCCAATGCCTAAATTGAAGATCCCAGAGAAGAGCGACATCGCCACGTCGGTGGCGTCCGGGG
The DNA here is from genome assembly GCF_002922995.1 of Lelliottia sp. 7254-16. Lineage (NCBI taxonomy): Bacteria > Pseudomonadati > Pseudomonadota > Gammaproteobacteria > Enterobacterales > Enterobacteriaceae > Lelliottia > Lelliottia sp. 7254-16. The sequence goes on from NZ_PQVS01000001.1 coordinate 270,135, forward strand.
CCAGCGCCAGCACTTTGACCTGCATTCCCAGGCCGATAATCATCATCGCCACGCCCCAGCAAATACTCAATATCGCCAGATTGGTCTCGCTTCCCGCCGCAGGCATCAGCAACACCAGACACAGCAACAGCATCCCGATTGCACCGCTCACCAGCAGCGACGCGTGCTGGTTGCCCAGTTTGCCAAACAGGATGCTGCCGATGATTCCGGCCCCGCCGAGGAGTAACAGCAAGACAGTGGCAAAGTTGGCGCTAAAGCCCGCGACCACCTGTACAAAAGGCTCGATATAGCTGTACGCCGTGTAATGGGCGGTGACCACAACCACCGTCAGCAGATAAATACTCATCAACGCCGGGCGGCGGAACAGCAACGGCAGGCTTTTCAGCGAGCCAGAATGTTCGCTCGGCAATTTTGGCAGGAGTTTAATCAGACACAGAAGGGTGATTAACGCCCCCATGCCGATGGCAAAGAAGGTGGATCGCCAGCCGAAATACTGCCCAACGATTCGCCCGATCGGCAAACCGAGCACCATTGCCAGCGCGGTTCCGGTTGCCAGCAGGCTCAGCGCCTGAGCGCGTTTCCCCGCCGGGGCCAGACGAATGGCCAGCGAGGCGGTAATCGACCAGAAAATGGCGTGTGCAAAGGCGATACCAATCCGGCTGATCACCAGCACGGTAAAGTTCCACGCCAGGAACGACAACACATGGCTGGCGATAAACAACACAAACAGGCCAATCAGCAGCTTGCGCCGTTCCACTTGGCTGGTGAGAAGCATAAAGGGCAGCGACATCAACGCGACCACCCAGGCGTAGATAGTCAGCATGATCCCGACCTGCGCTGTTTCCATATGGAAACTTTGAGCAATATCGGAAAGCAACCCTACGGGCACAAATTCTGTGGTATTAAAGATAAACGCAGCAATGGCAAGCGTGACCACACGTAGCCACGCGACCTTGCGGGAAACCGTGTTCGAAGGCATAAGTATAATTAGGGTTCGTTGCTGAAAAGATGAGAAGGCGATCTTAAAGCCTTCACTGGTTAAAAGACAATCATTATGTGATGTAGATCTCAAAGTTTACCTTATGCAACCGGTAGCGAAGGGCGTTGTTTTCCTTGAATATAAAGAACAGCACAATAAAAACAGGCGGTAACACGATGCAGGAAATTGATTTTTATCTGGTGGATGCCTTTAGCGATAAAGCCTTTGGCGGTAACGCAGCAGCCGTATGTCCGCTGGAAGAGTGGCTCCCGGACGAGATACTCCTCAGCATGGCGAAGCAACACAATCAGTCGGAGACGGCGTTTTTCGTGCGTACCGATGAGGGTTTTGAGCTGCGCTGGTTCACCACACTCTCTGAGATAGACCTCTGCGGACATGCCACGCTCGCGGCGTCGCATGTGATTTTTGAATACCTCGATTATCCACACACTGAGATCGAATTCTCGACCCGCTTCGTGGGTAAACTGACCGTTAAACGTAACGGCGACTGGCTGACGCTAAACTTCCCTGCATGGGCGAGTGAGCCGGTGGACAATGCGCCAGCGCTGCTGTTTTACGCTCTGGGGATCACCGAAGCGAAAGAAGTGCGCGTCGCGCGTGACTACATGGTGGTGCTGGAAAACCAACAGCAGGTCGAAGCGATTGCCCCGGATATCGCCGCGATGATCCCGCTGGATAAAATGGTCTGCATTACTGCACCCGGCGACAAAGCTGATTTTGTCAGTCGCTTCTTCTGTCCAGGAGAGGGCGTACCGGAAGATCCGGTGACAGGCTCTACCCACAGTATGCTAATCCCTTACTGGAGCGAAAAACTCGGCAAAACGCAGATGAATGCCCGCCAGGTGTCAGCCCGAGGCGGGGAGTTGCGCTGCGAGCTATTGGGCGATCGTGTGCTAATCGGCGGCCAGGCGACGTTGTATCTGAAAGGCAAAATCTTCCTGCGCGTGTAGGCCATACTGAAATGCCCGCACTGCGGGCATTTCAGGTAAGCGTTGTTCACGAGTGACGGGCATATTATCGCGATTCCTATACCAATACTGTATATAACTACAGCACCCCGCATTTTTGGCACTCTTTGTTAGATTCCCCTCAAGAAAGATAAGTTAACCGTATGACCCTTTGGCGATGGAGGCAGCTATGTTGATAACAAACAACAAAAGGAGCCTGCCATGTATTCCATTACCTCTGAATCTGCCTCTCATCCGGATATTGTGGCGCTGATCACCGCCCTGGACCGCTATCAAACCGAGTTGTACCCGGCAGAAAGTAATCATCTGATTGATTTGACCCAGTTAGCAGCCGGCTCGCTGCTGATGATGGTGATTCGCGATAATCAATTAAATGCCGTAGGCTGCGGGGCGATAGTGCTCAACGGTGACGGCAGCGGGGAGATGAAGCGGGTCTATATCGATCCCACCCATCGCGGACAAAAATTGGGTGAAAAACTGCTGGCGGCGCTGGAGGATGAAGCCCTGAGCCGCCACTGCCACACGCTTCGCCTCGAAACGGGGATTAAGCAGCATGCGGCGATTCAGCTGTATGAACGCTGCGGGTATCAGACGCGCACGGCGTTTGCGCCATACGCGGAAGATCCGTTAAGCCTGTTTATGGAGAAGGTGCTGGTGGCTGACGTTCGTTTAGCAGTGCTATAAATGCCTCAAGTGGACGCGTCATCGCGCCGCGTCGCCATACCAGCCAGGTGGTGAGCCAGCGCCAGTTTTCCGCGAGCGGCCACGCCTCCACCTGATGATGCCCCGGCATGCTCTCCAGCATCGAGCGGGGCATCAGCGCAATTCCCGCTCCGGCGACCACGCAGGCGAGCATCCCGTGATACGACTCCATCTCATGAATTCGCCCAGGCATCGCCCGGTCCGCATGAAACCAGCTTTCAAGATGGCGGCGGTAGGAACAGTTGGCGCGAAAAGCGTAGACGTCGCGCCCGCTCACCTGGGTAGCGCGCGACACTTTTTCGTGTCCTGCAGCCGCGACCAACATCATCTCTTCCTGATAGACCGGCATACCGTCAAGTTCCGGGTGTGACAGCGGCCCGTCAACGAACGCCGCGCTTAATGTGCCCTCCAGCACGCCGTCAATCATTGTCCCGGAAGGCCCGGTCGACAGGGCAAACTGAATACGCGGATAGCGCTGATTAAATTGTGCGAGGGATTCTGGAATGCGCACCGCTGCTGTGCTTTCCAGCGCGCCGAGGGCAAACAGGCCCTGCGGCTCATCACCCGCAACCACCATCCGCGCTTCCTCGACCAGGGCGAGGATCTGTTTGCTGTAGCGCAGGAAGTTATGCCCAGCCGGCGAGAGGCGCAAACGCTGGTTTTCGCGGATGAACAGCTCCACACCGAGATCGGCCTCCAGTTGGCGGATACGGGTGGTCAGGTTCGACGGGACGCGATGCACTTTTTGCGCCGCCTGGGTGATGCTGCCGGTCTGGGCGACCGCATTGAACATTTCAAGCTGGGTTAAATCCATAGCGTTCTCGATTCGTGAATAAGTGAGTCAGTATTATTCATTTTTAAGAAATAACAGAGTGGGCCACAATGAATCAACCCCTATTACGTGGAGAAGACTATGACTCACTCACCTGCAACGCATGCGCTGTCTATTGATCCGGCCACCGGCAAAACGCTGGCGGCATATCCGTGGGCCACGAAAGAAGACGTAGAACAGGCCATTGCTCTGGCGGATCGCGGTTTTCGTCTGTGGCGAAACGAAACGGTTTCTCAACGGGCGAAAGCGCTTCGCCAACTCGGTACTGCGCTGCGTGCACGTGCTGAAGAGATGGCACAGATGATGTCGCGTGAGATGGGAAAACCCATTGTGCAGGCTCGTGCCGAAGTCACTAAATCTGCCGGTCTGTGCGACTGGTACGCCGAGCATGGCCCGGCGATGCTTGCCGCTGAAGCGACACTTGTCGAAAACAACAACGCAGTGATTGAGTATCGCCCGCTGGGTCCCGTTCTTGCGGTGATGCCGTGGAACTTCCCGCTGTGGCAGGTGCTGCGCGGTGCGGTGCCGATCCTGCTTGCGGGTAATAGCTATCTGCTCAAACATGCACCTAACGTTCTCGGTTCGGCGACGCTAATCGGTGAGATTTTCGCTGACGCGGGTTTTGAGCCGGGCGTGTTTGGCTGGGTAAATGCCACGAATGACGGCGTGAGCCAGGCGATTAATGACCGTCGTATAGCCGCGATTACCGTGACCGGAAGTGTGCGAGCCGGTGCGGCGATTGGTGCTCAGGCGGCTGCGGCGCTGAAAAAATGTGTGCTGGAGCTGGGCGGTTCGGATCCGTTTATTGTGCTGAACGATGCGGATTTGGATCTGGCTGTTAACGCCGCAGTCACCGGGCGCTATCAAAATACCGGGCAGGTTTGCGCGGCGGCTAAACGCTTTATCGTCGAAGAGGGCATTGCGGAACAGTTCACCGACCGTTTTGTGGCGGCGGCGGCTGCGCTGAAGATGGGCGCACCGGATAACGAAGCGCATTATCTCGGGCCGATGGCGCGTTTCGATCTGCGCGATGAGCTGCATCAGCAGGTGCAGGCGACACTTAATGAAGGCGCCACGCTGTTGCTCGGCGGCGAGAAAGTGGCGGGAGAGGGCAATTATTACCCGGCAACCGTGCTTGGCAATGTGACGCCAGAAATGACCGCGTTCCGTCAGGAATTGTTCGGTCCGGTGGCGGCAATCACGATAGCGAAAGACGCTGAACATGCCCTGGCGCTGGCCAACGACAGTGACTTTGGTCTGTCGGCAACGGTATTTACTGCCGATCAACACCTGGCCGACACCTTCGCGCGTCAGCTTGAATGCGGTGGCGTGTTCATTAACGGTTTCAGCGCCAGCGATGCGCGCGTGGCCTTTGGCGGCGTGAAGAAAAGCGGCTTTGGTCGCGAGCTGTCTCACTTCGGTTTGCATGAATTCTGCAATATCCAAACCGTGTGGAAAGACCGGGTGTAAGTTCTGCTAAAACGCTTAAAAGGCCTTCATCACGAAGGCCTTTGTCATTTTTGTGTCATGGTTCTGTCATTTAGGTTTCGTAGACTCGCACGCGTCTAACGTACTGTTACAGAAGAATATTATGAACCTAACGCAAATTTTTAGCCGTATTGCGAAGCGTCAGTTTGGTCTGCTGGCCGGCATCTTCTGCATTATCGCCCTTTTTTCTGCTTTACAGCTTTCCTCCTCGATTCTCCTGACCGCTTCACTGCGCGATGCGAAACTCAATGAACAACAAAACCAGCTGGCGCAACAGCAGCAGAGCAAACTCGATCTGGCTCGCGTCTCGCTGCTGGCGGCAAGCGATCTGCTCAATCGGTCAGGCGTCTATTTTATGCAGGATAAAGAAACCGGCTCGGAGGGGAGCTGGAACAGCCTGATGGATGAAGCACAGAAGGCGTTGAGTGCCTCTCAGCAAGCGTGGAACGCGTGGCTGGCGCTGAATCCGCCGAAAGATGACGCGCTGATCAACAGCTATCAATTGTTCTACGGGGCGATCAATGAGCAGGCGCAAGGGCTGATCAAAACCAACTCCATCGATGCCTTTTTTGCGGTGCCTGCCCAGGCATTTCAGACTGATTTTAATGATAACTACGCGCGCTTTCAGCAACTCAGCGAACAACAGGCAGGCGTGGGGCGACAGTCGCTGATGGACCGTCTATCGGATTTGCAGTCGCTGTTCCTGTTGGCGCCGGTGGTGCTGCTGCTCATTGCGGTTGCGGTTTGGTTTGGAATGTCTCGCTGGGTGATTGTCCCTCTGCGCAGGCTCATTGCACATATCAATCAGCTGGCGGCGGGAGATCTCTCCGGGAATGCGCCTGCGGTGAATGGCTTTAACCGTGAAATCGGACAGCTGAGCGTGAGCGTCATGACCATGCAGCGTGGATTACAGCAGCTGGTGACCCAGGTGAGTGAGGCCACAACGTCGATGGTGTCGAATATTGGCGAGCTGGCGGAAGGTAATCAGAAACTGTATCAGCAGTCGGCACGCCAGGCGCAAGAGCTGAGCGATGTTACGGCCCATATCGCGACGCTGGAAACGCACGTTGAAGGCAATACCGGCTATGCAAAACTGGCCAGCTCACGTGCCAACGAAGCGCGTCAGACGGCGGCGGGTGGCGATATGATGATGTCGACCGTGAATGCGTCGATGCAGGCGATCGTTGAACGATCGTCTGAGATGCGCGGGATCGTCTCTCTGATCGACAGCGTGGCATTCCAGACCAATATTCTGGCCCTAAACGCCGCCATTGAAGCCGCCCATGCGGGCAATCAGGGGCGCGGTTTTGCGGTGGTTGCGCGTGAGGTCGGCCTGCTGGCGAGAAAGAGCAGCCATTCGACGCAGACGATTCAGGAGCTGATCAATCATTCGTTGCAAGGGATTGAGGACGGCTCAAAAGCAGTGGTCAAGCTGGAGAACAATTTGCAGCAGGTTACCGGGCTGGTGGCGAATCTCAGCAGTTTGCTCGATGACATCTCTGCCGCCACCCTGAGCCAGGGCGACAGTATTCATCAGATGACGCGACAGTTACAGGCGCTGAATCAGGTTTCGCAGCAGACTGATGTCCTGGTGAGCACTGCGTCTGAAGCCTCGCGCCGCTTACACGATGAGTCTTATCTTCTGATGCAGGCGGTTTCGCGTTTTCGTCTTCCTGCCTGACGGAGCGCATCGCCCTCTGTTATACTCGCAGCCCGTTTTTGGCCTGTGGGCAAGGAGCAAAGTGTGGCTGCGGTCATTGATAATCAGATGCTGGAAGAGATTCTGGCCCAGGTTCGCCCGTTACTGGGGCAAGGTAACGTTGCCGATTACATTCCCGCGCTGGCGTGTATCAGCGGCAATAAACTGGGTATCGCGATTTGTACCGTTGAGGGGCAACTTTATCAGGCGGGGGATGCCACTGAGCGTTTTTCGATTCAGTCGATCTCAAAAGTGCTGAGTCTGGTGGCGGCGATGCGTCAATATGATGAAGACGAGATCTGGCAGCGGGTCGGGAAAGATCCCTCGGGTCAGCCGTTTAACTCTTTGCTCCAGCTGGAAATCGAACAGGGCAAACCGCGTAATCCGTTCATCAACGCCGGCGCGCTGGTGGTGTGCGATATGCTGCAAAGCCGTCTCAGTGCGCCGCGCCAGAGAATGCTGGAGATTGTGCGTCAGCTGAGCGGTGTATCCGATTTGAGTTACGACGCCAACGTGGCGCGTTCTGAGTTTGAACACTCTGCGCGGAACGCCGCCATTGCCTGGCTGATGAAATCCTTCGGCAATTTTCACAATGATGTCGCCACCGTGCTGCAAAACTATTTCCATTACTGTGCGCTGAAAATGAGCTGCGTGGAGCTGGCGCGTACCTTTCTGTTTCTTGCCGATCAGGGCCATTCTGCGCTGCATAATCAGGCCGTTGTGACGCCGATGCAGGCGCGGCAGGTGAATGCGCTCATGGCGACCAGCGGGATGTATCAAAATGCCGGTGAGTTTGCCTGGCGGGTAGGGCTGCCGGCCAAATCGGGCGTTGGCGGTGGCGTCGTGGCGATTGTTCCTCACGAAATGGCGATTGCGGTTTGGAGCCCGGAGCTTGATGCTGCCGGGAACTCGCTGGCAGGCGTTGCGGTGCTGGAGCAACTCACTCAGCGGCTTGGGCGTTCGGTTTACTGATCAAATACACCACTAACGTTGATGGGTTATGCTCCCTGGGGATGTATGTTATAGATAGGTGCTAATCTTTTAGTATTCCTGCTGATGACCGCGAAATAATTGCGTTAAGCGATTATATGGATTGATATTTGATGCAATCTTCTTTGACCTCATTTAAACCTTTTCAACCCGACAATCCGCTGCGTAATGCGGTGAGTATTTTTATTCTCACCACGCTATTTTATTTCATTGGTGCGGAATTACGTCTGGTGGAGGCGCTCTCGCTTTTCTGGCCGCTGAATGGCGTGATGGCGGGCGTATTTGCCCGTTACGCTTATCTCAACCGCCTGCATTATTATGCGGTGTCGTATGTCGCGATGCTGATGTATGACGCGGTAACCACTAACTGGGGCATGGCCTCGGTGGTGATCAATCTTTCCAATATGGTGTTTATCGTCACCGTCGCGTTGCTGGTGACGCGGGACAGACGCAGAGGACGGCTGGTTCCGGACCCGATTAACGCCCTACGACTGTTTAATTATTGTCTGCTGGCGGCACTTCTGTGCGCGCTGATAGGCGCAATGGGCTCGGTCGGCATTGACAGTCAAACTTTCTGGCCACTGTTTGCCGACTGGTTTAGCGAGCAATTCTCGACGGGAGTGCTGATTCTGCCGTGCCTGATGACGGTCAAAATCCCGGAGCTCAAACATCCGGTGCGGCTGGATCACTTTATGCCGGTGGTGGCGCTGATCGTTTCGGTGATGGCTTCAGTGGTGATCGGTGGAGCGGGCAGTCTGGCGTTTCCGCTGCCTGCGCTTATCTGGTGTGCGGTGCGCTATTCTCTCCCGGCGACCTGTTTACTGACCTTTGTGACGGGAGGCGTAGAAATCATCCTGGTCGCCAATTCGATTATTAATATTGCTGTGGCCGCACCGCTGTCGACGCCAATGATGTTCTCTGCGCGTCTGGGGATTGCCACGATGGCGATTTGCCCGGTGATGGTTTCCGTGAGCGTTGCGGCGATTAACTCGCTCATTCATCAGGTGTCGCTGCGCGCTGATTATGACTTTCTGACCCGCGTCTATTCACGGTCGGGCCTGTATGAAGCGCTGAAAAATGAAGAATCTCATCGCCATCCGCGTTTTCTGACGGTCATGCTGCTGGATATCGATTATTTCAAAAGCATCAATGATAACTATGGTCATGAGTGCGGGGACCGTGTTCTTGCCGAGTTTGCCGGCAAGGTGCAGCAGACCGTCGGTGAAGACGGGCTGGTGGCAAGAATGGGCGGCGAAGAATTTGCGGTGGTGGTGAACTCCGTGGATGCGCGTCAGGGCGTTGAACTGGCGGAACGTATAAGGGAATCTATCGCTTCGCATCCGTTTAGCTGGCGTCAGCAAACGCTCTTTCTGACCGTGAGTATCGGTCTCGGGAGCGCCAAATCCGAGTCCTGGCAGCTGACTGAGGTGTTTAATAAGCTGATGGCCGAAGCAGATGAGTATCTGTATCGCTCGAAAAAAGCAGGGCGAAATCGTACCAGTGCGCGTCAACTGGACAATCAGCTTAGCGTTGAACCCGAAAAAAGTACGGAGCACGTGTAAACGTATCCATCCCAGGCAGAATGCGGCCTTGATGTTATCAAATTGCTGATAAATTGCTTGCTACGTATTTTTAAGCTCAATAAGATACCGGGGATAACACATCGGAAAAATCGCGTGATGAACGGAATTGATAAACTGAGTAAAAACCATCGCTTACCAGGGAGTCGTTTTGTCAAACGTATGTATCTGATGCGTATCCTTGGCACGTTTCTCTGTTTTATCCCCATTATCTCCGTACTCATTGAGCAAAATTGTTCAGAATGGCTCATGCTTTTGCTGGCTGTGAACGCTTTTGTCTGGCCGACGGTCGCCTGGCAGCGCGCTCGTCGCTCTTCTACGCCGCTGGTGACGGAACATCAAAATCTGGTGATTGATGCGGGAGCGGGCGGTTTTTGGATTGCCATGATGGCTGTCAATCCGCTCCCCTCGGTTGTCATTGCGACGATCCTGCTGGCAGACCGGCTTTCCGCTGGCGGTTTTACGCTGATGAAGAAAGCGGCGTTTGCGATGCTGGCGGTGTTTCTCGCCGCCTGGCTGGTACAGGGAATGGCAGTGGTCACCACCGTTTCTCAGCAGACCATGTTTGCCACGTTGCCCTTAATTGCTATCTATATCATCGCCCTCAGCGTGCTGACGGACAGTATTGCGCTGCGCTTGCGCATTAAATCGCGCGAGCTGGAACGTATTGCAATGATGGACCCGCTGCTGGATATCGCCAATCGCCGCTTGCTCGAAAAACGCATTGAGCATGAACTCAAAAAACTCCAGCAGGCCTGTCGGGAATCGGCGTTGATGTTTATCGATATCGATAACTTTAAAGAGGTAAACGACCGTTTCGGCCATAAAGTCGGGGATGCGATGCTCGCTGCGGTATCGCAAATTTTGCATCTCGCCACGCGTTCCACCGATACACCGGCTCGACTGGGTGGCGATGAATTTGTGATATTGCTACCGGATACCTCTATTGAAGAGGCCCACGTGGTGGCGGCGCGGATTATGGAAGCCGCCGCCATTATGCAAGATGTGGCGCAAGAAACGATCAATTGTACGTTGAGCATTGGTATTGCAGGGGCGACCCGCGAGATGTCGAATGTCACCGACTGGCTACAGGCGGCGGATACGGCGCTGTACCAGGCTAAGCGCGGCGGCAAAAATCGAATTTTCGCGCACTGACAAGTTGACTCTTTAGGCTAAGCTATTAAAAAAGCTGAGTGTCAGGAGACATTATGAAAGCGCCCGCGATCCCTGCCAATGAATCAGACCGTCTGTTATCCCTGCGTGATTCCGGGCTTCTGGAATCCTCTCACCATCAGCCTTACGACCGTATTACCCGTCTGGCGACGCGTATTTTTAACGTGCCGGTGGCGATGATCAATCTCATTGATGAGCATTCGCTGGTGGCTTTGTCGGCGAAGGGTTCAACGGTAAACCTCCCGCCGCGCAGCCACTCTTTTTGCGGCCATACCCTGAGTGGCAACGTGCCGCTGGTGGTTCCTGATACCCACCATGACGCTCGTTTTGGCGATAATCCGCAGGTCAGGGGAGCGCTGGGCGTGCGTTTTTATGCGGGCATTCCACTGCATTTGCCTGATGGTGCGATTGCCGGAACGCTGTGTCTGATGGACGCCGTTCCTCGGGATTTCAGCGATCAGGACATGGCGGCGCTGAACGATTTGGCGGCGCTGGCGGAAGATGAATTTGCGGCGGCCTGTGCTGCGACCACCGACGATCTGACGGGGCTGTTTAACCGGCGCGGGTTTAACCAGTTTGCGGCTTTCGCATTATCCGGTGCCCGGCGGCGGGCAGAGCCATTAACACTCGCCTGGATGGATCTGGGCAGATTCCGCCAGATTAATGAACGCTACGGTCAGAGTGAAGGTGATATTGCGCTTAAAGCGATGGCTGAACTGATGCGCGCCTCGTTTCGCGAAGCCGATCTTTTAGTGCGGTATGGCGGTGACGAGTTCGCGGTATTGTTTGCCGATACCGATGAGAAGGGTGCCTGGATTGCGATGCAATATCTTAATGAACAGGTCGCGGAATACAACCAGCGCGGTCTGCATCCCTGGATTCTTACGTTTTCGTGGGGAGTTTGTGAGTTCGAGCATCAGCAAAATGATCTTCAGCAATGGCTACATGCCGCCCATGAAAGGATTCTCGCGGCGAAGCAGCAGCACAGCGCGGGTGGCTGACATCATAAAATCCTATGAGCGCGGTTCTTGCGTTAAATAAATGTTAAGAGCAATCTGAGGAGGTCAATTCACAAGGAAATCCAATGACCTCCTCGCTGCATATTCACTCTCTTTCTCGGGAAGCGATCCTTTACCATATCGATTCGCTGGCTGATATCCTCGAAAACTGCGTCAGCGGTGGGGCATCGGTGAGCTTTATGCTGCCTTTTACCCCTGAGAAAGCGCGCCAGTTCTGGCTGGGCGTGGCCGAAAGCGTGGGGCGGCAGGAGCGCACCGTGCTGGCGTGCAGTGACGAACGTGAGGCGTTTTTAGGCACAGTCCAGCTCATCACCGATCAACCTGAAAACCAGCCGCACCGCGCGGATGTTGCCAAACTGTTGGTACATGAAAAAGCCCGTCGTCGCGGTGTGGCTATGGCATTGATGGACGCACTGGAATCGGTCGCGCAAAATCAGGGAAAATCCGTTCTGGTATTGGATACCGCAACCGGCAGCGGCGCGGAAACGTTCTATCAGCGTGCTGGCTGGCAAAAGGTAGGAGAGATCCCGCGCTATGCGCTGATGCCGGACGGTGAAATGACGGCGACCTCAGTGTTTTATAAGTTTTTATAATATTTTTTACAATTGCTGCATGGTTTGATCAAAACAGGGTTTCATGGTCTCAAAGTTTGATAGGTTATTGGACCAATCTTATCGGGCTGTATGACTAATTAAAAAAGGAACCCCTTGTGAACACACTCAACCGTCGTGATTTTCCCGGTGCTCTCTATCCTGAACGTATCATCCAGTTTGGTGAAGGTAACTTTTTACGTGCGTTCATCGACTGGCAGGTAGACCTGCTGAATGAACACACCGACCTCAACTCTGGGGTGGTGATTGTCCGCCCAATCCAGAGTGATTTCCCGCCTTCGCTCAGCACTCAGGACGGCCTGTACACCACAATTATTCGTGGTCTGAATGAGAAAGGTGAAGCCGTCAGCGACGCGCGTCTTATCCGCTCCGTGAACCGCGAAATCAGCGTCTACAGTCAGTACGATGAATTCCTCAAGCTCGCGCACAATCCCGATATGCGTTTTGTGTTCTCCAACACCACCGAAGCGGGTATCAGCTATCACGCCGACGACAAATTCGACGATGCGCCAGCCGTGAGCTATCCGGCAAAACTGACTCGTTTGCTGTTTGAACGTTTCAGCCATTTCAACGGCGCGCCCGATAAGGGCTGGGTGATTATTCCGTGCGAACTGATTGATTATAATGGCGATGCGCTGCGTGAACTGGTGCTGCGCTACGCTCAGGAATGGGCGCTTCCCGCTGCATTTATTCAATGGCTGAATGATGCTAACAGCTTCTGTTCAACCCTGGTTGACCGCATTGTGACGGGCTATCCGCGTGACGAAGTGGCTGCACTCGAAACAGAGCTTGGCTACCACGATGGCTTCCTCGACACCGCTGAGCATTTCTATCTGTTTGTTATTCAGGGGCCAAAATCCCTGGCAGCCGAACTGCGCCTCGATAAATACCCGCTTAACGTGCTGATTGTCGATGACATCAAACCCTACAAAGAGCGCAAAGTAGCGATCCTTAACGGCGCGCACACGGCGCTGGTTCCGGTTGCCTTCCAGGCCGGGTTGGACACGGTGGGTGAGGCGATGAACGATGCAGAGATCTGCGCATTCGTGGAAAAGGCTATCTACCAGGAGATCATCCCGGTGCTGGATTTACCAAAAGATGAGCTGGAATCCTTTGCCAGCGCGGTGACCGGACGTTTCCGCAACCCGTATATCAAACATCAGCTGCTGTCGATTTCACTAAACGGGATGACCAAATTCCGTACTCGTATCCTGCCGCAGCTTCTGGCAGGGCAGAAGGCTACCGGCAAGCTGCCTGCGCGCCTGACGTTTGCATTGGCCGCGCTGATGGCTTTCTATCGTGGGGAACGTAACGGTGAAAGCTATCCGGTGCAGGACGATCTTCACTGGCTGGAGCGTTTTCAGCAGCTGTGGACGCAACATAACGATAAACAAATCAGCACCAGCGAACTGGTGAAAGCGGTTCTGAGCGTCAGCGATCACTGGGAGCAGGACCTGACCAACGTGAACGGATTGGTAGAACAAGTTACTCTCGATCTGGATGCGATTTTGCTGCAGGGGATGCGCGCTGCCGTGAAACAGCTGTGCTAATCACGATTCCCGGCTCTGGCCGGGTTTTGTTTAAACACTAATTAGTTACAACATACTATGTGTTCCGTTTTTTTAAAACACACATTGGCATCGTGCGCTTTTTGTCTGGCAGTTAAAAAGGGAACAGCAATCTCGTAACAAGCTTGCAACCGTGATGGTGATCACGTTTAATAGTCACGCTCTTTATTGACCTGAAGCTAACTATGATTGTTCGTCCTCAACAGCACTGGCTGCGCCTGATTTTCGTCTGGCACGGTTCCGTCCTGTCTAAAATTTTTACCCGGTTGTTCCTTAACTTCCTGTTATCCATCGCTGTTATCGTGATGTTGCCGTGGTACTCATCGCTGGGCATCAAATTGACCGTTGCGCCATTTAGCATCCTCGGGGTGGCCATCGCGATCTTCCTTGGTTTTCGCAATAACGCCTGTTATTCGCGCTACGTCGAGGCTCGCCAGCTTTGGGGGCAACTGATGATAGCGTCACGCTCGCTATTTCGCGAGGTGAAAAACACGCTTCCGGACGATCCGCATTTGAGCGAGTTCGTGCGTCTGCAAATTGCCTTCGCCCATTGTCTGCGCATGACGCTTAGAAGACAGCCGCAGGCGGACCAGCTTGCACGTTATCTTTCAGCTTCACATCTTCGCGCGGTAATGGATTCGAATTCGCCGTCGAACCGCATTTTACTGATAATGGGTGAATGGCTCGCCGTAAGGCGTCGGGAAGGGCACCTGTCGGACATTCTGTTCCACAGTCTCAACAATCGCCTAAACGATATGTCAGTGGTACTGGCCGGATGTGAACGCATTGCTAACACGCCGGTGCCGTTTGCTTATACCCTGATTTTGCACCGCACCGTGTACCTGTTCTGCATCATGCTGCCGTTTGCCCTGGTGGTTGATCTGCACTACATGACGCCATTCGTCTCGGTCCTGATCTCCTACACCTTTATCTCTCTCGATGCGCTGGCAGAAGAGCTGGAAGAACCTTTCGGTACCGAAAATAACGACTTACCGCTGGATGCTATCTGCAATGCGATGGAAATCGATCTGCTACAGATGAACGACGAGCCAGAAATCCCGGCCCGCGTTTTACCGGATAAACATTACCAGCTCACATAGTGAATATTCAGGAACGCGGCAACGCGTTCCATTCATCGCGGGTGATTTCCCACAGCTCTGAGTCCAGCTCACCGCTAACGTAGGATTTCTTTTCGGTTCTCACCAGGCGCATCCCGCTGCTCGCTGAAATCTTCTGAGAACGTTCGTTAACGGCGGCTTTTGGGGCTCGCAGAACCGGTTTGTTTAGCGTATTGAACCAGTAATCTGTTGCGGCAATACTGGCTTCGCGCATATATCCCTGGCCTTGCCATTCGGGTGTCAGCCAGAATCCACGGTTATTATCTTCCACGTCGTACAAACAGATCAGACCCACCAACTCGTCAGGCGAAGCTTTGCGACGAATCGTCCAGAACCATGCAACACCATTTTCCACGTCCGGCAAGGCGACGTTATTGACGTAATTCTCTGCACCATCGTCCGGATAAGGCCACGGCACGCTCGCTACCATATAGCGCACGATCTCCCAGCGCGGATATAGCTTCTGAATTTGCGCCGCATCTTTTGCTTCCAGCGGTTTAAGCAACAAGCGTTCGGTGGTCAACGTTGGTGTATTCACGGCTCGTATCTCCATTTTTTGTCGTTATGTTTTTGTTTGCCTTCTGCTATTTTCATGATTATCACATTCTTTGTTATCTGAATAGCCGAGGAAAATATGACCTTAAGACTGGCCGTGCCAGAAGAGGCTGAAAAGCTCTGGGAAGTTCGTAATCTTGCTATCCGCGCAGGCTGTCAGAGCAGCTACGATTCTGAAGTGATCGCCCGATGGACTCCGGAGGCGATGCCTGAAAGCTATCGTCAGGTCATCATCGATAATCCTTTTTACGTAGTAGAAGATGAGAAGGGCGAAATTGTGGCGAGCGGCTATCTCGACCTTGATGCAAATAGCGTGGAAGCAATTTTTACCGTACCCGAAGCCGCGGGAAAAGGACTCGCGGGACGAGTCATCACAGCGATACTGAGCAATGCACGCGAGCGCGGTATTTCTCGATTAACGCTTTCCTCAACGCCAAATGCACACACTTTTTATCAGAAACACGGATTCATCACCCTGGGTGAAAGCCTGCATCTTTCAAGAATGGCGGGCGCTGAGTTGCGCTGTTTCAACATGGCCATTGATTTATCCGATGAGGAGAAACCATGACAGTAATCGTGAGAGCATTGCGCAAAGGCGATTATGCCGGCTGGCGTCCGTTGTGGGATGGTTATACGGCGTTTTACGCATGTGAACTCGATGAATCCGTGACGGCATTAACATGGGAAAGGGCGCTCAACTCGCATTCGTCCCTGTTTTGTCGGGTCGCAGAAATCGATGGCAAGGTGATCGGTTTTGCCATGTGCGTGCTGCATGAAGGCACTTGGACCACCGCTCCCGTTTGTTATCTTGAAGACTTGTTTGTTGATGAAAATGTTCGCGGAAAAGGTGCCGGAAAGGCGCTGATTGAGGCGCTCCAGGCGGAAGGAAAACGCGAAGGGTGGTCAACGCTCTATTGGGTGACACGTCAAAACAACCCTGCGCGAAAACTCTACGACATGTTTAGTGAAGCAGACGATTTCGTCCGCTATCGCGTGTCGCTCTAAACTGCGTTATGGCTCGCGACGAGCAACGATAAACAGACGCGGAAACGCCAGCAGTATCTGACCGTTTTCCTGGAGCGGATACTGCTGTTCCAGAAGCTCGTGATAGCGCTCCAGATAGTTCCGCTGCTCATGCTCACTCAGTTCCTGCAACCAGGGACGCAATCCCGTCGCGCTGACCCAGTCGATGATGGCCTGATGAGAACTCATTTTGTGATAGTACGTTGTGCGCCAGATATCCACGTCGCATCCCGCATCGGTCAGAATATCAAAATAAGCATGAACGCCGGGCAACGGGTCGCGGCTACGGTCAGGAAAACCTTGCTCATACGCCACTTCTCGCATCAGAACGTGGGTAGGTTCATCGCGGTTATCCGGCATCTGAATCGCGAGCACGCCGTTCAGTTTGAGCAGAGAAACCAGGTGCGGGAGTAGCTCATAATGGTCGGGTATCCACTGTAACGACGCGTTGGCATAGACCAGATCGACGGAATGCTGAGGACGATACGTTTTTATGTTCGCTTCAATAAACTGACACTCGGGTAAGGCCACTCGCGCCTGTTCCAGCATCGCGGGCGAATTATCCACGCCAACAATATGTGCTGATGGCCAACGCTGGTGCAAAAGCGTAGTGCTGTTAGCCGGGCCGCAGCCCAGATCCAGAACCTCAGAAACGTCGTTTAGCGCCACTCTTGCCAGCAATTCGGCGGCGGGACGGGTGCGTTCCGCGCCATATTGCAGATATAAAGAAGGATTCCAGTCGGCCATCATCGCATCTCCAGTTTGCGGTTTTCAGCAAGTGTAGATGATTTATGTTCAGGCGTTTAGCCAGGCCTGGCCATCGGCCTTCATTTTTCGCTCTAATTCGCTGCCACGAGTGGCAAAGACGCGCTTAACCGGAAAACCACTTTTTTCCAGTACATAGGCCAGCGCAGCATATTCACGCGGGTATTTTTCGGCCGTCGCCGTGTCTATTTCCACAAGCCCAAGAGGAAACGTGAAAGTGCCCATGTCATAAATGCTCTGACGATGGAACAGTTTCCAGACGCCATTTCGTTTTTCCATCAGATCGTAAAAACGATTATGTCCGTTACAGCCCACGTTAAGTTTGACGTTCTCAGCGATAATAATGGCGTTAGTTTCAACAATCGCTTTGTAGCCGTTGAAGGTGATAATCGGGCTGCCCATCAGATGTTTAGTCCGAATATCGGACGCTCCCATACGCTCTGAACCGGTCACAAAATCGCTGAACAATCCTTCAAACCAGGTCACCTCGATGGTGCCGTCCGGATGAAACAATGAACGCAGCTGCTCCCATTCGTTTAGATCCCGGTGGATCCAGCCATTGATCAGGTCGGTAATCTGCAGGCGATCTTCAATTCTGTTTTCCATTTCTGTGCTCCAGTGTGTGAAAGTTGTATGGAGTATTGACCTTACCTTCGATAACATCAAATAGCTTATAATGACAGATTAATCATTTTTACTGATGAATGGAGAGCGAACGTGGATTTACGCCAGTTACGCTATTTTCTGGCCGTAGCGCAAGAGAAACACTTTGGTCGCGCAGCCCAGACGCTAAACATCGTGCAGCCTGCACTCAGCATGCAGATTCGTGCCTTAGAGGAAGAACTCGGCGGCGCGTTATTTGTCAGAACCAGTCGCAGCGTTGAGCTGACCGAAGCCGGAAAATTGTTCCAGGCTGAGGCGCAACGCACGCTAGACCAGGCTGAGTTTGCCCGCCGATCTGTTGAACGGTCGCTACGCGGTGAAACCGGTACGGTACGAATTGGATTCGCCGGAAACGCCATTTTCAGCGGTCAACTGATGCAAGATTTACGTTTTTTCCGCAAACAGTATCCCGACGTAGAAATAACGCTGAAGGAAATCCCCCCGCAGCAGCAGGTGGAGGCGATCCTCGCCGGACAGCAGGATATTGGGTATACGCCTGATCACAGTAAAACCCTCACTGACGGGATTAACGTGAAGAGAATAGGGGAATGGGCGTTTCTGGTGGCGCTATCGAATGAACATCCGCTGGCTGAACATCCGTATTTCACTTTCGAGATGCTCTCCGGCGAACCGCTGATCCTCTACGATGCCCATGACACACATGAAAAGCTTTACCTCCTGTTGAGTCAGAAACTGAAGAGTGCTCTTAGGGTTGCGCATCGTTCTGACAGTTCGTTGAGCGTTTTGGCTCTTGCTGCCGCAGGACTCGGAATCGTGCTGGTTCCCGAACCACTAAAGCAGGTCAATATTCCAGGACTGGTTTACCGCAGCCTGAGTGCTTCGGAGTTAACGGCTAATTTGCTGATGATCAGCCGTAGTGATGAAACTAACGGCGCGGTTAGCGCTTTCTTAGCGCTGAAATCGCAAGGACAAGGATGACGATAATGATGCTGGATTCTGCCAGAGTTATGATTGGTGCGCATAATGTATATTATGTTAAATGCGATTCAAGCTTATCTAATCGGTTTACTTCCCAACCCCCCTGACTTCCTCCGCCACTTCAAAGAGCGCTGGATAGTTAAAAGCAAAAAACCTATCGTCGGCAAAACACCGATGGCGACCGACTGGTGTAGAACTGCCAGGTGCTGCTATTGAGTCGAATGATGCTGAAATAAAACGGCTCGTTTGATTTGAGATAGAAATCTGGCAGCGTCCTTGCCAGTAACGGATGGATCGTCGTGCCTCCTCCACTGGATGCAACATTATCCGATTCAAGAAAATAATCGTCATCCTTACGGGTAAAGGAAAACCAGACGTTTTGATTTACCGCCAGCGTCTCGGCATTTTTATCGGTTATTTGCCCGCGTAAAATAGCCACTCCACGCGTACCATTAAAAACGTATCTGACGGAAATATCGCCTTGAATATCCGGATACTCCATCATCATCTCTCCTGAACAATCGAAATGTGAACGCTGCCAGTTTTGTAACATTAACGTCGCCGCGATTGTTATCGCCACAGCGACGATGATGAAAACACTCCATTTAATATTACGCGCCCACATTTCTGGACTCCTTAAAATAATAATGTGTCACGCAGTCATTATCACGCCAGCGACTATATTGTTGGCGACAAGCTAATGCCGAGATCCGAGGGAAATTAGGATATAGCGTGAGATAAATCCAGGGATAACTCTGACAATCCAGCGTGCTGGCTTTTATAAATTGCAGATGTTTATCAAATTTCAGTACATCCTGATTCCCGTACCAGTGACATCCCTCCCCTACGCTCAGTGGTACATAGCGGCTGAGTCTGGAATCAAACTGTGTCTGCCAGGTCACCAATGCAGCGATAAAACAGCAAACAACGCCTGCCAGCAGCCACCAGGCTGTACGTTTGTGTGGCGGTTTCAACGTTTTTTCAACCGGCGTGACTGGCGGAGTTATTGGCTCATTACACAGAGTTGCTTCGGGCTCCTGCTCCTGGATCTCGAGCTGTGACTCAAGACGGATCCCGACTTTTGGCACGGTGACGATCAGCTCTTCATTCAGCCCCAACTCTTTAAACGCGCGGCGAAGCAATGATATGTTCTGATAGAAAGTATTATTTGTGACCTGAGCACCGTTAATAAACCAGACATGCTCAAAAAAATAATCGCGTTCGATGACCTGGCCTTGTCGCTGAATTAACAACAATAAACAACGAGTTGCCGGATTACTTAACGCTATGCGCTTCGTCTCATCTGATTTCGCGTGTAATACATTTCGCTCTGGCCAGAATACAACGGTGCCGTTGAGCAAAAAAACTTTTGCCATCGTGAGCCCTGAATGTGATTTTTTGTCAATTTATCTGAAGTTAGTTCATCCCTGGTTATTTTACGACAGCTGAAAATCCCCAGCGATTTCCTTCATCGTTAATTACCACAAAGTTTATCGTATTATTCAGCATTGCAGGAGGGGCCGAATTAAAAATCATGCTTCGGGAATGCGGTAATACCACTATTCCGCTTGTGGAATAGTCTCCGGAAGAAACATCAGCCAGTGTTATGTTCCAGGAACTATCATTTACAGCATGAATTATTCCACGCTCATAGCGAAAGCTCAGAAGATTGATGGATTTTTCAGTCAACACCTCTATTTTTTTTGGACGCCATAGAACTTTAAGCTGATTTCTTAGCGCAAGTCGCACTTTTTCACCAGTCGAAGAGGTCTTCTTCTCCGGCGGAATTTGATAAATATTGAGCCAGAAAAGTGACTCACGATCGTCGGCAAGTCCTGCACCCGTGGTCATGATCCGCAATTCTCGCTGCTCACCTGGCTGAATCTTCAGCACTGGCGGCAATACCACAAAAGGCGCACTGCTCTGCGAAGGCCCTTTCTCAGGCGCTCCGTCATCCACCCAGCTCTGCACCACCACCGGGTAATCTCCGTCGTTCACCAACTTTACCGTCCGCTGCGTCTCTCCATGATTGAAGATCACGCGCGTCGTGTTGATATTGACTGCCGCCTGTACGCTAAACGCCAGAAGCCACAGGCTACTGAATACGCAGTAAAACTTGTACATGTGACTGGTAGCTCCCCGCCGTTAATGTATCAGCCCCAAAACTGGCAAGGCGTGCCTCGAAGGTTTCGTTGTAATAATTCACGCCATCCTGGCTGCCATTTTGCTGCGTATTGCTGCCGATAACCGGCATCCAGCCGCCTTCTGTTCCACTGCCTGGCGTCGTCACCGCCATAAAATTTACCGATTTACCTGCCCTGTAAACCTGCACGCCCACGCCACGGGCATGTCCGGCGGCGCCGTATTGTGAGTCAAGCAGCCAGGTCACGGTTTTACCGGTGATCAAATTAAAACTCCAGCCGCTGTTGACGCTGCTTTCCGGCGCAAGCAGCCCCATTGCCACGTTACTTTTCCCCGTTGCAATGCCTGATATGACCGTCGATTCGCAGGCAAATCCTATCTGAAACGGTGCCGAGGCGTATTCCCCGCGTTTTAGCTGGGCAACCGAAATAACCGGCAAATGCACAACCGGGGTAAAGTCCGTCACCTGGCACATCGCCGCACGTTTAACGGTGATGCCGTTGTTATACAGGCTTATCACCGATGGCCAGTCATTGGCCCACCCGGCCCAGTTGCCTCCCCGGTGTGGCTGCCCGACTTTAATATCCCAGGACGAGGTTCCCGGCCCGCGAAACACCACATAGGCATTAGGGTTCACATAGCTGTTATAGCTCGCCGACTGTGCCTGATTCGCGTAATACCGCGTATCCAGCGTTTTGATAAGCTCTGCACTGATAGTGGAGAAATTTTTGGCCTTAATCAGGAAGTTACCGTTGGTGTCGAGATCCAGGTTTTCGAGCGGGCGTTGCTGCCAGCTGTCGGTGAATACGCTGCCCGTCGCGTCATGCGTCAGACGCAGCGCGACATTTTTCATCACCGTCAAACGGGCACCTGGTACGTCGTTCGCTTCATACCATCCCGCGTAAGCATCATCGCCGTTGGTTGACCAGGCTTCATAGAGTTGTCCGGCGGTATCTGGCGTACAGCGGAAAAAGACCTGTTCGGGATCGTAGCCACCGCCTTTGTGCGCATAGGTGGTGAACGGAATACCGCCGCTGGAGGTCAAAATTGTGCCTCCCGGCTGAAAACTGTTATTGCTGGTGATATCAACGGATTTGCTCAGGCCCGGCAGCAGCCCGTTCCAGGCATCGTTGCCGCCACCGGATCGCCAGTCATTGGCGATCCCATCCTTTGCGGCACTGAGCCGGTGCGAACCCTGCGCGCCGCTGCTCCCAGAGCTGTACGGGTAAATAATGTATTCGCAAGCAGCCTGCACTCCATAAGAAAACAGAACCAGCAGCAGGAAAAAAAGTCTCATGATTGTCCTTTTGCCACGCAGGCCAGTGTTAATGCAATCAGCGGTTCGGTGCGCTGTTGTTCGTTAAGTTTCCACGGCAGCGAGCAGTCACTGCCTTCGAGCGTTAATCGCCCTTGTTCGCCTTCCACTCGGGCATAAACCTGATTCCCCTGAGCCACCATGCCCACGACGCGCCCGCGATCGTCGATAACAGATGTGCCCACCGGCAGCGTCTCTTTACCGCTGACGGTAATAAGCAGCGGATAGCCTGCAAGCGTTGCAAAACGCAGTTTGACGGCAGCTCCGGCCATCGGCGCGACCCGACGCTGGCTCTCCTGTAGCTCTGCATTGGTGTTCATTGCACTGCCATCAAGTGTGACGTTGTTATAGCGATACGGGGTTAACGACGGGACCAGCGCGTAACCGCCACTGTTCACCGTTGATCCCTGCCCGCTGCCGACTCGAGCCCCTTCCGCGCCCGGAGCTTCCACCAGGGCGAAGGTGTCGCCCACCCACGGTCCGGTGACAACGCCGTGACGATGTACGACTACCGCCCCACGAACACCTGCCGTCCACTGCTGATAATTCTGCGCCTGTGAAACACTGCCATTCAGCGTGCCAAAGGCGGTATTTTTTTGTAGCGACCCGCTCCAGTCGGTAACATCGCCGGCTTCCCCCTGCCCCTGTTGCCAGCCTGTCGACAGCGCGTAATTGAGGCTTTCCTCATTGTCGAGTGCGCCAGACAGCGCCAGTTGAGCATTGCGCCCGGCCTGTTGAGCCTGGCTTGCAGACAGGGCCAGCGTGTGTTCACGTTCACCAAAACTGAGTGGCACGGAGAGTGTCAGCGTCGCCACATTCTCTTTTTGCGCTTGCGCGTTGTCACCGCTGCGCCACCAGGTATTCTGCCGACTGAAGGAAACGCCAAGCGTCACGCGACCGAACGTGGTGTTGTATCCTGCCTGCAGCTGGGTGCTGTTCCCGCGCCCGCCGTAGTAATCCATCATCGATCCGGAAACCCACAGATTGCCGTAACCGCCCAAGGTCTGATTAACGGTCGCGGTGAACTGATTACGCTGGCGCAGGGTATCCGAACGCCACGGCGTGTCGCGCCCGCTCACGCTTCGCTCGCCCAGCACGTCGCCGTAATCACGATAACCTTCTGTCGAGTAGCGATAACCCGCCAGTGCCACGTGGGTTCCTGTCGGACTGAAGGTTTTGCTCCAGTTGGTTTGCATCCGCCACCCACTCAGGGACTGAGACGCTATCCGCGCACGTGAACCAGTAAGATCGACGCCAAATGCGCCCAGCGTGGTCGCCAGAACGCCGCCGATCAATAGCGCCTGATACTCGTCACCGACACGTACGGCCCCATTCGCTGTCAGTAAATTGGTCATTCCCCGCTCCAGCGTGAAATCAGTAAACACGCCGTCGGCAGCACTGTAATCGCGGGTTTTTCCCGCCACCAGACCATAGCGCCAGACGCCGGGGCGCAACGACAACGGCACGCTGGCGTAAGGTACGGTGAAGCCGCTTTTTTTGCCGTCTGCCCCGGTGATTTCAACCTGCAAATCCCCATCCCACGCGGTGTTCGGCAAATCGTCGAGCACAAATGGCCCTTGCGGGACGCTGGTTTCGTACAGTGTGCGACCGTTTTGCTTAACCACGACGCGTGAAGGCGTTGATGCCGTTCCGCGAACCTCTGGCGCATAGCCGCGTCGGGACTGGGGCCACATCCGCTGATCGGTTTCCAGTTTGATGCCGGTAAACGCCATGCTGCCAAGCAGGTTACCTGGCGTGTAGCTCTCACCCACGGTCAGCACGCTTTCCAGTTTGGCAATCGGGTGCTGGAGCCAGGTTTGCAGCGCATCCCAACGCTGAGTTTCGCGATACTCATCGCGCCGCCAGTTTGCAGACGACTGCTGACGAAACTGCCAACTGCCCAGGTTGAAGCCGCTGCTCAGCCCCAGCCAACCGTAATCGCTCTGCTGGCCGCCATTTTTATTGTGGTAAACGTGCAAGTTGTAATTGCTGAACAGCACGCTTTCCCCGCTCTGCCACTGCGAGGGCGGAACGTAGTCCTGTGGCGTGCGTTTCATTGCTGCCTGCGGAACGCTCAGGTTCAAACGCAGCAGACCTTGATCGAAATCCCACCGTCCGCCGCTGATGCGCGCTTCAGGTTCAAGGCAGGCGTCCGGTGGCATTTCTGCCGCAGCCGTAACCCCTTGTTCATCCCAGAATTTCACGGGTAAACAAGGTGAAACGCGCCCTTGGGTATCCTGGCGAAACAACACGTCATCGCGCCCGATGTACTGCCCGTTCAGCCAGATATCGACGCTGTAGTGCCCGGGCGCAACCGCAGTTTGATCGTTAAACTGTGCCAGCCCTTTTTCGTAACCGCTGCCCAGCAATAACGCCTCATCGAAAGTGTATTCACTTGCGTATAAGGGCGTTATGCCGGGAAAAAGCAGCCAACACCAGTGCGGGTTAATGGCCGACATCGCCTTGATTCTCCACCGCCACACGACCGCTTAAGGTTGCGCCCTGATCGTTAATCCAGCGCATGTTTGCTTCCGCGATCCGAGAAACCTTTGCGGGCCATGAGACCGTCGCCCACGGCGCAATGGTTTCACTCTGAATACGCTGCTTTTTACCCGCATCGCCGACTTCAAGCGACGAAAGCGCGAGGTAATAGCCGCTATTGTTGCGCAAAAAAAGTGTGCCGTTCTGCAGCCATACTCGGCTGGTGCTCGCCATTTCCAGCGGCGATCCCGTCAGCCCGTTTGGTCTCATCAACACTTTGACCCGGCTACGCACCAGCACCAGCAACTGGTTGTCCGCCTGCGCGCCTTTTTCCGACGGTGGGATCTGAATAAAGTTGAACCACCACAGAGACTCCCTGTCCTGCGCGACCGGCTTACCGACATAACGCAGGCGCACGGTTTGTCCCGAATGGGCCGCCAGCCGGAAGACTGGCGGCGTGGTGACAAAAGGAGCGTTCGCGGTTTGCGGAGCAGATTGCGGATTGCCTTCATCCAGCCAGACCTGAACAACGCCGGGGAAATCGTCGCGATTGGTCAACTGCACGCTGACTTCCCGGCTATCGGCCGGATAAATAATCCGGCTGCCGGTCATCACAATGCTTGCCTGTGCGCTGGCACACATCAACATCCCGGCCAGAAATATCGCCATTCCTTTCATCACGCTGAACTCGCTTACAGGTAAGAAACGGCGTACTGCACGGCACCGACAACCGTACCGGCAGTCGCCCCGCCGTTCGGGCTGAAGTACTGCACCGCAAAGTCGTGTTCGCCGGTGGTGCTACCTGCTGCAACGGTAATCCCGGCAACCGGTGTCGCATCACGCAGATCGATAGCCGTGGTCCCCGCACTGTCGGTCATCAGCTGCAGCTCGACGTTTTGCGCTGTACCGGTGTTAGCCAGGTTGCCGCGCTCGGTCATGTTATTGGCGACGAATACAGTCTTGATATCCAGCGCATCAGCATCAACGGTACATCCGGTCACACCCAGGGTGAACGCCGTCAGACCCGCAGAAGAAGCCGCAGTGGCCAACTCGCTTTTGGCGACAGTGGGCAGTAACACTACCGGGCGCGCATTCACACCATTCACGGTCACTTCGCAGGTCTGCTCGGTCACTTCACCTTTAAAGGTAATGGTGTTGGCCGAGTCAGCGTGTGCCGTCTGCGCAATTAACAGCGCGAGGCTACCCGCAACAAATAGACGACAGGCATGTGAAGTATTGGTTTTCATATTGTCTTTCCTTAATAAATAAATACACGGCATCCTGACAATGCAACGCAATAGCGCTCCTCCGCTGAACGCGGAATGTTTATTTGCATGACGTAAAGAGACCAGTAATGTCTGTTGGCACCATAGGATTAACCCTACGATGATTGTTAGTTTAAGATTATTCCTGGTAATTAAAACCTTTGTTTTCTCAAATAACAAAAAGAGCGATCTTAAATAAGAAAAAAGGTGTTAAGATGAGTGTTAGTGCATTGTTTTATAACGATTAATATGATTTCTGATGAGCGAGATAATTTTTTTCTTAACTGCTTGAGAGACACTTAAAATTCATAAGATTCACAGATTAATAATATGTTGTTCACCCTCTGTACGGGTGTTGGTCGAGAAAATAGGTTAATTAACGGGAATGGAGTTATGAAGGATGGAAAGTCAGTAAGCATTGTATCGATCAATCCACAATAAAATCTCGCGGGTCGCCGAGATAAGTTTATATCTACCCAATATTATCTACAGCTTTTAATACGCCGGTCTGGTTCATCTGAACGATGGGCTAAACCCCCAGATTGTTTGCCGATAACCCGACTTTCTTGTACCCTTTGATTGCCCCTGAAGACTCACAGCAGAAACCGGATTTCACTATGGCAGCACACAATTCTAAAGATCCATTGCATGGCGTAACGCTTGAAATGCAAATCAACGCACTGGTTGCACGTTACGGTTGGGCTCAACTGGGCAAACTGATCAACATTAACTGTTTTAAAAGCGATCCCAGCGTCAAATCAAGTCTGAAGTTTTTGCGCCGTACCCCCTGGGCGCGTGCAGAAGTCGAAGCGCTGTACCTGGACTCACTGGAAGACGCAGCACCTGAAGATCTTGATAATGACCCCTGGGCCAATAGTCGACTGAAAAAGAGTTAACATCACGATGCCCTTACACGTTAAACGTACTGGCGCACTCATTTTTCTCGCGCTGCTGCTCGCCAGCTGCGCGTCCAAACCGCCAAAATCGTTAGTCAC
Source organism: Lelliottia sp. 7254-16 (assembly GCF_002922995.1). NCBI lineage: Bacteria > Pseudomonadati > Pseudomonadota > Gammaproteobacteria > Enterobacterales > Enterobacteriaceae > Lelliottia > Lelliottia sp. 7254-16. The sequence continues at coordinate 297,026 of NZ_PQVS01000001.1, forward strand.
CCCGCTTCCACCGGTGACCAAACATCCGCTTCCCGACAAATCGCACAGAGACCAGGGGCCGATGCGCGGCATCTGGCTGGCGACGGTTTCCCGTCTCGACTGGCCGCCTGTTTCCTCTGTCAATATCAGTAATCCGGCTACCCGCAACAGCGTGCAGCAAAAAGCACTGACCGATAAGCTCGATAAACTGAAAAGTCTCGGCATTAACACGGTGTTTTTCCAGGTCAAACCGGACGGCACGGCGCTGTGGCCCTCAAAGATTTTGCCGTGGTCGGACACGCTGACCGGACATGTCGGGCAAGATCCTGGCTACGACCCACTGATGTTTATGCTTGATGAAGCGCACAAACGCGGCATGAAAGTTCACGCCTGGTTTAATCCTTACCGGGTAACGACTAACACCAAACCGGGAACGGTTGCGGAACTTAACCGCACTATCTCGCTCAATCCGGCCAGCGTGTTTGTCTTGCACCGCGACTGGATTCGCACCGCCAGTGACCGCTACGTGCTGGACCCCGGCATCCCGGAAGCCAGAGACTGGATTACCAGCATCGTGGCGGAAGTGGTTTCGTGTTATCCGGTCGATGGTGTGCAGTTTGATGACTATTTCTATACGGAAACGCCCGGCTCAACGCTTAATGACAGCCAGACATTCCAGAAATACGGCGCCGGGTTTGCGTCCAAAGCCGACTGGCGCAGGCACAATACCCAACAGCTGATAGCGCAAGTTTCGCGCTCGATTAAACAGCTCAGTCCAGGCGTGGAATTTGGCGTCAGCCCAGCCGGTGTGTGGCGAAATCGCTCACACGATCCTATGGGATCAGAAACCTCGGGTGCAGCAGCGTATGACGAAGCTTTTGCCGACACCCGTCTTTGGGTGCAGCAAGGTCTGCTGGATTACATCGCGCCACAGGTTTACTGGCCGTTTTCGCGCAAAGCCGCGCGTTATGACGTGCTGGCAAAATGGTGGGCGGAGGTCGTTAAGCCGACCAACACGCGCCTGTACATTGGCGTCGCGCTGTATAAAGTCGGTGAGTCTTCAAAGAATGAACCTGACTGGACGGTGAATGGCGGCGTGCCGGAGCTGAAAAAGCAGATCGATTTGAACGAATCGGTACCGCACATCGACGGTACCATCCTGTTCAGGGAAGACTATCTTAACCAGCCGCAGGCGCAGGAAGCGGTCAGCTACATCAAAACGCGCTGGGGTTCATAACCCCAGCTATTCCGGTTTGGGTCCGAACATCTCCAGCAGTTGCTTCTGATCGGGCATCCCAACCACCTGCTGCAACTCGTTCTTCTCATTCATATAATAGATGGCTGGCGTCGCGTTCGCGCCCAGCTCATCCATTAATTTCTGGTGCTGTTGGAGCACATTGAAGGTTTCTCGTGATGAGTCGCCTTTCAGCTCTGGCAGCGTTTTGCCCCCTGACAGCTCATACTCCTTCCAGGCTGCGACCGGATCGGCAGCATTGAGGATCGCCGTCGCATTCGGGCCGCTCTTCGGATTCAGAAATGCCACCAGCAGCGTATTCAATTGCACTTTACCGGCAGTGACCCACGGCTGTGCTTCAGCCCAGAACTTTTTGCAGTACGGGCAGAACGGATCGGCGAAAACAAACACCTTGCGGGGAGCCGTTTCTGCGCCCTCTTTCAACGCGTGCGTTTTGTTCAGGTTCTCCCACATCTGGCGGCCTAGCGGGATATAAATCTCTTTTTGAAAATACTCTTCACTGATATTTTTCCCTTTGTCATCATAAAGATAACCGGAAATAACGTGTTTCCCGTCTGGCGTCATAAACAGCGTCACGCCCATATCCTGATATTGGCCGATCCAGCTTTTAACCCCACCAGGCGCGTCAATTTCCTTGATATTTTGAATGCCCTGCTGCTCGCCAAAATGCTTCACGATCGGCGGAATATCGCTGGCAGCAAGGGCCAGCGCGGGGATAAACCATGTCGAGATGAAAAAAAGATTACGCATATCACACCCACAATGTTTAGACGCCTCGATCATAGTCCATAACGATTAATCTACAACATTCTGATGTGTAAGGTTTTGTCGCGTTAACTTTTCCAGGCCATCAATAACGATCCGAGTTTCAGCCGCTCAATAATGCTTTGACTGTACTGTGCATCCACCGCCGGACATCCGTAGCTACGTCCCACACGATGATTTTCTGCCGCAAATTCATCGGAAACGTAGTTCGAAGGATGTATCACAATAGACCGTTGACGGGCATTGCTATTGCTCTCATCAAGCCCGTCCAGACGCATTGAATACCCATTGCTGCCGAAGTAGGTCTCAGAACATAAATAGACCCCCAGCGAGGACATGTGCGAACCATCAACATTCGAAAATAGCGTGGCATAACCCGAATTAGAGGGGTCTGAACCTTCACCGTGTGCGCAAAGATATGAACTGATGTTGCCCTCCTCCATATCAAAAATAAACAACCGCCGGGTATCAGATTTTTTATCGAAATCAATAATCGCCCAATATCGTGGATGACTTGCGGGGTATTTTTCAGCGCGTTTATCGAGAAGTGTTTGCATGGCAGAACGTAAATCAAGGGATTCGGCAAGGGGAAGTAATATCGCCGCTTCCTCTGCAAAACGCTTACTGATGGGCGAAATGGTGCTACTGGCAACAAGGTTTGCTGTCTGAGTATTCACCTGTTGTGCCCCGTCACCGAGCGCTTCGAGGAACAATGTATAATAGCCCGCAATCATATCGGCAACCGTCACCGGCTGTCCGTGAATGATTTTAGTCTCTTTACCGTTAATGATATTGCGCGCCCCGACGGGATCGTTGGCCGTTGCGGAGAAATAGCGGCTTAACGTATGACGCCCCTGATTATCGCCACGAAACCAGCCCTTATCCATGCCGATAAACATCACGTTGGCGGCAATATCGGGTTCAAGAGCCCGATCAAGTTGATCAACCAAATTAACGCCTATCGCGTCACCGGCTTTTTGATAATTCTCGCGATGCGTAAGCTGGACATAGCCGCGACCGTAATAAGGATAATAGCTGAGATGATTTTTGCGCCACGTTTCGCTAAGCCAGTAAGCCTCTTTAACCGGCTGCATGGTGGCGTTAGTTTCATGAAATGCGGTGGCCAGCATATAGGCCAGCCACCGCTTGTCGGACTTATTCGACCAGGCTTCAAAACCCTCGACAATCGCCTTAATGCCACCCAGTTCTTTTTCATCATTTAAAGACTGAAAATTTTTACGAATACTGGCCAGAAAATCGTTGTTAAATAAGGACATGATTATCTCCTTTACACAGTTTTGTGACGCAAACATAGTAAGGAGAATTCAAGCAGAGCTCATGTCCGGAAGTAATCGCACATTTTCATGAATTACAGTTGACGTTAGTGCGCTATCTGTGGCCAGTGAATATCACCCACCCCGTTCAGCTGCGGGCGAGCAAACAGAAAACCCTGAAAGCGTTTGATTCCGGCGGATTCCAGCCAGTGCCACTCTTCTATTTTTTCAATGCCTTCTGCCACCAGCGTAATTTCCAGATCGGTACAACAACTGACGATGGATTTAACAATCGCCTGCTTCGGGCCGCTCAGGTGAATGTCGCTGACAATTTCTCTGTCGATTTTGATTTTATCCGGCTGGAATTTAGTCAGTAGCGACAATCCCGCGTAGCCCGAACCGAAATCGTCGATGGCCAGCCCAATTCCCGCCGCCCGCAGCTGTTTGATCGCACTATTAAACTGCTTAAAGCCAGAAATCATCTCGTTTTCCGTAACTTCCACCACCACTTGCTCAGGCAACAGGTGATGTTTTGCGATGCTTTCCAGCAGAAAATCGACCGCATCCGGCACGTTCACCAGTGAACCTGGCAGTAGATTAATGGCGATCTTATGGCTACCGATACCGATCTTATCGGCCAGCGCAAAGGCATAGGCTTTGGTCTGGAGATCAATCTCATACAGTTTTGCCGGATCAATGGCGTTAAAGAAGTGTTCCGGACTCCCCCCGTCATTGCCACGGATCAGGGCTTCCAGCGAGGTGATTTTCCCTTCTGACGGTTCAACAATCGGCTGGAAGGCAAACTGGCAAATCTGATTCGTCATCAGACCGTCCACGCCACGTCCAAAAGGTGCGCGTTCGGATTCCAGTTTCCAGTTATCAGGGCGGAAGATATCCCCGGCGCCCGGCAGTTTTTTGCGCGTGATAAACGTCTGGATGAATTTAAACACCCGATCCTCAGACGTAAGATAGCGTTCAAGTTTGCTGTAGCGCAGCACGGATTCCAGCACGGATTTAGGCGTGTCTACCTGCAGATCGAACAGCAGCATACCAACGTTTTCGAAGCGTCGTCTTGGGCCGTAATCGCGCAGTAATTCCACCACGCCGTGATGGCGCTTGTCATCGCGGATTTTATGGAACAGCTTCACCACGCTCTCTTCTGCTCCCTCAAGGATTTGCAGAAACTCGGCGCCGTTGAACAGCAAAATGCCGGTAATATTCAGTCCGGCATTACGCTTTTTGGCTTGCTCAACCAGTGAAATGAGCTTGAATGGTTCACAGGATGAATTTAACTGGCTTCGATAAATGAGTGTAGTCAGCACAGCAAGTATGTCCCGTCATAATAATTACGCCTATAAGCGATTGTTTATCATAATTTATAGCCGTCGACTAATAATATTCCCTCACTAAGACGTTTTCAGATTTTCTGGTAGAAACATAAGTGAAGTAAATGTAAACGTCGGTTTATTCCGCTCTAAGCAGTCTTTCCGCTTGCTTCTCCATTCCACGGAAAATGGCCTCGCTAATGTGCGGTGGAAAATCAGCGGGTAAAATCTTACTGACACTTGCGATCACTTCAGGTGTCTGTTCCCCTATTTCCCGCATCATCGCTTTCGCCCGCGAGGCCGAGAATCCTACCCGTTCAGCCGTCGCGGGGAAATGACGAGGCTGAATCTGCGCCCAATGGTATTGACGGTTTTTACCCTGTAGCGCCATCGCCATTTTGGCCTTCTGGGCAGAAATCCCCTTCGCACCCAGAATTGGAAAGGCCGACAAAATATCGTACAGCGGCGTCATGACATACGCCGATTCTGGCTCAATAAACACGCTATAGTTTTTTGCATGGCCATCAATGGCACCCAGCAACCAGTATAAAATCTGCGTACGGAAAAACGTCTCTCTGTCGTGCAATGCGCGGCGCGAGCCCAGCAGTAAGGTCATAATTTCCGCAATACCGGGGCCACCGTGAGACTCATACTTCAGCGCGGGTGAATAGCCCAGAGCCTGACACATATCTTCCTGCGGAAGACGCATCAGCCAGCTTCCGTCACGTGACCATCTTCGGTCAAAACGCTCGACAATCAGCACCGTTTTATCTGCCCAGGTGGCTAACGAGGCGTTCGCGACAGCAAATCCAAACGCGCGGGCTATCTGCAAACAGAGCCACTCGTTTTCGCAGCTTTCACTGAGATCGATATTGTTCTGCTCAATTTTGCCAATCGGCAGTTTAAAGATATGGCTAGTCGGCGTGCTGCCAAGCGGTCTTTGCCACTGTTCCTGATACCAGAGCAGCGCCGTTTTTTCCTGTGCGCCGGCAATAGAAATTCTAAAATCCTGATCGTCGGTCATTCCCAGCGGGGCGTTACGGTAACCTTCGAGCAGCGTCGCAATGTCATCATCGGAAAGCGGCGTGGCGTATATCTGCGTGACCGAAGGCATGTCAGTGTCGTCGGGATAAAGCTGAATGGCCCCAACGCAGTCGCGCCCTACGCTTGCCAGCAGATCAAAAGGATGATCGGTCGCCACTTTAAACCGCATTTGCATGCGGGCAATAATCGCCTGCGAGTCAGGTAGCAAATTGCTGAAAAAGTTATATACCGCCTCACCGTCCTGGCGACGAGGTGTGAGCGGCAATGATTGAGAAATCACACGCGCACCGGGCGTTTGTAGCCAGCTCTGTGCGTATTGCCAGGACATCGCCCCTTTTCCGTTACGATAAAGCGAGCCGACCACCGTGCCATTCATCGCCACGGTGAGCTTACTGTTTTTCATTTACCACTCCTGAGTCCAGCCGCTGTCCTTATCTGCTGCCTCGCCGCGCGGTAAGACATGCAGTTCCAGTTCTAGTGCTGAAAGCAGACGAAACAGCGTTTCCAGCTTGCTGGTATCCGGATTTTGCTCAAAGCCTGAGACAGTGGTTTGTTTCATACCCACGCGCTCAGCGGCATCCGCCTGCGTGAGCTGCAGGGCTTTGCGCTGATCGCGAATGGCATTCGCCAGCATGGTCGATGTGGTAATTTTCATGATGCCCTCTTTTATCCCCGATCGCGGATAATTTTAAAATATCCCCGATCGCGGATAAAATCAAATTATCCCCGCAAGGGGATATTTATTGTTTATCCCTTTGCGAGGATATTGTGCTGATGCGCCGCAGCTGTTCAGGTTTGAGAGCGGTTCCGTCCTGCGCTGTAATGATGAGCTTCGCGACAGGCTGCCCCTCGCTATCCACTAGCTGCGAGCGAGCTTCGCCTTCAGCAAACAGATTCTCTTCGCCCCACTGGCGCAGACTGACAATCAAAGGCAGCAGCGATTTGCCTTTTTCGGTCAACTGATAGGCTTTATACGCGCCCCCTTCGCTTGCCGGTATCAGCGAGAAAATCCCCGCCTCTACCAGCGTTTTTAAACGCGCCGCCAGCACATTTTTAGCAACGCCTAAATTTTTCTGAAAATCACTGAACCGGCTGATGCCGTCAAAGGCATCGCGAACGATCATCAGCATCCAGCGATCGCCCAGCAAATCCACGGTTCTCGCCACCGGACACGTCGTCGTTACAAAGGTTTCATCATAGGTCATAGGATTGGCACTCAAAAACTAGTTGCAAATAAAAACCAGAAAGCATAATGATCAACTGGTTTTTATTTAAAACCAGTTTAGAGGATAATGCAATTGACCAGCACTGAAAGCTACGACGACATCACACCGCTCTCTGAGTGGATGATTTTACTTTTTGCCGTGCTCTGCGCCTTTGCCGTGGCTAACGTCTACATGACCCAACCGCTACTGGATCAAATCGCCGCCACGTTTCACGAAAAGCCGGACAAAATGGGCATCATCATTACCGCCACACAAATTGGCTACGCGCTTGGTTTGCTGCTGCTGGTGCCTTTGGGCGATTTGTTTAATCGTAAACGCCTGGTCGCCGGAATGCTCCTCGCCAGCAGTGGGCTGCTGACGGTTTCCTCGTTTGCCTCCTCTCTCTACGGGTTAAGCTGTGCCCTGGGGCTGGTCGGATTCATGGCTGTGGTGGTGCAAATCATTGTGGCGTATGCCGCGAGTCTGTCCTTACCGGCGAACCGCGGGAAAGTGACCGGTACCGTCACCAGCGGTGTGGTGCTGGGGATTTTACTGGCGCGTATGGTCTCAGGAGTTCTGGCTGAATGGGCGGACTGGCGAGTAGCGATTCAATTCTCCGCTGGCGCAATGCTTCTGATGGCTTTGCTGTTTATCCGTATTGCGCCTGAAGATCGTCAAGCGCAGAAACCCGGCGCATATCTACAGTTGATGGGTTCTGTCTGGACACTGTGGCGAGAAATACCCGAACTGCGCTCTCGTGGTGTGCTGGCGCTGCTGATTTTCATGAATTTTAGCGTTCTGTGGACATCCGTCGTTTTCCCGCTGAGCACTGCCCCCTTTAACCTGACCACTGCGCAGATTGGTATGTTTGGCCTGGCGGGCATTGCCGGTGCGCTGGCCTCCAGAAAAGCCGGCGTATTGGCCGATCGCGGTTTCGGACAGCGCGTTACGGGTGTCGCGTTAGCGCTGTTATTACTGTCGTGGGGAGCCATTGCGCTGGGCGGATCGTCACTGATCGCTCTAACGACAGGTATCATCGTGCTGGATTTCGCCGTGCAGGCTATTCATGTCACCAGTCAAAGTCTGATTTTTGCGAAACGCCCGCAGGCCACCAGCAGACTGGTGGCGGCCTACATGGTGTTTTACTCCCTTGGCAGCGCCACCGGCGCATGGCTCACTACCTGGGTCTGGGGACACTTCGCCTGGCCCGGTGTGTGTACGCTCGGCGCGGCGATCAGCGGGCTAGCATTGCTTTACTGGTTGCTGGTTGACAGGAATCTGCACATCCCACCCGCTGATTAATTCTCTCCAGCATATAGGCGTAAAACGGGTTCGAGGTGACCCGCATCAGAGAATCCATCCCGACCACCAGCACGGAGGTTTCACCGCGCAGGGCAATATTACCGAGATTAATGCCATAACAGCGCGGGTTTATCGGCTCTATGCCGTAGAGATCGTCCGTCGGGGGGAACGGGATCGCCACGTGCGATAAGGAATAGAGATCGCGCGGATACGGCGTGATTAAAGGTTGGGCCGTCTCATCTACTGCCCCCGCAGCAGTGGTCAGGGCAACGGTATTTAAGGTTTGCGCTGACGCATTGGTCACCACTGTAACGGCAAAACGGCGAGGCGCAGGCGGGAGTAGCGCGTTAACCGCCACGTACGTTCCCGGTTTGAACAGCGGGCGCAACGTGCTCGCCTGATTGATATCGAAGATCACCAGTTCACTGCCGTTCTTAGGCAACAAATTAAACAACGAATCAACCACGCCACGCGTGCTGACGGTGGAATCCATCACGGACTGGAACGCCAGTACCGGCGGGAGTGCCGTCAGTTTATTCTGCCGCGCCGCGTCGTTGAGTTGCTTCTGTAAAGCCTGCGTCAGCTGCCAGGACTGACGTGCTGCATTCACCGGAAAAGAATTGTATTTAAACGGGTTATATTCGGGCAGAACGCTGAGCCATGCTGCTTTGGCAAACGGCGGCAGCAGCGCGGGCAATCCCGCCAGCCCGGCAAAACGGGCGAAGGCATGGACACGGATCATCGGTGACAGCAGGATCAGCTGTTGGGGTTTGCGAAGATGCGGATCGTCAATGGCGTCGAGGGCATATTTCATCGCCAGCGCCCCGCCGTTGGAATAGCCCACCAGATGCAACGGCACATCGTTGCCCGCCAGACGCGTCGCTTCACGAACGGAAAGACGCGCGACGGCCAGCCACTCTTCCCAGTCGACGTTCGTCAGTGCGCCGGGCGCAGTGCCATGACCGGGCAGACGTGGCGCAACCGCTACAAACCCGCGCTGCTGATAATCAACGGCAATACTGCGCACGCTGTATGGGGAATCGGTCAAACCGTGCAGCAGCACCACGGCCCCTTTCGGTTTACCCTGCGGCATCAGCACAAATGAACGGTTGCCGTCATCAGGAAACTGACCCGGCCACATTGGGCTGTGATGATAATAGCGGTTAAGCGGCGTCTGGTCTGATTCGTCCAGTTTATCGGTCACTTGCGTTTGCAGATCGTGGAAAATGGCTGTTTCATGTGTCAGATAATCGCTGAAACTGGCCCGATCAATCTCCTGTCCGGACATCTCGTGCGCCGTCCAGGTGTGCCAGGGATGTAGCGCCGGGCCGGTTTGCGACTTATAGACTCTCACTGACAGCAGTACGATCGCCACAATGCCTAAAACCACCACGACACGCTTTATCACCGCCCACAAACGCACACGTATCCGCCACGGCAGATTAGCCATTCCCGTCTCTCTTTTAGCAAAAATGAGGGCCTATCTTAAAAGAGATAACGCGTGATGCCAAAAGTGTAAAGTTCCAGCATTGATTCCGCCCGGCTTAACCGTGAATCTTCCGGCAAACGGCTAACACCGTTTTTCTCAGCCAGCGATGGGCCGGGTCCATTTCCAGCCGCGGATGCCACATTTGCGAAACGGTGATGGACTGGATTTTAAACGGTAGCTCGAAGGCATGCAGTTGGGCTGAGGTTTGCGGGCGATGCAAAAATGACGCGGGGACCAGCGCAATCAGGGAAGAGGCCTCTGCAACAGCCAGTGCCGAAGGGAATCCCGGCACCGCACAGGCAATTTTACGCGTCAGGCCGCGTTCGGCTAACACCTCGTCCACCGGCCCCTGCAACTGACCCCGGCGGGAAGCCACCACATGTCCCCAGGCAATGTAATCGCTGATGCTGACGGTATTGAGTGCCGCCAGTGGATGATCGTGTCGGACCACGCCGACAAAGCGATCGCGAAACAGTGCCTGAACACGAATTTCCGGTCCCATATTACTGAGCACGCCAATTTCAAGATCCACCAGGCCTTCACGCAGGGAGCGTGAGCTTTTCTCGGGTTTGGCCGCAAAACGCAAACACACCTGAGGCGCCGCTTCGGAAACCTCGGCAATCAGCGCCGGACCGAATGCCTCGATAAAACCGTCGTTGGCACGCACGACAAAGACTCTCTCCAGTTCGGCCAGATCAAGTGACATTGAGGACGGTTGCAGTACCGCCCTGGCTTCCAGCACCGTATTTCGCGCCCTGTCCCGACTGGCCTGCGCGTAGGGTGTGAGCACCATATTCCTGCCAGCCCGGACCAGAAGCGGATCGCCCGTCACCTCCCGCAACCGGCCCAGCGTGCGGCTCATCGCAGAGGTACTCACATTCATTCTGCGTGCGGCACCTGCCACGCTGGCCTCTGTCAGCAACGCATCGAGCGCAATCAGCAGATTAAAATCGGGATCGGTCATCAGAGAACTCCTGTGAACAAGAGATAAGGCGTTTGATGCAACTATACAGTACCAATGCTGCGTCTTCCGCCTCTGATGATGAAGGAATAGAGTTTCTCGCATCAATACACTCGCTAATGAGATACACACAATGGAACTCTTTTCCGATAAACCAGGGGACGAAGGCTTGCCAGGCCGCGAGCGAGGGCTGGTGATGGCCGCCGTGATGACCTCCACCCTGATGGCCGTTTTTGACGGTACTATGGTCAACATCGCCCTGCCGCAAATGGCGCAGGCGTTAAACGTTGCCTCCCCGCTGGCGGTCTGGTTCGCCAACGGTTATCTGCTGTCTGCCGCCATGACGCTGCTTATCTTCGCGGCGCTGGCGACGCGCATTGGCTTCAGGCCGGTGTTTATCTTCGGCCTGAGTCTTTTCACCCTGGCTTCGCTCGGCTGCGCGCTCTCACCAGATGCCAACATTCTGATTGGTATGCGTATTTTGCAGGGGATCGGCGGAGCCGCCACCTTAAGCATCGCGCCGGCCATCTTACGTTCGGTGTTTCCTGGGCGCTTGTTAGGCCGCATTCTTGGTCTGAATGCATTACTGATCGCCTCCAGCACTGCCGTCGCTCCCGTACTGGGAGGACTGCTGCTCAGCACTTTGAGCTGGCAGTGGCTGTTCGCGATTAACGTTGTACCGGGTCTGCTGGCGCTCATGCTGGGCTTAAAAGCCATACCGCATAAACCGGTGTTAAGCGGTCAAACGTTTGATCTTAGAGGAGCGCTACTGTCCGCTACTATGCTCGGTGCGGCGATCATGGCGACAAACAGTTTCGCCAGCCCACACGCCGCCAGCCACGCTATTAGCGCGTCGGTCATCAACTGGTTTGGACTGGCACTCATCAGCGGTATCGCGTTTATCCTGCACATTCGTCAGGCGGACAAACCGTTGCTTCCGCCAGCCATCTTTCATTCAGGACGTTTTTCCCTTGCGGCACTCACGTCACTGGCCTGTTTTATCAGCCAGGGAGTCACGTTCGTCGCGCTGCCGTTCCTGTTTCAACGTGTTTATGGCTACAGTGCGTTTACCTCCGCGCTGCTGTTCACGCCGTGGCCAGTGGGCATTGCACTGGTTGCGCCCTGGGCCGGAAAACTGGCGGACAAATACTCTCCGTCGATCATATCCACGGCAGGCCTGCTTTTCTTTGTCATCGGATTAATGCTGCTGGCAACCTTGCCCGCCACGGCGGCGCACTGGGATATTGGCCTGCGTAGCCTGATATGCGGCATGGGATTCGGGTGTTTCCAGAGTCCGAATAATCGTGAAATGTTGTCGAGCGTAGTGCGGGAGTGGAGCGGATACGCATCGGGCGTGCTGGCAGTTGTGCGCACCTTCGGTCAGTGCCTGGGCGCGGCCTTAGTCAGCGTTTTGCTGGCTGTGATGGTTTCGGCGAACAGTGTTGTGGAGCAGGATCAAGCCGTGAGAGTCTGTTTATGGCTGGCGGTAGCCGCATCAGGGTGTGCGATAGTATTAAGCTTGAGTCGGTTGCGCAGAAATAAGTGACAACGTCACAATAGCCAGCGGCGTAACTGCCGCTGGCAAGAGACTCAGTTAAGAGTGTAATCGAGGGTAATTTCGGCTTTCAGTAGCTGAGAAACCGGGCACCCTGCTTTCGCTTTCTGGATGATGCCGTCGAACTGCTGGGGGTCGATGCCCGGCACTGTCACCTTGCTTTGCAGCGCGACCTTTGTGATAGCAAAGCCGCCGTCGGTTTTATCCAGCGACACATCCGCCGTGGTATCAATGGAATCCGCAGTGTAGCCCGCTTCACCCAGCATCAAAGACAGCGCCATCGAGAAACAGGCCGCATGTGCCGCGCCAATCAGCTCTTCCGGGTTGGTCCCTTTTTCACCTTCGAAACGGGTATTAAAGCCGTAGGGTTGCTGATTCAGGACGCCGCTTTCCGTCGAAACCGTCCCTTTTCCGCGCTTAATATCGCCAGACCAGTGTGCCGAACCGTGCTTATGAATCGTCATTATTGCTCTCCTTTTGGCTTGCAAAGGGTTAAGTATAGAACGTTGATTCAGTTGTGAGAGGAAGACGGAACAGTCTTAGCCGATTGTTCATAATCTCATCAATGACTCGCCCAACGCATCCAGAAACAACCGCTGCGCCGCAGGCTGGTAATCGCGGGACTGATAGATCCCAAAAATGCCGATCGGTTTGGGCGTGAGATCGCCCAGAACGGGGACCAGCTTCCCGCTGTCCAGCGCGGGCTGCGTTTCCCATTCTGGCAACATCGCAATGCCGCAATGATGAATGGCCGCATCCATTAGCAGCGACGATATGCTGGCGCTCAGATTGCCGCTCACTGCAACGCTTTCCACTTCCCCCGCGTCGGTGACAAAATTCCACGACTGCCCGGCAAAGAAACTGTAATGCAGGCAGTTGTGCTGGGCCAGATCCTCCAGCGTGTCAGGCGTGCCGTGGGCGGCCAGATAATCGGGCGACGCGCACAGCACCGAGCGGCACTCTCCCAGACGACGGGCAATCATGCCGGGTTCTGGATTATCAGTAATGCGGATTGCCAGGTCGATACGCTCGCCGACCAGGCTAACCGGGTGGTTATTGACGTCCATCTCTACGCGCACTTTCGGGTACTGTGCCAGAAAATCCGCTAGCATCGGGGCGACCATTTGCATCGCCGTAAAATGGGCGCAGGCCACGCGCAGCGTACCGGACGGCGTTTCTTTGGGTGACTGATCTTCAATTTCCTGCGACAGCCGCGTGAGATTACGGGTTTTCTGCAACACCTTTTCCCCGGCGGAGGTTAGCGTCAGCTTGCGCGTGGAACGGTGCACCAGCCGGGTTCCGGCCCATTTTTCCATCTGCTCCAGATACCGGCTGACCATCGGGCGCGAAATACCCAGCGCGCGGGCGGCGGCGCTCAAACTTCCCAGCTCACAAATACGGTTATAGACCTGGGCGGCGATCACGCGATCCATTGGTATGACTCCATCTGCTCGATTTATGAAACTAAGCATGTCTTGTTTCAGGAATTCTGGCAAATCGAGAGATCGGTACAATAGCGTCTTCACCACTAAAACCGAGACAAAATGATGAAGCTCAATCGCCTTGCCCTGCTGTGCACCCTGTTCACTCCCGCGGTTTTTGCCGCGCCGTTAACGCTGGATACCTACAACCCGCAGGAAAAAGGTATTTTCGCCGTCTCCTCGACGCTGGTTTCCGGACCGAAAGAAGCGGTGCTGTTCGACGCGCAGTTCAGCGTCAAAGATGGCGAAGCGCTTGTCAAAAAAGTGCGCGACAGCGGTAAAACGCTCAGCAAAATTGTGATTACCTCCGGCGATCCGGATTTTTACTTTGGCTTACAGCCGCTGGTAAAAGCCTTCCCGAACGCCAAAGTAGTCGCTACTCAGGCGGTCGTGGATCACATCAAAGCCACCAAAGATGCCAAACTGGCTTTCTGGGGTCCGCAGATGAAAGACGGTGCGCCAACAGAGCTGGTTGTGCCGCAGGTTATCGCCTCCACCACGTTTATGGTTGACGGTGAAAAGATTGATATCGAGCAGGCTGACAGCTACGCCGCGTATGTGTGGATCCCATCAGCGAAAGCGATTCTCGGCGGTACCGGCGTGTCTTCAGGTATTCACGTCTGGACGGCAGATACCCAAACCAAAGCCAGCCGCCAGCAGTGGGTAGCCACCCTCGATGAAATGGCCGCCCATAAGCCAGAGCGCGTAATCCCAGGTCATTACATCGGCACAGCGCCAGCAGGTGTTGAAGCCATCAACTTTACCCGCACTTACCTGCAGCAGTTCGAACAGGCGCTGGCCGCCCATAAAGACTCGGCAAGCGTTATCGAGGCGATGAAAAAGCAGCAGCCGAAGCTGGCAGAAGTCAGTTCGCTGGAGCTGAGCGCGAAGGTTAATACCGGCGAAATGAAGTGGTAACAGGCTAACTATCTCCTGCTATATTTATTCTTTTTATAGCAGGAGATGGTTATGCAACCCTCAGTCAGAGGAATTGATCACATTGGTATTACGGTTCCGGACATAGAAGAAGCAACGTTATTTTTTGAAAAAGCCTTTGCGGCAACCGTGATATATCACTCAGTTGAACCCGATAGTGAAAATATTGATCATGAGGCGCAGGAAAATACCTTGAGATTATTTCCCGGAACAAAAATCCGCGCCATCAGGATGCTGGCCATGCCTAATGGTCCCGGCATTGAACTGTTTGAAATGCATGGACCTGAACAGCAATCCCCCGCCCGCCCCAGTGATTTTGGCCTGCAACATTTCGCTGTCTATGTTGATGATTTTGAAAGCGCAATCTCCTGTTTTACAGCCGCAGGAGGAGAAATGTTTACCGAGCCAAAAACCCTCTCTTTTCCCGCCGAACGCGGCGAAGGTAATGCGTTTTGCTACGGCAAAACCCCCTGGGGAAGTGTGGTGGAATTAATCTCCTGGCCGTCCCCGATGCCCTACGAAAAATATACCGAACTGCGCTGCTGGAAACCCTGATTTAACGAAAAAAAGGGTTAATGTGATATTTATATTTCCAGGATGAATCTGAACCACAGCGCGGATAATATTTGCCATTCTGAATGTGAAGACTGAATTGCGAACCGGAATATTACACAGATAACGACACGGAGGCAGCATGTTTACCCATTACTCAGCAAATACACATTCCGCACAACCGGCCCTGGTGAATGCCATTGAACAGGGTCTTCGCGCTGAACATGGCGTGGTCACTGAAGATGACATTTTGATGGAACTCACCCGCTGGGTGGAAGCCTCAGATAATGACATCCTCAGTGACATCTACCAGCAGACCATTAACTACGTTGTGAGTGGTCAACATCCCCCTCTGTAAAAACCCTGCTATGCTGGATCTGCAACCTAAGGGGTTACATTTCGTTTGCGCAAGCAAACTGGTCCTTAAAACTATCAACAGGATTGAGGAGTTAACATGAAATCGAACCGTCAGGCACGTCACATTTTGGGACTGAACTACAAGCTATCGAACCAACGTAAAGTGGTGATCGAGGGCAGCAATGAAACCGTAGTCGCCCATACGCACGGCAGAAAACGCCACGCAGACAAGTAAATCCCGCAGCTGAATCATCACACCATCGGCAAAACCGATGGTGTTTTTGTATGTGTGTTGCGGTAATTAACATTTAGCTCCTTTATAATGCCACCCGAGGTCGCCCTGCCAGCAAGCCAGAAAGATGACAATACGCAGTGCCAGGGACGGATATTCAAAAAATCGAGTGAGTGACATGGACAACAAAGCAAAACAGCATCGTTCTCTTTACATCCCCTATGCGGGCCCGGTCCTGCTGGAATTTCCCCTGCTGAACAAAGGCAGCGCCTTCAGCAGCGAAGAGCGCAGCAGCTTTAACCTTCTCGGCCTGCTGCCGGAAGTGGTCGAAACCATCGAAGAGCAAGCCGAACGCGCCTGGATCCAGTACCAGGGCTTCAAAACCGAAATCGACAAACACATCTACCTGCGCAACATCCAGGACACCAACGAAACCCTTTTCTACCGTCTGGTACAAAATCACCTCGAAGAGATGATGCCGGTGATTTACACCCCGACCGTAGGCGCGGCCTGTGAGCGTTTCTCCGAGATTTATCGTCGTTCGCGCGGGGTATTCATCTCTTATCAGAACCGCCATAACATGGATGACATCCTGCAAAACGTGCCGAACCACAACATCAAAGTGATCGTGGTAACGGACGGCGAGCGTATTCTGGGCCTCGGTGACCAGGGTATCGGCGGGATGGGGATTCCGATCGGTAAACTTTCTCTGTATACCGCCTGCGGCGGGATCAGCCCGGCATACACCCTGCCGGTGGTGCTGGATGTCGGCACCAACAACCAACAGCTGCTGAACGATCCGCTGTATATGGGCTGGCGGCATCCGCGCGTGACGGACGAAGAGTATTACCAGTTCGTCGACGACTTCATTCAGGCCGTTAAACACCGCTGGCCAAACGTGCTGCTTCAGTTTGAAGACTTCGCACAGAAAAACGCCATGCCGCTGCTTAAT
Source organism: Lelliottia sp. 7254-16 (assembly GCF_002922995.1). Classification (NCBI taxonomy): domain Bacteria; kingdom Pseudomonadati; phylum Pseudomonadota; class Gammaproteobacteria; order Enterobacterales; family Enterobacteriaceae; genus Lelliottia; species Lelliottia sp. 7254-16. The sequence continues at coordinate 313,690 of NZ_PQVS01000001.1, forward strand.
CGCTATCGGGATGAGATTTGCTCGTTCAACGACGACATTCAGGGCACTGCGGCGGTCACCGCCGGGACGCTGATCGCCGCCAGCCGCGCGGCAGGCAGCCAGCTGAGCTACCAGAAAATTGTCTTCCTCGGCGCAGGATCTGCCGGTTGCGGAATTGCAGAACAGATCATCGCGCAAACGCAGCGCGAAGGATTAAGCGAAGATCTGGCCCGATCCCGCGTGTTTATGGTCGATCGTTTCGGGCTGCTGACAGACGGAATGCCAAACCTGCTGCCGTTCCAGACTAAGCTGGTGCAAAAGCGCGAGAACCTGAAAAACTGGGATACGGATAACGAAGTGCTGTCCCTGCTGGACGTGGTGCGTAACGTGAAGCCGGATATTCTGATTGGTGTCTCCGGGCAAACCGGGCTGTTCACCGAAGAGATCATCCGCGAAATGCACAAGCACTGCCCGCGCCCTATCGTGATGCCGCTCTCTAACCCGACCTCTCGTGTAGAAGCCACGCCGCAGGACATCATCGCCTGGACCGAGGGTGATGCGCTGGTTGCAACCGGCAGCCCGTTCGATCCGGTGGTGTGGAAAGACAAAATCTACCCTATTGCCCAGTGTAACAACTCCTATATTTTCCCAGGAATTGGCCTTGGCGTCATTGCCGCCGGTGCATCGCGCATTACCGATGAAATGCTGATGTCCGCCAGCGAAACTCTGGCAAAACACTCCCCGTTAGTGGCTAACGGCGAAGGTTTGGTTCTGCCAGAGCTGAAGGATATCCACACCGTATCGCGTGCAATAGCTTTTGCGGTCGGCAAAATGGCCCAGCAGCAGGGCGTGGCGGTGAAAACGTCCGCTGATGCGCTGCAGCAGGCGATTGACGAGAACTTCTGGATGCCGGAATACCGGAATTATCGCCGGACCTCCATCTGATCGACGGTGCGGCCTAAACGCCCGGTGGCGCTGCGCTTACCGGGCCTACGTTCCAGGATTTTGTAGGCCGGGTAAGGCAAAGCCGCCACCCGGCAGCGCTCAGCTTGCCCGACACTCAAAACCTCGCTACACTCCTTTTACCCATCAACCCACTGAATAAATAAGGAGGCTAATTATGCTGTATAGTGAAATTTTTAATGTTTCACATACATTTGGTGATCGCACCAGCTCAAGCGTTATCGGTATCGTGCTGCGATAACTTCTGCTTGAGCGAAGACACCAACCTACCAAATCCCTTCTCTCGGGCTTACTGAGTTATCGTCAGCGATGTTTGACGAGGCATTTCCATGCCTGTAATACTTGAGTAAGCAACAATGAGCACATTACTAACTGCACAATCTTTACGCGTTGAAACGGCGTTTAACACCCTCTTCGACTCGCTCTCCTTTACCCTGAAAAAAGGCGACCGCATTGGTCTGCTGGGCGATAACGGCTGCGGCAAAAGTACCCTCCTGAAGATCCTCGACGGTACCGAAACCCCGTCCATCGGCACGGTTGCACTTGCCGGATACTGCCTGATGGCGCGTGTGGAACAGCATCTGCCGGAATCGATTTATCCCCTGTCGATGCTCGACGCCGTGCTGGCACAACTCCCCGCCGCTGAACGCGACAGCCTGCGCTGGCGGGCCGAAACACTGCTCGCCGGAATGGGTTTCACTCCCCAGGATATGGCGTTGCAATCGGCAACGTTGAGCGGCGGACAACACACGCGGCTGCTGCTGGCACGTGCGTTAATCAGCGATCCCGATCTGCTGTTACTGGATGAGCCGAGCAACCACCTCGATCTGCCGACCATGCTGTGGCTGGAGCAGTTTTTACAGAACTGGTCCGGGAGTTTTGTGCTGGTCTCGCACGACCGCCAGCTACTGGATGCCGTGACCAACGGCAGCTGGATTTTACGCGACAAAACCCTGCACAGCTTCGCCCTTCCTTGCTCGGCTGCGCGTCAGGCGCTGGCGGCAAAAGATGAAAGCGATGCGCTGAGATACAAAGCTGAACAAAAGGAGATCGACCGTGTGGCGGCGAGCGCCAAACGGCTGGCGACCTGGGGCAAGGTCTACGACAACGAAGATCTCGCCCGCAAAGCCAAACAGATGGAAAAACAGGTCGAGCGCCTGAAGGAGAGTCAGACCGATCTCACGGCGGGCAGCCCGTGGACACTCACTCTGCGCGGCGACGCACTGCGGGCCGACCGTTTGTTGGAAATGGCCTCTCTTTACGTCCCGCCAGCACCGGGTCTCCCGGCGCTGTTTGACGTGGATATCGCACGGCTCAAAAGCGGCGATCGCGTGGCGATTGTCGGGCGCAATGGCTGCGGGAAATCCTCGCTGATGAAGCTTATCTGGCAGCAGTTTGTCGCGGAACAGTCGACGGATGAACTTAAAATCCATCCCCGTCTGACGCTGGGTTATTACGACCAGACGTTGCACCAGCTACCGGACGACGCATCGCTGCTGGATGCGCTCGAAGCGTTTGCGCCGGACCCGCAGGTGCGCAAAATGTCGCTTATCAGCGCCGGATTCCCGTGGGTGCGTCACGGGCAGAAAGTCAGCACTCTGAGCGGCGGCGAGCGTTCGCGCCTGCTGTTTATCGGGCTAACGCTGGCACGCTATAGCCTGCTGATGCTTGATGAACCGACCAACCATCTGGATATGGAAGGCAAAGAGGCGCTGGCCGAAACGCTGCAACAGTTCGAAGGCGGCGTTCTGCTGGTGAGTCACGACAGGCAGCTTATCCATCAGAGCTGTAATCGGTTCTGGCTGATTGAGGACGGCAAGCTCAGCGAATGGCACGACGCCGATGCCGTGTTTGAGCGTCTGCGGGAAAGCGGAGGATTAACGACACCTGCGATGCCAGCCATCTCGACTACATCAGCGCCGACGGAGTTTGACGACCTTCTCGAAAAACTGGTGGCACTGGAAACGCTGTTGGCAGAGGATTTGGCGCGTAAGCCTAAGCATCAAAAACCGCAACTACAGGTGCAGTGGCGTCAGGAGATAGAGCGCATAGAAGCACAACTGTAAAACCTGAGCCCGGCGGTGTCCCCGCCGGGCCAGCTATTATTGCGGTTTTTTCTCTTTCCAGGCGTCCCACGCCTGTTTAATTTCTTGCTTCGCGGTGGCGGCATCGTTAAACCCGCTCAGCTCCACCTTTTTGCGCCCTTCTGGCAGTTCTTTGTAGACGCGGAAGAACGACTCCAGGCGCTGCACCTCAATTTTAGGCAGATCGCTTAGCTCTTTAATGTCGTCATACGTCGGGTCGATCTTGCTCGCCGGGACGGCCACAATTTTGTCGTCCTTCTCCCCGCCATCCACCATTTTCAGCACGCCTATGGCGCGCAGTTTGATAAGCGTCCCCGGAGCCATCGGTGCTCGGGTGTAGAAAATCACGTCCAGCGGGTCGCCATCGCCCGCGAGGGATTGCGTCAGCGAGCCGTAGTTAGCCGGGTAAGCCACCGGCATCGACTGAAAACGATCAGCGATGATAAACCCGGTTTTAGCGTCGGTTTCGTATTTGATAATGCCGCCCGCCGGGATTTCGGTGACCGCATAAAACTCTTCCGGATTGTTTTCCGGCTGTGGGAATTCCAGGATATTTTGCGCTTGCGCAGAGGCGGAAAGGAGAACGCTAACGGCAAGTAATGTTTTGAACAGCTGCATGTCTTTTAACTCTTCGGTTATTGGGAAGACAACACGTTACGTTTTACACATGACAGAACCATGACGTTTTTTTGGCAGTTTTCCTCCCCCCATTTATTCAGGGGTTGAATGGTTTATTGATGCTTTAATCGCCTGAAAGACAACGAAATTATTACATTATGTTGCCCCGCCCTTGTATAAAACCGGCAAAGCATCAATCCTTAGGGAGTAAGAACGATTCTCATTTTTCTTGCACGCTATGCAGATACTGAAAATGAACATGGAGAAACATATGAAGGCTGCTGTCGTAACTCAAGATCATCACGTTGACGTCACTGATAAAACCCTGCGCGCGCTGCAACACGGCGAAGCGTTGCTGAAGATGGAATGCTGCGGCGTTTGCCACACTGACCTTCACGTAAAAAATGGCGATTTTGGCGATAAAACCGGGGTGATCCTCGGCCATGAAGGGATTGGCATTGTCAAACAAATCGGCCCAGGTGTTACCTCGCTGAAAGTGGGCGATCGCGCAAGCGTCGCGTGGTTCTTCCAGGGCTGCGGCCACTGTGAATACTGTAACTCCGGTAACGAAACGTTATGTCGTGACGTAAAAAATGCCGGTTATTCCGTTGATGGCGGGATGGCTGAAGAGTGCATCGTCACCGCCGATTACGCGGTAAAAGTACCGGACGGACTGGAATCCGCAGCGGCCAGCAGCATCACCTGCGCGGGTGTGACCACCTATAAAGCGGTGAAAATTTCCCACATTAAACCGGGCCAGTGGATTGCGATTTACGGTCTGGGTGGGCTCGGCAACCTGGCGCTGCAATACGCGAAAAACGTTTTCAATGCCAAAGTGATCGCCGTGGATGTTAACGACGAACAATTGAAACTGGCTGCTGAAATGGGTGCCGATCTGACGATCAACTCCCGTAATGAAGATGCGGCGAAAGTGATTCAGGAAAAAACCGGCGGCGCACACTCCGCCGTGGTGACGGCTGTCGCGAAAGCGGCGTTTAACTCTGCGGTCGACGCAGTGCGCGCCGGTGGCCGCGTGGTGGCTGTCGGTCTGCCGCCAGAAGCCATGAGCCTGGATATTCCGCGTCTGGTGCTGGATGGTATTCAGGTAGTCGGTTCACTGGTCGGAACCCGTCAGGATCTGATCGAAGCCTTCCAGTTTGCCGCCGAAGGCAAAGTGGTGCCGAAAGTGACAATGCGTCCACTGGGCGACATCAACGCGATTTTCAAAGAGATGGAACAAGGCCAAATCCGTGGCCGTATGGTGATTGATTTCCGTTCTTAACGGATTCAGGACGGGCTGCGGCGATCCGTAATCCAGTCCTGCACTTCAATCAGGAATGTATCAGGTGCTTTTCGATACATTTTGCGCGCCAGATCGAGAATGGTGTGGCGCGCCAGTTCTTCCTCCATCCGCTGCTGGGCGCTGTCCATTACCGAACGCACGCCGCACGGCCCGTCGCACACCCATGCAGGTGGTGTTTCGTCAAATACCGCCAGACGCTGACGCACTTCCCGGCACTCAAACATATTCTTTTCGCCATCGATGGCATGAGCCACATCGAGCACCGTGATGAGTTCCGCCGGACGCGCGAGCTTAAAGCCACCGCCCTTACCTTCTGAACTGTTCACCAGTCCCGCACGCGACAGACGAGTAAAGATTTTGCCCAGATAGTCGTAAGGCACACCCTGCAGGTCCGCCATCTCCCTGACGCTTAAATCCCGTTCGTTCCCTTTGGCATCCACCATGCACATCAGACTATGAATGGCGTATTCCACACCGGAACTGTAAAAGGCCATGATTAACTCCGCTCTCATTATTCGTGGTTATTATAGCTGTGTTCGCGAGCGAAAAAACAGCCTGTAAATCACCTGTTACCTAACCTGCTATTTTTACGGTACTTTTCATTTTTTATCATTCTAACTCAGAAAAAAGTTGTCGCAGTTAACTCCGACAAGTATAGTTGCAGTCAGGTCAGACACAAAGCCTGATGAGCAAAAGGATCGAAGATGAAGAAGCATATTTTAATTGTGGGCAGTGGTTTTTCCGGTATGTGGGCAGCGGTGAGCGCGGCGCGTCTGGCGGAACTGAACGAGAGCAGCGATCTGCGTATTAGCGTGCTGGCTCCGCAACCCGAGCTGCGCGTTCGCCCGCGTTTCTATGAAGAAAAAGTGGCAGGCCTGGTGGCTCCGCTGACGGATCTCTTTGCCGAATTGGGCATTGAGTATATTCAGGGCAGCGCTGAACGCATTGATACTAAAGAGAAAGCAGTCTGGTATCGCGACAGCCACGGCAAAACCACCCTCGCTACTTACGATCGTCTGGTTCTCGCCACAGGCAGTCAGACTAAGCGCCCTCCGGTAGCCGGTCTGTCTGAATTTGCGTTTGACATCGACCAACTCGAATCCGCACAGGTGTTCGAAAAACACCTCGATGCGCTGGTTCATCAGCCATCCACTCCTGCCCGTAACACGGTGGTGGTTTGCGGCGGCGGCTTTACCGGCATCGAACTGGCGACCGAATTACCCGCCCGTCTGCGCGCTCGTTTTGGTGAGGATACGCAGACTAAAGTTATCGTAGTTGAGCGTGGCGCAACAATCGGTGGTCGTTACAGCGAAGCCCTGCGCGATGTGATTGCGGATGCAAGCCAAGAACTCGGCGTGGAATGGCGCTTAAACAGTGAAATCGAGTCTGTCGACGCGGCCGGTGTGACCCTGAAAAATGGCGATCGCATTGAATCATCCACCGTGGTCTGGACCGCGGGCGTTGAAGCCCATCCATTGACCACGCAAATTGATGGCGAACGTGATGCTCAGGCACGCCTGCGTGTCAACGAGCTGCTGCAGATCCCCGCGCACCCGGACGTCTTCGCGACTGGCGACACAGCCCATGCGAGAACGGATGATGTCGGCAACACTGCGCTGATGACCTGTCAGCATGCGATCCAGCTCGGCAAATTTGCCGGACACAACGCCGCCGCCAGCCTGCTGAACGTCGAGCCATACCCGTATCGTCAGGTGAATTATGTCACCTGTCTGGATTTGGGTGCCTGGGGCGCGGTGTACACCGAGGGATGGGAACAAGAAGTGAAACTGGTGCGTGAAGAGGCGAAAAAACTCAAAATTGCGATTACCAATGAGCTGATCTACCCACCAGCCGCCGACCGCGCAGTGGCCTTTGCCGCCGCCGATCCGCTGGCGAAGTTTGTTTAGTAACCCCCGCCGCTCCTGACCGGGAGCGGTTTTTCTATATTCCCGATTTCCGGCAATCCTTATCTCAATTCCTTTGTTCCCTTGTTTTCAGCCGCGCACGATGATGAATCCGACGCTAAAACAAAGATTACAAAGGAATTCACCATGCAAACCCCTTTTCGCCTGCCGCTGCTGACGGCGCTGATCATCGCGGGGACCGCCGCGCACGCCGCTGATACGCCGGTTAAAGGCGGGACGCTTGTCTATCTGGAACAACAGGCGCACACCAATCTTTATCCCCCGGCGGGTGGGTTTTATCCAAACGGCGGCATTCTGAATCAGGTCACCGACAAGCTCACCTGGCAGAACCCGAAAACGCTGGAAGTTGAGCCGTGGATCGCCGAAAGCTGGTCCACCAACGCCGACAAAACTGAATACACTTTTAAAATTCGTCCCGGGGTGACCTTCTCTGACGGCACCCCGCTGGATGCCAGTGCGGTGGCTAAAAACTTTGACACCTACGGATTAGGCAACAAAGCGCAACGCCTCCCGGTCTCGGAAGTGATCAACAACTACGATCGTAGCGAAGTGGTCGATGCACACACCGTGAAGTTTTACTTCAAAAAACCGTCACCGGGCTTCCTGCAAGGGACGGCCACCATCGGTTCCGGACTGGTTTCATTAAGCACCCTGAAGCGTAACTTCGAAGAACTGGGCGACGCACGCCATATCATTGGCTCAGGTCCGTTTGTCGTAACAGACGAAAAACTCGGTCGTGAAGTGACGCTCGAAGCGCGCAAAGCGTACCAGTGGGGACCGAAAAATCTCGCGCAGCAAGGCCCGGCGAATCTCGACGGCATCAAATTCATCGTTACGCCGGAAGATAGCGTGCGCGTCGGTGCGCTGCTGGCAGGTCAGGCTGATTTTATCCGTCAGGTTCAGGCCTACGATGAGAAACAGGCCACCGATCAGGGCTATAAAATTTATGCCGCCCCAACGCGCGGCGTGAATGACAGCATCAGCTTCCGCCCGGATAACCCGCTGGTGTCAGATATCCGCGTGCGTCAGGCGCTGCTCCACGCCACCAATGCAAAACAGGTGGTAGAAACTCTCTTCTCGCCAAACTATCCGCAGGCCAAATCGGTGATTGCCGGCTCCGCCGCCGGGTTTGTTGACCTTAGCGACAAGCTGACCTTCGACGCAGCGAAAGCTAACGCCCTGCTGGACGATGCAGGCTGGAAAGCCGGTGGCGACGGTATTCGAGCTAAAGACGGACAACGACTGGCGCTGACCGTTTATGAATCGCTGCCGCAGCCGCAAAACAAAGAGGTGCTGCAACTGGTGGCCCAGCAGTGGCGACAGGTCGGCGTGGCGCTGAGCGTCAAAGCCGGCGATGCGGGCAGCCGCACGCTGGATAATCTCGATCCGTTGAAAACGCCGCTCACCGTGTCAGAAGTGGGACGCGCCGATCCAGACGTGGTGAAAAGTATGTTCTACCCGGCTAACCGCGATGCGCTGCTGCAAAAAGGCGGCTCCAGCGACAAAGTGAAAAACTTCCGCGACGACAAACTCAACGAACTACTGGTGAACATCTCCGCTGAAGTTGATGCGCAAAAACGCCTTCAGTTAACGGGCGATGCCCAGCGCTATTTGCTGGATAACGCTTATGTGATCCCCATTTTTGAAGAGCCGCAGGTCTTCGCCGGTGCGCCGTGGTTGAAGGGTGTCAACTTCGAAGCGGTAGGTCGTCCGTCGTTCTACGGCGCGTGGATCGAAAAACACTAAGGGGACGATGATGAGCCATTATCTGCTGCGACGGGCCGGGATGGGGCTGCTGGTCCTGTGGGCCGCATTTACCCTCTCCTTCGTGCTGCTTCAGGTGCTGCCGGGCGACGCGGTGCTGATTAAATTTCAGAACCCGGATTTGGGACTAAGCCCGGCGCAAATAGAAGAGATGCGTGTCGCCTACGGTGCGGACAGCCCGCTCTGGCAACAGTATTTCCATACTCTGTTTGCCATGCTGCGCGGCGATTTTGGTTTTTCATTGCAGGCGGGCGTACCGGTGAGCGAGCTTGTCGCCAGCAATTTGCCCGACACCCTGAGCCTCGCCCTGCCCGCGTTCGCCCTGGCGGTGGTGCTGGCCTTCGCGCTGGCGTTTTCCGCGCGCTTGCCAGGGCTGCGCTGGATGAGCAACGCTCTTCAGTCGGTACCTGTTCTGTTCATTTCGCTGCCAACCTTCTGGCTCGGCATCGCGCTGATTCAACTTTTTTCCTTCCAGCTACGGCTGATCCCAGTGATTAACCCGTCGCCGCTGCAAGGGCTGATCCTGCCGATCGTTACCGTCGCCATTCCGATCTCCGCCCCGCTGGCTCAAATCCTGATGCGCAGTCTCGATCAGGTTGCGGCCCAGCCGTTTGTCGCCGTCGCACGTGCCAAAGGGCTGAGTGAAACCGGCGTTTTGTGGCGTCACGTCACGGGTAACGCCCTGCTGCCGGTGCTGAATATCGCCGGCATTTTGCTCGGTGAACTGATCGCCGGGGCGCTGATTACCGAAACCGTCTTTGGCCGCAGCGGTCTGGGACAGCTCACGCAGCAGGCGGTGAACAATCAGGACATCACCGTGTTACAGGCGGTGGTGATGATCTCGGCGCTCGGTTTTGTACTGATTAACCTGCTGGTGGATCTGTTGATGCCGCTGTTTGATCCACGTCTGCAACCCGTCACCGGAGGTGCATCATGAGTCTGGTGGATTATGCGGCCGCTGCGCGAAAGCGCGTTCCGGCTCTGCAATATCTCACTATTCAGCCCGGTTTATGGCTGGCGTGGGGTGTGATTGTTGTTGCCGCCCTGGCCGCGTTCGCCCCCGGCCTGCTCACGCAGTACAGCCCGATTGATGGGATCGCAGGCGCACAGCGGCTCGCTCCGCAAGCGGGACACTGGCTGGGAACCGATCAGTTGGGTCGCGACGTTTACGCACGCATTGTATATGGCGCATCGCATTCCCTGAGTGCTGCGCTGGCAGCCGTCGCGATGGGATTGTTCGTGGGGACGGCAATCGGCGTGATTGCGGGCGCTTTTGCCGGGCGCGTGGAGTCGGTGCTAATGCGCCTGGTCGATGTCCTGCTGTCGATTCCGTCGCTGTTACTTTCCCTGACAGTAATCATTTTGCTCGGTTTCGGCACCGTGAATGCCGCGATCGCCGTCGGTGTGGCATCGATTGCCAGCTTTGCCCGCCTGGCGCGCGGGGAAGTGGTGCGCATTCGTCACGCGGATTACGTCGAAGCGGCCTACGGCAGCGGCGGCACCTTCTGGGCGGTGCTGTGGCGACACATTTTGCCGAACTCTCTGACTGCTGTTCTCGCCTTCGCAACGCTCCAGTTTGGTCAGGCCATTCTTGCCCTCTCAACGCTCAGTTTCCTCGGTTACGGCACTCCGCCACCGATTCCGGAATGGGGTCTGCTGATCGCCGAAGGACGTAACTATCTCTCGACGGCCTGGTGGTTGACTACCTTCCCCGGCATCGTGGTGATCGCCGTGGTACTTGCCACCAACCGTATCAGCCAGCAGTTAAACGGAGGCCGCTCATGACCGTTCTATCCGTTGAAAATCTGACCTTAAGCTATCGCATTGGCCGCCAGTGGCGCGAAGTCGTGCATAACGTCAGCTTCACCCTGAAACGCGGCGAAATGCTGGCTTTTGTCGGCGAATCCGGTTCCGGGAAAACCACCACCGCGCAGGCGATTATTGGCCTGCTGGCGGAAAATGCCCGTCGTGATAGCGGCAAAATTGTTCTCAACGATGAAGAGATCGGTCAGTGGTCGGCGAAACGGCTCAACAGCCTGCGCGGAGCGCGTATCAGCCTTGTGCCACAGGACCCCGGCAACTCACTGAATCCGGTTAAAACCATCGGCGCACAGGTGGGCGAAATCCTGCATATTCACCAGAAAATCACCTCTGCTGAGCAGGAAAGCCTGGTGCTGGCCCTGCTGACCAAAGTCGGGCTGAGCCACCCTGAACAGCGCATGAAACAGTATCCGCACCAGCTTTCCGGCGGAATGAAGCAGCGGGTGCTGATCGCGATTGCCATCGCCCTGCGCCCGGATCTCATCATCGCCGATGAACCGACAAGCGCGCTGGACGTGACGGTGCAAAAACGGATTCTCGATCTGTTGGATATTCTGCGCCGCGAGTCGGGCACAGCGGTGCTGTTTGTGACGCACGATCTGGCTCTCGCCGCACAACGTGCCGATCGCTTACTGGTATTTCGTCACGGCGAAGTGCAAGAGCACGGCGCGACCGCCGACGTGGTGCGTACCCCGCAGCACGCCTATACCCGTCAGTTGCTGAACGATTTGCAAGGTTCGCGGTTAACCATCGCTCCGGTATCAGGCCATCGGCTGGCATCCGCCGCCATTCGAGCGCAAAACATCAGCAAACAATTTTCGCTCAGCAAAGGTCACGCTTTGCAGGCGCTGGATAACGTCAGTTTTGACGTACAGCGCGGCAGCACTCATGCACTGGTTGGCGAATCGGGATCGGGGAAAACCACGCTTGCCCGCATTTTGCTGGGATTCGAGCAGGCAGACAGCGGGCGCGTCACCATTGATGATATCGATGCAACGCAGCTTAGCGTGGAGGCCCGCCGCCAGCTGCGGCAAAAAATTCAGTTCGTGTATCAGAACCCGTTTGCTTCGCTCGACCCACGACAGACGCTGTTTGAAATCATCGAAGAACCGTTAAAAAACTTCGGCAAGGCTGCCAAAGCGGAACGCAAAACCCGCGTCGAGGCCGTCACCACGCGGGTCGCCCTGCCGCTGGAACTGTTGAATCGCACGGCGCGCGAACTCTCCGGCGGTCAGCGCCAGCGCGTAGCCATCGCCCGCGCCCTCATTCTGGAACCGACGATTCTGGTGCTCGATGAAGCGACTTCTGCGCTGGACGTCACAGTCCAGGCTCAGATTCTTGCCCTGTTGCAACAGCTTCAGCAGCAGTTGGGGCTGACCTATCTGTTTATTACCCACGACCTGGCAACCGTTCGTCGCATCGCGCACAGCGTGACGGTGCTTAAGAGCGGCCAGGTGGTTGAACATGGCACAGTTGAAACGCTTTTCTCCTCACCGCAAAACAGCTACACCCGTGAGCTGATCGACGCCATTCCCCATTTTTCACCCGTTACGGAGGAATACGCATGACGCGTAAACGCCTGGGATTCTTTACCCGCCTGCTGGATGATGCCCCGCCCAAAGAGCGCTATCACCTGGCGACAGAACAGATCCGCCATGCCGAGCGTTCTGGGTTTGATACGGCCTGGATTGCCCAGCACCATTTCCATGAACGGGAAGGCGGCCTGCCATCACCGCTGGTATTCCTCGCCCACGTTGCGGCGCAGACGGAAAAAATTCGACTGGGTACCGCAATTATCACCCTGCCAATGGAGAACCCGCTGCGCGTGGCAGAAGATGCGGCGGTGCTGGATTTGCTGGCCGACGGGCGTCTCGAAGTCGGTTTTGGTTCCGGCGGCACGCCGACCTCGTTTCTGCCTTTTGGTCTGACCTTTGAACAGCGCGGCGCGGCATTTGCGGATCATTTGCATCTGATTCAGAGCGCCTGGCGCGGGGATTCGCTCACCCATCCAGATAATCATCTTTACCCGCCTGCGCCACAGCTGGCGGAGCGCGTATGGATCGCGACGTTTTCCGTTGAGGGCGCAGTGCGTGCGGCGCAGGCCGGACACGGGCTGATGTTGTCCCGTACCCAGCCTCGTCCGGCCGATCGGCTCGATCTCGCTCTCGACCAGATTCAGAACCCGATTGTCGACGCTTATCTCAATGCGTTGCCCTCGGGCGTTGCACCGCGGATTTTGGCCTCTCGCACAGCATTTGTGGCCGACAGTGATGAGTACGCCCTGAAAGTCGCAACGCCGGGTTTAACCCGACAGGCGCAGGCACATGTTGCAGCGGGTCATGCCGTTTTAGGTGACAGTGTCACGGATTATATTCGTCAGTTCGACGCCCATATCGGCACGCCACAAACGGTGCTGGCGTCGCTTTCCCAGGATTCGGTCCTCAGACGAGCAACGGATATTTCATTCCAGGTCCACTCCGTTGAGCCGTCCCATCGGGACACCTTACGTTCGATTGAGCTTATTGCAGAACATATCGCCCCTCATATTCTTTAAGGAGTCCCTATGTCTTTAAGTCAGGATATTGTTGCCGAATTAGCCGGGATCGCGCCGGGTTCACCGTTGGCTACTGTCCGCGCGACCCGCGACGCCGCGACGCGTCATGCACAGGGCAGCTATGAAACCCTCTTCAGCCAACAGGACGCCGCGTTTGGGCTGGATGAACGTGTGGCCGTCGCCGCGAAAGTTGCGAAATGGCACAACGCCGATGCGCTGGCCGCTCACTACGCCGGTTTTGGTCTGGCTGACCCGACATCAGCACGGCTCACGCCTGCGCTGACTTTTGCCCGTCTGCTCACCTTCTCGCCCGTCGAAGCCACACCTGGCGCGCTGAACGCGCTGACTCAGGCGGGTTGGAGCAAAGAGGCGATCGTGACGCTGGCACAGCTGATCGCGTTCGTCAGTTTCCAGAGCCGTCTCATCGTCGGACTCCGTTTGCTCAATGACAAAACCGTTGCCGCAAGCGACACGCCTGTTGCGGCGGGAATTTGGCACACCACGCCCACGACGAAAAGCGGTAAACCTGCGCCAGTGCAGTTTACTCAGCAGGAGCTGGGCTGGGAGCCGTGGCTGGCGTCCAAACCACTGGCGGAATTTAACGCCGATGAACAGGCGACTCTCGCCAAATTTGGCCATACGGAGTCTGATTATTTCCGTCTGCTTGCGCGCAATTTGCCGGTGCTGGAGCAGCGCACGCTGACCGATAAAGGGATTTTTTATACGGCTGGCGGCCTGCCCAGAGCAGAGCGTGAACTGGCGGCAACCGTGACCAGCAAAGTAAACGGCTGCATTTACTGCGCATCTGTCCATGCGCGTAAAGCCAGCCAGTTGTCGAAGGATGACAACGCGGTTGAAGCACTGCTGGCGGTGCGTCCGGGTCAATCGTTAAGCGAGGGGCAATCAGCTCGCTGGCAGGCGGAAATTGATTTTGCTGCAGCGCTGTCCGTGACGCCGCCGGCTATCACGCCAGCGCATCTGGCGGAACTGGAGAAGCAAGAGCTGGACACGCTAGAACAGCTCGATCTGATACAGTCCGCGGCGTTTTTCGCCTGGGCCAACCGGCTCATGCTGACCCTTGGCGAACCGTACCTTCCTTGACAGACGTCAGGCTAGCGCGCTGGCGCTAGCCTGAGCACGTTTGGCTTTTTGACGGCCATACAGCAGCAGCGACGACATCGCGGCGAACGAGAGGAGCGCCGCCGGTAGCGTCACGTAGCTCCAGCTGTAACCGAGCGTGATCATCATCCCGCCGAAATACGCCCCGATAGCACTCCCGAGGTTAAACGCCACCTGCCCGCCTGCCGCACCCAGCAGTTCACCGCCCTGCGCGTTTTGCAGCAGCATGATTTGCAGCGGCGCAGACAGCGCAAACAAGCCCGCACAGCAGATAAAGCCCATCACCAGCGATGCCGACGGGTTTTCACCAAAGGCAAACAGCATCAGTAGCGACAGCACAATCACCAGATCGGTGGTCGCGGCAATACGCAGCGGGCTGTAGCGACCCGACAATTTGCCACTGAGCAAATTCCCCAGCACCATACCGAGGCCCATCAGCATCATGATGATGGTCATAAACCCTGCCGAAAACCCGGAAACGTTAACCATAAACGGCTTCACAAAGCTGAACCACGCAAACACACCGGCATTGCCGAACATGGTGGCGGCGAAGATCAGCCAAGGTTCCGGCTTTTTCAAAAAGTGAAACTGTTCCGTGAGCCGGGTTTCCGTTTTATCGTAAAGATTCGGCACCCACAGAACGACCGAGAGGATCACCAGCGCATCAAATGCCGCAATCAGGAAAAAGGTGTAGCGCCAGTTGTACTCGTGGCCGAGCCAGGTGCCCAGTGGGACGCCAACCAGATTAGCGACCGTCATCCCGGCAATCATCCCCGACACGGCGAGCGTGACTTTGCCCGGCGGCGCGATTTTAGACAGAATGATCGCCCCGACGCCGAAAAATGCCCCGTGTGGGAAGCCTGACACCAGCCGCCCAATGGCCAGCCAGAAATACGAGGTTGAGAAGGTAAATAGCGCGTTTCCGGCCACACACAGGGCCACCAGGAACAGCAAAACCGTTTTCAGCGAGAACTTATTTGAAAACAGCGCAATGATCGGTGCGCCAATGACCACGCCAAAAGCGTAGTACGAAATCATACTCCCGGCGGATGGGATCGAAATGCCGGTATCCTGCGCCAGCTCGGTCAACACGCCCATGATGCCAAACTCGGCCATCCCTAAGCCAAAAGTGCCCAGCGCCAGTGAAAAAACGGTTTTTTTCATACCACAGCCATTTGTTAAAAATTTGCAACAGCCATTATTGAACAAACTGGTATGGTGAGCCAGTTCGAATTAGCGCTCTGACAGGTTAATCCATTATTTCGGGTAGGGTTGTGAATAGGTTTACCCAATTATGGCTACGCCCAGTCGTTCCATAATCTGCGCCACCTGATAACTGTCGAGCTTAACGCCCTGCAAATCTACGCCGCGCACGTCCAGATCGCCCAGTTCAGAATTGGTCAGATCGCAATGCGTGACATTGGCCGCTCGCCAGTCGAACGATGAAAATTCGCCGCCGGAAAGATCGGAACCACTGAACGTTGCGCCGAGAATGTGCGCACCGTTCCAGCGGTTCTCCCACAGTTCGCACTTCTCAAGCACTACTTTTGAAAAGTTGGCGTAGCTGAGGTTGCTCTTGGTGATGTACGCGCTGCAAAACCAGGTGCGTGAGGTGATCATATTCATAAAGCTGGTGCCACGAAAATCAGCGCCCTGCGCCCGACACTCGCGAATTTCGATCCCCAGCGCGCTGGCGTTTCTGAAATCTGCCATCGTTAAATCACAGCTTTTGAAAATGGCGTCTTTGAGTATTGCTCTGGAAAAATTACCGCCCTGCTGGCTTTCGCGATCGTAAAACTGACAGCCGATAAACTCCGTGCCGGTGAGATCGACACCGGAAAAATCACAGTTTTGAAAAGTCCCGTTTTCAATTTTTTCCCCCGTGAACTGGTTACGGCCAATTCTTTCACCCTTCAACGTCAGCATTTTACGACCACCTGTTTATTTATACAGTCATGGCCGCATTGTAACCTGATCCCTCACCTGCGTGTAAATATTTCCCGCGAGGTTTTGCGAGCACGATTACACTTCAAAGAGTTACCCCTCCCTCCAGCAGAAGAGGATTGTTATGGGAAATATCAAGAAAGTAAAAACCGTGGCGGAAAAAGTTATTAGCAAACCGCTGAAGACGAAGGAGTACGAAAAGGAACTGCGTCGCCTCCACGTTGAACTGGTGAAATTACAGCAATGGGTGGTCACCAAAGGCCTTAAGGTTTGCATTGTCTTTGAAGGTCGGGACGGCGCAGGCAAAGGCGGCACCATTAAAGCCATCACCGAACGTGTCAGCCCGCGTGTGTTCCGGGTTGTTGCGCTGCCCGCGCCGACTGAGAAAGAAAAAAGTCAGCTCTATTTCCAGCGCTACGTGCCGCATTTACCCTCTGCGGGGGAGATCGTTATTTTTGACCGCAGCTGGTACAACCGTGCGGGCGTGGAGCGCGTGATGGGCTTTTGTACGCCGGAACAGGTGCAAAAGTTTCTCGATGGCACCCCGACGATGGAACGAGCAATGGTCGATGCGGGGATTATTCTGATCAAATACTGGCTCGAAGTGACGCCCAAAGAGCAGGAACGCCGCCTGCGTGACCGCATTGACGATGGACGTAAAACCTGGAAGTTATCGCCGATGGATATCAAATCCTTCAAGCTGTGGGATGAATACACCAAAGCACGCGATGCGATGTTTGCCGCCACCGATACCGCCTGGGCGCCGTGGTTTGTTGCACGTTCCGAGGACAAAAAACGCGTCAGGCTTAATGTTATTTCTCACCTGCTGTCGCAGATCCCTTACAAATCGCTGCCCGTCGAACCGGTTAAACTGCCGAAGCGGAGAGTGGGTAAAATCAAACCGACGGATTATCCGTTCAGATATATTGCAGAACGGTTTTAAAAGCGCCGGGGGGCAGCTTCGCCTTACCCGGCCTTCAGAAAGGTCGAACCCGTAGCGCCGGCGGGCAAAGCCGACGGCGCAGAGGTTTACTTGATCCCTTCCGTGCTCTCTTTTTTCGCTTCCAGTCTTTCGACGTCACGATACCAGCGCGGATGATGCTTTTGTGCCCAGCGGCGGCTGACTTTCCCTTCAATCATTCCTTTGATCGACCCTTTCACCCAGAACGCCATATACATATGGATAAGGATCGCGTGGATCAGAATGATTGCCGTGGTCGCATGGATAAGCAAACTGTAACGAATCACCTGTATCGGGAAATAGTGGGCAAAGTACGGGCGCCAGATAATCACCCCGGTCACCAGCAGCACGAAAATCATGCTCATGATGGTCCAGAACATCATTTTCTGTCCGGCATTGTACTTGCCAACTTTGGCGACTTTATGCTCGTTGCCTTTCAGCACTTCGACAATCCCTTTCACCCACGGAATATCCTGCTTATCCGGGATGTTGTGATGCACGAAGCGCACGAACATAAACATCAGCACCACGAAAATTAGCACGCCGAAGAACGGATGCAGAATGCGTCCCATCTGCGGTGTGCCGAAGGTTTCAGTCAGCCATTGCAGCGTCGGGAAGAAGAACGAAATCCCCGATACCGCCACCAGAAAGAAGCAAATGACCACCGTCCAGTGACAGGCGCGGTCGACGAATTTCGTGCGCACAATCATCTTCGATTTACTCATGATGCTCCTCCTCGTCGTCATCCACCTCTTTGTTCGGCCCGATACCGATGTAGTGATAAATCAGTCCGGCAAAGGTGGCGATAAATCCGGCGGCTGACAGCGGTTTCAGCGCCCCTTTCCACAGATTGATAGAGGTATCAATGGCCGGATCTTTTGGCAGATTGTGATAAAGCTCAGGCTGATTGTTGTGATGCAAAACGTACATCACGTGCGTGCCGCCAACGCCCTGCGGGTTATAAATCCCCGCGTTGTCGTACCCGCGCGCTTTGAGCTTATCGACGCGTTCCTGCGCCACTTCAAGCATCTCTTTCTTGGTACCGAAATGAATCGCGCCGGTCGGACAGGTTTTCACGCAGGCAGGTTCTTGCCCGACGCTGACGCGGTCCACGCACAGCGTGCATTTATATACCCGGTTATCGTCTTTGTTCAGACGCGGAACGTTAAACGGACACCCGGCGATGCAGTACCCGCAGCCGATACAGTTATCCTGCTGAAAATCGACGATACCGTTGGCGTACTGAATAATCGCGCCCGCAGAGGGACACGCTTTCAGACAGCCAGGATCTTCGCAATGCATGCAGCCGTCTTTGCGGATCAACCACTCCAGTTTGCCGTTCTGCTCGGTTTCGCTAAAGCGCATCACCGTCCAGGATTTAGCGCTAAGATCTGCCGGGTTATCGTAAACCCCGACGCAGTGCCCAACCTCGTCGCGGATATCGTTCCACTCCGAACAGGCCACCTGGCAGGCTTTGCAGCCCACACAGGAAGAGACATCAATCAGCTTGGCGACTTCGGCCTTATAGTCCCGCACACGAGGTGCGGGAGTCATGGCGTTGGTCGCGGAGCGTTTGATAATGTCTTGTGTTTCCATTGCCATTGAATCGCTCCTTACGCTTTCTCGATGTTGACCAGAAACGCTTTATATTCCGGCGTTTGCGAGTTGGAATCGCCGACGTTTGGCGTCAGGGTGTTGGCGAGATAGCCTTTTTGCGCCACCCCTTCAAAGCCCCAGTGCAACGGAATACCGACGGTTTCTACCTGCTGGCCGTTGACGTTGAGCGTCTGAAGACGACGCGTTACCACCGCCACCGCACGAATAAAGCCGCGCTTACTGCTCACTTTCACCCGGTCGCCGTTAGCAATGCCCTTCGACTTCGCCAGGTTTTCGCTGATTTCGACAAACTGTTCCGGCTGCGCGATGGCGTTGAGCCGCGCATGTTTGGTCCAGGTGTGGAAATGCTCGGTCAGACGATAGGTGGTCCCGACGTACGGGAACTTATCTTTCTTGCCTAAACGCAGCGCATCGTCTTCATACAGGCGAACCACCGGGCTAGAGACCACGTTCGGATGCAGCGGGTTGGTGCCCAGCGGCGTTTCCATCGGCTCGTAGTGTTCCGGGAACGGACCTTCCGCCAGTTTGTCGAGGGCGAACAGACGGCCCAGACCTTCTGGCTGCATGATGAACGGCCCGGTTTTACTGCCCGGCGGCGCGGTGTTGAAGTCCGGGATATCGTTCCCCGCCCACTTCGTGCCGTTCCACTCGATCAGACTGCGTTTCGGGTCCCACGGCTTGCCGTTGATATCCGCCGACGCGCGGTTGTAGAGCACGCGACGGTTAAGCGGCCACGCCCATGCCCAGCCCAGCGTGTTACCTAATCCTGACGGATCGGCGTTATCGCGGTTGGCCATCTGGTTGCCCTGCTCAGTCCAGCTCCCGGCGTAAATCCAGCAGGAGGACGCCGTCGTTCCGTCATCACGCAGCAGCGCAAAGCTATTCAACAACTGGCCTTTTTTCGCCAGCAAATTGCCATTCGGGTCGTAGAGATCCGCCAGCGCAACGCCGTTGTTCTCTTTGGCTACCTCTTCCGATTCCGGATGATCCGGCTGTTTGTAGCTCCAGCCCATTTTCAGCAGCGGTTCTGCACCCTTACCGCCTTCGGAGCGATACATTTCGCGCAGACGATGATAAATACCGGCCAGAATTTCGCCGTCGTTACGCGCTTCGCCCGGAGCGTCCTGGCCTTTCCAGTGCCACTGCAACCAGCGGCCAGAGTTAGCAATCGAGCCATCTTCTTCTGCAAAACAGGTCGATGGCAGGCGGAAGACCTCGGTTTGAATTGACGCAGTATCGACATCGTTCATCTCGCCGTGGTTCTGCCAGAAGTTAGAGGTTTCGGTCACCAGCGGATCGATAACCACCATGTACTTCAGCTTGCTCAGACTGCGCACGACTTTGTTTTTGTCCGGGAAAGAAGCCACCGGGTTAAAGCCCTGGCAGATGTAGCCCGTGACGTTGCCCTTATCCATCATGTTGAAATACTTGATGACGTCGTAGGCCTGGTCCCATTTTGGCAACCACTCAAAGCCCCAGTCGTTCTCTTTCTGCGCGGCATCGCCGTAGAAAGATTTCATCAGGCTAACGAAGAACTTCGGATAGTTGCTCCAGTAGTTCACCTGATCTGGAAGCAGCGCTTTTGGCGTATTGGCCGCAAGATACGTTTGCAGATCCGCCTGCTTTTCAGAAGGCAGCGACAGATAGCCGGTCAGGCTGGTGGAGAGCAGCCCCAGATCGGTCAAACCCTGAATGTTGGAGTGTCCGCGCAGGGCGTTCACGCCGCCGCCTGCCATCCCCATATTGCCGAGCAGCAGCTGGATCATCGCCATAGTACGGATGTTCTGCGCACCGACGGTGTGCTGCGTCCAGCCCAGCGCATACAGGAACGTCGTCGTACGATCGGCTGCGCTGGTCGAGGCCAGCACTTCACACACTTTCAGGAAGTCAGCTTTTGGCGTTCCGCAGATGTTTTCCACCACCTCCGGCGTATAGCGAGAAACGTGCTGTTTGAGCAAGTTCCACACGCAGCGCGGATCGGTCAAGGTTTCGTCGCGTTTCGCAAAGCCGTTTTCATCAAACTGATAGTTCCAGGAGGATTTGTCGTACTGACGTTTTTCTGCGTCATAGCCGCTGAAAAGTCCGTCATCAAAGGCAAAATCGTCCCGCACCAGCAGATTAGCGTTGGTGTAGTGTTTAACGTATTCGTCGTTGATTTTATTGTTTTCAATCAGATACAGCAGCACGCCAGACAGGAACGTAATGTCCGTACCGGAACGAATCGGCGCGTAGATATCGGCTACCGATGCTGTACGCGTAAAGCGCGGATCGACGACGATCAGCGTCGCATCGTTATTGTTTTTCGCTTCCATCGCCCAGCGGAATCCCACCGGATGCGCTTCAGCGGCGTTACCGCCCATCACGACGACAACGTTGGCGTTTTTGATATCAACCCAGTGGTTGGTCATCGCACCGCGACCAAATGTTGGAGCAAGACTTGCTACCGTTGGTCCGTGTCAGACGCGCGCCTGGTTGTCTACCGCCAGCATGCCGAGTGAGCGCACGAATTTTTGCGTCAGCATACCGGTTTCATTACTTGCCGCAGATGCGCAGAGCATCCCGGTGGAAAGCCAGCGGTTCACGGTAACGCCCTGCTCGTTCTTTTCGACAAAGTTGGCGTCACGGTCAGCTTTCATTAATTTGGCGATGCGATTGAACGCATCATCCCAGGAAATACGCTGCCATTTATCAGAACCTGGCGCACGGTATTCCGGGTAACGCAGGCGGTTGTCGCTGTGGACATAATCCAGCAGACCTGCGCCTTTCGGGCAAAGTGCCCCACGGCTCACCGGATGATCCGGGTCCCCTTCAATATGATAAATCGCTTCTTTGGCGTTCTTAGCGCCATCACCCAGGCTATACATTAATAGCCCGCATCCCACGGAGCAGTATGTGCAGGTGTTGCGGATCTCTTTGGCGCGCAGCAGTTTATAGTTACGCGACTGAGCCAGCGCCATTTTGGGCATAAATCCCAACGCAGCAGCTGTTGTTCCGGCCATACCGCCCGCGCAGATTTTAAAAAACTTTCTGCGGCTGACGTCCATTATTGTCCTCGTTCTGTTCAGGAGACTTCGCGGGGGAAACTAGCAGCAAAGCCCCTGATTTTTTTGCGTCAAATCAATGTCCACGATCTTCGCCCCCTTAATAGTCCTCCCTGGCGGCTTTGCTTAATCCTTTGGGGTTAACCGTTTGTAGTTTGATTCGCGAAAGCGCCTGAAAGAGTGCTATAAAATTGCCCCTGGATTGAGATGCCTGTGGGAAAGTAATGGACAGAAAAAGAGCAACATTGATTGGCCTCGCGGCGATTGTGCTGTGGAGCACGATGGTAGGATTAATTCGCGGTGTGAGCGAAGGACTGGGGCCTGTCGGTGGTGCGGCAATGATCTACACTCTCAGCGGTTTACTCTGTTTAATCACCGTTGGATTTCCGGATATCAGACGCTTCTCAACGCGCTATCTTATTGCGGGCAGCGTCCTGTTTGTGAGCTACGAAATATGCCTGGCGCTTTCGCTCGGATATGCCAGCACCCGCCATCAGGCGATTGAAGTGGGGATGGTGAATTATCTCTGGCCGAGTCTGACGATTGTGTTCGCCATTTTGTTTAATGGTCAAAAATCGAACCTGTGGATTATCCCTGGCTTACTGATCGCCCTGCTCGGTGTTTGCTGGGTATTAGGCGGTGAGAATGGTCTGCATCTTGCTGAAATAACCGCCAATATTATCTCTAATCCGCTGAGCTATGGACTGGCATTTGCCGGGGCCTTTATCTGGGCGGCTTACTGCACGGTGACCAGTAAATATGCCAAAGGACAGAACGGTATTACGCTGTTCGTTTTGCTGACTGCGCTGTCGCTGTGGATGAAATATCTGTTCAGCGATCAACCGGAAATGGTCTTCAGCGTACCGGTGGTCATTAAACTGGTGATGTGCGGAATTGCGCTCGGTTTCGGCTACGCTTCGTGGAATATCGGCATTTTGCACGGAAATGTCTCCGTGCTGGCCACAGTCTCTTATTTCACCCCGGTACTGTCTGCCGCCCTGGCCGCCGTTCTGCTGAACGCCCCGCTCTCCTTTGCCTTCTGGCAAGGGGCGTTGATGGTGTGCGCAGGGTCGTTACTGTGCTGGTATGCCACCCGAAAATAAACCCGATTCAGGGGGAAATACCCCCTGTTATTCATCCTGCATAAATAAAATGTGATCCGACATCAGATATTCTATTTTTTACATCGTGTTTACATTTAAATTCTGTTTATATTGTGCCCTTCGTAACTTCTTCTTACATTCTGATTGACATAAACTGACAACTCATCGGGACTAATTACGCTCTAATAATCCCTGCCGATATAGCCATCGCCACAATAGTTTATGTGTAAATATTTCAGCATTTCTGTCCTGAATCAGCGCGGAATCTGGCTAACTATTTGATTTTGCGTTTTAGAAGCAAGAATTCAATCGGATATACTTGATAATCACCCACAATAATAAAAACCCAATCAAACTATATGAAGAGTAATTATAAAATTAAGTAAATACTCAATATTCGAATAACAATTAATCAATCCTGCCAAATATCGGCCATTTTATTGGACGCACGTCACACTAATTGAAATTATCAGCAATAACTTGAAACTTATTATTGAAATGAGACTACAAGATTCTTAAAAATAGCATGCCATTGACGAACGACCTCGTTTAGAAATCGTTTATTAATGGCTCAGGAAATGCCCAAAGAAAATTATAAGGATTATTAAAATGAAACTTAAATTAGTTGCAGTGGCAGTGACTACCCTGTTGGCAGCAGGCGCGGTAAACGCGGCTGAGATTTATAACAAAGACGGTAACAAGCTGGATCTGTACGGTAAAGTAACAGGTCTGCACTATTTCTCTGATGACGCTGGCAACGACGGCGACAAAACTTACGTGCGTCTGGGCTTCAAAGGTGAAACTCAGATCAACGACCAGATGACCGGCTACGGTCAGTGGGAATATGAGTTCAAAGGCAACAACGACGAATCCAACGGCGACAAAGGCAACAAAACCCGTCTGGCGTTCGCGGGCCTGAAATTCAACGAATTTGGTTCTTTCGACTACGGTCGTAACTACGGTGTTGCTTACGACATCGGCGCATGGACCGACGTTCTGCCAGAATACGGCGGAGACACCTGGACTCAGACTGACGGCTTCATGACTGGCCGTACTACCGGTGTTGCAACTTACCGTAACGCAGACTTCTTCGGTCTGGTTGATGGTCTGAACTTTGCAGCACAGTACCAGGGTAAAAACGACGACCGTGATATCACCACCGCGAACGGCGATGGCTGGGGTCTGTCTTCTACCTATGAAATGGACGGTTTCGGCGTGGGTGCTACCTATGCGAAATCTGACCGTACTGACAACCAGGTTCGTGCAGCAGCGCTGAACGACCTGAACGCAGGCGGCGAAAACGCAGAAGTTTGGGCTGCTGGCCTGAAATATGACGCGAACAACATCTACCTGGCAACTACCTACTCTGAAACCCGCAACATGACCAACTTCGGTAAAGGTTACATTGCGAACAAAACTCAGAACTTCGAAGCGGTTGCACAGTACCAGTTCGACTTCGGTCTGCGTCCTTCCGTCGCTTACCTGCAGTCCAAAGGTAAAGACATCAATTCTTACGGCGACCAGGATCTGGTGAAATACATTGAAGTGGGTACCGTTTACTACTTCAACAAAAACATGTCCACCTACGTTGACTACAAAATCAACCTGGTTGATGACAATGCCTTCACCAAAGCTGCTGGTGTAAGCACCGACAACATCGTTGCACTGGGTCTGACCTACCAGTTCTAAGATTTTGTCAGTTAAAAAGGCCAGCCCTTCGCGGCTGGCTTTTTTTATCGCAGTCACCTGGCGTGATAAAGGAGTACGCCATGCACCTCTATACCGGACGCTGCTTGTGTGGGATGAGCCAGTTTAGCGTCAACATCGATGCGCTCGATGTGTATGCCTGCCACTGTACCAACTGCCAGAAATGGTCGGGCGGAATTGCCATGTATCTGGAAACTCAGGGTGAACCTACCGTTGAGCAAGGTTCGATCGCCCCTTCGCACTTTTCCTCTTCTTCGCGCGGAGAGCGCTGGTTCTGTCCCGGATGCGGTTGTCCACTCTGGTTCGAGTTAACCCCCGCCGGACGTTATTTTGTCCCCTGGACGCTGCTGGATCTCAGCGAAGATGAACGTCGTCGACTGGTGCTGGCCGCCGAGATTTATACCGAAACACAGCCGGCTTTCTGGCGACTCACAGGACAATACGCCCGATTCAGCGGGACCGAGATCGAAGCGCTGGATAAAAGCTGCTCATTCACAACGTAGCGCTACCCGCCGCGCGCCTGAGCCATGCCTGCAACAACTTGCCATCCTCGGTCATATCCGAATCCTGACGGACGCACAGATAATAGTCGCGCCCGTCATCGATGGGCGCATCGAAGATTTTCACCAGCTCGCCGCTCTCCAGATAGGGCGCGATAAGCGGCTCGCGCATCAGCGCGCAGCCCAGTCCGGCCTGCACGCCCGCCAGCGTCAGCAATCCATCTTCAAACAGCGGGCCGCTCTTGCGCGGTGGACGTTTCACGCCCTGCTGGATAAACCACTGCTGCCAGGTGGTGCGCTCTTCGTCGTGTAAGAGCGGCATTTGCAGCAGCTGTTCCGGCGTATCCAGAAGCCCGTGAACGCGCAGAAACGCCCGGCTGCATACCGGCACCATCTGCCCGGAAATCAGTTTTTCGCTCTGATATCCCGCCCACTGACCGTTGCCAAATCTAATCGACATATCCGACGCATCGCTAAGATAGTTACGATGGTTGGCGTACACCACGTTGATTTCCGTTTGCGGGTTGGCGCGCATAAACGCGGGCAAACGTGGAATAAACCAGCCCATGCCGAACAGCGGGATCAGGCTTATCGTCACCTGCCGCGTCTGTGCCTGTTCTACCAGATGCTCCGTCGCCTGACGCAGGACGTTAAAGGCCGCGCGGATTGAGCGGTAATAGTCACGCCCCTGCTGGCTCAAAATCAGCCTGCGCCCCTGGCGCTCGGTGAGCGGCATTTGCAAATAGCCTTCCAGCACTTTGAGCTGATGGCTGACAGCAGACGGTGAAATCGCCATTTCCTGTGCCGCCTGCGTCACGCTTCCCAGCCGGGCGATCGCTTCGAAGGCGCGCACGGCCCGCAGGGGTGGATCGTTCGCCAGACGGCTTTCTGCATAGGCAGGCAGCGCATGTGATTGTTCTGTTTTATTCATATGTTGATTTCAGTGGCGTCATTTCGCTCAGATGATGTTTTGCTATTTTGTTTAAAATCATCGTGATAAATCAATCTCGAAATATCATAAGAAATAATATATGCGTATTTTACAATTTAATTCAATTATCGGATGTTACCCGCTGAAAGAGCAATCTGTTGGGTAACCACGTTGGACACACTGATACAACAACTGATCAATGGCGTGATGCTGGGCAGCATCTACGCGCTGATCGCGCTGGGCTATACGATGGTGTATGGCATTTTGCGCATTATTAACTTTGCCCACGGCGATATTCTCATGGTCGGCGCGCTTACCACGCTGTCGGCCCTCAACGCGCTCAACGGTTTTTTCCCGCACATGCCGCAGCTGTTGCAGCTCGGTTTTGCGCTGGTTATTGCGATGGCCGTCTGCGCCCTGCTGGCAATGGCGGTAGAACGCTTCGCCTATCGTCGCCTGCGCAACGCCCCGCGTCTGGCACCGCTGATCTCCGGGATCGGCGTGTCGGTTTTACTGCAAACCGTGGCGATGATCATCTGGTCCCGCAACCCGCTGATGTTTCCGCAAATCCTGCCGATGGACGCCATTGCTGTCACCGCCGGCAGCGCTGACCATCCTCCGGCCATTATCACCGTGACGGGTATCGTCACCGTGTCGCTGGCGCTGATAGTGATGACAGGACTGTGGCTGCTGGTGGAATACACCCGATTAGGTCGTGGAATGCGCGCGGTGGCCGAAAACCCACGCGTCGCGACGCTGATGGGCGTCAATCCCAACGCCATTATCACGCTCACATTTGCCATTGGCGGTATTTTTGCCGCGCTCGCGGGGGTGATGATGGCCAGCAACTACGGCAACGCCAGTTTCTCTATGGGCTTTCTGCCCGGCATTAAAGCCTTTACCGCCGCTGTTTTAGGCGGCATCGGCAATATTCGCGGGGCAATGATCGGCGGGATTTTGCTTGGGATCATTGAAGCGCTGGGCGCGGGGTATCTGGGTGAGCTGACGAACGGCGTGTTCGGGAGTAACTACCAGGACGTCTTCGCGTTCATCGTGCTGATTCTGGTACTGGTGTTCCGTCCGGCAGGTTTGCTGGGTGAACGCGTGGCGCACAGGGCGTAAGGGATACTATGACAACCACATCACTACAGGCTCCTGTTTCTACGCGCCGCTTCTGGCCCGGTATGACGCTATTCGTTATCGCCCTGCTGATTGCGCCGATAGTCGCCAGCCAACTCGGCGGCAACTACTGGGTGCGCGTCATCGATTTCGCACTGCTGTACATCATGCTGGCACTGGGGCTGAACATCGTCGTCGGTTATACCGGCCTGCTGGATATGGGCTTTATCGCCTTCTACGCCGTCGGCGCGTATCTGGCGGCGCTGCTGGCTTCACCGCATCTGCAGGAGGTCTTCCCGATCCTCAGCGTCTGGTTCCCGGACGGGCTGCACACCTCGTATCTGCTGATTATTCCGCTTGCGGCGCTGGTCGCGGCGGTGTGCGGCATTATCCTCGGCGCACCGACGCTAAAACTGCGCGGCGACTATCTGGCAATCGTCACCCTCGGTTTCGGGGAGATCATCCGCATTCTGATGCGCAACCTCGACCGCCCGGTAAACATCACCAACGGCGCAAAAGGCATTACTGGCGTCGATACCCTCAATCTGTTTGGCCTGAAATTTAGCGGCGTGTATCACTGGTTTGGCATGAAGGTCCCGGCCCTGTGGCTGTGGTACTACCTGCTGATGCTGGTGATCGTGCTGATCATTTTCGTCTGTCTGCGCCTGCAACACTCGCGCATTGGCCGGGCGTGGCACGCGATTCGTGAAGATGAAGACGTGGCTCGCGCGATGGGCATCAATATACGCAACTACAAACTGCTGGCCTTTGCGATGGGAGCTTCCTTTGGCGGCGTGGCGGGCGCGTTATTCGGCGCTTTCCAGGGCTTCGTTTCACCGGAATCCTTCACGTTACAGGAATCGATTGCGGTGCTGGCAATGGTGGTGCTCGGCGGAATGGGCCACATCCCAGGGGTGATCCTCGGCGCGGTACTGCTAACCGCCCTGCCAGAAATCCTGCGCAGCCAGGCGGCACCTGTTCAGCAAGCGCTGTTTGGCACTGTGCTGATCGACCCGGAAATTCTGCGCCAGCTGTTCTACGGACTGGCCCTGGTACTGGTGATGCTCCTGCGCCCCGCCGGGATCTGGCCGGTACACCACAAGGAGGTCAACGCATGAGCCTGTTAACCGTGCGCAATATGTCTAAACGCTTTGGCGGTCTGACCGCCGTTGACGATGTTTCGCTCTCGATCAACAAAGGTGAAATCTACGGTCTGATCGGCCCGAACGGCGCAGGCAAAACCACCTGCTTTAACCTGATAACCGGCCTCTACCCGGCGGACAGCGGCGAGTTTTCGATTGCCGATAAGCCCTATTTCCCGAAGCAGATCGACAAAGTCACTGCTGCTGGCATCGCCCGCACCTTCCAGAATGTGCGTCTGTTTAATGAGATGTCGGTGCTGGAAAACGTGATGGTAGGCCGCCACGTGCGCACCCGCAACGGACTCTGGGCAGCATTATCTCGCCATAAACGCGCCCGCGCGGAAGAGGCGCAAACTCGCGAACTGGCCTGGCACTGGCTAGAGTACACCGGCATTGCCAAATTTGCTCACTATCGCGCCTGCGACCTGGCTTACGGCCATCAGCGTCGGCTGGAAATCGCCCGCGCGCTGGCGACCGACCCGCTGCTGTTAGCACTCGACGAACCGGCTGCAGGCATGAATGCCGCCGAGAAAAATGCGCTCGGTGAATTGCTCACACGTATTCGCGATGACGGCAAAACGCTGCTGATGATTGAACATGACGTCAAACTGGTGATGGGCATTTGCGATCGCCTGACAGTCCTGGATTACGGTAAAACGCTGGCGGTCGGCACGCCCGACACCGTTCGACGTGACCCGGCGGTAATCGCCGCCTGGCTGGGAGGCAACGTCCATGTCTGAATTACTCAAAGTCGATCGTCTGGACGTGCATTACGGCGGCATTCAGGCGGTGCGCGATGTCTCGTTTACCCTGCATGAAGGCGAACAGGCAACGCTAATCGGCGCTAACGGCGCGGGCAAAAGCTCCACCGTACGCGCCATCACCGGGCTGGAAAACTTCGGCGGAAATATCCAATTTAACGGTCAACCGGTGCGCAAACGCAAAGCCGAAGCTTTACTGCGCGACGGGCTGGTGATGGTCCCGGAAGGTCGCGGCATCTTCGCCCGCATGACGGTGCTGGAGAATTTACAGATGGGGGCCTGGCTTCGGCGTGACACTGTCACCATTAAAAGCGAAATGGACGAGATTTTCGACCGCTTCCCGCGCCTCGGCGAACGTCAGCATCAGCTCGCCGGGCTGCTTTCCGGCGGCGAACAACAGCTGCTGGCGCTAAACCGCGCCCTGCTCAGCCGCCCGCGTCTGCTGATACTCGACGAGCCATCGATGGGACTGGCCCCGAAAATGGTTGAGAACATTTTTCAGGTGATTAAAGGGCTGCGCGAACGCGGCGTGGCCCTGCTGCTGATCGAACAAAACGCCCGGCTGGCACTGGAAGTCACGGACCAGGCCTGGGTGATGGACAGCGGCAGCATCGTGCATCACGGCGAATCAAAAGCGCTGCTCGATGACGACCAAATTGCACAGATTTATTTGGGCGAAATGCCCGTTTAACACACCAACCAACACCAGGGAAATTATAATGAAAACCTTAAAAATCAGTGCGCTCAGAGCCGCGTTTCTGCTCAGTGGTTTTGCCTCATCCGCCTCATGGGCTGCGGACAGTGAAACGGTAATTATCGGCCTGGCAGGCCCGCTCACCGGCCCTTCTGCGCGAATCGGCAAAGATCTGGAGAACGGCGCACAGCTGGCGATCGACGACATCAACAAACAACACCCGACCATCGGCGGCAAAGCAGTGACGTTCAAACTGCAGTCCGAAGATGATCAGTCCGATCCGCGCACCGCCGTGGCCGTAGCTCAGCGTCTGGTCGACAGCGGTGTGGCTGGCGTGGTCGGCCACTGGAACACCGGGACCAGCATTCCTGCGGCGCGTGTTTATCACGATGCCGGGATCGCCCAGGTCGCGCCCGTCGCCACCGGTCACGCGTACACCAAACAGGGCTTTGACACCAGTTTCCGCGTGATGGGCCACGACGATGACGGCGGCCAGTTCGCGGGCGAGTATGCGGTGAAAACGCTGAAAGCCAAACGCATCGCCGTGATCGACGACCGTACCGCTTTCGGGCAGGGTCTGGCAGATGAATTTATCAAATCGCTGGAAGCTCAGGGCGTGAAAATCGTCGACCGCCAGTACGTTGACGACAAAACTGTCGACTTTAGCGCCGTACTAACCGCCATTCGCAGCAAAAACGCCGATCTGGTGTTCTTCGGCGGCGTGGACAGCCAGGCCGCTCCACTGGCGCGTCGTATCAAACAACTGAATATGAACGCCACGCTGATGGGCGCGGGCGGCTTCGTCAGTCAAACATTCCTGCAGCTGGCGCAGAAAGAAGGTGAAGGCGTTGTCGCGCTGGAACCGGGTCTGCCGGTTGATCAAATGCCGGGCGGAAAAGCGTTCGAGCAGGCGTATCAGTCCCGCTACCACACCCATATCGAACTGCACGCGCCGTTCGCCTATGACGCCACCCGCGTGCTGGTCGCGGCGATGGAAAAAGCGAACTCCGTCGATCCGTCCGAGTATCTGCCCGCCCTGCGCGCCATCAGTTATTCCGGCGTCACCGGTCAGGTAGCCTTTGACGATCAGGGCAACCTGAAATCCCCGTCCTTTACCGTCTATAAAGTTGTCGACGGGAAATGGCAGCCGCAAACCGTTCTGGGCGGCGCAAAAACGAAGTAACGCAGTGAGGCAATGTGATGAGTGATAACAATGAGCTGGGCATTCTCGCCCGCCGAAAAATAGAAGCAGAAATTATTAAACCCATTTACGAGATCCTGGTGCGCGAGATAGGGAAAACCCGCGCCCAGGCGGTGATTGGTGAAGCTATCGAACAGGCGGCGATTGACGCCGGGGCGCATTTTGCCCGTCAGGAGCCGAACGGCGCGGATGTGAAGAGCTTTATCGCCCTGCAATATCTCTGGGAAAAAGACAACGCGCTGGACGTAAAAGTGATCGACGCCGACGACCAGCAGTACAACTACAACGTGACGCGCTGTCGCTACGCTGAGATGTATCACGAGATGGGATTGGGCGAGATTGGCCACTTACTGTCGTGCGCACGCGATGAAAAGTTCATCGTCGGCTACGCGCCGGACGTCGAACTGACGCGCACCACCACCATCATGCAGGGCGGAAAATGCTGTGATTTCCGTTATCACACCAAAAAGGACAAAGCATGATTCGTATCGATGCCCCGCGTCTGTGGTCCACGCTTTCGATGATGGCGCAGATCGGCGGCACGCCCGCCGGTGGTGTAACGCGTCTGGCCCTCAGTGAAGAGGATCGGATCGCGCGCAATCTGCTGCGCGACTGGGCGCTGGAAGCAGGTTTCACCTGTGACGTCGACAGCATGGGCAATATGTTTATCCGCCGCGCCGGGAAACACCGCGCCCTGCCGCCGGTGATGACCGGATCGCACGTTGACTCTCAGCCGCTCGGCGGAAATTACGACGGGATCTACGGCGTGCTGACCGGGCTGGAAGTGTTGCGCACGCTCAACGACAACAGCGTTGAAACCGAGCGTGATATCGTGCTGGTAAACTGGACCAATGAAGAAGGCGCACGCTTCGCGCCTGCGATGCTGGCCTCCGGTGTCTGGTCCGGGCAGTTTAGCGAAGAGTACGCCCTCGCGCGCGCCGATAACGCAGGAGTTACGGTAGGTGAAGCGCTGGATGCCATCGGCTATCGCGGCACCCTGCCTGCGCGCGCATTTCCCGTTCACGCCTGCTACGAACTGCATATCGAGCAAGGCCCGATTCTGGAAGATGAGGCTATCGACATCGGACTGGTTCGTGCCGCAATGGGCCAGCGTTGGTTCACCCTGACAATTGACGGTTTTGCCGCCCACGCCGGAACCACGCCGATGCACAGTCGCCGCGACGCCTTAACCGCCTTCGCCGAACTGGCGCTGATGGTGGAAGAAATTG
The DNA here is from genome assembly GCF_002922995.1 of Lelliottia sp. 7254-16. NCBI lineage: Bacteria > Pseudomonadati > Pseudomonadota > Gammaproteobacteria > Enterobacterales > Enterobacteriaceae > Lelliottia > Lelliottia sp. 7254-16. The sequence goes on from NZ_PQVS01000001.1 coordinate 345,770, forward strand.
GCTATCAGCACCAACCTGACGGACGCGCGACCATCGGCATGGCGCAAATCACACCTAATTCGCGCAACGTCGTGCCCTCGCGGGTGGTGTGCAGCGTGGAGTTTCGCCATCCGCAAAGTGAGGTGCTGGAAGCAATGGAAATCGCGCTGCGTGAGGCCGCTGAAGGGCTTTCTACGCGCGGCGTTATGGCAAACGTGGAGCGGATTTTTGATTACGCGCCGATTGTTTTTGATGATGCCTGCCTGGCACGCAGTGAAAAAGCCGTTAAAGCGCTGGGCTACTCGTCTAAGCCGATGGTTTCCGGCGCTGGCCACGACACCTGCTATATCAGCAAAATCGCCCCGGCAAGCATGATCTTTATTCCGTGCGAAAAAGGCATCAGCCACAATGAGGCAGAAAATATTCTGCCTGAGTGGTCAGAGAAAGGGGCAAATGTGCTGCTGCACAGCGTGTTGAGTGCGGCACTCGAAAAATAAGCCGGATGCGCTGCGCTTATCCGGCCTACGGGTTGGGTGCACTTTGTAGGCCTGGTAAGCGCAGCGCCACCAGGCTTTCTGTTACTTCTGCTCCACCTTCGCGAGGCTAAACCACATCCCGGTCGCCAGTATCAGCAGCATGGCACCCGCGCTGCCGAGCGCGACGCTGTGCGAGGTGATAAACGCGGTTTTGGCGGCCTCGACAGTGGCTTCTGCCAGCGCGGGCGAGAGATCCTGCGCGACTTTTACCGCTTCACCAATCGACGACGAGGCTTTATCGGCAAGCGTCGCATTCAACCCCTGCGGCAATTCGATGGACGCCGAAAAACTGCGGGTGAGTAGCAGTCCGAAAATGGCGATCCCAAGCCCAGCGCCTAATTCGTAGGACATGGTCTCGATCGCCCCTGCCGCCGCCGCTTTTTCTTTCGGTGCCGCCGCCATAATTGCAGCGGTTGAGGCCAGCAATGCGCTTGCGGCGCTGAACCCAAGCAGAACCATCAGGCTCCACGCCTGCCACTGCTGGGTGCTGAAATCGAGCATCGACAGCCCGATAAAACTCACCGCGCTCAATCCCATACCGCCCGCCGCGACCAGTCGCAATCCGAGTTTCCCCACCAGCACACCGGCAATTGGTCCGCTGAATCCGCTGGCGACCATCAGCGGCAGCATAAACATGCCCGCCTCAAACGGCGTAAAGCCGTGCACAAACTGCAGCTCCTGCGCCATCAGCAGTTCGAATCCGACCAGGGCGATCATCGCGGTCATGGCCATCACTACACCGCTCAAAATAATGCGGTGGCAGAACAGGCGCATGTCGATCATCGGCTCGCGCGCTCGCAGCTGGATGCGCACGAAGATAAACAGCAGCACTGCGCCGGTTAACAGTGTTCCCGCTACGATCGCAGGAGAAAGCGTGCCTTTGAGTGCCGTTTTGGCGCTATACACCAGCAGCAAAATCGCCACGATCAGCATCAGGGCATGAGAAATATTCAGCGTTTGCTCCGGGCGTCCCTGCTGTTTCGGTACAAAGCGCGCGGCCAGGGCGACTACCACGACAACGATCGGCACGTTGATCAAAAACACCGAACCCCAGTAGAAATGCTCCAGCAGCAAACCACCGACCAGCGGGCCAAATGCCGCCCCGCCTGAGCCCACAGCGGCCCAAACGCCTAATGCGATATTGCGGTGTCGCGCCTCGACAAACAGCGTGCGAATGCCCGCCAGCGTCGCCGGGATGATCATCGCCGCGCCAATCGCCAGCGACGCGCGTGCGGCAATCAGCCAGGCAGCGGACGGCGCAAAGGCTGCGGCCAGGGACGACAGACCAAACAGTAAACTGCCGAGCATCAGCAGCTTTTTAAAGCCAATGCGATCCCCGAGCGCACCCATCGGCAGCACCATACCCGCCATCACCAGCGAGTAAATATCAATAATCCACAGCAATTCGTTACCGCTGGCACCGAGCGTCATACTCAGCGTCGGTGCGGCGACATGCAGTACCGTTGCGTCAATCGCGACTGGGATATAGACCAGCACGATAATCACTAACGCTAACCACCTTTGAAACATAAATTTCCCTTTCACCTTAATCTGGACACGCGTCCAGAATGCGATCCTACGGAAAGTTGAACGCGTGTCCAGCTTTTTGTTACACTCGTTGCATCGTCATTAAGAGTGAACAGAAATGAGCTATTTGAGCAAGGACGAACGGCGGGAAGATATCCTGCAGGCTGCAATGCGCGTCGCATTAAGCGAAGGTTTTAACACCATGACGGTCCGCCGCATTGCCAGCGAGGCTGGAGTCGCGACCGGGCAGGTGCATCACCATTTTGCCAGCGCCGGTGAGCTTAAATCACTGGCTTTCGTACGTCTGATTCGTGATTTACTCGATGCAGAAGTGGTGGGCGAAAATGCAGACTGGCGACAGAGCCTGCATGCGATCCTCGGCAGCGATGACGGCGCGTTTGAGCCTTACATTCGTCTGTGGCGTGAAGCGCAAATTTTGGCAAGTCGCGATCCTGACATTAAAAGTGCCTATATCCTGACGATGGAAATGTGGCATCTGGAAACCGTCTCCATCATTAACGCAGGTGTAGCGGCCAAGGCATTTACCCTCTCCGATCGCGCAGAAAATATTGCCTGGAGATTGATTGGTTTAGTCTGCGGACTTGATGGTATCTACGTGTTAAATATGCCAGAAATGGATGATGCTGCGTTTAATAAACATCTTGATAAATTAATCTCACTGGAATTGTTTTAATACTCCTTACTGAGTATTTAAAAACGATTTTTTTACAATTAGTAACACATAAAGCGAATCATATTCCCCCTCTCAAACTCAGGGATTCGCTTTCTTATCTATCCTTTCAGAAGCATCTGAAAAATTCCAAAAATCTTAATCGCATAACGTCAGCCATCTGACTGTTTTCACTTCTCTTTTCTGTATTTTACGGGTAAGTACGAGGGCGATATGTCACCAAAAAGTGAGAAGAATAATCATTATCTTTTAAATAACTGGAAACCTGAAAACGCGGCATTTTGGGAGAATAAAGGCAAACACATCGCGCGACGGAATCTTTGTATATCTGTCGCATGTCTGCTACTGGCCTTTTGCGTGTGGATGTTATTTAGCGCTATTGCGGTCAATCTTAATAAAGTCGGCTTTAATTTCACAACAGATCAGCTTTTCATGTTAACCGCTTTACCTTCCCTCTCTGGTGCAATATTACGCGTACCCTATTCCTTTATGGTGCCGATATTTGGTGGCCGTTACTGGACAATATTCAGCACCGTGATATTGATTGTTCCCTGCGTGTGGCTGGGGATTGCGGTGCAAAACAGTGCCACGCCGTACTGGGTGTTTATCACCATCGCCCTGCTGTGCGGATTTGCCGGAGCAAACTTTGCATCCAGCATGGGCAACATCAGTTTCTTCTTCCCGAAAGCCAAACAAGGCAGCGCACTCGGGATTAACGGCGGGCTGGGCAATCTGGGCGTCAGCGTGATGCAGATGGTCGCCCCGGCGGTGATTTTCCTGCCGATGTTCGCGTTTCTCGGCGTCCACGGCGTACCGCAGGAGGACGGCTCGGTGCTGTCGCTTGCCAATGCCGCGTGGATTTGGGCGCCTCTGTTGCTGATTGCGACTCTCGCCGCCTTTTTCGGCATGAACGATATTGCCAGTTCGAAAGCGTCCATTGCCAGCCAGTTGCCGGTACTGAAACAGCCACACCTGTGGCTGCTGAGCCTGCTCTATCTGGCGACATTCGGCTCGTTTATCGGCTTTTCGGCGGGCTTTGCCATGCTCGCCAAAACGCAGTTTCCGGATGTGAATATTCTCCACCTCGCCTTCTTCGGTCCGTTAATTGGCGCGCTGGCGCGTTCGGCGGGCGGCGTGGTGTCGGACAAACTCGGCGGCGTGCGCGTGACGCTGGTCAACTTTATCCTGATGGCTGTCTTCAGCGCCCTGCTGTTTCTGACGCTTCCTGGCTCTGGTTCCGGGAACTTTACCGCCTTTTATCTGGTATTTATGGGCCTGTTCCTGACGGCCGGTTTAGGCAGCGGCTCGACCTTCCAGATGATTGCCGTCATCTTCCGCCAGATAACCATCTACAAGGTGAAACTGCACGGCGGCACCGAAGAACAAGCCCAGCAGGAAGCCGTTTCCGATACCGCTGCGGCGCTTGGATTTATCTCCGCCATCGGTGCCGTAGGCGGCTTCTTCATTCCAAAAGCGTTCGGCACCTCGCTGGCGTTGACCGGTTCGCCCGTCGGCGCAATGAAAGTCTTCCTCGTGTTTTATATCGTCTGCGTGTTTGTCACCTGGCTGGTCTATGGCCGCCGTCAAAAACACGTCAAATCATAACTATTCAGATCGACACATTTGTGAGCAGTGTAACCACGGGGTGGGCGTCGCCCCGTCAGGAGAAACGTCATGAGTAAATTGTTGGATCGCTTCCGTTATTTCAAACAAAAAGGCGACACCTTCGCCGACGGGCACGGTCAGGTGATGCACACCAACCGCGACTGGGAAGACAGCTATCGCCAGCGCTGGCAGTACGACAAAATTGTGCGATCCACCCACGGCGTGAACTGTACCGGCTCGTGTAGCTGGAAGATTTACGTCAAAAACGGCCTCGTGACCTGGGAAACGCAGCAGACCGACTACCCCCGCACCCGCCCCGACTTACCGAATCATGAACCCCGCGGCTGCCCGCGCGGCGCGAGCTACTCCTGGTATCTGTACAGCGCCAACCGCCTAAAATATCCCCTGGTGCGACGCAAATTAATCGAACTGTGGCGCGAAGCGCTGGATCAGCACAGCGATCCGGTACTGGCGTGGAACGCCATCATGAGCGACCCGCAAAAAACCAATAGCTACAAAAAAGCGCGTGGTCACGGCGGATTTATTCGCTCGAACTGGAAAGAGCTGAATCAGCTGATTGCCGCCGCCAACGTCTGGACGATAAAAAATTATGGCCCGGACCGCGTCGCCGGATTCTCGCCAATCCCCGCGATGTCGATGGTCTCTTACGCCGCCGGGACGCGTTATCTGTCGCTGCTCGGCGGAACCTGTCTGAGTTTTTATGACTGGTACTGCGACCTGCCGCCCGCCTCGCCGATGACCTGGGGCGAGCAGACCGACGTGCCGGAATCCGCCGACTGGTACAACTCCAGCTACATCATCGCCTGGGGCTCGAACGTGCCACAAACGCGGACCCCGGACGCGCATTTCTTCACTGAAGTGCGCTACAAAGGCACCAAAACCATCGCCATAACCCCGGACTTTTCGGAAGTCGCCAAACTGAGCGATCAGTGGCTGGCGCCGAAGCAAGGCACCGACAGCGCGCTGGCGATGGCGATGGGCCACGTAATCCTCAAAGAATTTCACCTCGATAAACCCAGTGAATACTTCCTCAACTATTGCCGCCGCTACACCGACATGCCGATGCTGGTGATGCTCGATGCGCGTGAAGACGGCAGCCTGGTACCTGGCCGGATGCTGCGCGCCTCGGATCTGGCCGACGGGCTGGGCGAGGAAAATAATCCTGAGTGGAAAACCGTGGCGTTTGATATCGCCGGTGGTCTGGTCGCGCCAAACGGTTCGATTGGTTTCCGTTGGGGCGAAAAGGGCAAATGGAACCTTGAACCGCTGGCGGCAGGCCAAGAAACTGAGCTGACGCTCTCCCTGCTCATCACCCACGATCAGGTGGCGAATGTCGCATTCCCCTATTTCGGCGGCAACGAAAACCCGCATTTTCGCAGCGTGAAGCAAGACCCGGTGCTTATCCGCAAAGTGCCGTCCAAAACCCTCACCCTGGCCGATGGCCGTCAGCAGCAGGTCGCCAGCGTGTACGATCTGATTCTGGCGAACTACGGTTTAGATCGCGGGCTGAATGATGAAAATGCCGTTCAGGATTATGCCGAAATCAAAGCCTACTCCCCGGCCTGGGGCGAGCAGATCACCGGCGTGCCGCGCCGTCACATCGAACAAATCTCCCGTGAGTTCGCCGATACCGCCAACAAAACCCACGGTCGTTCGATGATCATCCTCGGTGCGGGCGTGAACCACTGGTATCACATGGACATGAACTACCGCGGGATGATCAATATGCTGGTCTTCTGCGGGTGTGTCGGCAAAAGCGGCGGCGGCTGGTCGCACTATGTCGGCCAGGAAAAGCTGCGTCCACAAACCGGCTGGCTGCCGCTGGCGTTTGCGCTGGACTGGAACCGCCCGCCGCGCCAGATGAACAGCACCTCGTTCTTCTACAACCACGCCAGCCAGTGGCGCTACGAGAAACTCACCGCGCAGGAGCTGCTCTCCCCGCTGGCGGATTCGTCGAAATTCACCGGCCATCTGATCGACTTTAATGTGCGTGCCGAACGCATGGGCTGGCTGCCGTCCGCCCCACAATTGTCGCTCAACCCGCTGCACATCAAAGCCCGCGCCGATGCCGCAGGGATGTCGCCGCAGGAATATACCGTACAGGCGCTGAAATCAGGCGATCTGCGTTTTGCCTGCGAACAGCCGGATAACGGCAAAAACCACCCGCGTAATCTCTTCGTCTGGCGCTCGAACCTGCTCGGTTCGTCCGGGAAAGGCCACGAGTACATGCTCAAATACCTGCTTGGGACGGAAAACGGTATTCAGGGCGACGATCTCGGTTCAACCGACGACGTCAAACCGGAAGAGGTGGAATGGCAAACCGCCGCCATCGAAGGCAAGCTCGACCTGCTGGTAACGCTTGATTTCCGCATGTCCAGCACCTGTCTGTTCTCGGATATCGTTCTGCCAACCGCCACCTGGTACGAGAAAGACGATATGAATACCTCGGATATGCATCCGTTTATTCACCCGCTCTCGGCCGCCGTCGACCCCGCCTGGGAATCGCGCAGCGACTGGGATATCTACAAAGGCATCGCCAAAGTGTTTTCTGAAGTGTGCGTTGGCCATCTGGGTACGGAAACAGACGTGGTGCTGCAACCGTTGCAGCACGACTCCCCGGCGGAACTGTCGCAGCCGTTTGATATTCAGGACTGGCGCAAAGGCGAATGCGATTTGATCCCCGGCAAAACCGCGCCGAATATCGCCGTCATCGAGCGCAATTATCCAGAAACGTACGAGCGCTTTACCTCACTCGGCCCGCTGATGGACAAGCTCGGCAACGGCGGGAAAGGTATTTCCTGGAACACTCAGGAAGAGATCGATTTCCTCGGCAAGCTGAATTACGTCAAGCTCGACGGGCCGTGTAAAGGACGCCCGCTGATTGATACGGCGATCGACGCCTCAGAGGTGATCCTGTCGCTTGCCCCGGAAACCAACGGCCATGTGGCAGTCAAAGCCTGGAAAGCCCTCGGCGAGTTTACCGGGCGCGACCATACCCATCTGGCGATCAACAAAGAAGACGAGAAGATTCGTTTCCGCGATATCCAGGCCCAGCCGCGCAAGATCATCTCCAGCCCAACCTGGTCCGGCATTGAGAGCGAGCATGTTTCCTATAACGCCGGATACACCAACGTTCACGAGCTGATCCCGTGGCGCACCCTGTCGGGCCGTCAGCAGCTGTATCAGGATCACCAGTGGATGCGTGCCTTCGGTGAAAGTCTGGTGGCCTATCGTCCGCCGATCGACACCCGCAGCGTGACGCACATGCGCGAAATTCCGCCGAACGGCTTCCCGGAAAAAGCGCTGAACTTCCTCACGCCGCACCAGAAATGGGGCATTCACTCCACTTACAGCGAAAACCTGCTGATGCAGACCCTGTCGCGCGGCGGCCCGATTGTGTGGGTAAGCGAAGCGGACGCCAAAGAGCTAGAAATTGAGGATAACGACTGGATCGAAGCGTTCAACGCTAACGGCGCCCTCACCGCACGCGCGGTTGTCAGCCAACGCGTACCGCCGGGCATGACCATGATGTATCACGCTCAGGAGCGCATTCTGAACATACCGGGATCGGAAGTGACCGGACGGCGCGGCGGCATTCACAACTCCGTCACCCGCGTTTGTCCAAAACCGACGCACATGATTGGCGGCTACGCGCAGTTGGCCTACAGCTTTAACTATTACGGCACCGTCGGCTCGAACCGCGACGAGTTCATCATGATCCGCAAGATGAAAAACATTAACTGGCTGGATGGCGAAGGTCGGGATCAGGTACAGGAGGCGAAAAAATGAAAATACGCTCACAGGTCGGCATGGTACTGAATCTCGATAAATGCATTGGATGTCACACCTGCTCGGTGACGTGCAAAAACGTCTGGACCGGGCGCGAAGGCATGGAATATGCGTGGTTTAACAACGTCGAAACCAAACCGGGCATCGGCTATCCGAAAAACTGGGAAGATCAGGAAGAAGGACAAGGCGGCTGGGTGCGCAGTATCACCGGGAAACTTACGCCACGCCTCGGTGGACGCGTGGGCGTGCTGTCCAAAATCTTCGCCAACCCGTCGCTGCCGGGCATTGATGACTATTACGAACCCTTCACCTTTGACTATCAGGATCTGCACCGTGCGCCAGAGGGCGATCACCTGCCGACAGCACGCCCGCGATCGCTTATCAGCGGCAAACGGATGGATAAAATCGTCGGCGGCCCCAACTGGGACGAACTGCTCGGCGGCGAATTCGAAAAACGCGCCCGCGACCGTAACTTCGACAAGATGCAAAAGGAGATGTACGGCCAGTTCGAAAACACCTTCATGATGTATCTCCCGCGACTGTGCGAACACTGCCTTAACCCAAGCTGCGTCGCCACCTGCCCAAGCGGGGCTATCTACAAACGTGAAGAAGACGGCATCGTGCTGATCGACCAGGACAAATGCCGCGGCTGGCGCATGTGCATCAGCGGCTGTCCGTACAAAAAAATCTACTTCAACTGGAAGAGCGGCAAGTCGGAAAAATGCATCTTCTGCTATCCGCGCATTGAATCCGGCCAGCCCACCGTGTGCTCAGAAACCTGCGTCGGACGCATTCGCTATCTTGGCGTGCTGCTCTACGACGCAGATCGCATTGAAGAAGCAGCAAGTACCGAGCATGAAACGGATCTGTACGAGCGTCAGTGCGACGTGTTCCTGAATCCGAACGATCCGGCGGTGATTGAGGAAGCGCTGAAACAGGGAATTGCGCAGAACGTGATCGACGCGGCCCAGCGTTCTCCGGTCTACAAAATGGCGATGGACTGGAAGTTAGCCCTGCCGCTGCACCCGGAATACCGCACCCTGCCGATGGTCTGGTATGTTCCGCCATTGTCACCGATCCAGTCTTACGCCGACGCCGGTGGTTTGCCGCAAACCGACAGCATTTTGCCCGCCGTCGAAAGTCTGCGCATTCCGGTGCAGTATCTGGCGAATATGCTGAGCGCGGGCGATCCTGCTCCAGTGTTGCGTGCCCTGAAACGCATGATGGCGATGCGCCACTACAAACGCTCGCAAACCGTGGAAGGCGTGACCGATACCCGCGCTATCGACGAAGTCGGCCTGAGCGTGGAACAGGTGGAAGAGATGTACCGCTACCTGGCGATCGCCAACTACGAAGACCGTTTCGTGATCCCAACCAGCCACCGTGAAATGGCTGCCGATGCCTTCCCGGAGAAAAACGGCTGCGGCTTTACCTTCGGCGACGGTTGCCACGGTTCGGACACCAAATTCAACCTGTTTAACAGCCAGCGCATTGACGCCATCAATATTTCCGAGGTGCGTGAACACGGGGAGGGAGAGTAATGCGAATTTTGAAAATTATCGCCCTGCTCATTGAATATCCCGACGAGGCGCTGTGGGAAAGCCGCGATGAAGCCCTTTCCTTGATTGCCCAGGATGCTCCGCAGTTGTTGCCCTTTGCGCAGCAGTATCTTGGCGCGGCGCTGCTGGATCAACAGGCGCAATGGTGTGAAGTATTTGAGCGCGGGCGAGCGACGTCGCTGCTGCTGTTCGAGCATGTTCACGCTGAGTCCCGCGATCGCGGCCAGGCGATGGTGGATTTAATGGGCCAGTACGAGAAAGCCGGTTTAGCCCTCGACTGCCGCGAGCTGCCGGACTATCTGCCGCTGTATCTGGAATATTTGAGCCTCGTGACGGACGCCGAGGCGCGCGAAGGATTACAAAACGTCGCGCCGATTCTGGCGCTGATCGGCGGACGACTAAAACAGCGCGATGTGCCGCAGTATCAGCTGTTTGACGCCCTGCTGGCGCTCGCCGCCAGCAATCTCACAAGTGACAGTGTCACTAAACAGGTGGCGACGGAACAGCGGGATGACACTCGTCAGGCACTGGATGCGGTATGGGAAGAGGAACAGGTGAAGTTTATCGAGGACAACGCCACGGCCTGCGACAGCTCGCCGATGCAGCAATATCAACGACGCTTTAGCCAGGACGTCGCGCCTCAGTACGTGGACGTCAGCGCCGGAGGACCGAAATGATGCACTATCTGAACGTCTTCTTTTACGATATCTACCCGTATCTGTGCGGGACGGTGTTCCTGCTGGGAAGCTGGTTGCGCTACGATTACGGGCAGTACACCTGGCGGGCGTCGTCCAGCCAGATGCTGGATAAACGCGGCATGGTGCTGTGGTCGAATTTGTTTCACATCGGCATTCTGGGGATCTTTTTCGGCCACGCCTTCGGGATGCTGACACCGCACTGGGTCTATTCGTGGTTCCTGCCGATGTCGCAAAAACAGCTGATGGCGATGATCCTCGGCGGGGTTTGCGGCGTGCTGACGCTGGTCGGTGGTGCGGGGCTGCTGGTGCGACGTCTAACCAATCCGCGCATCCGCGCGACCTCTTCGACGGCGGATATTCTGATCCTCTGCGTGCTGCTCATCCAGTGTATTCTCGGTCTGGCGACGATTCCGTTCTCCGCGCAACATCCGGATGGGAGTGAAATGTTGAAACTGGTCGACTGGGCGCAGGCGGTGGTGACGTTCCACGGCGGTGCGTCGGCACATCTCGATGGCGTGGCCTACATTTTCCGCGTACATCTGGTGCTCGGTATGACCATCTTCCTGCTGTTCCCGTTCACCCGTCTGGTGCATGTGTGGAGTGCGCCGGTGGAGTATTTGACGCGCAGATATCAGGTGGTGAGATCGCGGCGTTGATTGCGCCGGATGGCGCTGCGCTTATCCGGCCTACGGTTTAGTTTGTTCGCTTTTGTAGGCCCGGTAAGCGCAGCGCCACCGGGCATTAAAGGCGATAATCCGGTTAAGTTTGTCCGGTTTTGTAGGCCCGGTAAGCGCAGCGCCACCGGGCGTTACAGGCTATTTTCCCGCTTCCGGATGGGTATCAAACCCGGCCATCACCGCCGTTAATTCTGTCAGCGAAAAACCGTGTTTCGGATCGTCCACGCCTAATCCAAAACGCGCCTGCATCACGGCATACAGCGCATTGGCATCCGGCAGATTGACCGTTTCCACGGCGCGAGCGCCTTGCCAGTGTGTGAAGTGATAGTTCGTTAATGTCAGTTTTCCGCCGTCCGGCAGGTGTCGGCACATCAACAGATGGTGGCGGAAATGCGACTGCGGCCAGTGGGCGGACCAGAAATTGCCCATCACGTAATCGGTGAAATACTGTGTCGCCAGGTCAAAATGGTACATCGACTGCCAGTGCTCGTGATGGCGGAACTGCAGCACCCAGTCGTTATTCTCGTTCATCAGGCGATAAACACCGTGAGGCGTGGCCTGCTCTTCACCGGCAATCAGGCGAATCGGCGCAGTTAGCGTCTGGCCGCCAAATCCGACATCCGCAATCCAGCGCTCGCCGTTGAGTTCCACCAACAGCAAACGATGCGTGCGCGGCGGCATTTGCGGCGGATTCGCCAGAATCACACGGCCCAGCACGCTACGCACCTCAAAGCCCACTTCACGCAGTACCCGCTCGAATAATCCGTTTTGCTCAAAGCAGTAGCCGCCGCGACGGGCGGAGACCAGTTTGTCGGCAACGCACTGATCGTCGAGCTGGATTTCGCGCGTCATGACCACGTCAATATTCTCAAACGGGATCGCGCAGTTGTGGCTTAAATGCAGCGCTCGCAGGGTGTCGATATCAACGGAGACCGGCTGTTGCCAGCCGATACGTGAAAAATAAGCACTCAAAAATGGGGACATGTTTCGCTTCCTTGGAGAGATATTCCCTGTTTATAAACTATTTTTACGATCCCACTGGCGCAAAAGTGCTTTTTAGCGACGCGCGCCACGCTGCATGATGTGCAACGCGGTAAGCATCAGCGTCAGCCCGGTGATTAACGTCAGCGTCGCCATCGCCATACCTTGCCCGACCGAACCCTGTTCAAACTGCCGCCAGATAAAGACCGACACCGTTTGTGTTCCGGCGGGCGCGAGTAATAGTGATGTCACCAGTTCCCGCGAGGCAATGGCAAACACCATCAGCATCGCCGCCAGCAGGGCCGGGAAGACTAACGGCAGCACGATAAAGCGCAGCGCCTGAAATGCCGATGCGCCGTGTACCCGCGCGGCAGGTTCGAGATTGCCGCCCAGCTGACGTAATGCGCTACCGACATAACGCACCGGCCACGGCAGGAGCAAACAGCAGTACGACAACAGCAGGATTGCCCAGCTGTTATAAGGAGAAATTACCCAGAACGGCTGGTTCCACAGCAGGATCAATCCGACGCCGACCACTACGCCGGGCAGCGCGGCGGGCATCAGAGAAAGTGCGTCGATAAATCCGCGCCCTTTTATCTTTTGCACCACCACCAGCCACGAAGCCAGCAGGCCGAGCATTCCGGTGATACAGGCCGCACCCAGCGCCAGTGAAAGACTGGTGCCCAGTGCAGCAAGCGCATCACCCTGCTGGCTAAACAGCGCCGCGTAGTGTGACAACGTCACGTTAGACAGCGTAACACCGCCGGATAAGGTGCCTAACATCCCGGACATCACCATCGACGCGCCGGGTAAAACTACCGCGACAATCCCGACCGACGCCATCACGGCCACCACGGGCAGCGTCCAGACGCCCGCCTCCGCACCCATGTTTTCAGTGGGTTTGCCGGTGATACTGGTGACATCATGATTGCCGGTCAGCTTTTTCTGCACGCCCCAGGCGCACAGCGCAATGGCAACTAACACCACAGAGAGCATCGACGCGCCCGACAGATCGATCGGCCAGTCGGCGAGTTTCTTCTCGATATTGGTCGTCAGCATCACCACGCCTGCGCGGGTTCCCAGCGCCGCCGGAACGCCAAACTCTTCGATCGCCAGCGTAAAGGCCAGCAGCATTCCGGCAGCCAGAGACGGTGAAAGCATCGGCAACGTAATGTGCCAGAATGCCCTGCCCGCGCTGGCTCCGTGAACGCGCGCTACCAGCGCCAGACGCTGCCCGCTGGCAAGTAAACTGCGCGAAACCGCGAAATAAACCACCGGGAAAATATTCAGCGCCATCACCAGCACAATGCCCGTTTTGCTGAACAAAAGGGAGTTTAACGAAACGCCCGTTAGCTGCTGCAAATAGCCGTTAGTCTGAAGCACCAGCATCCACGACAGCGCGGCAATGTACGGCGGCGTTAGAAACGGGATCAGAAACAGCAGATCCCACAGACGTGGCAGCGGCAAATTAAACAGCCCGCGCGCCACGCCGAGCGGAAAGCCAATCAGCGCACTGACTAACGCCACGCCGAGCGCGATTTGCAGCGTCCCACTCAGCATTCCAGGCAACTGCGGTTCCGCCAGCAGCGCAGTCACGCCGCCAAAAGCACCCGCAAGCGAGCCTGCGCTAAACTGCGGAAACACCGCTTGCAACACGATAAACGCCAGCGGAAACGCCACCAGAATCACCAGCAGCGCCAGCGTCATGACGGATAAAAGTCGTTGATTCACGAGGAAATCCTGAAGACGGGGTCGCCCCCGTCAGATGAATTACAGAGAGAAAAGCGTGTTGAAGCGCTTGAGAATATCGCTGCGCTCGCGGGTGCCATCGCTTTTGGTTGGCAAGATTTTCAGCTCGTTGAGCAGTGGGCGTTTGGCCTGAACATCGTCACGCGCGGGCATCAGCCAGGCATCGGCAACCATTGTCTGGCCTTCCGGCGACAGCACGTAATCGACGAAGGCTTTGGCATCATCCGTATGCTGCGTGGATTTGAGGATCATCATCGGGCGCGGCGCGATCACCGTGCCGCTGGCCGGGAAAATCACTTTCAGGGATTCGCCCTGATTGATGTTGCCGTAGGAGACATAATCTACCGCGCCAAACACTGCCGCTTTAGCCCCCTGCATCACCGGCGTTACCGCCTGCGCATTCGGGCCGCTGACAACCATGCCGTTCTTTTTCAGCTCGTCAAACAGCGCCCAGGCTTTATCACCCATGCCGTTTTGCAGACCGATCAGCAAATCGAGCGACGCACCGGACAGCGCTGGATCGGGCGTCGTGACTTTATCCTTGAAGGCATCGGTGGTCAGGTCCTGCCACTCTTTTGGCTCCGGGGTACCGCTTTTGGTATTCCATACAATGCCGAGGGCCGACACGCCCTGAGCGACGTAATCCGCCGATTTCAGCTCCGCCGGGACTTTTTCAGCGTTGACGCTTACGTAGGGCAACAGCCAGCCGCGCTGATGTAAATCCTCCGCCGTATCCCATGACGCGGAGATCAGAATATCGGCCTGCGGATTAGCCTGCTCGGCCTCCAGTCTGGCCATCACTTTGCCGGTGGTCGCCTGGAAGATATCGACTTTGACCCCGGTTTTCTTTTCAAACCCGGTCGCCAGATTTTTAGCCAGCGACCCCGGCCCTGCGGTGTAGACGGTCAGCGCATGGGCGCTGGACATCATGACGGAAGATAGTGCCACGGCGAGCAAAACTCCTTTATTGAAGGCAAATGACTTTTTCATGCGAACTCCCCTGAGGATGAAATCAAACGATCGGCAGCGACGCTGCCCGCAGACAAATGCACGATGCGATCGGCCAGGATTTCAGCCTCCCGGCGGTCGTGCGTAACATAAACGGCGGTGGTCCCGAGCTGGCGCAGCAGTGCAGCCATCTCCAGGCACAGTGATTCGCGAAGTTCGCTGTCAAGATTGGAGAGCGGTTCGTCAAACAGCAGCACGCGCGGTTCGGCGACGATGGCACGCGCCAGCGCCACACGCTGTTGCTGACCGCCGGATAATCCGGCAGGTTTTCGTTCGGCGAAATCGCGTAAGCCAACACGGGAGAGCGCCTGCGACACGCGAGCTTCGCACTCCCGGCGCGGGAGGTTGCGCATTTTCAAGGGGAACGCCACGTTTTGTGCCACCGTCATGTGCGGCCACAGAGCGTAATCCTGGAAGACCATGCCGATGTCGCGGGCTTCCGGCGCCAAAGACCAGCCCGCTCTTGCGACCTGCCTTCCACCAAAGAAGATTTCTCCCGCAGCCGGTTGCGTTAACCCGGCGAGCAGTCGCAGAAGCGTACTTTTCCCGCAGCCTGACGGACCGAGCAGCGCGACTACGCTACCCGCATCAATGTGCAGATCGATGTGATTTAATACGGTGTTCGCACCAAAGGCGTACGACACGCCGTTGAGCGTGATATCGCTGACCATCTTGTTATCCTCTTTG
This sequence comes from Lelliottia sp. 7254-16, assembly GCF_002922995.1. NCBI lineage: Bacteria > Pseudomonadati > Pseudomonadota > Gammaproteobacteria > Enterobacterales > Enterobacteriaceae > Lelliottia > Lelliottia sp. 7254-16. The sequence goes on from NZ_PQVS01000001.1 coordinate 361,277, forward strand.
GGATTTAGTGTCCGCCACTGTAGGCAGGCTGTATGACGAAGGCATGACACGCAGGTTGCAGCTTGATTTCATCCGCGTTTCAGTCGTTTAATGCCCTATCCCACCGATTAAGGAATGCTCATGACCCCTTTCCGTCCCGTTGAGTTAAAACATGCGAGCCGCCTTCTGAATCACGGTCCTACGGTGCTTATCACCAGCCGCGATGAGACTATCGACCGGCGCAACGTGATGGCTGCCGCCTGGTCGATGCCCGTCGAATTTGAACCGCCGCGCATTGCGATCGTGGTCGACAAAAGCGCGTGGTCCCGCGAGCTGATTGAACGCAGTGGGATGTTCGGGATAGTCATTCCGGGTGTCGCCGCCGCCAACTGGACCTACGCCGTCGGCAGCATCAGCGGTCGCGATGAAGATAAATTCAACGCTTATGGAATCCCGGCGATTAACGGCCCAGTGCTGGGCCTGCCGGTGATTGAAGAGAAATGCCTGGCATGGATGGAGTGCCGCTTACTACCGCCGACCTCCGCCGCCGAAAAATACGATACGTTATTTGGCGAAGTGGTGGCCGCTGCAGCCGATGAACGCGCATTTGTCGCCGGACGCTGGCAGTTTGATGCGGATAAATTGAATACATTGCATCACCTGGGCGCGGGAACGTTTGTGACGAGTGGGAAGATGGTGAAAGCGCCGGAGTAAACTCCGACGCCTGGTGTTGTAGGCCCGGTAAGCGCAGCGCCACCGGGCTTTGTTACAGAATGGTGCGGTTTGGTTCCCTCACCCCGACCCTCTCCCAAAGAGAGAGGGAGCAACCATTTACGCTTTCGCGCGGCTGGCAATAATACCCTCTGCCACGTTGCGTGGAGCCTCGGCGTAGTGATGGAATTCCATGCTGTAGGTTGCGCGGCCCTGCGACATGGATCGCAACGTGGTCGCATAACCAAACATCTCCGCCAGCGGAACGTCAGCGCGAATAATCTGGCTGCCGAACCGTTCGTCCATGCCCTGCACCATCCCGCGACGGGAAGAGAGATCGCCCATAATATTCCCGGCGTACTCTTCCGGCGTTTCCACCTCGACGTGCATCACCGGTTCCAGAATCGCCGGGTCAGCTTTGCGCGCGCCGTCTTTAAACCCGAAGATCGCCGCCATACGGAAGGCCATTTCCGAGGAGTCGACGTCGTGATACGAACCAAACGTCAGGGTCGCTTTCACGTCCACCACCGGATAACCCGCCAGCACGCCGCTGTTCATAGCTTCACGCAAACCTTTTTCCACCGATGGAATGTATTCGCGCGGCACCACACCGCCTTTGGTGGCATCTTCAAACTTAAAGCCGCTGCCCGGTTCAAGCGGTTCCAGGCTCAGGACCACGTGGCCATACTGCCCTTTACCGCCGGACTGGCGCACAAATTTGCCTTCGATCTCTTTCACCGCTTTGCGCAACGTCTCGCGGTAGGTCACCTGCGGGCGACCTATATTGGCTTCGACGCCAAACTCACGCTTCATTCGGTCGACGATAATTTCCAGATGCAACTCGCCCATCCCGGAGATAATCGTCTGGCCGGACTCTTCATCTGTGTGCAGACGGAAAGACGGATCTTCTGCCGCCAGCCGCTGCAACGCGATGCCCATTCTCTCTTGATCGGCCTTGGTTTTCGGCTCGATCGCCAGCGAAATCACCGGTTCCGGGAATTCCATGCGCTCAAGCGTGATCACATGATCCGGATCGGTCAGGGTGTCGCCTGTTGTGACATCTTTTAACCCGACGCAGGCGGCAATATCCCCCGCACGCAGCTCGTCGACTTCATGACGATCGTTGGCATGCATCAGCACAATACGTCCAATACGTTCTTTTTTCCCTTTAACCGGGTTGTACACCGCGTCGCCTTTTTTCAGCACGCCGGAATAGACGCGGATAAAGGTCAACTGGCCGACGTACGGGTCGGTCATCAGCTTGAACGCTAACGCCGAGAACGGTTCGTCGTCGCTCGGGTGGCGCTCGGCGGGCTGGCCTTTTTCATCCACGCCATCAATAGCCGGAACGTCGAGGGGCGACGGCATCAGTTCGACAACCGCATCGAGCATGCGCTGCACGCCTTTGTTTTTGAACGCGCTGCCGCACAGCATCGGCTGGATCTCACCTTTAATGGTGCGCTGGCGTAGCCCGTCGATGATTTCGGCTTCATCCAAATCGCCCGTTTCCAGGTATTTATCCATCAGCGCATCAGTGGCTTCCGCCGCCGCAGAGACCATTTTCTCACGCCAGATTTTCGCGGTACTGAGCAAATCATCCGGCACCGGCCCGTAGCTGAAGGTCATACCCTGGGTGGCATCGTCCCACAAAATGGCGCGCATTTTGATGAGATCGACCACGCCAGTAAAGTGTTCTTCGGCACCGACGGGAATGACAATCGGCACCGGATTGGCTTTAAGGCGGTCAATCATCATCTGCACTACGCGGAAGAAATCAGCCCCCTGGCGGTCCATTTTATTGACGAAAGCCAGGCGTGGCACGTGGTACTTGTTAGCCTGTCGCCAGACCGTTTCCGACTGCGGCTGTACGCCACCGACGGAGTCATACACCATCACTGCGCCATCGAGTACACGCATTGAACGTTCCACCTCAATGGTGAAATCCACGTGCCCTGGGGTGTCGATAATGTTGATCCGGTGCGGTTCAAAATTTCGGTCCATACCGGGCCAGAAAGCGCTCACGGCTGCGGAAGTAATCGTGATTCCGCGCTCTTGCTCCTGCGCCATCCAGTCAGTTGTTGCCGCGCCATCGTGGACTTCACCCATTTTGTGGCTCATCCCGGTGTAAAACAGAATGCGCTCGGTGGTGGTCGTTTTACCGGCATCGATATGCGCGGAGATACCGATGTTGCGATAACGTTCGAGGGGGACGGGTCGGGGCATGATAAATCCTTAGTCAGTTTGACTTGAGTAGTACAACCGGAATGGTTGTCTGTGTGTTCGTCTGCTATAATAGTCCTATTGTACGAGTATATACGAACTATTTTTTTAAGGGTGTGCCTATCATTAAGATAGCTCAACCTGTCCGCTAACCCAGGAAGTCTATGATCGCTAACCACCCCGAACCTGAACAAATCACGCTGGAAAATGTGCTGTTAGCCCTCGGCAACCCGCTGCGACTGGAGATCCTCCGCCTGCTCGCTGACGGCAGTGAACTTAGCTGCAACGCCCTGCGCCCGGAAGACATTGCCAAATCAACGATGACGCACCACTGGCGGGTACTGCGCGACAGCGGCGTGATCTGGCAGCGTCCGCAGGGACGCGAGAATATGATTTCGTTGCGAAGAGAAGATTTAGACGCCCGCTTTCCGGGGCTGTTGGACACGTTGTTGAAGGTGATGTAGTCGTTTTGTGCCGGGTGGCGCTGACGCTTACCCGGCCTACGGTTTGCAGTGATTTGTAGGCCAGGTAAGGCGCAGCCACCACCCGGCTTAAATTGCTGTTTCAGACCTCCGGTGACCACCCGTCATACTGCAACGAGAACCGCGCATCATTCCCTTTCACGCGGGCTGTTACCGGTGAATTAAAATGCATGCCTGTTACGCTGATTTTATCTGACACCACCCGTTCCAGCAGACGTTTGCGAGCTCCCGCCGCCGCTACCGGATCGGTATCAAACGCAATCGTCACTTCTGGATGCTCAACCTGAATATGCGGGAAATGGACAATATCCCCCCAGATGAGCAAGGACTCCTGATCGTTACCGATCAGATATCCAGTATGGCCAGGCGTATGGCCGGGTAACGGCACAGCCTGAATTCCAGACACAATGTCCTCCTGACTGAAGGGAACCAGTTTCTGCTCGTAGGCCGCAAAAGCATTTTGCGCGAGTAAAAAAGACGGATTAAATACCCCTGGCGCACTCGCATGAATTGTTTTATTGCGCCAGAAAGACAACTCTTTCTCGTGAACATACACCCTTTCAACGTTACGAAAGAGGGGGGTATTCAGTGGACCCGCGATACCGCCAATATGATCGGGATGCGCATGTGTCAGCAGGATGGTGTCAATTTGTAAAGGATCTATCCCTGCCGCCGCCAGCGCGACCGGCAAACGTCCGCCCCAGCCTTTAAAGTTCCCCGCTCCACTATCCACGAGGATAGTCTGATTACCGGTCTGGATGACGTACACGTTGATATTCATGCGCGGTAGCGAAGAGACACCGCGCTGTTGAAGGAGTGCTTCGGCTTTTGAGTCATCGATCCCCGACAGCAGTTCAAATGAAGCATCCAGATACCCATCGCTGAGCATGGTAACCAGCATATTGCCGATTTTTTTACGGTTAATCATGGGGGCCTGAAATGTCTGCAGTAACGTCATGTTGTGACCTCGAAAATGTGAGTTAGATCAGCATAACCCTCTGACGAGGCGATAAAAAGTGGCAATGTGCTTCAGACTATTATCGAGCCACGCAGATTTGAAAACCTTGCCGGGTGGCGGCTGCGCCTTATCCGGCCTACAAAATCTTCGGACCCGTAGGCCGGGTAAGCGTCAGCGCCACCCGGCAAAAATCTTACATCGAATACCCAGGCTTCTTAATCAGCTCATCCAGTTTCGGGCCGATCTCCGTATCCCAGACCTGCGCCTTCCAGTCTTCCTGCTGGACCTGGTTCAGGGCAACGGACACGGAAGCGTCTTTACTGTTGAAATGGCGAATAATCACTTCGGCGATGTCCGCTGCCAGTGCGGTTTTTTGTTCTTCGTTCAGATCGCGGGGAAAACATTTGATATCGACGTGTGGCATGTGCAGGCTCCTGTGTTGTGAGCGTTTCAACTTATCAGATTATTTCGTTTGCTTTTAACACCTTGTGCAGTTCTGGCAGCTGACAGACGGAATCTGCGATCGCAGTAATATGCGGCGTGTTGGCAGCAAACCATTCATGGCGCGGGCCCCAGGTGCGCATCACCGCGATATAGACGTCAATCAGCGTAAGCTGTTCGCCGAACGCCCAAGGCGCGGCTTTGAGATGATTATCCAGCCACAGATAGAGCGATTGACGATACGCCAGGCAATTTTCCCGCAGCTGTTCCGGCGCGTCGGGTGCCCAACGTTCCGGATAATCGGCGTAGGTAAAAGTGGGATAGACATTAGCGACAAGCCAGACAAGCAGACGCTGAAACTGCGCCCGATCCGGATGGCCGACAGGCGGCGCCAGATCCGGACAGCGGTCGAGAATCATCAACCCGATGGCCGCCGTTTCGCTCATCACCGCGCCGTTTTCCATTTCTAGCGTCGGGACCTGACACAGTGGATTGAGTTTCTCGAGAAGGACGCGCTGTGGGCCAGGCGAGTCAAACCCGTCGACATTGATAAACTGATAAGGAATATCGGCCAGGGTCAGCATCACTTCGCTGATGGCCGATCCCCAGCCGGGTACGCCGTACACCTTGATCATACTGCCCCCACTCAGGAGAAATCCTAAGTGTAGAACATCAGTAGGTAATACCCGGCGGATTGACTTCGGACTGCGCCACGCCCTCGCCCTGCTCACCCCAGCGAGCCAGCACCTGTTGATATTCACCGCGCTGAATAGCCCCGTCCAGCGCGGCCTGCAATGCATACACCAGCTCGTTGCCTTTTTTGGTGGTTGTCGCGACGTAGGCTTTTTTCGGCCCCAACCCCACGACTCGGGATTTTCCGGTCAGCGCCGCTTTATAGGCAGAAACCGACTGTGGCCCGAAGAACACATCCGCGCGTCCGGACTGGATATACAAATTGCCAGAGGCGTCATCTGTCAGATAAACCGGCAGCGCAGGCTCGCGCCCGGCCTGTTTGTTCTCTTCGTTCCAGCCGAGCAGGATGCGCTCCTGATTGGTGCCAGAGCCAACGATCACTTTTTTGCCCGCCAGATCTTCAGCGTTTTTGATCGACTGCACGTCGCTGGTGGATTTCACCGAAAACGCCAGGGAATCGACGCGATAGGTCGCAAAATCGAACTTTTGTTTACGCTGCTCGGTCACCGCGATATTCACCAGCGCCACGTCGTAGCGCCCGGAGCTGATCCCCAGCGGCCAGTCTTCCCATGCGGTTGGCACCAGTTTCAGTTTTAATCCGAGACTGCCCGCCAGCAGACGAGCAATATCCGGATCGCTGCCAATGCGGGTACGGTTGTCGCTGGCCAGCAGCGCCAGCGGAGGTGAATTGAGCGCGGAAATGGCGACCGTCAACGTGCCTGGCTCAACAAATTTATAATTTTGCGGGATCTTCGCAATCGCGGCTTGATCGACTGTTACCGGCAACGGCTGCTCGTTGGCTTTTAAATCGATGCTCGCCTGGCTCACCGATACGACGCCCAACAGCGCCAGAAATCCATATTTCATACCCACTCCTTACAACACTTTTGACAGGAACTGACGCGTTCGCGCATGGGATGGACGGTTTAACACCTCGTCGCTGCTGCCCTGCTCGACTATTTTGCCATCAACCATAAACACCACCTGATCGGCTACCTCGCGGGCAAAGCCGATCTCGTGCGTCACCACCACCAGCGTGGTGCCGGATCGGGCGAGCTTTTTGATGACATCCAGCACTTCACCCACCAGCTCCGGGTCGAGCGCCGACGTCGGTTCATCAAACAACATCACGCGCGGTCGCAGCGCGAGAGCGCGAGCAATGGCTATGCGCTGCTGTTGCCCGCCGGACAGATGGCGCGACCAGGCATCGGCTTTTTCGCGCAAACCGACCACATCCAACAGGCCGTAAGCCCGCTCGACCGCCTCTTTGCGGCTTAATTGTTTGTGCGCAATCGGCGCTTCGATCAGGTTTTCCAGCACCGTGAGATGCGGAAACAAATTGAAGTTCTGAAACACGTATCCGACGTTGACGCGCTGTTTGAGGATCTCTTTCTCTTTCAATTCATACAGCTTATCGCCCTGGCGGCGATAGCCGATGTAATCCCCGTCGATCTGAATAAAGCCTTCGTCAACGCGCTCCAGGTGGTTAATGGTACGCAGCAGCGTCGATTTACCGGAACCGGATGGGCCGAGGATCACCGTCACCGATCCGGGCGGGATTTCAAGCGACACATTATCCAGCGCCTTGTGGCGGCCAAAGAACTTACTGACGCCGGTGATTGAGATATGTCCTTCAGGAGAGGCTGGCATGGATAGGCTCCTGTGCTGGGGTAACGGAACGGGTGCGTTGGCTTGTTCGAGACTGATTCACCGCCGAGCGGCGTTCACTGCGGGCCAGGCCGCGTTCGACGACATGCTGAATCACGGATAAGACGGTGGTAATCACCAGATACCAGGCGGCACCGACCATCAGCAGCGGGATCACTTCCTGGGTGCGGTTGTAAATCATCTGAATGGTGTAGAACAGCTCCGGCATCGCCAGGACGTACACCATCGCGGTGCCTTTCGCGAGGCTGATAATTTCGTTAAACCCGGACGGTAAAATGGTGCGCAGCGCCTGAGGCAGGATAATTCGCAGCGTGCGACGCCAGGCCGGTAAACCCAGCGCGGCGGCCGCTTCGTACTGACCGTGATCGACGCCCAAAAAACCGCCGCGAATGATCTCAGCGGTATAGGCACTCTGCACCAGCGTCAGCCCCACTACGGCAGTGGAAAACTGCCCGAGCACGTTGATGGTCTCAAATTTTCCCCAGGTGATGCTGGTGAACGGCACGCCGAGTGAGAGCGTGTCGTACAGATACGAAAAGTTATAGAGGATGATCAGCACCACGATCAGCGGCAGCGAGCGGAACAGCCAAATGTAGCCAAACGCGAGGCTGCTCAACAGCCATGACGAGGACAACCGCGCCAGGGCTAACATGCCCCCCAGCACCACGCTCAGTGCCGTGCCGATCAGGGTCAACAGCAGAGTTTGTCCGACCCCTTCCAGAATCACCGGATCGAAGAACCAGCGCGCGAACACGCTCCATTCCCAGCGCGGATTAAAGGCTACCGACTGAACGACGACGGCCAGTACAAAAAGCGCGGCAATCGCCCCGACGGTGCGCCACGGATAACGCGCCGGGACCACTTTGATGGTTTCAACGTTGTTGTTCATCGTCGTTCCTCATGCGGATTTACTGAACGCTTCGCGAACCAGCGTTTTGGTGAAACGCAGACGCCCGTCGAACGGCGGCTGGCTGTACTCTTCCGGATCGCGGTCGAGATCGAACTGCGGCGCGTAGCCCTGGCTCAGATACAGTTTCACCGCTTCCGGCTGACGAAAACCGGTGGTGAGATAGATACCGCTGTACCCCGCCAGCACCGCCCGGCGCTCCAGCTCCTGCACCACGCGTGCAGCCAGCCCCTGCTGGCGCAGCGTTTTATCGGTCCAGATGCGTTTGATTTCTGCCGTGTGCACATCGAAAGGTTTATACGCCCCGGTGGCGATGATCTCGCCGTCGCGCTCCAGCACGATGAACAGCCCTTGAGGCGCGAGATACCACTCGGTCAGTTCGATTTCGGCATCTTTGGAAAAGTAGTCGCCGTAGCGCGCCGCATACTCTGCGAACAGCCCATCAATGATAGGCTGAAGATCGGCGTCTTCAGGCGTTACGTCGCGAAAAAGATCGCTCATGTGGCCTCCTTAATCGCCGAGTCCGGCCGGGTTCACTTCAGAATTCGGGATACGCTCGACGCCTTCACCCCAGCGGTTCAACACTTTGTCGTAATCGCCGTTTTTGATAACGCCGTTGAGCGCGGTCTGTACCGGTTCAACCAGTCCGGAGCCTTTTTTCAGCGTCACGGCGATGTGCGCCGCTTTCGGCCAGCCGCCGTCCACGCTGCCCACCAGTTTGGTTTTTCCGTTCAGCGCCGCTTTCCATGCGCCAATCACGTTCGGGCCAAAGTACGCATCAGCGCGCCCGGATTGCAGCGCCAGGGTTTGCGCCGCATCGTCTTTGGTATAAACAGGGGTAAATGGTTTAAGGCCTTTTTTGAGGTTTTCCGCGTTCCACGCCAGCAGAATCGCTTCCTGATTGGTGCCAGATCCGACAATAATTTTCAGCCCGGCGATATCTTCCGCTGTCTTAAGCGATGCGATCGGGCTGGTCGATTTGACGTAGAAACCGAGGGAATCCTTACGGTAAGTGGCAAAATCGAACTTCTCTTTGCGCTCTTTGGTCACGGTGATGTTGCTGATCGCCGCGTCATATTTGCCGGAGGCCACGCCGAGCGGCCAGTCTTCCCAGGAGGTTGGGACCACATTCAGCTCAAGTCCAAGGCTATCCGCCACCAGACGCGCGACGTCCACTTCGCTGCCAAGCAGGGTTTTGTTGTCGTCTGAAAACACGGTCAGCGGCGGCTGGTTCAGCCCCGCCACGGCGACGGTGAATTTCCCCGGCACCGCAAAGCGATAGTCCTTCGGCAACTGCGCCACGGCATCGCCGTTTTTAGTGGTATTCACCGGGGTTTTATTGGCCTCGATGCTCACACCGGTGCCGTTAATGTTCACATTCTCTGCCCAGACGGCAGGGGTAAAGGCCAGCGCGAGCGCCAGAACGAGCGATGATTTCTGCATAGTGTGTTTTCTCTTATTGTTGTGCGAACTGGTTTTTTGGCAGGTCTAAACCCAGGCTTTCGCGCAGGGTGGTGCCCGGATATTCCGTGCGGAACAGGCCGCGAGCCTGCAATACCGGAACAACGGTGTCGACAAAGCGCGGGAAAGTGTCCGGCGTACCGCCCTGAATGATGAAACCGTCTGCGGCGTGAGCGTCAAACCACTGTTGCAGCCCATCGGCCACCTCTTGTGCCGTGCCGGAAAAACGCGGGCGCGGAGAAGCCGCTTCCAGCGCCACCTGGCGCAGAGTCAGGTTCCGTTCACGGGCGTTGCGTTTGATCTCATCGGTGGTGCTGCGGAAACTGTTTTGCCCTAAATCGCCGATATCCGGGAAGGGTTCGTCGAGGGGATACTGGCTAAAATCATGGTGCTCGAAATAGCGTCCGAGATAATTCAACGCATCGTTAATCGACACCAGCGCGGCGGTGGTTTGATACTGATCTTCAACATCCGCCGCATCTTTTCCGACAATCACGCTGACGCCCTGGAAAATATGCAGTTCCTCGGCACGACGGCCATTTAATTCCAGCTGAGTTTTCACGTCACGATAAAAGATTTGAGCTTCTTCTAATGTATCGTGATGGGTGAAAATGGCGTCCGCATGTTTTGCCGCCAGTTTTTTACCGTCTTCCGATGCACCCGCCTGGAATACAATCGGACGTCCCTGCGGAGTGCGGCCAATATTCAGCGGCCCAGCGACCTGGAAGAAATCACCGTGATGATCCAGAGTATGTAATTTCTCTGGATTAAAGAATTGTCCGCTCGCTTTGTTACGCACAAAAGCATCTTCTTCCCAGGAATCCCACAGTCCTTTCACCACGTCGAGATATTCATCAGCAATGCGATAACGCAGGGCGTGCTCCGGGTGTTTCTCGCGGGAAAAGTTCTTTGCCGAACCTTCCAGCGGGGAGGTCACTACGTTCCAGCCCGCGCGGCCATTGCTTAAATGATCGAGACTGGCAAACTGACGCGCAACGCTAAACGGCTCGCTATAGGAAGTCGATAACGTACCGACCAGGCCGAGACGCGACGTCAAACTCGCCAGCGCGGATAAGACGGTCAACGGCTCAAAGCGATTGAGAAAATGCGGGATGGATTTCTCATTGATAAACAGTCCGTCAGCGACGAATAAAAAATCCAGTTTCCCCTCTTCCGCTTTTAACGCCGTCTCTTTGACGAAATCAAAATTAATACTCGCATCAGCGATAGCCGCCGGATGACGCCAGGCTGACATATTCCCTGATGCGCCATGTAATATCGTTCCCAGACGCAATTGTCGTGTTGCAGACATATTCACCCCTTAATCATTAAATTTGATGTAATGCTTTTTCTGCAAGCTGCGAGAAATAGTGTGCGGCGGGTTCGATTAATGCTTCATCAGGATTAAAACCCGGATGGTGCAAACCGAATGGACTATTACTGCCGATACTGACAAACGCGCCGGGAATGTGCTGTAAATAGACGGCAAAATCTTCGCCGCCCATATGCAACTCTGCGTGCTGCGTTTCGTATCCGGTTTCGCGAGCCACCGAAGTGGCAAAATCGGCCCAACGCTCGTCATTCACCAACGCAGTCGGTCCGGCGTACCAGATGATATCGATTTGAGCGTTAAAAGCGCTGGCAAATCCGGCGGCGATTTCGCCAACGCGCGCTTTGACATTCTGTTGTACTTCAATGCGATGGGTGCGCAGCGTTCCTTCCAGCTCCACGCTTTCTGGCAGCACGTTCCAGGTATTGCCGCCTTCGATGCGCGTCACGCTCAGCACCACGGAGTCGAGTGTGTTGACGTTCCGGCTGGCAACGCTTTGCAGCGCGGTGACCAGCTGGCTGGCGAGCAGGATCGCATCAGACCCTTCATGCGGACGCGCAGCGTGAGCGCCCTTGCCCGTCACGCGGATCACAAACCTGTCGACGTTGGCATAAAACGGTCCGCCGCGCGTGGCGAATGCACCCACCGGCAGACCCGGCTCGTTGTGCATGCCGAAAATAGCGCTCACATCGTGCAGCGCCCCGGCCCGAACCAGACTTTTCGCGCCGCCAAAATTCTCTTCAGCGGGCTGAAACAGAATGCGTACGCGACCGGGAAGTGACGTTTCGCGGGCTTTGAGCTGCAATGCTGCACCCAAAATGACGCTGGTGTGAATATCGTGCCCGCAGGCGTGCATCACGCCGGGATTTTGCGAGCTAAATTCCACGCCACTGCGCTCTTCAATGGGCAGCGCATCGATATCCGCGCGCAGGGCAATTTGTTTAGCGCCTTTGCCAATTTCAGCCACTACGCCGGTCTGGATATCATAGGGCAGCACGGTGATCCCGGCGTCCGACAACCACTGGCGCAGCCGCGCGGTCGTTTCGACTTCCTGACCTGACAGTTCGGGATGGCGATGCAGTTCACGACGCCAGTCGATCAGCTGTTGTCCGAGGCTCATGCCAGCACCTCCCCGGCGAATTTCGCCTGTGCCAGCAGGCGCAGGGATTGCGTGCGGGCCAGACCGTCAGCGACCGGAGTATCAATGATGAACTCGTCAATTCCCCACTTCTGATGCAGGGTTTCAAGCGCTTCAAGCACCGATTCTGCCGAGCCTTTGATTAGTGACTGAGCGCGACGGGCGATGCGCAGCGGCTCGCTTTGCGCCTGACGCGCGAAGGCATAAGCTTGTTCTTCGCTGGCGACCGTCACTCGCTGGCCGTTCGCCAGTTCAACGCCCCAGACTTCAACTTTTTCGGCCAGCGCATCGGCCTGAGCCTGAGTCGGCGCGACGATGACCTGTACGGCCACAATGGCATTGAGCGCGCTGCTGGCGTGCCAGGTTTCGAGGACGTCGCGCAGGAGATTTGCATCCCCATTAAGATGCGCGGCAAAAACAAAATTCCAGCCGAGCTTCGCGGCAAGCTGTGCACTTTCGATGCTGGCACCGAGCAGGAATTTCTCCGCTGGAGCGGCGGGAAGCGGCGTCGCGTTGACGCTGTCGTCTTGAACGTCTGCTCCCGGAGAGAGCCAGCCATCGAGCTGCGTCAGTTGATCGGCGAAATCCCCCTTCTCCTCCTGATGCAAGCCACGTTGCAGAGCGCGGGTGGAAAGCGGCAGACCGCCTGGCGCTTTGCCGACACCCAAATCAACGCGCCCAGGCGCAATTGACGCCAGCACGTTGAAATTCTCCGCCACTTTATACGGGCTGTAATGTTGCAGCATCACACCGCCGGAACCGACGCGAATGTGTTTTGTTTGTCCCAGAATCCAGGCAATGAGCAGCTCAGGCGATGGGCTGGCAAGCTGAGCAGTATTGTGGTGCTCGGCAATCCAGAAGCGATGAAACCCCAGCGCTTCGGCCTGTTTCGCCAGACTTAAGGTGCGCGCCAGCGCATCGGCTGCCGTTTCGTTCACCGCGACAGGGCTTTTATCCAGAATGCTGATTCGCCAGGACATGTTGTGTTCTCGTTTGACTTAACATGTCGTCATTATTAAAGGGCGATTTCACCTCTGAGAAACAATTAATTTACATTTGGTTTCCCGGAAATCAGAAATGGGATGTCACCCGACGGCACTTCGTTTGCGCGAGCCTACAGATTTTGTAGGCCGGGTAAGCGAAGCGCCACCCGGCAATAACGGCACGAGTTTCAGTTTTCGCATTCATATTTCACTTAATATTTAGCTTAAAGTGAGAATTTAATTCGCCATTAAAAATAGCGTTTCCGTTTGTTTGCAATTTCATTACATAAGCAAAGTTTAATAGATAAAATTTATTTAATTTAGGTGCTTTCTTGTTCACCCCTTTTTGTGGAAGAATGCGCAGGCCGTAATAAACACAACAATAAATTCTGTCTTGCCTGAATAATTTTTCGGGCGGCTTCTCTGTTTTTTTGACATCACCACGGAGTTTTTCATGAGAAATAACACTCCTGTTACACAAAGCGAGTATTTGCTTAACGAAGAGTCGACGCTGATGTCGACCACCGACATCCACAGCCATATTACTTATGCCAACTCGACCTTTATTGAGGCCAGCGGCTATAAAGAAGAACATCTTATCGGCGAGCCGCACAATATGATTCGCCATCCTGATATGCCGCCAGAGGCGTTTGGGGATATGTGGTTTACCCTCCAGCAAGGCCAGAGCTGGACCGGGCTTGTCAAGAACCGCCGCCACAATGGCGATCATTACTGGGTGCGGGCTAACGTCACGCCGGTATACCAGAACGACACCCTGACCGGTTATATTTCGGTCCGAAATATTCCACCGCGCGCAGAGATTGAAGCCAGCGAAAATCTTTACGAGAGAGTTCGAAATAACCAGATCACTCGCCATCGTTTTTATAAAGGTTTATTGGTTCGCAGAGGTTTATTTTCTTTTCTTTCGCTTTTTAAAAAAATCAGCATTGCGAAAAGAGTCAATTTCGCCATTGCGTTCACCGCGATCCTGACGTTGCTCGCCACTATTTTATTACCCCGAGGGATCGTGCAAACCGGTGCATTTGTGGCAATTTTTATTATGTTAGCATTTTATCTTAATGCGCAGATTTGCCGTCCACTAAAAACCATTGTTCATCATATGCAGCACGTCGTTTCTGGACGAAAACCGGCCTATTTCCATTTCGATCGCGTCGATGAAGTGGGAATGATGATGCGTCTGGTTAATCAGTCAGGTCTGAATCTAAATTCTCTGGTGGATGATGTCGGGGCACAAATATCCGGGATCAGTACCATTAGCCAGCAGGTGGAAAAGGAAGGCGCGGCGTTGCAGGCGCGTTCAGAAGAAACAGCGGATGATTTGCAGCAAACGGCAGCTGCCGTGGAAGAAATTGCCAGCGCCGTACAGCAAACCGCACAAACCGCCGGGGAAGCGATTCATATGGCGGATCGCACCAGCAGCAGCGCCCACAGCGGCGAAACGGCGATGAAACAGACCATCGGCATGATGCAGTCGGTGTCGAAAGATAACAGCCAGATCGTCGATATCATCGCCGTGATCGACCGTATTGCCTTCCAGACCAATATTCTGGCGCTCAACGCGGCGGTGGAAGCCGCTCGCGCGGGTGAAGCAGGACGCGGTTTTGCAGTCGTGGCGGCGGAAGTCCGTAATCTGGCCCAGCACTCGGCCTCGGCGGCCAAAGAGATCAAAACGCTGATTGAGAAAAACGTCGCCAGCGTTAACGCGGGCGTGGCAATGGTTGAACAGACCGAAACGCACCTTACTGCAATGATCGGCAACGTATTGCAGGTGACGTCACTGATTAAAGAGATCGGCCATGCGACTCAGGAGCAAACTCTGGCCCTGACGCTGATTAACGAATCGATTTCCCGCATCGGCGTGATGACCCACAACAATACGGGCATGGTCGATAATGTCACCAGCGCCGCCAGACACCTGACGCAGCGCACCACGCGGCTGCAACAGGCGATTGCGGTATTTGGCGGTTAACGGCCCTGATATTGCTCGTCGGTCACTTTTTCTAGCCAGTCAACCGGGCTGCCGTTCACGGATTCGGCGATGGCGATATGCGTCATCGCGGTTTGTGAACTGGCGCCATGCCAGTGTTTTACGCCGGGCGGTATCCACGCGATATCGCCCTGATTAAGCACTTCTGCCTCTTTACCCCACTCCTGCAACCACCCGCGCCCCTGCGTCACAATCAGAGTCTGCCCCAGCGGATGAGTATGCCACGCGGTACGTGCGCCGGGTTCAAACGTTACCGTTGCCCCGCCGACGGCTGCCGGTTCCGTCGCCTGAAATGGCGCATCGATACGCACGGTGCCGCTAAACCACGCTTCCGGGCCGCGAACGGACGGTAGCGAACCACTACGGATAATTTTCATGTTGCCTCCTGTTTTGCTGATGCGTTAACAGTAGCGCAAAGCCAGGCGCAGCATTAGACTGCATAATCAGAAAGGAACTATGAACTCAACTCATAAATCGGGAACTGCGCCATGCTGAAAGATAATTTCAACGATCTGCTTTCTTTTATGGTGGTTGCCCGCGAGCGCAGTTTTACCCGCGCTGCCGCCCAGCTTGGTGTTTCGCAATCGGCGTTAAGCCACGCGATGCGCAATCTTGAAGCCCGTCTGGATATGCGCTTGCTCACCCGAACCACCCGCAGCGTGGCCCCGACCGAGGCAGGCGAGCAACTTTTTACGCGCCTCAGCCCGCACTTGCTGGAAATCGAACAGGAGCTAACTGCTCTGCGTGATATGCGCGACAAACCCGCTGGTAACATTCGTATTACCGCCGGAGAACACGCCATGTCATCGGTGCTGTGGCCGGTGCTAAAACCGTTTATGGCGCAGTACCCCGACATTCACATAGAAGTTACCGTGGACAATGGCCTGACGGATATTGTTGATGGTCGCTTTGACGCAGGCGTGCGGCTCGGCGAACAAGTTGCCAAAGATATGATTGCGGTACGCATCGCACCTGATATGCGTATGGTAGTGGTCGGATCGGCGGATTATTTAGCGCGTTTCGGCATCCCGGAATCCCCCGAACAGCTGGCGAACCATCGCTGCATTAATATGCGTCTGCCGACGCTCGGCGGGCTGTACGCCTGGGAATTTGAACAGGATGGGCGTGAACTGCGGGTACGAGTGGACGGACAGTTGACGCTAAACAGCCTGCCCCAGCGCATTGATGCCGCCGTGGCAGGCCTGGGACTGGCGTATGTGCCGGAAGATACGGTGCAGCACGCTATTGCTGGCGGACAACTTATCCAGGTGCTTGATTCATGGTGTCCGTATTTTGACGGTTACCACCTTTACTACCCGAGTCGTCGTCAACACACCACCGCCTTCTCACTGCTCGTCGATGCGCTGCGTAAAGCGTAAATTACTTCCCGACGCGCGCCTGAAGATGTTGAGGATAGCGATCGCCGACCACATCGATGCTCGCCAGCGCCTGGTTGATTCGACCGAGCGCTTCAGGTGACAACGTCACGCTGGCTCCGCCCAGATTCTCTTCCAGACGATGCAGTTTAGTGGTGCCCGGAATCGGCACAATCCACGGCGCTTTGGCCAGCAGCCATCCCAGCGCGATTTGCGCCGGCGTCACGCCCTGCTCAGCCGCCAGACGCTGCACCAGATCCACCAGCTGTTGATTGGCCTGACGCGAGGCTTCACTAAAACGCGGCACCTGGTTGCGGAAGTCACTGCTGTCGAAGGTAGTTTGTGCGTTGATCGCCCCGGTCAGGAAGCCTTTTCCCAATGGGCTGAACGGCACAAAACCGATATTCAGCTCCTCGAGCAGCGGTAAAATGGCCTGTTCCGGTTCGCGCCACCACAGGGAATATTCGCTTTGTAGCGCAGCCACCGGGCACACCGCATGGGCGCGACGAATCGTCTCGACGCCCGCTTCTGACAGTCCGAAATGTTTCACTTTGCCTTCGGCGATCAGGTCAGCAACGGTTCCGGCAACATCTTCTACCGGAACATCAGGATCAACCCGATGCTGGTAATAGAGGTCAATTACCTCCGTTTTCAGGCGTTTTAACGAGCCTTCTATCGCCGCGCGAATATGTTCCGGACGGCTGTTAAGCACCTGGCCAGGTTGAGCGCAGTCGAAACCAAATTTGGTCGCAATCACCACCTTATCGCGCACCGGGGCCAGCGCTTCGCCCACTACCTCTTCATTGATGTATGGACCGTAGACTTCGGCGGTGTCGAAGAATGTGACGCCGCGATCAACCGCCGCACGGATGAGGGCAATGGCCTGCGCTTTGTCCGTCGCCGGGCCGTAACCGAAGCTTAACCCCATACATCCCAGCCCCAGGGCGGAAACTGTTAAACCATTTTGTCCGAGTTGTCGCTGTTGCATCTGTTGACCTCATGCGTTGTGTTTTGAACAACACCACTCTAAGGGGCATTTCTTATGAGCACTACAGCGCATAACTGCTTGTGCTTATGAAATTGGCTCATCAATCGTGATAAGTCCCTCTCAATTCGTATTATTTCAGGCCGGTTATATTTTGCGTCGCTTATGGATTGCGGGTAGGATGCTTCGCCATGTTTTGCCTTATCCATACGCAGAATGACTGGAAAGGCGGCATCTGGCCGCACAGAAGCAATCGATTGGTCTGCTGACGGCCATGTACGGGCATCCCTAAGATGATTCAGACAGGTAAACAGGTATCTCAATGAAAACAAGCAATAAAAGCGCAGCCGATCATCACGCTGCGAAACGTCGCTGGTTGAACTCTCACGAAGAGGGCTACCACAAGGCGATGGGCAACCGTCAGGTGCAGATGATCGCCATCGGCGGCGCCATTGGTACAGGGTTGTTTTTAGGTGCGGGTGCACGACTGCAAATGGCGGGCCCGGCGCTGGCACTGGTCTATCTGGTGTGCGGTATTTTCTCCTTCTTTATTCTGCGTGCGCTTGGCGAGCTGGTATTACACCGCCCGTCCAGCGGCAGTTTTGTCTCTTACGCCCGTGAGTTTCTCGGCGAAAAAGCCGCCTATGTGGCGGGCTGGATGTATTTCGTCAACTGGGCAATGACCGGGATTGTCGATATCACCGCTGTCGCGCTGTATATGCACTACTGGGGCGCGTTCGGTGATGTTCCGCAGTGGGTGTTTGCCCTTGGTGCGCTGGCGATTGTCGGCACCATGAATATGATCGGCGTGAAGTGGTTCGCCGAGATGGAGTTCTGGTTTGCACTCATTAAAGTGCTGGCAATTGTGATTTTCCTGGTCGTCGGAACCGTGGTTCTCGGCAGCGGAAAACCGCTCGACGGCGGCGCGACCGGCTTCCATCTGATAACCGATAACGGCGGCATCTTCCCGCACGGCCTGCTGCCTGCGCTGGTGCTGGTTCAGGGTGTGGTTTTTGCCTTCGCCTCGATTGAACTGGTCGGGACCGCAGCGGGTGAATGTAAAGACCCGCAGACGATGGTGCCAAAAGCGATTAACAGCGTTATCTGGCGTATCGGCCTGTTCTACGTTGGCTCAGTAGTGCTGTTGGTGCTGCTGCTGCCGTGGAATGCCTATCAGGCGGGACAAAGTCCGTTCGTGACCTTCTTCTCTAAGCTCGGCGTGCCTTACGTTGGCAGCATTATGAATATCGTGGTGCTGACCGCTGCGCTCTCCAGCCTGAACTCCGGTTTGTACTGCACAGGCCGCATCCTGCGCTCGATGTCGATGGGCGGTTCCGCACCAAAGTTCATGTCAAAAATGAGCAAACAGCAGGTTCCGTACGCGGGGATTCTTGCGACGCTGGTGATTTACGTCTTTGGCGTGTTCCTGAACTATCTGGTGCCGTCTCAGGTGTTTGAGATCGTGCTAAACGTGGCGGCTATCGGCATTATCGCCTCATGGGCGTTTATCGTGGTGTGCCAGATGCGCCTGCGTAAAGCGATCAAAGAAGGTAAAGCAGCGGATGTGAGCTTCAAAATGCCGGGCGCACCGGTAACATCGTGGCTGACTCTGCTGTTCCTGTTCAGCGTACTGGCATTGATGGCGTTTGACTATCCGAACGGCACCTACACCATCGCCACGATCCCACTGCTGGCTATCCTGCTGGTGATTGGCTGGTTTGGTGTGCGTAAGCGCGTGAACGAGATCCACAGCACCGCGCCGGTGCTGACGGAAGACGCGCAGCACGACGGTCCATTGGTTGAAGAGACTTCGCGTTAACAGACGCGGCTGAAACCCCGTAGGCCCGCGCAAGCGCAGCGCCGCCGGGCAAAAAAAGGGAAGGCATTTTTGCCTTCCCTTTTTCTTTTCGCCGGGTGGCGGCTTCGCCTTACCCGGCCTACAAGAGCCGTTTACAGCGCGATACGGATCACGTCGTCCGGCTGAGTCGCTTCCTGCTGACGGGTGGATTTCTGTTTCACCGTCACATACAGGGTTTTACCGTCGGCGGACAGCGCCAGGCTGTTCGGGAAGGTTGGCGTATCAAAGGTTTTCGTCACTTTGTAGGTTTTCGCGTCAATCACGCTCACTTTACCCGCTTCGCGATGGGTCACGTAGGCTTCGTTGCGCGTCGGGTTAAACAGCACCGCCAGCGATTCAGGTGCGGCGATCTTCTCGATAACCTTTCCGTCTTTCAGATTCACTACCAGCACTTCAGGCTGTTTAGAATCGGTCAGGAATGCGCGCTGGTCTTTAGTGTCCAGGCTCAGGTTCAGATAGAAGTGTTCTTTCCCATCATTCTGCACTTTTTGACGGCTCAGCACCTTGTGGGTGGCCGTATCAATGGTAATCAGTTCGCCGTCCGCATTGGTGCTGTACAGGCGTTTGGCCTGCGCATCCAGCGCCAGACCGGTGCTGAAGGTGCCTGTGTCCTTGATGGTTTCTTTCAGTTTCAGCGTTTCGCCATCCACCACCCAGATAACGCTCTCTTTGCCGATACCGGTGATATACACGGTGTTGGTGGTGTCATCAGCCACCAGTTCGCGCGGTTGCAGCGGCTTCACGGTGTCACTACGTTTGCGATCGTCCAGTACCAGGCGCCCTTTCACGTCGCCGGTTTTGGCGTCGATGGCGGTCACGGCGCTGTTGGTGGTGTTACCGAACCACAGGGTTTGCGTGGCGCTGTTGATGGTAGCCCCGAACGGTTTTAAATCGTTATGAATGGCCTGTGTCACTTCCAGCGTGACCGGATCGAGACGGTAAACCACGCCACCTTTATCCGTTTTACGGCTTTGCGTGGTTGCCACCCACAGGGCGTTTTCCTGCTGGCTGACGGCCATTTCGTAAGCGCCCTTGCCGACCGCTTTTCGCAGCATCTCTTCTGCAGCATGAACATTAAACGAACCCGCTACCAGCAGTGAACCCAGCAGTAAAGAACCACGCAGACGCGGCGAGCACAGATGACGTAATGACATGACGACTCCCTTTGATAAAAAATGTAGTAATGCCGACATTGCTTCCCTGAGACGAAGTCATGGCTTCGTCATGATTATTGTTGAGAATAGTAATCATTATTCCAGTAAATGTGGAGACTTTGTTTCCTGTTAACCTAATGTGCTGTTAAAGTTTTCAAATTATTTACAAAAGATTTACCATACGCACATGTGTTCCATTTGGTTCGTTTCTTCCATCTACTGGCTTCTATTCATGAAAATCATTTCTGCCCGTCAGGCCACGCTCTCCCTTTTGTGGATGCCGACGATCTTCGCCTCCGCATCCGTTCTGGCTGCACAAGAACAAACGATGATCGTCAGCGCTACGCCGCAGACCGTTTCTGAACTCGATACCCCTGCTGCTGTCAGCGTGGTTAACGGGGACGATATGCGCCAGGCCGCGCCGCGCATCAACCTTTCAGAATCGCTCGGCAGCGTTCCGGGTTTACAAATCCAAAACCGTCAGAACTATGCCCAGGATTTGCAGCTCTCCATGCGTGGATTCGGCGCGCGCTCGACCTTCGGCGTGCGCGGCATTCGCATGTACGTCGACGGCATTCCGGCCACGATGCCCGACGGTCAGGGGCAGACCTCGAATATCGACCTCTCCAGTATTGATAGCGTTGAAGTGCTGCGCGGCCCGTTTTCCGCCCTGTACGGCAACGCCTCCGGTGGGGTGATCAATATCGCCAGCCAGACGGGACAGCAGCCGCCGACTATTGAGGCGAGCAGCTATTACGGCAGCTACGGAACCTGGCGCTACGGGATGAAAGCC
Source organism: Lelliottia sp. 7254-16 (assembly GCF_002922995.1). NCBI lineage: Bacteria > Pseudomonadati > Pseudomonadota > Gammaproteobacteria > Enterobacterales > Enterobacteriaceae > Lelliottia > Lelliottia sp. 7254-16. The sequence continues at coordinate 382,422 of NZ_PQVS01000001.1, forward strand.
ACCGGTGCGATGGGCGATGGGACGCACGCGGGCGACGTGGATTACACTGTTTCCACCACCCGCTTCACCACCCAGGGCTATCGCGACCACAGTGGCGCACGTAAAAATCTCGCCAACGCCAAACTCGGCGTGCGCATTGACGATGCCAGCAAACTGACGCTGATTTTTAACAGCGTCGATATGAAAGCCAACGATCCGGGCGGACTGGATTATCAGGAGTGGCGCGACAATCCGCGTCAGTCGCCACGCGCCGATCAGTACAACACCCGCAAAACCATCAAACAGACTCAGGCGGGCCTGCGCTATGAGCGTCAGCTGACGGAGCAGGACGATCTCAGCGTGATGATGTACGCCGGTGAGCGCGAAATGACGCAGTACCAGTCAATTCCGTATCAGCCGCAGCTTAAAGAGACCCACTCCGGCGGCGTTATCGACATGCAGCGCCACTATCAGGGCGTGGACACCCGCTGGACGCATCGCGGCGAACTGCTGGTGCCGGTCACTTTCACCACGGGTTTGAACTACGAAAACATGAGCGAAGATCGTCGCGGGTACGAAAACTTCGTCATGAATAATGGCGTGCCGGAATATGGCGTCAAAGGCGATAAACGCCGCGACGAACGCAACCTGATGTGGAACGTTGACCCGTATCTACAAACAAGCTGGCAGCTGACGCAAAAACTGTCCCTGGATGCGGGCGTGCGCTACAGCTCCGTGTGGTTTGATTCCAACGATCATTACGTGCAGGGCACCAACGGGGATGACAGCGGTGACGCGAGCTATCACAAATGGCTGCCTGCCAGCGCGTTAAAATACGCCATCACCGACGCGTGGAATGTCTATGCCGCCGCTGGTCGCGGATTTGAAACGCCGACCATTAACGAGCTGTCTTACCGCTCCGGGAATCAAAGCGGGCTGAACTTCGGCCTGAAACCGTCCACCAACAATACCTACGAAGTGGGCAGCAAAACCCGCATCGGCAATGGTCTGTTGACGGCGGCGCTGTTCCGCACCGATACGGATGATGAGATCGTCGTGGACGCCAGTTCCGGCGGTCGCACCAGCTACAAAAATGCCGGGAAAACCCGTCGTCAGGGCGTGGAACTGTCTCTCGATCAGCAGTTTGCCGAGAACTGGAAGCTGAAAATGGCGTGGACGTATCTGGATGCGACCTACCGCACTAACGTCTGCTCTGACGCCGACTGTAACGGTAACCGTATGCCGGGCATCGCGCGCAATATGGGCTATGCGTCGTTCGGCTGGCAGCCGGAAGAAGGCTGGTACGCAGGTTCGGATGTGCGCTACATGAGCGACATTATGGCGGACGATGAAAACACCGCCAAAGCCCCTTCCTACACCGTGGTCGGCCTGAATACGGGCTACAAATTTAACTACGGCAACTGGGGAATGGACGTCTTCGGGCGCGTCGATAACCTGTTCGACAAAGAGTATGTCGGATCGGTCATCGTTAACGAATCCAACGGCCGCTACTACGAACCGGCTCCGGGGCGTAATTACGGCGTGGGAATGTCAGTTTCGTATCGTTTCGAATAACGATTAATAGACGCTACGCATCATAAACCCCGCCTGACGAAGGCGGGGTTTCGGGGCCTTTCATTCCTCAACGTAACGGTACGCGGTCACAATCCCTTTATCAGAGAAATCAACCGACAGATATTGTTTCCTGTCGAGGATCACCGGAATGATAAGATAGATGCGACGATCGACGATTTTTGAGGTATATACCCAGTGGTTCACTTTGTTGTAATCCGGCGTATTGGCGGGCACGCCGAAGGCAATCAGAACATCTTTGCGGGTGGTCACCTCAGGAGTGATTTTCTGTTTGATCTCTTTTTCAGAATACTGCGCTAAGCTGGTTGCGCCCGTTTTATCGTAATTTGACGCGCATGACGCGCTCATTAAGACAAGTAAAACAATTCCTAACGCCTTCGCCGCTCTCATTGCTTAACATCCTTTTCCACATAGATGCCATTGGTAGTATCTAATGCGACTTCCTTCATATACAGCACGCAGTAGCCCGTCTTGTCTGCGTAGCTGGTGTGCCCTTCGTAGATTTTTTGCTTTTCAGGTACGAATGAAAGGGATACGTGGCAGCCCTGATACAATGAATGCTCAATGGTGGTTTTTTGATTCGGTATTAGCAGCGTTTCAAAATAATCATCTTTGTAACTCTTTCCGGTTATTTTGGGTAAACCAATATCCTTTGTTGAACCCAGGAAAGGATTCAGGTAACGATTATGCTTTAAAACCCAGCCACCCGTTTGTTTACCAGAAGGGTCGTATTGATAAATCCCGTAGCTCATCGGAGGCCCGATAAGACGGATTTTTGCGACATCAGCACTGTTTGCCGGAGGGGTGTACAGTTTTGGCTCTGGGAATAACGTGCTGCAGCCTGATACGCTCAGGGCAACAGGAATCAAAATCCAGCTCAGATATTTCATCATCTATCCTTGTCTAACAAAGTAGAGTGAATATCGGCATGCCTCCTCAAAACTTGATGGTGACTTTTTACATCAATAAACATGAAATAATATTCCCGGAAGAGCAATTCCTCCGGGTAATAGTTAAGTAGGGCAATAGTTTTAATGAAGAAGTAAAAAGGAATTAAACTATTCCTTAACTAAAATATTGCTGCAATAAAAGCGCCGTCGAGCCTTCAATCAGTTTATCTATCGCTTTATCGCAGGCCTGGACATCCCCGCGCTCGAGGGCATCGAGCAGCTCATCGTAGCGATAGGAATACTGTGTAATGTCGTGAACATCTTCATAAAGATAATTGAAGCATGGGCCAATACGCACCCAAAGTTGTTCAATCATTGCCGTTAATGTCGGCATTTTCGCGTGTTCATACAGCCTGAAACGAAACGCACGATTGGCGTGTAAGGCGCGTTGCGCCTCGCCGTTACGCATCGCTGTGTGGAATTTTTCAGCCAGATCCCGTAATTCCAGCATCTTATTGTCAGTCATATTTTCGCAGGCGGCAGCGACAGCCATTGTTTCCAATTGCTTTCGAATGGCGCTAATTTCTGTATAACGCTCGAGGGTTATTTCCGGCACCAGAAAGGCCTGTGCAGGGGTAGCGTGCAGTGCCCCGGCGGAAACCAGTCGCAAAAGTGCTTCGCGAACGGGAGTAATGCTGGTGCCTAATTTATCCGCAATTTCTTTGGTAATGAGCCTTGCGCCAGGTTTGAGCGCTCCGGCAATCAACGCCCCTTTTAAACTTACCTCAACTTGCATCGTAAGGCTCAAACGTTGGGCTTTTTCCAAATTTTCCAATTCCAGCATGTTCATTTCCTTCAGCTTAAAATAAGCGCTATTCACCGCCCCCGCCTTGACCATAACGGGGCCTGTTAAATATATCCTGTATCTTCATGCCTGGTATTGGGGGTAACGCTAAAATGACGAACTAAAAATTATGTTTCTTTTATGCATCCAGCTAACACGTTCCAGCAGGAACGATCGCTATGCTGGTATTATTAAAGACATTATAGTCAAACTTTAAGAATATATTATGGCGGGGATTCCCGCCATATTTAGTACCATTAGTTATCCTTCGCCACGCGAATCACGACTTTGCCGAAGTTTTTTCCTTCCAGCATGCCAATGAAGGTCTGAGGCGCATTTTCAAGTCCGTCGGTAACCTGTTCGCGATACTGAATTTTGCCCTCTTTGATCCAGCGCCCCATCTCTTCCTGGAACTCGTGAATGCGATGGCTGTAATCAAGGCTGATGATAAAGCCCTGCATACGGATGCGTTTTTTGAGCAACGTCCCCATGAGCAGCGGTAAACGGTCTGGCCCGTCGGGCAGTGACGTGGCGTTGTATCCGCTCACCAGTCCACAGACCGGCACGCGCGCCGAGGTGTTGAGAAGCGGGAGTACCGCATCAAAGACCTTACCGCCGACGTTTTCGTAATAAACATCGATGCCTTTCGGGCAGGCTTGCGCCAGCTGTTCGGCAAAATCATCCGCGTGGTGATCCAGACACTGGTCAAATCCCAGCACGTCGACCGCATGACGACATTTTTCCGCGCCGCCCGCGATGCCTACCACATGACAGCCTTTAATCTTGCCGATCTGCCCGACGGTTGCCCCGACTGGCCCGGTGGCCGCAGCGACTACCAGCGTCTCGCCCGCCTTCGGCTGGCCGATATCCAGCAGCCCCATATACGCGGTGAAACCTGGCATCCCCAGCACACCCAGCGCCCAGGACGGATTTTCAACCTCTTCGCCCAGCTTGACGAGGCCCGCGCCGTCAGAGAGTTCATACTCCTGCCAGCCGCTATAACCCAGTACCCACTCGCCCGCTTTAAATTTCGGATGGTTCGACTGCTCTACGCGGCTGACCGTGCCGCCCACCATTACCGCGCCAACGTCGACCGGCGGTGAATAGGACGGCGCATCGCTCATGCGGCCACGCATATAAGGATCAAGTGAAAGCCACACTGTTCGCAGCAGCAGTTGCCCGTCCGCAGGCGTCGGCACCGGCTGCTCTTCCAGGCGAAAATTGTCCGCCACCGGCGCACCGTGCGGGCGAGAGGCCAGCACCAGACGGCGGTTTGTTTTTGCAGATTGACTCATGGGTAGCTCCTTTGTTGCGCAAATGTCCTTAGAGACTAGCGCCTGTTGCCGACAACTGCCTTATCATTACGAGCCAGACTGATTCAGGCGCACCACCAGATAGACGCAGGGTTGCTGCGTCTCATTGATGAAGCGACAGTCGTTCGGCGGCCCCAGTTCCAGACAATCTCCGGCCTGCATTTCATGCCGGGTATCGCCCTCCTGGAATACCAGCTCGCCGGACTGTAGCCAGATAAGCTGGCGCGCCAGGGCATAGGACGAAGCAGGCATCGGCACATCACTGCCACCAGGAAGCTCAACCTGAACCAGGTCAATCGGCAAATCAGTGCGGGGAGAAACGTGGCGACGCAGATAGTGACTTTGCGGATCGCGCCACACTGGCTGATTAGCCAATCGTAGCAATTTACCCTCCTGCATCTCAGCGCGGGCAATCAGCGTGGACATGCTGATGCCAAACGCACCCGAAAGCCGTGCCAGAAGTGTGGCGGTTGGGCTACTTTCGCTGCGTTCAATTTTGTGGATCATGGCGCGCGAGACGCCTGCCCGTTCAGCAAGCTCGCTCAGAGACCAGCCGCGCGACTCGCGTTCTACCCGAATACGCGCGCTAATCCGTTGATTCATATCGTCTGGCATAGTGTTCATATCGTCATACTATAGTGTATAGACCCGATTTCAATGGCGTTGTCATAACAAAAAAATATGTCTTATGCCGTAGCAGTATGGCCGCGCGCTTGTGTAATATTGTGTGAATAATGTCTACTATAGTGAACAACACATTTCGAGGTTCCGATGATGATTCGTCACGCCAGCAAAGAAGATTGCGCCGCCATCGGCGAGATTTACAACCATGCGGTACTCCACACCGCCGCCATCTGGAACGACTCCACCGTCGATACTGATAACCGCATTGCCTGGTTTGAAGCGCGAACACTGATGGGCTATCCGGTATTAGTGACGGAAGAAAACGGCGTGGTGACGGGCTATGCTTCATTTGGCGACTGGCGCGCCTTTGACGGTTTTCGTCATACCGTCGAACACTCGGTTTACGTTCATCCCGATCACCAGGGTAAAGGCATTGGCCGCGAACTGATGAAAAAGCTGATCGTTGAGGCCCGCGCTATTGGCAAACACGTGATGGTCGCGGGTATCGAGTCGCAAAATCAGGTTTCTGTTCACCTGCACGAAACGCTGGGCTTTGTCGTCACCGGGCAGATGCCGCAGGTGGGGACCAAATTTGGCCGATGGTTGGATTTGACCTTTATGCAGCTCCAGCTCGACGATCGAAACGAACCGGACGCTATCTGATGAATCAGTCCCTGACGCTGGTCTTTCTGGTGGCAGCCGGGATCGGCCTGGTGGTGCAAAACACGCTGATGGTACGCATCACTCAATCGTCTTCGACGATTTTAATCGCTATGCTGCTGAACTCGCTGGTTGGTATTGTGCTGTTTGTCAGTATCTTGCTGATTAAAAACGGCGTGGCGGGCTTTAGCGAGCTGGCATCGACGATCCGCTGGTGGACGCTGATTCCGGGCCTGCTGGGGTCGTTCTTTGTTTTCGCCAGTATTAGCGGCTATCAGTACGTCGGCGCGGCGACCACTATTGCAGTGCTGGTCGCCAGCCAGTTGATTGGTGGGCTGGTGATGGACATCGTGAAAAGCCAGGGCATTCCGCTGCGCGCGCTAATTGGCCCAGTTTGCGGCGCAGTGCTGTTGGTGGTGGGCACCTGGCTTGTGGCGAGACGCCAGTTCTGAACCTTAAATAATCGAGCCGCCCTGGGTCAGGTGCTCATGGCGGGCTTCTGCTTCTTCTTTGTGCTGTTTGCCGTGGTGGGCGATGGTGTTGCGAAGTCGCTGCTGCTGAGCGTAACGATCTTCGCGGGTCAGCTCGGTGTCTTCGCTGAGCTCGACCAGCAGTTCGTTCATATGGGTGATAACACTCTCTTCCACCGCCGCATCCACGCGGGCAATCACTTCATCTAAATGTGACATTGTCACTCCTTGTTAACTGAGTTTGCCGGGTGGCGGCTACGCCTTACCCGGCCTACGGGTTGTTTGCGGTCTTTTTGCCGGGTGGCGGCTGCGCCTTACCCGGCCTACGGTTCTGTGCGGTCTTTTTGTCGGGTGGCGGCTACGCCTTACCCGACCTACGGGTTCTGTGCGGTGTTTTGGAGGCCCGGTAAGCGCAGAGCCACCGGGCGTTTTAAGCCGCACCGTCCCTACAAATACTGAAATGTTAATTCAGCTTCGCTTTTGAGAAATCGCTTCCCATCAGGCTAACGCTATAACCCGTGACATTGCTGCGGGTGGCGTAGAACGTTTTGCCATTTGCCAGCGCAATCCACGGAGCCTGCTGGTAGAAAATCTCCTGCGCCTGACCGTAAAGCTCTGCACGTTTCGCTGGTTCACTGGTCAGTTTTGCTTTCTGTACGAGGTCATTATACCCTTTGTCACACCAGCGCGCGGCATTGGAACCGGTCTTGATACTGTTACAGCCCAACAGCACATCGGCGAAGTTGTCCGGGTCGCCGTTATCGGACATCCAGCCAAACAGCGCGGCGTCGTGCTCGCCTTTGCGCATGCCGGACAGATATTCGCCCCACTCATAAGAGACAATTTTCGCCTTCACGCCGACCTTCGCCCAGTCGTTCTGGATCATCTCTGCGATGCGTTTGGAGTTCGGGTTATACGGGCGCTGAACCGGCATCGACCACAGCGTCACTTCTGCGCCCTTCTCCAGCCCAGCCTGCTTCAGCAGCGCTTTCGCTTTTTCCGGGTCGTAGCTGTAATCTTTCAGATCTTTGTTATAGCCAAGCATATTTGGCGGAATTGGTGATTTAGCGACCGTACCGGAGCCCATAAACACCGCATTCACAATAGCCGTTTTATCAGTCGCATAGTTCAGCGCCTGACGCACCAGCACGTTATCAAACGGTTTTTTCTCCGTATTAAACGCCAGATAGCCGACGTTCAGCGCATCAACGGAGTGCAGCGTCAGATCTTTGTTGTTCTTAATCACATCAAACTGCACCGGCGAAGGCGCAGGAATAATCTGGCATTCGTTGGTTTGCAGCTTCGCCAGACGTGTTTCGACGTTAGGCGTGATAGAGAAAATCAGGTGTTTAGTCGGGACCGCACCGTCCCAGTAATTTGGGTTGGCGAGATAGCGGATCTGCGAATCAACTTTATATTGTTGCAACACATACGGACCGGTGCCGATAGGCCAGGTGTCGACGTTTTCCGGCGTGCCTTTTTTAAGCATCACGTCGGCATATTCGGCTGACAAAATGGAGGCGAAATCCATTCCCCAGTCGGCCAGGAACGCCGCATTCGGCTCGGTCAGCACAAACTGCACATGATAATCATCGACTTTTTTCACGTCCTGAATCAGTTTGTCCAGACCGACGTCATTAAAGTATTCGTAATTGCCCTGCGAAACGTTGTGGTACGGATGTTTAGGGTCTTTCTGGCGCAGCACCGAGAAGATAACGTCATCAGCATTAAAATCACGCGTCGGTTTGAAGAATTTATTGCTATTAAACTTCACGCCCTTACGCAGCGTAAATGTATAGGTTTTGCCGTCAGGCGAAATGGTCCACGACTCCGCCAGTGACGGAACGGGGGTATTCTTGACCGGATCAAAATTGATCAAACGGTTATAAAGCACCTGAGAACTGGCAACGAATGACGGGCCAGAACTGGCGATTTGCGGGTTGAACGATTCCGGTGACGCCTCGGAACAGTAAATAATCGTATCTGTGTTTGCCGCCCAAGCGGCGCTTGCCGGTAAAAGTGTGCTCAGCGCCAGCGCGAGCAGCGTTTTCCCTGTCTTTTTACCTGTGGACATGGTTATAAGCCTTTTCGTTTTATTATATAGAAGGTTAATAACAGCACAGCCCTGAGCGAGTGGCAAATAACGAAACACTATCAGGTTATTCTAAAGCAGCGTATTTCGCTGGTTTAACAAACAGCCCTCGCCGGTTGATTTGCCTTAAGTCAGCTACGTCGTCAAGCACTACCGCCACGTTCTATGCCGTAAGAAATCGCCGCTTTTAGCGTCTCCTCGTCCGTTTGCTTGTATCTCGATTTCGTTAAAGTAATGGTGTGAAGAAGTCTACAGGACCAAATCGTGGCAAAAACACTTTTACGCAGCGGTAATCTCGATGATTTTCAGGCCGTTGGCGGCGGCGGACAGGCCGTATTTGAATCAGCATTACAAATCCGAGAAGCACTTCGTCTGCGCAAACAGCAGGCTATTGTCGATTGTCTGGCCATCCCGCAGGTCAACGACGGCGGTGACCGCGTTGACTGGTATTCGCCGGTAGATGGCGACGTTTTCAGCTGGAATGCAGCCGATGAAGACGCACGTTTTCGCGCCTTGCGCTATCTGGAAAATACCCTTTCCAGCGTCGAGTCGCTGAGTAAAAAGAGCCTTCAGTCACCCAAAACTGCTCAGCAGCTGTTTGGTTCCCTGCTCTCAAAAGCATTCCAGTTCCCTGGTGAAAATTTCCTGTTCCTCGTCGACGGCAAGCCCGTCATTACGTTCTGGGGGTTTGTGAACCTCAACGAAAACGCGCGCGAGGATGTTCTGGATTGCCTGCGCGAATCGCTCAAACCAGAACCGATGCCTGCGCCGGTAGAAGAACCTGAGACAGAAGAGCCCGCCCCGACGATTGTTTTTGAACAAGCCGACGCGCCGCTCGTCGCGCCACCGCCTGTCGTGCGGGTAACCGAGGACGATTTGTATTCGGCTGAGCCTGCCACTGTGCGAATGCCCGAAGTGGCAACGCCTGTTGAACCGGCGCCTGCCGTTATCGGCAAGAAGCGCCGCGTTCCGCTCTGGTCCCTGCCTGTAGCCGCCGTGATTATCGCCGCTGTTGCCGCGCCGCTGCTGTGGCCGAAACAGGCCCCTTCCGCAGAACCGACCCCAGAGTCAGCCCCTGCACCATTAGCCATCGCACCGAAACCGGTGAAACCGGCAGTGGAAATGACGATGAATTTACCGCTGCATCAAGCCGAAGTCCTGCCAGTAAAAGCAGCAGAACCCGCGCCCGCACCTGTGGAGCAAGCCGTTGTCATCACCGCCATACCTAAAGATGCGATGGTCATGGACGCAGTTCAGGTGAAAACCGGTTCGACCAAGTTCCTCAACGGCACCTGGCGCGCGATGCTGGACGTGAAAGATCCGATTACCGGAAAACCACCCTCACTGCGTTACCAAATTCAGAACAACAAAGGTATTGCCAGAGTGGTTCACGGTGACAATGTGGTTTGCCGAAGCGACATCTTCTCCGGGCTGCACAGCAACGGCGAACTGATGATTAAGAGCCGCGGCAATGCTCGCTGCACTGACGGTTCGCGCTACCCGATGCCGGAGATCGCCTGTAAAGCCGGGACTAACGACGTGGCAGAATGCACTGCCCGTTATGATGCCAAAACCGTCGTTCCGCTGACGTTCAAGAAAGCAGGTGCCTGATCCTATGCTGGTTAATCTTTGCGACTACAAACAAAGCGTGACGCTGATTGCGAACAGCGGCGTACAGTTTCTTGATTTTGGCCTGACGCCACAGGATTCGGCAAGTCTGGGCCGTTTCGTACGTAAAACCGCCAATGGCCCGTTGCTGCGCCTCAATTATGATCTGGTGAACAGCCGCTATACCTTACCCGCGGGTCGCGGCGGGCAGCCTGAAGTGGTGAAACCAGAAAGTACCTACACCTTGCATCAGTCTCTGGCGGTGCTGGATGGCGTCTGGTTCCCCATTCCTTTTTTACGCTTTAATCCTCCACGTACCTTCGTCGACGGCCCGGATAACTGGGCGCGGGCGCAGGTACGCAAGCTTGAGACGCCGGACAGCGCAGGCAATACCCATCGTGTAACCTTTGCGCTCGACAGCCAGATTGCCGATCACGCCACACCGGGCCTGTCGCCGGTCGAAAATGACATCCTGAACGGCACCCGTTTTGCGCTGGCCTGGCGCGACGATGAAGTGCTGAGTTTCCTCGATCAGACCTGGATTGATGGCTGGCTGCGCGAAGCCTTTACGGGCTACGCTACCGGCGTGGAAAACCGCTCCGAGCGCGACCTGCATCAGGCGCTGCGCGGGTTTGAATACCAGGCGCACTGGCTCAATTTGATGACCATGCTTGGCGAGCAGATCACCGTCCCGGAAGTCAAATTTGTTACCCATACCCTGAGTACCCCGGCGATTCCAGTCGATCTGATTCTGGATGTCGGCAACACTCACACCTGCGGCGTGATCATTGAAGATCATGGCGATGCCAACGACGGCCTGCGCCAGACCGCAGAGCTGCAGGTACGCTCCTTAAGCGAACCGCAGTTCCTGAACGAGCCGCTGTTTACCAGCCGCCTGGAATTCTCTGAAGCCCGCTTTGGCAAACAACACTTCTCTGTCGAAAGTGGACGCGAAGATGCCTTTGTCTGGCCATCTATCGTTCGCGTGGGCGATGAAGCACGCAAACTAGCAATGCAGCGCCTCGGCACCGAAGGCAACAGCGGGATCTCCAGCCCGCGTCGCTATCTGTGGGACGAAACCCCGACAGTTCAGGACTGGCGATTTAGCCAGATGAACGCCAAAACCCAGCGCGAACCGCTGGCGACGGCTTTCCCGCTGATGAATCTGATGAATGATGACGGCCAGCCGCTGTTCACCCTGCCACAGGATGAGCGTCTGCCGGTCTTCTCACCGCAGTACAGTCGCAGCACGCTGATGACTCACATGCTGTGCGAACTACTCGCACAGGCGCTGGGCCAGATTAACAGCGTCGCCACGCGTCTGCGTTTAGGCTTCCCGGCATCACCGCGTCAGCTGCGTACTCTGATCCTGACCCTGCCCTCGGCGATGCCTAAACAGGAGCGCGAGATTTTCCGCCGCCGGATGTTTGAAGCTATCGCCATCGTCTGGAAAGCGATGGGCTGGCACCCGCAGGACGAAGATTTTGCCAGCCGTAAACAGCAGGATAAGAGCGTGATCCCGGTCCCGACCATCCAGATGGAATGGGACGAAGCCAGCTGCGGTCAGCTGGTGTGGCTGTATAACGAGGCCATTTCCCACTTCGGCGGCCAGACGGAAGCGTTTTTCGCCTCCCTCGCCCGCCCCGATCGCGAAGTCGAACCCGGCGCCCAGCCTGGACGCTCACTGCGCGTGGCCTCGATTGATATTGGCGGCGGCACGACCGATATGGCGATCACCCATTATCAACTGGATGATGGTTCGGGGAATAACGTCAAAATCACGCCACAGCTACTGTTCCGCGAAGGTTTTAAAGTCGCAGGAGACGATACGCTGTTGGACGTTATCCAGCGCTACGTTTTGCCAGCTTTGCAAACACAGCTGCAAAAATCCGGTATCGCCGACGCCTCACTGCTGATGGCATCTCTGTTTGGTGATTCCGGGCGCATTGATACCCAGGCAGTCCTGCGACAGCAGACGGCTCTGCAGCTGTTTATGCCAATAGGCCACGCCATTCTGGCGGCATGGGAAAACAGCGATATCGACGATCCGCTGGCTGGATTGCACGCCACCTTCGGCGATCTGCTCAAACAGCAGCCGACCCGCAATGTGATGAACTATTTGCAGCAGGCGGTCGACCATGCACTGCCGGCCGGTTCCGCCCCGTTCGACCTGTTTGCAGTACCGCTGCATGTAAACTTCCACGAAATGCAGGACGCAATGCTGACAGGCCAGTTTACGCTGGCCGCCCCGCTGCACGCCGTTTGTGAAGCCATTTCGCATTATGCCTGCGACATTTTGCTGATCACCGGGCGTCCGGGCTGCCTGCCTGGCGTGCAGGCGCTGATTCGCCACCTGCAACCAGTGCCCGTCAACCGTATCGTCTGGCTGGATAAATATCGCGTGCACGAATGGTATCCGTTTAGCCAGCAGGGCCGCATCGGTAATCCAAAATCTACCGCCGCCGTTGGCGCGATGCTGTGCAGCCTTGCGCTGGATCTCCGTTTGCCGCGCTTTAATTTTAAAGCCGCCGATATTGGTGCTTATTCAACCGTGCGTTATCTGGGCGTGCTCGACAATACGGTCAACACGCTGCGCGAAGAGAACGTCTGGTATCAGGACATCGACCTCGATAAACCGGGCGCAAAACTGGATGCAAAACTGCACTTCCCGCTGCGCGGTAACGTCACGCTGGGCTTCCGTCAGCTGGCAAACACCCGCTGGCCGGCAACCCCGCTCTATACCCTGAGCATCAACTCCGCAGAACTGGCAAAATCCATCGCCGGTGACGGTGTGTTGAACGTGCGTTTACAGCTGCGCGGCGGCACAAAACATGAAGGGCCAGAGTCGTTTGAACTGAGCGACGCCTGGCTCCAGGACGGAACGCCAGTTCCGCCTGACGCCTTAACATTTAAACTGAATACCCTGGCCGATCGCCGTCACAGCGGAAGCCATTACTGGATCGACAGCGGGAGTGTATATCTCAAATGACAGCGATGACTGCCACCACTCAGGCCCTGATCGAGTGGATCAATGAAACGCGTCTGCACGCTCCAATGCTGGATAACGATGCCGACGCCCTGCTGGCCCAGCTGACCTGTGCACAGGCGCGGGGACAGGCCATAGACCGTGCTCTTTCAGGACGTAGCAGCATTGGTCTTTACGGCCACTCCCAGGCAGCCAAGGCGCACCTGCTGGCGTCATTGTGCGGCAGCGGAAATAGTCGTCTGGATGTGTCTCCCGGCCAGCGTACTTTTGACTATTTTTCACATATCAACCCCGGTCATGCCCTGACCAACATGGCGGTACGTTTTACGCCGCGTGCGAGTGATGTCAGCGATGATGCTTTCCCTCTGCGCCTGAGCCTGGTAACAGAGGCCGAGTTGGTCCAGCTGTTTATCGCCCGAACCACGCTCCACACGCTGATTCGCCCGGTGGAAAAATCAGTCATCGAATCGCGTGTTGAAAAGTGGCGCGCACTGCGACAGCCGCAAGCCGTTCCGGGGATCACCGCTCAGGAAGTGGCGACCATTGGCCGCTACTGGCGCAGCGCCGTGCCAGGTTTTGAACAACAGATGGACGATGTGCTTTGGCACCAGTTCGCTCAACTGATTCCTTCGCTGGATTTAAGCACCCGAGCCAGCGTCTGGTCGCTATTGTGGGGTGAGCAGCAGGAAATTACCCAGCAGTGGCTGAAACTGGCGCACGTGCTGCATCAGACCAGTCACGCCCGTGAACTGGCGGCACCGCTGAGCTTGCTGGTCGATAATTTTGGCCTGCCGAGCGAAGGATTCCTGACCCGCGCGGAATTTACCGCTCCTGATGCCCAAGAAGCGGTACTTCACCCGCTGAACGACGGTGAGATGCTGAATGCCATCAGCATACCTGTCGACGTGTTGGCGTTTCTGACTCGCGAGCTGGTTTTGCCTGCTGAAAATGGTGTGCTCGACAGCGTCGATATTATTGATATCCCCGCGCCATCTGATGCAAATTTATCACCTCTGGCAGAAGCGAAATGCACGTGGCTGCTCGAACATTATCGCCAGCAGATGCAGCCCGATGTGCTGGTTATCTGCAATGCGACCGCTCGACACGAGCAGACGGCAAAAACCGCCAAAACCTTGCTGAACTGGGTGAAAGAGACCCAAACGGCGGAAGAGTCAGCGTTGCCAGGCCTGGTATGGGCGATTACTCCTCACGACGCGCGTTTCCACACTAAGCAAAATCTGGACGAGGCCGTGCAGCACCTGCTTGGCAAGCCCGGCCAGCGCTGGGGAACCTTGCAGGCGCTGGACACGCACAGCATGCAGCGCGTGGTGGAGTGGCTGTCTCAAGCGACGCTTTCCACGCAGCGACAGTCTCGCCTGCTGGCCTTAAAAACCGCGCAAAAGCGAGAGCTTCACGCCCTGATGCAAAGCTATCTGGCACCGATCGCCGTCGAGCCAGGAACACAACGCACTCAGGCCGAAGCGATGGTGCGTTCACTTCAATCCAGCGCTGCTCGTCACGGCGAACTGCTGGAAGGACTGTTGCCTCCACTGAAAGCCTTCGAAACGCTGCTCGCCGTCCAACAACCGCGCGAAGAGCAGGTTAATGGCCTGTTCACCGACGTTATTGATCTCTTTGCTGATAACGCCAGCGACGGTCATGAGACATTCCAGACCAAAGACAAAGCGCGTCTGGCGCATCGCGTCTGGCTCAATCATCTGCGCCAGTGGAGCCGGAATGAAGCGACAGCCCACCGGCTGGGGCTGGACATCTCCGTGCTGCCACAGATTGCCGATGCGCTGGCAATCAGCAGCTATCGCCTGAATCTCCCGCAACAATTGCAGCGCATTGTAGAAGCCGATAAAAGCAGTGCAGCGCAGTTACATGCTGCCATCGGTAACTTCATCGGCTGGCTGGGTTACGCCGAAACACCGGTAGCCTCTCGTCCGGCAAGCCGCGTGCGCAAAGGACAGGCCATTTTCGTGACGCCAGTGGTCAGCAGCACAACGCCGAGACTGACCCGCCTGGGTGAGCAACCGGTGCATGCCGCCACCGTCTATGTTTACGACTGGCTGGTTGCGCTTTACACTCGCGCGATTGAGAACATGGGTTTTCAGCATCCACACGATATTCAGCCAGTAGCACGTCAGGCGTTACAAACAATTCTGCGCTAGTCACTTTGACAGCCCGCCGCTTCGGGGGCTGTCTCCACTGTCCCGCTGTTAATCCCGTCCTTTAGGGTATCAGTGGAATAGTTCCGTTCACTTCCGTGCCTCTGCTTCCTGTCTGTTTCTCTACGGTGAACGTGTTAAGGGGGCTATCGCCGCTTCGCGGTGCCTTCGTCTTATTCCTTCCAGCTGACGGGGACGGGCGCAGGTAACGTCCATGTAAGTCGCGCCCTCGACGCACATCCCTGTGCGTCGCCCCTGCCTCCAGTCAACGTCTCAGCGATTTTCAGCCGGACTCACGCTCCCTCAACCCTAACAGCTGCCTGAATGTGGCACCGGTGTTGGCTCCCCGCTGAAATCGGCGAACCGGAGGTCGGATGACAAGGGCTGGACGCCAGGGATGGCGGCCAGAGGCGAAACGAGACAGGGACGTCGAGTCGAGCCGACCGCAGGCAGCAGGCCGGGAGGTGAGCGCAGTGCGAAGCACCGATTTCCTTAAGGGGCGCGGGGATTGACAAGGGGCCCGCGCAGGCCACTTGTCACGTTCACAGGTATTAGAGTGACTATGTTCTGATGAACATGAGGTGAACGGAACAATTTGAGTCGCTGAATAGAACATGAAGCACCCCTTTGACTTCGCACTGTGTATTTATACAGTCACGCGCAGCAGAATGCTATTTTGTCTTTAAAAACTGGAAGCGAGCTTCAGAAAAGCGAGATCAACAGCGCGACAGGGAAGCTCATCGGCCACGTGGAACCCACCAGAAATGCGCTCAGAAAACGAATGCGCTTGCGGTCTTTCGACAGGAACCAGGTTATCAGGGCGCAAATCGCGGCCATGACTGCGTAAAACACCAGCATTTTTTGATACAGCGTCATTTTGTGCACTCGATCGATAAAATAACCGCGCGCAATATGCGTCATATGTTGATACAGATCAAGTTTTAATGTTACACATTAACCACTAAAATCACATGGTTAATAACATTTGAGTATTTTTTCCGTGCTAACCCCCTGCCTTTTCTACCTCTTTTACTACTCCTTTAAAGTTGCATCTTAAATGCACATTTTGCACAATGGTTCTGTCAGGAAAGTGGTGTAATAACGGCAGGTTTTACAGGGAGAAAATATGTTACGCATTCCATCGAGTTGTATTCATACCCGTTCCACGCCTTTCTGGAACAAGGACACCGCTCCTGCAGGCATTTTCCAGCGCCATCTTGATCGCGGCACGCGACCGGGCGTTTATCCCCGTTTATCCGTGAGCCAGGGGGCGATTCGTTACTTAGGCTATGCCGACGAATTCACGCCAGAGCCTGACAGCGAACTCATCATCGAGGCCGGTCATTTCGGTGTTTTCCCACCCGAAAAATGGCACCACATCGAAGCAATGACCGACGATACGATTTTTAATGTCGACTTCTTTGTTGAACCCGAGGTTCTGAAATCTCTTTGAGCAAGTAAACGCTTATAAGGAACTCACTATGCTACGTATTCCTGAAAATTTTGTTCACACTCGCGCCACCCCTTTCTGGAACAAAGATTCTGCACCGAAGGCCCTTTTCACTCACCACAACACCAAAGCGGGCGTGTATGGCCGCCTGTCGGTAATGCAAGGTGCGGTGAAATACTTTGGTTTCCCGGATGCTGACGCCACCGAACCCGATCTGGAACTCATTATCGAAGCGGGTTCTTTTGGCATTTCGCCGCCGCAAAAATGGCACCGCATTGAGCTTCTGACCGACGATACGTATTTCAGTATTGATTTCTTCGCCGATCCACATGCAACCCTGGAAGGTGCGGGCCTGGGTAGAGTCGTTAATACACATAAGGAGTAAGATCATGGGCAAGGCAACGTATACCGTCACCGTGACGAACAACAGTAACGGCGTGTCGGTAGATTACGAGACACAAGCCCCGATGGAGCTTTTAATCCCCGACGTCGTCGCCGATGTCGTGAAAGATCTGGTCAATACCGTGCGCGCGTATGACACAGAAAATGAGCATGATGTGTGCGGGTGGTAGAAAAATGCCGGGTGGCGGTTTCGCCTTACCCAGCCTACAAATGAAGGGTTTCGTAGGCCCGGTAAGCGAAGCGCCACCGGGCGAAGTCTGGTGCGGGGCCAACTAAAAGCCGGGTGGCGGCTGCGCCTTACCCGGCCTACGGAATTGATGCGTTTTTTGCCGGGCGGCACTAGTGTTTAATCATCACATGCCGAACAACGGTGTAATCTTCCAGTCCATATACAGACATATCCTTGCCGTAACCAGAGAGTTTCATTCCGCCGTGCGGCATTTCGCTGACCAGCATGAAATGGGTATTCACCCAGGTGCAGCCGTATTGCAACTGTGCACTCATGCGATGGGCGCGACCCACGTCTTTGGTCCAGACCGATGAGGCCAGGCCGTATTGCGAGTCATTCGCCCAGGCCAGAACCTGCTCTTCGTCGTCAAATTCCGTCATACTCACCACCGGACCGAACACTTCTCGCTGGACGATGGCATCTTCCTGTTTTGCGCCGGCCAGCAAAGTGGGCTGGAAGTAATAACCTGCCCCGTCCACTTTATTGCCCCCGGTCACCACTTTCACATGACCGAGCGCTTTGGCGGCATCCACAGCCTGACAAACTCGCGCCAGATGCGCGGCGGAACTGAGCGGCCCAAGCTCGGTGGATTCATCATCCGGTGCGCCGGTTTTCAGCGTCGCTATCGCCGCGCCGAGTTTTTCGACAAGCGCGTTGTAGATCCCTTTTTGCGCATAAATCCGGCAGGCTGCAGTACAGTCCTGGCCTGCATTGTAGAAACCAAAGGTGCGCACTCCTTCCACTACCGCGTCGAGATCGGCGTCGTCAAAGACAATAACCGGCGCTTTGCCGCCAAGTTCCATATGCGTGCGTTTAATCGACGAGGCCGTGTGGCCGATAATGTGCTCGCCGGTGGCGATCGATCCGGTCAGCGATACCATACGTACTTTTTCGTGTCCGGTCAGTGGGTCGCCAACGGTTTTTCCGCGTCCGAAGAGGACGTTAAGGACGCCAGCCGGGAAGATATCTTTTGCCAGCTCGCCCAGCTTTAGTGCCGTCAGCGGGGTGATTTCAGAGGGTTTAATCACCACGCAGTTCCCGGCGGCCAGTGCGGGAGCCAGCTTCCAGGCCGCCATCATCAACGGATAGTTCCACGGCGCGATGGAGGCCACCACGCCGACCGGGTCGCGGCGAATCATCGAAGTGTGGCCGTCAAGATACTCGCCCGCAGCAAGGCCATTTAAGGTACGCGCCGCCCCGGCGAAGAAGCGGAAAACATCCACCACTGCAGGGATTTCGTCGTTGATAACGCAGTGCAGCGGCTTGCCGCAGTTTTGTGATTCGAGTCGCGCAAAGATTTCAGCATGTTCCTCGATAACATCAGCGAGTTTCAGTAAGCACTCAGAACGCGCTTTCGGCGTCGTGCGGCCCCACTCGGAAAATGCACAATCGGCGGACCGTACGGCGGCATCGACCTGAGCGGCAGACGCCTCAGCGATCTCCAGCAGCACTTCCCCCGTTGCAGGATTGTATACCGGCTGTTTTTCCCCTTCGCCGGTGACCAGTTCACCATTAATCAGCAGTTGATTTTGCATAGCATTGTCCTGTTGAAATCAAAGTTATTTCCCGCTTTCGACCACGTTTTCGTTGTCGCGGGTTAGCCACCAGGCGCCCAGAATTGGAATGGTTGTCACCAGCATCACCAGCAGCGCGACCACGTTGGTAACGGGCACATCGCGCGGGCGTCCGAGCTGATTGAGCAACCACAGCGGCAACGTGCGTTCGTGTCCCGCTGTAAATGTCGTGACGATGATTTCATCGAACGACAGCGCAAACGCCAGCATTCCCCCCGCCAGCAGTGCAGAACTTAAATTCGGCAACACCACGTAGCGGAAGGTTTGCCAGCCGTCTGCGCCTAAATCCATCGATGCTTCCACCAGGCTCCACGAGGTGCGGCGAAAGCGTGCGATGACGTTGTTAAACACCACAACCACGCAGAACGTGGCGTGACCGGTGACGATAGTGAAAAAGCCCGGCTCCAGATTGATGGTTTTAAATGCCGTCAATAGCGCCAGCCCGGTGATGATCCCCGGCAGCGCAATCGGCAGCAGAAGTAGCAGCGAGATAGCGTTTTTGCCGAAGAACTCACTGCGCCACAGCGCGGCTGCCGCAAGCGTCCCCAGTACCAGAGCGATGGCGGTCGAAAGCGATGCAATTTGAAGTGACAACGTCACCGAGTCAATGATATCGCTGCGCGACGCCGCCACGCTGAACCACTTCAGCGTGAGCCCCTTCGGCGGAAAGCTGAATGCCGCGTCCTCCGTATTAAAAGCATAGATGGCAATAATCAGCAGCGGGAAGTGCAGGAAAATGACCCCGCCCCAGGCCGCCACTTTCAGGAACCAGGGAGCGCGTTCAGAGTGCATCGAAGGCTCCCAGACGTTTCACGAACGCCAGATAGAGGGATATAAGAACAATCGGCACTAATGTGAATGCCGCCGCCATTGGCATGTTGCCTATCGCACCCTGTTGGGCATAAACCATGTTGCCGATGTAATACCCCGGCGGGCCGACCAGCTGCGGCACAATGAAATCACCCAGCGTCAGTGAGAAGGTAAATATCGATCCGGCGGCAATACCGGGAATGGCTAGCGGCAGCACCACATAGCGGAAAGTCTGACGAGGACGCGCACCGAGGTCAGCGGAGGCTTGTAACAGCGACGGTGGCAGACGCTCAAGCGCGGCCTGCACCGGCAGGATCATAAACGGCAGCCAGATATAGACGAAAACCAGGAAGCGCCCCAGCCCGGATGTCGACAGCGTATTGCCGCCAATGGCAGGCAGCGTCAGCACCGACATCAGCAGCGGCTCCAGCCCCATATAACCCAGAAACCATTGTGCAACGCCATCTTTTGCCAGCAATAACGTCCACGCGTAAGCCTTAACGATATAGCTCGCCCACATCGGGAGCATCACCGCGATATAGAAAAACGCTTTCCATTTACCGCTGGTGTAACGCGCCATATACCACGCCATCGGAAAGGCCAGGATGGCGCTGGCAATCGTGACCGCAATCGCCATGAGTAAGGTGCGCAGGATAATGTCGTAATTGGCGGGGTTAAAAAGAGCCAGGATGTTCGCGAAAGTCAGGTCCGGCGTCACCGACATGGTGAAGTCGTCGAAGGTGTAAAAACCTTGCCACAGCAGGGTCAGCAGCGAGCCAAGATAGACAATCCCGAACCACATCAGCGGGCCAAGCAGCAGCAAAAATAGCCCGAGCGACGGTTTGCGCCAGAGCAGCGTGGTGACCCGGCTGAACGGGCCACGGGATGAGGGCGCAGGAGAAACGCTCATATCCATCTCACCTTTCCTCATGCAGGGGCACCATTGCCTCGCGCGACCAGGAGGCCAGCACCTGCTGTCCAGGGGCAACGTCCGCTGGGATATGTGCCCCGCTCAGATTGGACTGGCTGACCAGCAATTTTGCACCATCGGCCAGACGCAGTTCAAACCGTGTTGCCGCGCCCTGATACTGCACCGCCTGCACCACGCCCTGAACCTGAACGTCTCCGCTCTCATTGAGGCGAATATGTTCTGGACGGAGCGAATAGATGCCCTCCATACCACACACCTGTCGGGCAACGGCTGCATCAAACACGTTTGAAGTGCCGACAAAACTGGCGACAAACGGCGTACGCGGGCGCATATACAGCTCGCGCGGGGTATCGACCTGCTCAATGCGCCCGTTGTTGAACACGGCCACGCGATCGGACATCGACAGCGCCTCGCCCTGATCGTGAGTGACGAAAATAAAGGTAATCCCCAGCTCCTGTTGAAGCTTTTTCAGCTCAAACTGCATCTGCTCGCGCAGCTTTAGATCCAGCGCACCGAGAGGTTCATCCAGCAGCAGAACGCGCGGTTCGTTGACCAGCGCACGGGCGATGGCGACGCGCTGGCGCTGGCCGCCGGAAAGCTGCGATGGCTTACGCTTTTCCGCGAAACCTAATCCCACCTTTTCCAGCGCATCGCGCGCCATCGTCTGGCGTTTCTTTTTATCGACCCCTTTCACCATCAGCCCGTAGGCGACGTTGTCGATTATCGACATATGCGGGAACAGGGCGTAATCCTGGAACACGGTGTTTACATCGCGTTCCCACGGTGGAAGCTCGCTGGCTTCTTTGCCAAAGATTTTAATCGCCCCGCCGCTCAGTTGTTCAAACCCGGCAATCAGGCGCAGGCAGGTGGTTTTGCCGGAACCCGAAGGCCCCAGCATAGAGAAAAACTCGCCGTCGCGAATGCCGATGGTGACACCATCCACTGCCCGAACGTCGCCGTACAGACGGGATACATCGTTAAATTCTACTGCGTACGTCATGTTCTGCTCCCTGGCGATTAACGGCCGCCCATGATGGCGATGTAATCCTGCGTCCAGCGGCTGTATGGAACATATTTACCGCCTTCGGCAATTGGGGTTTTCCAGAACAGGATTTTGTCGAACTCGTTATAACCGTTGGTTTCACAACCTTTGTCACCGAGTAATGTGCTGGCTTTACAACCTTCTGCAACCACCGGCAGAGAGCCAAACCACGCCGCCAGATCGCCCTGCACTTTTGGCGTCAGCGACCAGTTCATCCACTTATAGGCGCACATCGGGTGTTTGGCTTCGGCGTGCAACATGGTGGTATCTGCCCAGCCCGTCACCCCCTCTTTCGGGAAGACGGTCGCGATAGGTTGATTTTCGCCTTTCAGGGCGTTGGCCTGATATGGCCAAGCGCTCGATGCCACCACGCCTTCATTTTTGAAGTCGCTCATCTGGACAGTGGTATCGTGCCAGTAACGGTGAATAAGCGCGTGTTGATCGCGCAGCACTTTCAGTACGGCTGAGTATTGTGCTTCGGTGAGCTGGTATGGGTCAGTAATGCCCAGCTGTGGCTGGGTTGCTTTGACGAACAGCGCCGCATCAGCAATATAGATTGGGCCATCGTAAGCCTGAACGCGGCCTTTGTTGGTTTTGCCGTCCGGGAGATTTTGCTCTTTAAAGACCACGGCCCAGCTGTCCGGCGGTGTCGGGAAGGTTTTGGTGTTGTACATCAGTAAGTTCGGCCCCCACTGATACGGTGTGCCATACACTTTCCCGCCAACGTTAAACCATTCGCCTTTCACGATGCGCGAATCAATGGTTTTCCAGTTGGGAATCAGATCCGGATTAATGGGCTGAACACGTTTGCCCATAATCAAACGTAAAGAGGCATCCCCCGACGCGGTGACCAGATCATATCCGCCTTTCGCCATCAGGCTGACCATCTCATCGGAGGTCGCCGCCGTTTTAACATTCACCGCGCAGCCGGTCTCTTTTTCAAACTGCGTCACCCAGTCGTAATTTTTATCCGTCTGGCCGCGCTCGATGTAGCCCGGCCAGGCGATGATATCCAGTCGTCCCTCGCCTTTCCCAACCTCTTTCGGCGGCTCAGCGGCTTGCACGGTCATGATCGTCATGCCGAGCGCACACAGGCTGCTGCGGGCAAATTTTTTGCTCATTTGATTTACTCCTGTCGCAATGAAATTTGGCGGCAGCCATGCCGTAAAAATATCTCCCTTAATAAACGTAGACTGCGCAAATGCGCCGCACCCTGCGGCTTTGGGAAATTTCATCAGGTTGTGACAGAGGGCGCATTCCCTGTTAACTGGATTATAGACAAGGAGTTAGCGGCGAGCAGCGTTATGCAGATTTCCTATGACAGACCTGCGGAAATAAACCCGACGGCTGTCATAGGATAAGGATTGTTTATTTATGCGGGGTTATTACGCCTGTGAAAAATAAGCCTTTCGGCTTATTTCAGCATCGCGCTAATTAATTTAGCCAACTGGATAACAGCCTGTTCTTCGCGCTCGCCCCACGCCCAGGAAGTATTAAAGCGAAAGAACGGCGTCCAGACATCTGAGGTAGAGAACATTTTGCCCGGTGCAATGCTGATGTGGTGCACCAGCGCCTGTTCAGAGAGCTTTCCTGCGTCTAACGGCACAGGCAGTTCCAGCCATAAAAAATAGCCGCTGTCGTTGTGGTGAATTTTGACTTCCGCAGGCAAATGGCGCATCAGCGATTGCCACGCCTGCTGTTTGCGCTCGGCGAGCGTACGGCGCAGACGGCGAAGATGAGCGTCGTAGCGTTTGGTGGCGAGATAATCCACCAGCGCGAGTTGCATCGGGGAGCTGGTCGAGAGTGTGCTCATTAACTGTAGCTGCTGAATACGACGCGCATGTTTGCCCGCAGCGACCCAGCCGATACGGAATCCGGCAACCAGGCATTTCGAGAATGACGAGCAGTGCAGCGTCATGTCCTGGCTGTCCCAGGCTTTGGCTGGCAGCGGTTTTTCGCGACCAAAATAGAGCTCGCTGTATACGTCATCTTCAATCAACGTAACGTTATGCCTGGTCAGCAATGCAACCAGATGCGCCTTTTTCTCAGCGCTGAGGGTAAATCCGAGAGGGTTCTGGCTGTTGGTCATCAACCAGCAGGCTTTCACCGGATAGTCGTTTAACGCCTGTTCAAGCGCATCGAGATCGATCCCCTCGCGCACGTCGGTGGCGATCGACAGCGCTTTAAGTTTCAGTCTTTCCAGCGCCTGAAGCGCGCCGTAGAAACAGGGGTTTTCGACGATCACCCAATCGCCTGGCTCAGTCACAGCTTGCAAACTCAGGTTGAGCGCTTCCAGCGCACCGGCGGTGATCACGATCTCCTCCGGCGAAATATTCATCCCCTGCTGGGCATAGCGGCGGGCGATAGCGTGGCGGAGATCGACGTTACCGGGCGGCAGGTTTTCAATCACGCTCATGGCGGTCGCTGTTTTGCTGACATTGGCAAGTGATCGATTGAGTTGCTGAAGCGGAAAGAGTCTGGGATCAGGAAAAGCAGAAGCAAAGGGTAAAACAGAGGGGTCGCGGCTGGCCTGCAGGACATCAAAAATATAGGTATTGATATCGACCATTTCGTCGCGCATCACCTGCGCGGGTGGCGCAGGCTGCTGCTTAACCGGGCGCGGAGCAACGTAGTAACCCGATTGTGGGCGAGCAACGATTCGCCCCTGACTTTCCAGCGTTTGATACGCATGACCGACAGTCATGAAACTCATGCCGCTGCTGGCAACTTGCTCACGCAACGACGGTAGCTTATCTCCCGGCAACCACACGCCAAGTTCGATTTGCGAAATGATTTGCTGCGCCAGGCGCTGGTATTTTTTCATCGTTCTCTCCTTGCTTCACACCAGTGTATATCAGCAGGAGAAAATTGGCAGTTTTAAAAAACTGTTATGGTAAACGCGATGTTATGACGGGCGATGACTGTACTGAGCTTGCTCCGGGAAAGACGAGGCCGCCAGGTGGTCAAGGGTCATCATGGACGATTTGCAGAAAATGCACTTCGCACCGTGTGGATTTTTTTCGGACACATCAAAGATAGAGGTGCGGTATTGCGAGCCATGACAGCATGGGCAGCGAAAATGGATATAAGAAATCATATGATTCTCCAGTAAACGTAGAAACGTAAATAAGCTAATTGGGGCCATTCAAGGCGATAGTGGTCTGAGACAAAACTAATCAGAGTGTAAAGAGAAGACCCAAGAGGCTGCGGAGAGGCACAACGTGATGAGAAATGCTTTGAGACGACGTCAGATATTTTTTGGCTATCAAACCGATGAAGCATTAACGCATGGCGGAGAGAACAACGCAAGCCCTTTTAATGAAGAAAAGTGATAAAAAGAAAATTTTTATGCCCTGAACTTTTATCCGGATTATCAGTCAGCTGCGTTTACCTGTTCACTATATCAGATGATTAAAGCCCGCCACTTTTTCAAACTGTTATACATAAAAATCCCTTTTCTGCGTCTGATAGTTCCATTTAGCGCCCTATACCATAACACCACACCGATTGACATTGAGGCTGTGCATGTTTGGTTTAGATGCTTTTCACCTGGCACGGATACAGTTCGCATTTACTGTATCCTTCCACATTATTTTTCCGGCGATCACCATCGGTCTCGCCAGCTATCTGGCCGTGCTCGAAGGGCTTTGGCTGAAGACCAAAAAACCGGTCTGGCGCTCGCTATACCATTTCTGGTCCAAAATATTCGCCGTTAACTTCGGGATGGGCGTGGTCTCCGGGCTGGTGATGGCCTATCAATTTGGGACCAACTGGAGCGGATTTTCGCAATTCGCGGGCAGCATTACTGGCCCACTGCTGACCTACGAGGTGCTCACCGCCTTCTTCCTTGAGGCGGGTTTCCTCGGCGTGATGCTGTTTGGCTGGAATAAAGTCGGGCCAGGCCTGCACTTCTTTTCCACCTGCATGGTCGCGCTGGGGACGATTATTTCCACGTTCTGGATACTGGCGTCGAACAGCTGGATGCAGACGCCACAGGGCTATGAAATCGTCAACGGCGTGGTCGTGCCGGTCGACTGGTTCGCGGTGGTGTTTAACCCCTCCTTCCCTTATCGTCTGTTCCATATGTCCATTGCGGCTTTCCTGAGCAGCGCTCTCTTCGTCGGCGCATCGGCGGCCTGGCACTTATTGCGCGGCAACAATACGCCTGCCATCCGCCAGATGTTTTCGATGGCGCTGTGGATGACGCTGATCGTCGCGCCGATTCAGGCGATGGTCGGAGATATGCATGGCCTGAATACGTTAAAACATCAGCCCGCCAAAATTGCGGCCATTGAGGGACACTGGGAAAACCCGCCGGGTGAACCGACGCCATTATTGCTGTTTGGCTGGCCGGATATGGAACAGGAACGCACCCGCTATGGGCTCGAAATCCCGGCACTTGGCAGCCTGATCCTGACGCACAGCCTGGATAAACAGGTTCCGGCACTGAAGGATTTCCCGAAAGAGGATCGTCCCAACTCGACGATTGTGTTCTGGTCGTTTCGCATTATGGCAGGGCTGGGAATGTTGATGTTGCTGCTCGGCGTGGTGGCCGTGTGGCTGCGCTATAAGCAGCGTGTATATACCTCACGCCCGTTCCTGTGGTTTGCCTTACTGATGGGACCATCGGGCCTCGTCGCTATTCTGGCTGGTTGGGTAACGACCGAAGTCGGGCGTCAGCCGTGGGTGGTTTACGGTCTGCAACGCACGTCTGATGCGGTTTCTGCCCACGGGGATCTGCACATGAGCGTGAGCCTGCTGGCCTTTATCGTGGTCTATACCTCGGTGTTTGGCGTCGGTTACAGCTATATGGTTCGCCTGATCAAAAAAGGCCCACAGGAGCACGAAACGTATGCCACTGAACACGATGGCCGCCCGGCGCGTCCGCTTTCTGCTATCAGCCCTGAAGTTGTCACTAAGGAGAAACCGTAATGGGTATTGATCTTTCCATTATCTGGTTTGTGATCATCGTATTCGCCACGCTTATGTATATCGTGATGGACGGCTTCGATTTAGGTATCGGGATTCTGTTCCCAACCACTCAGGATGCCGACGATCGCGATGTGATGGTCAACAGCGTCGCCCCGGTCTGGGACGGAAATGAAACCTGGCTGGTTCTCGGTGGTGCGGCGCTTTTTGGCGCATTTCCACTGGCCTATGCGGTCATTATTGACGCGCTAACCATTCCGCTGACCCTGATGCTGATTGGCTTGATTTTCCGTGGCGTGGCCTTTGAGTTTCGCTTTAAAGCCACACCCACACACCGACCTTTTTGGGACAAAGCCTTTATTGGTGGCTCGATTCTGGCGACATTCAGCCAGGGCGTAGTCGTTGGCGCAGTGATTAATGGTTTTGCCGTAACAAACCGCACTTACAGCGGCGGTCCGTTTGACTGGTTCACGCTGTTTAATCTGTTTTGCGGTGTCGGCCTCACGGTGGCTTACGCCCTTCTGGGCGCGACCTGGCTGGTGATGAAAAGCGAAGATCCGCTACAAGCAAAAATGCGGAAGGTATCAAAACAGCTTTTAATCGTGTTACTGCTGGTTATCGCTGCGATCAGCCTGTGGACACCGCTGGCGCACCCGACTATCGCTGAACGCTGGTTTAGTTTGCCGAATCTGTTTTTCCTGCTGCCTGTGCCTTTACTGGTCGTTGTATTGACCGGCTGGGCATGGAAAAAACTCGGTGATACAGAGAGTCACAACGCGCCGTTCGTCCTGACCCTCGGGCTGATATTTCTGGGATTCAGCGGGCTGGGCATCAGCATCTGGCCTTACATTATCCCGCCGTCGATTACGCTGTGGCAGGCCGCTGCTCCGCCACAAAGTCAGGGCTTTATGCTGGTGGGCGCGCTGCTGATTATTCCCATCATCCTGGTCTACACCTTCTGGAGTTACTACGTATTTCGCGGAAAAGTTCAACATGGGGAGGGGTATCACTGATGCAACAGCCAGTTTGGAAGCGCCTGATGTGGTTAGCCGTTATTTGGGGTGGCAGCGTACTTGCGCTGGCCGCCGTCGGGATGTTTTTCCGCATTCTAATGACTGCCGCAGGCTTTAAATCGCATTAACTTCTCTTAACGCCGGGTGGCGCGCCCTGCCCGGCCTTCTCGCACTTTCAGATAAACACCCATGACAATCCTCAGGTTATTGTTAAAATACTCACATATATTCATCGTATTTATAGTTTGAGAAGCAATATGAAAAAGCTCGTGGCGTTAAGCCTGGTTTCCCTGGCGCTTGCAGGTTGTGTTAATCCCGGCAAGGCATCTGTTCAGGCGGAACAACTTGAGGGGCACCGTTTTGTGCTGGAAAGCGTGAATGGTGTGGCAATAAAACCCAGCGCCGTACCGCCAGAAATGAGTTTTGGCAAAAAAATGGCCGTCTCCGGCGTGATGTGTAACCGCTTTAGCGGTCAGGGAAAATTATCAGAAGGCGAGCTGAAGGTTAAAGCTATGGCAATGACACGCAAGCTTTGTGTTGAACCACAGCTGAACGAGCTGGACGCAACGATCGGCGATATGCTGAGCAAAGGCGCACAGGTTGACCTGACTGAAGATCAGCTCACGCTGGCCACAGCCGAAAAAACGTTGATGTTTAAACGCGCAGAGTAGTCAGTAATTACCGCATGAACCCACGGCAAGCGACTGTTCACTACAGCGTTTGCCATTGGGCAATGCGCACATACCGATAGCAGAACCATCAAGTTGACGGGCTACGGACAATGAACCGCCGACCATCGCGCAACTTGCCTGTCCTGAACTGGACATTGCCGCTTTCATACCCGGCGTAACATGTGCTGCGGTTGCCTGCTGAACCGGCTCATTGCTGCATGCAGACAACAGTAACGCCGCACACCCTACCCAAAACGCTGAACGCATTCTCTCTTCCCCATAAAGTCGCGAAACCTAAGCATAATAGGCATCCCCCGCCGCGCCGTCGAGAGCGGAAGTGCGTATTTATGCACTCCCGAAACAATTTCTTGCTCTTTTTTTGCCAGAAAGTTGATCTGAGTAAGGGTCGCGAGGACACAAAAGCGAAAATCGCAAAGCCAGACCTTTGCTAAAATAAGGATATAACTACAGGACTCGTCGACGTTTCACGGGTCCCTCTTTTTTGCGCAATGTAAGGGTGTCACATGATCACTATTGACGGTAATGGTGCGGCCGCGTCCGTCGCGTTTCGCACCAGCGAAGTTATCGCCATTTACCCCATTACACCAAGTTCGACAATGGCGGAACAGGCTGATGCCTGGGCTGGTAACGGGTTAAAAAACGTCTGGGGTGATGTTCCCCGCGTCGTTGAGATGCAGTCTGAAGCAGGTGCCATTGGTGCGGTACACGGCGCGCTGCAAACCGGCGCGCTGTCGACATCGTTTACCTCATCGCAGGGTTTACTGCTGATGATCCCGACGTTGTATAAGCTGGCGGGACAGTTAACCCCCTTTGTGCTGCACGTCGCGGCACGTACCGTTGCTACACACGCCCTGTCGATTTTTGGCGATCACTCTGATGTGATGGCAATCCGCCAGACGGGTTGCGCCATGCTCTGCGCCAGCAATGTGCAGGAGGCGCAGGACTTCGCGCTAATTTCCCACATTGCGACCCTCAAAAGCCGTGTGCCATTTATTCATTTCTTTGATGGTTTCCGTACGTCACACGAAATCAATAAAATCGTCCCGCTCTCGGACAACACCATTCTGGATTTGATGCCGCAGGCGGAGATCGACGACCACCGCGCCCGTGCCCTGAATCCGGAGCATCCGGTCATTCGTGGAACCTCCGCCAACCCGGACACCTATTTCCAGTCCCGTGAGGCCACCAACCCCTGGTATAACGCGGTGTACGATCACGTTGAACGGGCCATGAACGATTTTGCTGCTGCCACCGGGCGTGAATACAAGCCTTTTGAATACTACGGGCACCCGCAGGCCGAGCGCGTTATCGTGCTGATGGGCTCAGCGATTGGTACTTGCGAAGAAGTGGTGGATGAATTGCTGGCCCACGGTGAAAAAGTCGGCGTGGTCAAAGTGCGTCTTTACCGTCCTTTCTCCGCAAAACATTTACTTTCTGTCCTGCCTGAAAGTGTGCGTTCCGTTGCCGTACTCGACCGCACCAAAGAGCCGGGCGCGCACGCAGAACCGCTGTATCTGGATGTGATGACGGCGTTGGCGGAGGCCTTTAACAGCGGCGAGCGCGAAACGCTACCGCGCGTGATCGGCGGTCGCTACGGCCTGTCGTCGAAAGAGTTCGGCCCAGATTGCGTAATGGCGGTGTTTAACGAGCTGAGCGAAACCAAACCTAAGCCGCGCTTTACCGTCGGGATTTATGACGATGTCACCAACCTTTCCCTGCACTTGCCGGAAAACACGTTGCCGTCGACATCAAAGCTCGAAGCCTTGTTTTACGGTCTGGGCAGCGACGGCAGCGTCTCAGCGACTAAAAACAACATCAAAATCATCGGTAATTCAACACCGTGGTATGCGCAGGGTTATTTTGTCTACGACTCTAAAAAGGCAGGCGGTCTGACCGTTTCGCATCTGCGCGTTAGCGAAAAACCGATCCGCTCGGCCTACCTGGTGTCACAAGCTGATTTCGTCGGCTGCCACCAGTTGCAGTTTATCGATAAATATCAGATGGCTGAACGCCTGAAACCGGGCGGGATTTTCCTGATTAACACGCCGTACAACGTCGACGAAGTGTGGTCCCGTTTGCCGCAGGAAGTTCAGGCAGTATTGAACCAGAAGCAAGCGCGTCTGTTTACCGTCAACGCCGCAAAAATTGCCCGCGAATGCGGCCTGGCGGCGCGTATCAATACCGTAATGCAAATGGCATTCTTCCACCTGACCAACATCCTGCCGGGCGACAGCGCGCTGGCAGAGCTGCAGGGTGCGATTGCCAAAAGTTACAGCAGCAAAGGTCAGGATCTGGTTGAGCGTAACTGGCAGGCGCTGGCCCTGGCGCGTGAATCAATTTCCGAGATCCCGCTTCAGCCGGTTAATGCCAGCAGTGCCAACCGTCCGCCGGTAGTCTCCGACGCCGCCCCAGATTTTGTCAAAACCGTGACCGCCGCAATGCTGGCCGGTCTTGGCGATGCCTTGCCCGTCTCTGCGCTTCCGCCGGACGGCACCTGGCCTGTCGGCACCACCCGCTGGGAAAAACGCAATATTGCCGAAGAGATCCCAATCTGGAAGGAGGAGCTGTGTACTCAGTGCAACCACTGCGTCGCGGCCTGTCCGCACTCGGCGATCCGCGCTAAAGTGGTTTCCCCGGAGGACATGGAAAACGCCCCTGCCAGCCTGCATTCGCTGGATGTGAAATCCCGCGACATGCGTGGACAGAAATACGTGCTGCAGGTCGCACCGGAAGATTGCACCGGCTGTAATCTGTGCGTCGAAGTGTGCCCGGCGAAAGATCGTCAGAACCCAGAAATCAAAGCCATCAATATGATGTCGCGTCTGGATCACGTTGAAGAAGAAAAAGTGAATTACGACTTCTTCCTCGACCTGCCAGAAATCGATCGCACCAAACTCGAACGTATTGACATCCGTACCTCGCAGCTGATTACCCCGCTGTTTGAATACTCCGGCGCGTGCTCTGGCTGTGGCGAAACCCCTTACATCAAGCTGCTTACCCAGCTGTACGGCGACCGTATGCTGATCGCCAACGCCACCGGCTGTTCTTCTATCTATGGTGGTAATTTGCCGTCAACACCATACACAACGGATGCGAACGGTCGCGGCCCGGCGTGGGCAAACTCCCTGTTTGAAGACAACGCCGAATTTGGGTTGGGCTTCCGCCTGACGGTCGATCAACACCGCGCCCGCGTCATGCGTTTGCTGGAACAATTTGCCGATAAACTCCCGACCGCGCTAAATGAAGCCCTGCACAGTGATGCCACGCCAGAAGTGCGCCGCGAGCAGGTCGCCGAACTGCGTCAGCATCTTACTGGCGTAGAAGGCGCGCAGCAGCTGTTAACCGACGCCGATGCGCTGGTCGAAAAATCGATCTGGCTGATTGGCGGTGACGGCTGGGCGTATGACATCGGATTCGGTGGGCTGGACCATGTTCTGAGCCTGACGGAGAACGTCAACATTCTGGTTCTCGATACTCAGTGCTATTCCAACACTGGCGGTCAGGCATCTAAAGCAACACCGCTAGGCGCTGTAACCAAGTTTGGCGAACACGGTAAACGCAAAGCGCGTAAAGACCTGGGCGTGAGCATGATGATGTACGGTCATGTGTATGTCGCGCAGATCTCGCTCGGCGCACAGTTGAACCAGACGGTGAAAGCCATTCAGGAAGCGGAAGCGTATCCGGGGCCATCGCTGATCATCGCCTACAGCCCTTGCGAAGAGCACGGTTACGAGCTGGCACTCAGCCACGATCAGATGCGTCAACTGACGGCAACCGGATTCTGGCCGCTGTATCGCTTCGACCCGCGTCGTGCGGATGAAGGGAAGCTGCCGCTGGCGCTGGACTCTCGTCCGCCGTCGGATGCGCTGGCTGAGACGTTGATGCAGGAACAACGCTTCCGTCGCCTCAATGCTCAGCAGCCAGAAGTGGCCGAGCAGCTGTGGAAAGACGCGGCGGCCGATCTGCAAAAACGCTATGACTTCCTGGCTCAGATGGCCGGGAAAGGCGAAAAATCGACCAGCGAGTGATAAAAAAAAGCCCGGAGTATTCACTCCGGGCTAATCCTGTCAGTTTTGGATGATAGTTAAATTAAACACACACTCAGCACATTATCGGATTAAGAATCTTAAAGGCATATAACAGCGCTAATTCTACCTTTCTGTGAGTCGCTTGAATAATTTTTATTTCATATCATTCAGTGCATTACATTCACAATAATTATTTCTAATAACCTAACAATAAATAATGAATGATAATGATTTCGGCTTGCACCCAGGCCCGCGCTGATAGATGATAAATTTCCTTTTTAAGCCGTAAGGGACACATCATCATGGTCCATCACCCTGTCAGATCGTCACGCATCGCATCCATTGGCTATGATGAGCGCAGCGCCACGCTGGAAATTCGTTTTCTCGATCGCCGAACGCTTCAGTATCAGCGTGTGCCGGCGAGAATTTACAACGATTTTTTGCAGGTGGTGTCAAAAGGTCGGTTTTATGACGGCGTCGTAAAGGGGAAGTTTAAGGAAATCATCATATACTGATTTTTATAACCCTATGAGCTGAAGGATAGTTTCGTGTTTACCCGCTTATCGATTGCTGCCCTCGCCCTTTTGACATGCTTGTGGATGGTATTAATTTTTGATTTCGGCAATGTGATGCATCATCTCAGCGAAATTCTACAGGCGCTGGAGGCTGATTAGCCGCTACTGCCCTTCTGAACAACACCCAAAGGCTCCCGACATCGCTAAAACGTGCTGACATTCTTGCCCGGAATCCGTACCATACAGACGCTGCTTTAGCCACAAACGAATTGAGCCTCTATTACATGTCGCAAAACCAAGAAATTACTAAAAAAGAACAATACAACCTGAATAAACTGCAAAAGCGTCTGCGCCGTAATGTCGGTGAAGCCATTGCAGACTTCAATATGATTGAAGAAGGTGACCGCATTATGGTTTGCCTGTCAGGGGGTAAAGACAGTTACACGATGCTGGAGATCCTGCGCAATCTTCAGCAAAGCGCACCGGTGAACTTTTCACTGGTGGCAGTCAATCTTGACCAGAAGCAGCCTGGCTTCCCTGAGCACATCCTGCCGGAATATCTGGAACAACAGGGTGTCGAGTATAAGATTGTCGAAGAAAATACCTACAGCATTGTTAAAGACAAAATCCCGGAAGGCAAAACTACCTGCTCTTTATGCTCGCGCCTGCGTCGCGGTATTTTGTATCGCACCGCAACGGAATTAGGGGCTACCAAAATCGCGCTGGGCCACCACCGCGACGACATTCTGCAAACGCTGTTCCTGAACATGTTCTACGGCGGCAAAATGAAAGGGATGCCGCCTAAGCTGATGAGCGATGACGGTAAACACATCGTGATTCGCCCGTTGGCCTACTGCCGCGAAAAAGACATCGAGCGTTTTGCCGAGGCGCGTGAATACCCAATCATTCCTTGCAACCTGTGCGGCTCGCAGCCGAACCTGCAACGTCAGGTGATCGGCGACATGCTGCGTGACTGGGATAAACGCTACCCTGGCCGCATTGAAACCATGTTCAGCGCCATGCAAAACGTGGTGCCTTCGCACCTGAGCGACGTCGAGCTGTTCGATTTCAAAGGTATTAAACACGGCGGAGAAGTCGTGGACGGCGGTGATCTGGCTTTTGACCGGGAAGAGATCCCAATGCAGCCAGCAGGCTGGCAGCCGGAAGAAGATGATTCTCAGCTGGATGAAATGCGACTGAACGTCGTGGAAGTGAAGTAAAAATCTGGCGTCTCAGAAACGGTATCTGAGACGCCTTTTAATGGCTTATTTCAGCAAACGCACCTTACAGGTTTTGCCTTTAATCTTCCCGCCCTGCAGCTGTTTCCACGCTTTGTTCGCCACTTTCTGACGCACAGCAACATAAACGTGCGACGGATGCACCGCGATTTTACCGATATCCGCACCGTCCAGACCAATATCACCGGTCAGCGCACCTAACACATCGCCCGGACGCATTTTGGCTTTCTTACCGCCGTCGATGCACAGAGTCGCCATTTCAGCGGCCAGTGGCGTGATGCTGATATTGCCCAGCGCTGGCATCCAGTTCAGTTTTAATTGCAGCATTTCAGAAAGAATGTTAGCGCGCTGCGCCTCTTCCGGCGCACACAGGCTGATCGCCAGCCCGCTGTTGCCCGCACGCGCCGTACGGCCAATACGGTGAACGTGAACTTCCGGGTCCCACGCCAGTTCGTAGTTGACCACCAGCTCCAGAGATTTGATATCCAGACCACGCGCGGCAACGTCTGTTGCCACCAGCACGCGCGCGCTACCGTTAGCGAAACGGACCAGCGTCTGATCGCGATCGCGCTGCTCCAGATCGCCATGCAGAGAAAGTGCGCTTTGCCCTGCTTCTGCCAGCGCGTCGCAAACAGCCTGACAATCTACTTTGGTATTACAAAACACCACGCAGGACGCGGGCTGATGTTTGCTCAGCAGTTTTTGCAGCAGTGGAATTTTGCCGTTTCGTGAAGTTTCGTAGAACTGCTGTTCAATAGACGGGAGTGCATCCACGGTATCGATTTCAATCGCTACCGGATTGTTCTGCACGCGACCGCTGATCGCAGCGATAGCTTCAGGCCAGGTTGCAGAAAACAGCAGAGTTTGACGTGATGGAGGCGCAAAACGAATGACTTCATCAATTGCGTCGGTAAAGCCCATATCCAGCATACGGTCCGCTTCGTCCATCACCAGCGTTTGCAGGGCATCCAGCGAAACGGTGCCTTTTTGCAGGTGATCGAGCAGACGACCAGGGGTGGCGACAATAATATGCGGCGGATGCTGCAACGAATCGCGCTGAGCGCCGAACGGCTGTCCACCGCACAGCGTTAGTACTTTGGTGTTTGGCAGGAATCGCGCCAGACGGCGTAACTCGCCTGCAACCTGATCCGCCAGCTCGCGCGTCGGACACAGCACCAGCGATTGAGTCTGGAACAGGCCTGCGTCGATCTGCTGGAGCAAACCGAGGCCAAATGCAGCCGTTTTTCCACTGCCCGTTTTGGCCTGCACGCGAACGTCTTTTCCTTCCAGGATCGCCGGAAGCGCGGCAGCTTGTACAGGGGTCATCGCAAGATATCCCAACTCGTTCAAGTTATCGAGTTGGGCGGCAGGCAGAACATTTAGCGTAGAAAAAGCGGTCACAATGTATTCTCAAAGTAAAAATCACGGTCAGTTGGCGCGTATCCTCGCAGATCTGCGCTACCGATGCGACAATTTAATCGGTTCTTCATCCGGCGGTGGGTCCGGCATAGGCTGCGGACGCGGGATCGGATCGGGGACGGGCACCGGATCAATGGGTATTGAATCAGGCACCGACATGTTTGGGTAAAGCAGTGCTAAAAGAAAGCTCATGATTCCCTCCAGTTTATCGGGGTGACCCTTTTAGGGTAGACGCTGAGGTTCTGGAGGCAAAAAAAAGCCGACTAATTTAGTCGGCGTCGTACGAATCAATTGTGCTATGCAGTAATTCAAAAAAGGAAGTAAGACAATATGGAGCGCAACGCCCATCGCTTGACGTTGCATTCACCTGCGGGAGTAATACTGCACCGAACGGGGTAGTCGTTTATTGACTTCGCTCAAACAAAATCGCGTTTTGAAGCCTGGCGACGATGAGAAAAGTGTAAATTTACAGCCATTTACTACGATGCAACCACCACGCAACACCACCTATCAGAACGACTAACATGATACAAAAAGCGGAAAAGCCAAATCGGTACGCGCCACCCGGAATCCCCCCGAGGTTAACGCCGAACAAACCGGTCAAAAACGTGCTGGGTAAAAAGACCATTGCCATTAATGACATGGTGTACGTTCTGCGCGACAGCGATTCCTGCATCACCGTCGCAATTTCATCGGTCATGACTGCCGTACGGGCAATACACGAGTCTATCTCGTCAAGGCCACGCCCTAATCGGTCAGCGATATCCTGCATCCGTCGGCGCTGATCGTCATTCATCCACGGCAAACGCTCGCTGGCCAGTCGCGCGAACACATCGCGCTGCGGGGTCATATAGCGGCGCATCACTATCAGCTGTTTACGCAGCAACGCCAGAAAACCGCGCGGCGGAATTTGCTGATCGAGCAGGTTATCTTCGAGATCGATAATTTTATCATGCAGCTCTTCGATAAATTCACTGGCGTGATCGGTCAACGCATCACAAATATCAACCAGCCACGCGCCGCAATCGACAGGCCCGGTTCCTTCTTTCAGGTCATTGACCACGTCATCCAGCGCCAGCACCTTGCGCTGACGGGTAGAGACAATCAGGCGCTCATCCATATATAAGCGCATGGCGACTAGCTGATCCGGACGTTCGTCAGTGCTGCCATTGATACAGCGTAACGTAATCAATGTCCCTTCGCCGAGGCGGCTGACGCGTGGGCGCAGGCTTTCGCCAGCCAGCGCATCGCGTACGCTGTTTGGCAGCAGCGGCGTAGTGGCGAGCCACTGTGCGCTGTCTGGATGCGTGTAATTCAGATGCAACCAGCAAGGATGCTCGCTGTCGATGACATCGCTATCTTCCAACTGTCGCGCACCGCCCTTTCCGTCGAGTAACAACGTAAACACCGCGTCCGGTACGTTAACGTCCGATCCCTTAATGCCTTCCACAGCGCTTCCCCCATTTTGCAATCACCACGTCAGTCTAGCGTCCAAACCGGCTTAATCAATATCTACCGATAGCATAGCGCTGAATCTATTCATAAATTGCCGTTTTTTATACGCTAAAGCTTTACAGAAAGTTGCAAAACAGTAGAGTTACAAAAATGCTGCCATTTTGTATTTAAATGTATCTTTAACGAGTGTATGACGATGAAAAAGCCCTGTGCGGCCTTCGATGTCCGTCTCGCAGAAATGCGGACCATCGCCATTAAAACCAGCGTCACCTGGTTCCTGTGGGTAAACATGTTGTTCTCCTCCTTTATCCTTGGGCGCAACTATTTTTCCGCCTTTGAGGCCGAAGTGCTGTTCCACCACCCTGCCGCACTGCTTGAAACCATGATGGTGTTTGATCTGACGCTCTCAGCCGGTGTTTTATTCATCATGCGTATGGCTCCGCTACAAAACGCACACTGGCTCGGCGCGTTAGCAAAATGGACGGTGGTTGCCTTAAGTCTGTGCTGGGCGGGCTGTTTTTTCGTACTTATCGTCAGCGACGACGTGCGTATTATTTTCCCTTCCGCCGCCTTACTACTCTTTACCGCGCTGATTTCGCTCTACTTTGATCCCAAAGTTCTGCTGAGTTTTATTCTGCCAATCTGGCTGACCATCCTGATCACATCGCTTTTTTACCGCGACAGCCTGACGGTGATGAATGGATTGCAGTGGATATTACTGGCGGGATTGATTGAATCCGGCAGGCGTATACTCAACCGTTGGTTCTTGCTTGCGCTGCGCCGTGAACAGGAAAACGCAGATCTGATCCAGCAGCTTGGGCTACTGGCCAATAATGACCCGCTTACCGGCATAGCGAATC
This sequence comes from Lelliottia sp. 7254-16, assembly GCF_002922995.1. Classification (NCBI taxonomy): domain Bacteria; kingdom Pseudomonadati; phylum Pseudomonadota; class Gammaproteobacteria; order Enterobacterales; family Enterobacteriaceae; genus Lelliottia; species Lelliottia sp. 7254-16. The sequence goes on from NZ_PQVS01000001.1 coordinate 420,239, forward strand.
GGCGTTCATTTGAAACACAAATGGACCACGCGATATTACGCCACCAGCAGGACGGAAAAGGGTTTGGGCTGATCATGCTCGACGTCGATCACTTCAAACTTTACAACGATTATTACGGACACCAAAAAGGCGATCTGTGTTTGATGGCCATTGCCCGAGCACTGGAATCCGCTGCCCTGACTTCCAGCGCAATTGTCGGGAGGTTTGGTGGCGAGGAGTTTATATTGCTGTTACCGGATGCCGATGCTGAGTCACTTGAGACGGCGGCGCAAAACATTGCCGCTGTGCTACAGGCTCAGAATATTCCTCATGCCGCCTCTCCCGTGAGCGACCGGGTGACGGTGAGCCAGGGGTTAGCGCTTTGGCAACCGGGAGTGAGTGCACGTGAACTGATCGCAGGTGCGGACAAAGCGCTGTATCAGGCAAAACAGGAAGGGCGAAACCGCTATAAATAAAAAAGCCTGGCGAACCAGGCTTTTTATCTTATCAGAACGAGTGTTCCGCATGACGGGGATAACCGCCGTGCTCCTGTTGCACGGCATCCTGCCAGTCAGATTGCGACCCACTTTCCAGTCTGAAATTTCGGGTGCGCGTCTGAAGCTCAATCACCTGATTTTTCAGCACGTCGGACGAGCCAGACAATTCATCGACCATTGCGACGTTACTCTGCGTCACACGTTCCAGCTCAGAGAGCGCCTGTGTAATCTGGGTGATACCCTTTTCCTGCTCTGCCGTGGTGGCAGAAATCTCATCCATCAGCTTGCTGACATGCCCGGAACCGTTGACGATTTCGTGCATGTTTTTTTCTGCCTCAGACACCACGGTTACGCCCTGAGTGACGTTATTGCTGGTCACGTCGATCAGTGACTTAATACTTTTCGCCGCTTCCGCGCTGCGATGAGCCAGATTACGCACTTCACCCGCCACCACCGAGAAGCCTTTACCGTGATCGCCCGCTCTTGCCGCTTCGACCGCCGCATTCAGCGCCAGAATGTTAGTCTGGAAGGCAATGCCGTCAATCAGCGAAATAATTTCTGTCATTTGCTGCGCGCATTCCGTAATCGACTGCATATTGTTAGCAACCTGCCCCATCAGCTCACCGCCTTTGCGTGCCTGCACCGTCGCGAGATTCGCGCGTTCGCTGGCCAGACGGGTGTTGTCTGCGTTGTTGCGGGTGCTTGCCGCCATTTGCTCCATGCTTGCAGCGGTCTGAATGAGTGAGGCCGATTGTTGCTCTGTTTTGACCGATAGCTGAGCGCTACGAGAAGAGAGTTGTTCAGAAAGGGTCATGGCAGTTTGCGATGAGGCGCGTATTTCACGAACCAGAGTCGCAATGTTACTCGATAAGCTGTTGATCCCCGGAATGAGGCGGCCTGCACAGTTATTACCAAACTCAGGAATGGAGACGGCAAGATTGCCCGACGTCACTTCTTCAATACTTTTTTTCACGGTATTGATCGGCGTCACAAGATATTTTGTCATGTAGGACCACAGCAACAAGACCGCAAGCACATTAATAATATTTACTGCGATAAAAAGCGATGTACTTTTCGATAAAGCCCAAATCAAACCATCAATCACTAAAAGCACGACCAGCAGAAAATAAATAATAAATGTCCTTACGCTAATATTTCTAAGCATAATTTATCCCATACCACAAGTCGGAGGAGGTATAATGGTTATAGCATTCGCCATTTCTTTTTCCACCACATTTTAAGTGGCATTTATCATTCACCTTTGGATCTTAATAATTTAACTTAAGTTGGAGCTTTTGCTCATCCCACACCTGAAAAGCAGTCATACCCTCTCTTATGACCTTATTTATTTTGTGACAACAATCGTTAGCCAACCAATAATTAAATATCACCCCCCAGTTTATTAAGAGTTAATGTTGCTGGTGATTAAAATCATGTAGCGCCGCTTAAGTAATTAATGAGAGAATATATCCGGCGCGCAATTCTATCAGTAAAAAATAACGCGTTTGTTGTTGATTTTTGATAAGCAACTAATCTTGGAATTAGTTAGAGTAAGCCACGGCGGTGATGAGTCACGCACCGGATGAACTCAATAACGACTTTTAGAGTGGGATTGCATAATGCTCGATGTGTCCTGGGACCCCGTACTCATCGCCATCTCATTCCTGGTGGCCTTTATCGCTTCATTTGTAGCGTTAGACAGTGCTGGCAAAATTTCAGGCGCCAGCCGCAAGGCTGCAATCTGGTGGCGTATGGCCGGAGGTGCAACGCTTGGGATTGGCATCTGGTCAATGCACTTCATCGGTATGCTGTCGATGAAAATGCCCATGCCCATGAGCTATCAGTTCTGGCTCACCGCCGGATCGCTTGGCATCGCCATTCTTGCAGCGACCAGTGCCATCAATATTGCAGTGCCCGGTAACTCCCTTTCGTTTATGCGCTGGCTTTTTTCTACACTAATCCTCAGCACTGGCGTTGTCGCGATGCACTACACCGGGATGGCGGCGTTAATGTTACACGAGGAAATCAGCTGGAATATGAACATCGTGTCGCTTTCCGTGGTGATTGCTATCGTGGCTTCCGGCGCTGCCATCTGGCTCGCCTTCCACTTACGCCACAGACATAAAGGCGTGTTTATCAACCGCGTGGCAGCCGCCCTGGTGATGGGGCTGGCCATTTGCGCGATGCACTACACCGGGATGAGTGCGGCGAGCTTTCAGCATGAGGCCCACACGATGTCCGGCGGCGTAAGCGAGTTGGGACTGTCCATTTGGGTCTCCGCCACCACCCTTGCGCTGCTCGGTATCATGCTCATTATTTCCCTTGTGGATTCTCATTTTCGCACTCATCGCCTGACGGAGAATCTACGCCAGCTCAATAAACAGCTTGAGCTTAAAGCGCGTTTTGACGCCCTCACTGGGCTTGCCAATCGACACCAAATGGATCTGAGCCTGCAGGATTGCCTGCACACTTCGCTGCTCAATAAAAAGCAGTTTGCGGTGATGTTTCTTGATATTGACCACTTCAAACTGATCAACGACGCGTGGGGACATCAGATGGGCGATGAACTGTTGATCAGCGTCGCACAGCGCATCACCGCCAAACTGTCGCAAGGGATGACTCTCGCCCGGCTTGGCGGCGATGAGTTTATCCTGCTGCTGCCCGACAGCGATGACGACAAAATATCGTCCCTTTCAATGACCTTGCTCGATGAGATCCGTCGGCCTTTCGCGATTGGCGGGCACGCGCTCAACATCACTCTGAGCCTTGGCGTGAGCCTCTATCCGCAGCACGGTGAAACGCTCCACGAACTGAAATTTAAAGCCGATGCAGCGATGTATCACATTAAGCAAGAGGGGCGAAACGGTTGGGCAATCTACCGCCCGGAGATGTCGAAAAGTATTTCAGCGGAACCGTCCTTCCTGCAGGATTTAACTCAGGCGCTGGAACGCGAGCAGTTTGAACTCTGGTATCAACCCACCTATCTCGCCGAATTAAAAGAGATCCACGGTTTTGAAGCGCTGCTGCGCTGGCACCATCCGGAACAGGGTGTTCTGCTGCCGAATGTGTTTCTGCCGTCCCTGGAAAAAACCGGGTTAATCATTCCCGTCGGTGTATGGGCGATTGAACAGGCGTGCCGGCAATTGCGCTTCTGGACGGAACAAGGATTTAGCCAGTGGACGCTGTCATTTAATTTGTCCCCTATTCAGTTTGAGCAACAGGATATATTCGAGGTCATTTCCGGCACAATGCAAAAATACAACCTCGAACCATCACGTTTGATTCTGGAAGTGACAGAAAGCACTGCGCTAAAAAACCTGGAGCGCAGCATTGAATTGTTAGATACATTTAACTATGCCGGGTTTACGGTCTCTATCGATGACTTTGGCACCGGATACTCTAACCTGTTGATGCTCAATGTGCTTCCGGCGAAAGAGCTGAAAATAGATAAAAGCTTTATTGATAGCATGCTCGAAAACGATAAAAGCAAAAAAATCGTCGAAACGATTATTCACGTTGCACGCACTATGGATATGGTCGTCGTCGCCGAAGGCATTGAAACCGAAGAGCAGCAACTGATGCTGGCAAGCCTGGGCTGTGATTATTTACAGGGCTATTATTTCTCTCGCCCGCTCCCGGCGGAACAAGTTCCGTGGCTGGTATTACAAAATAAATCTGACAAACAAATTATACCAATCGGTAAAAATCAAATAGAACCGGCGCTTAATTCACAAAAAAACCATGCCTGATGTGCTGAAGTAGAGTATGTTTTTGTTACGCCCGCGTGGGTATATTGCGTCGTAAACATCAGGCAGGTCTGCCGATGAATGGGAAGAATCTATGTCGCCACACAGCTTTGATGCGCTGAATTTCATCAAAACACCGGTATGGTTAGTTTCACCCGTTTCTGAACACCTTATTTTCGCCAATATTGCGGCGACTGACATGATGCGTAATAAAACGCTCAACGATATGCGTATGGGGGTTTATTCCGCCAGTGCGCAGCTACAGCTGGCAATGTATGTTCCGGATCTTAAATCTGAACTCGACATCGTTGAGATCTGGACGGTGTGGCGAAATGGCCAGGAAACGACGCTGAGCTGCCAGCTTTCCCTCGCGCACCATGAAACTGCGGGAGACGTTATTGTCTTTGAAGGCATCGTATCGCAGGCATCCTCTGGGCTTAAAGCCAGCCGATCCGCGAACTACCAGCGCAAAAAACAGGGCTTCTATGCCCGCTTCTTCCTGACCAACAGCGCGCCCATGCTGTTAATCGATCCTGCCCGTGACGGGCAAATCGTTGACGCCAATCTGGCGGCACTGAATTTTTACGGCTACAGCCACGATGATATGTGCTGTAAACACACCTGGGAAATTAATACCTTAGGCCGCGATATTTTACCGATCATGACCGAGATCGCGCGTTTGCCCGGCGGACATAAGCCGCTTAATTTCGTTCACCGACTGGCCGACGGGTCTACTCGCCACGTACAAACTTACGCAGGTCCGATTGAAATCTACGGTGATAAGCTGATGCTGTGCATCGTTCATGATATCACTGAGCAAAAACGGCTGGAGCAAGAGCTGGAGCACGCGGCATTGCGTGATTCCATGACCGGCCTGCTCAATCGTCGGCAGTTTTATCTCATCACCGAACAAACCAATCCCTCTCATTTGCCCGCCCAGCAGCAATTCAGTTTATTGCTGGTCGATACGGATCATTTCAAAAGTATCAATGACGTATTTGGTCACTCAAAAGGCGATGAAGTATTGATCTCATTGTCACGTATGCTCGAAGCGTGTAGCCGTAAAGATGATTTTGTTTTCCGCTGGGGCGGAGAAGAATTTGTGATCCTGCTTCCGCGCACCTCACTTGATGCGGCGATGCAGGTGGCTGAAACCATCCGCGCAGAAGTGGCACGCATTGCGATCCCCGGTCTGCCTCGTTTTACAGTCAGTATCGGCGTCGCACGGCATAATCCTGACGAGAGCATCGACGACCTGTTTAAACGTGTCGATGACGCCTTATACCGTGCCAAAAACAATGGCCGCAATAAAGTGCTTGCCGCCTGAAACTGGCGAAATGATTAAGGCCCCGTTACAATGCCCACTCTAATAAACGGATTTCAGGTGGGTAACTTTTGCTATGGGGAAAACAGAAGTCATACTCATCTTAATTATTTTATGCGTTATTATATCGGGGCTATGGTTTATTTTTAGCGGGGAGATGTGGCATCTGGTGGGGTTCCTGGAAAGCAGTCTTTACCCGTCGATAAACGCCCCTGAATGACGCACGAATTAAGACGTTAAGGCCCGTCACTGACGGGCCTTATTGTTGGTGTTAATGTTTCTCGATATACATCGTCCGGCTGTATGCCACATCTTCTGCGTTATTAATCGGATACCCTTTTACCCACGGCTTAATCAGGCGACCGTTGGTATATTGATAAATTGGCGCGATAGGCGCTTTTTCCGCAAGGATCTTCTCCGCGGCATTGTAATCGGCATTACGCGCTTTTGCCGTGGTTTCCAGCGACGCCTGATTAATAATCTTGTCGTAAGCCGGATCGTTAAAGCGCGAAATATTACCGCTGTGCGTCGAGGTCAGCAGCGACAGGAAGGTTGACGGCTCGTTGTAATCACCGACCCAGGATGCGCGAATCACATCGAAATTGCCGGTGTTACGGCTGTCGATGTAGGTTTTCCACTCCTGGTTTTGCAGCTTCACGTCCACGCCGAGGTTTTTCTTCCACATCGACGCCACTGCAATGGCGATTTTCTGGTGGTTTTCAGACGTGTTGTACAGCAGCGTCAGTTTTAGCGGACGCTGCGGGCCATATCCGGCGGCCTGCAACAGCATTTTGGCCTGCGCATTAAGCTCCGCCTGCGGCATCTGCTCGAACGGCGAGGTTTCTGGCGTAAAGCCTGCCGTTACATCCGGAGTAAAATGCCACGCCGGTTTTTCGCCGGTCCCCAGCACTTTCTCGGCCATAATCCGGCGATCGATAGTCATACTCAGCGCCAGACGCACGCGCTGGTCAGCCGTTGGGCCTTTCTGGGTGTTAAACGCGTAGTAATAGGTGCCCAACTGCGGCGGGGTATACACCTGTCCCGGAATATCTTTGAGCAGCTTCTGATAGAGATTTTTTGGGAAGGATTCGGTGATATCAATATCCCCCGCCAGATAGCGCTTGGTGGCCGATGACTCCTGATTGATCGGGATAAAAGTGACTTTTTTCAGCACGGTTTTGGCGTTATCCCAGTACGAGGTATTCGGCTCAACCACCAGCTTTTCATTCACCACGCGATCGGTCAGGACGTAAGCGCCGTTGCCGACCAGTGCGCCAGGACGGGTCCACTCTTTGCCACTCTCGACGTTGGCTTTTTGTACCGGGTAAAACGCAAAACTGGCCGTCAGATTGGCAAACCACGGCAGCGGTTTATCGAGCTGCACGCGCAGGGTTTTCGCATCAACCGCAGTAATACCAAGCTGGTTGGGCTGCGCTTTACCGTCGATAATATTTTGGGCGTTCGTTATTCCCGCCAGTGCTGCGAACCAGGCAAAAGGCGAAGTGGTTTTCGGGTCAACCAGACGCTGCCAGCTGTAGACGAAATCCTGCGCCGTCACCGGCGTACCATCAGACCACTTGGCATTATCGCGCAGGTTAAACGTCCAGGTGCGATTGTCGTTGCTCTGCCATTTGGTGGCGACACCAGGGATCAACTCGCCCTTTTCGTTCTGATTGACCAGGCCTTCGAACAAATCACGGATCACCTGGATTTCCGGCAAACCGACGGCTTTCGCCGGGTCTAGCGATGCCGGTTCGTCCTTAATATGGCGAACCAGTTCCTGTTTTTGCGCAAGAGTGGTTCCCTGAGGAATATCAGCAGCATAAGAAACGGAAGAGAGTCCGCACAGCCACAGCGCAGTACAGAGCAGCGAAACAGGATGCTTCATGAGATCCCCTTTGAAAGAGTGGGTAACAAGCAGATGCGTAATTATTTGTTTCAAAACAGAGAAATGCAAATATCTTCGCGCGGAAAGTTGAGATCGGGCCAGTTTATCGCAGCGTTGAAACTATTTGATTAACCGCGTGTTTTACACAACACTGGCTATAAAGAACTCGCTATCAGGATTTCGTATGTCACTTACCCGCCCAAGAACGGAACGTGGCGCTTTTCCGCCCGGAACAGAACACTATGGCCGCTCATTTTTAGGCGCTCCGCTGATCTGGTTTCCTGCCCCGCAGGCCGACCGCCACAGCGGGCTTATCATTGCGGGCACGCACGGAGATGAAAACTCCTCCATCGTTACCCTTTCCTGCGCCCTGCGCACGCTGGCGCCAGACCTGCGCCGTCATCACGTGGTGTTAACCGTGAACCCGGACGGCTGTCAGCTTGGGCTGCGCGCCAACGCGCGCGGCGTCGATCTCAACCGCAACTTCCCGGCGGCCAACTGGCGCGCGGGAGAAACCGTCTATCGCTGGAACAGTGCGGCGGACGAGCGTGACGTGGTGTTGCTCACCGGAGAAAAACCGGGCTCGGAGCCTGAAACGCAGGGGCTATGTCAGCTGATCCACCATCTTAAACCGGCATGGGTAGTGTCGTTTCACGATCCGCTAGCCTGCATCGAAGATCCGCGCCATACGGAATTAGGCGAATGGCTGGCGGATGCCTTCGCCCTGCCGCTGGTCACCAGTGTGGGCTACGAAACGCCAGGCTCCTTTGGTAGCTGGTGCGCCGACCTCGGCCTGCACTGTATCACCGCCGAGTTCCCGCCCGTTTCATCGGATGAAGCGAGCGAGAAATACCTGAAAGCCATGACCGGGCTGCTGCGCTGGCACTCTCAGAGGTGAAGCGTACCGGTGGTAAAATTCAGCGCGGGTGATACGTCGACCGCAAGCCAGGTTGGCCCATCAAGATCGGCGAAACTCACCTGTTCTGTTAACGGCAGCGCCGCGCTGATGGCTCTTGAAGTGCAAAGCATACACCCGAGCATCAGCGCAAATCCCTCTGCACGGGCCTGCTTCGCCAGCGCCAGCGCTTCGGTCAGTCCACCGGTTTTATCGAGCTTAATATTCACCATTTCATAACGCCCTTTCAGACCTGCCAGGCTCTCGCGCGTATGGCAGCTTTCGTCTGCGCAGATGGGCAGCGGATGAATGAAGTTTTCCAGCGCGGCATCTTCCGCTGACGGTAGCGGTTGTTCGAGCATCGCCACGTTTAAATCCGCCAGCAGCTGACAGCGTGCAGCCAGCCCTTCACTCCGCCAGGATTCGTTGGCGTCGACAATCAGCGTCGCGTCAGGCACCGCGCCGCGGATCGCCACCATCCGCTCGCTGATCAGATGATCGTCGAGTTTGACTTTCAACAGCCGCGCACCGGATTCATACAGCGCTCTGGCGCTGGCGGCCATTTGCGACGGCTCGCCGATGACCACGGTTTGCGCCGTGACGATAGTCTCCGGCAGCGCCACGCCGAGCGACTCAGAGATGGTGTGATTCAGGCGATGCGCCTCCAGCGACCACAACGCACAGTCGACGGCATTGCGCGCCGCGCCCGCCGGTAATGCCTGCTGCAGCGCCTCGCGGGTCATGCCCTTTTCCAGCTCAGGAACGATGGTCATGATTTGCGCCATCACCGAGGCCAGGCTTTCGCCGTAGCGCGGATACGGGGTGCATTCGCCCGCGCCTTTTATCCCGTCCTCTTCAATTTCTACCACCACCACGCAGGCTTCGCTGCGGCTGCCGCGAGAGATCACAAACGGCGTATGCAATGGCCATGCTTCTTCATAGACCTTGACGGTTCTCATCACTCGCTCCTGTAGGGCAAAATAGGTTTGCCGTGTTATCCGCTGTTGTCATACACTAACCACGACGTTAACTATATGTAAACAGGAAGATATCTATGTCACAACTCGTTCATTTCCAGGGCAACCCGGTTTCTGTTGCAGGTTCCATTCCGCAGGCAGGCAGCAAAGCGCAGGCTTTTACCCTCGTGGCAAAAGATCTGTCTGACGTAACGCTGGCTCAATTCGCCGGTAAACGCAAAGTGCTGAACATTTTCCCGAGCATCGACACCGGCGTTTGCGCGGCGTCCGTGCGTAAATTCAACCAGCTGGCCACCGAAGTGGATAACACTGTTGTACTGTGCATTTCCGCTGACCTGCCGTTCGCCCAGTCCCGCTTCTGCGGCGCAGAAGGCCTGAGCAACGTTATCACGCTTTCTACCCTGCGTAGCCCAGATTTCCTCGAAAACTACGGTGTGGGTATCGCCGAAGGTCCACTGAAAGGCCTGGCCGCACGTGCGGTACTGGTGATTGATGAAAACGACGCTATTATCTTCAGCGAACTGGTGAACGAAATCACCAACGAGCCAGATTACACCGCAGCGCTGGACGTGCTGAAAGCGTAAGAGAATTGCCCGGCGGCACTTCGTTTGCGCGGGCCTACGGGTTTTGTAGGCCGGGTAAGCGCAGCGCACCCGGCGATGAAAGCTCCGCAATGCGGAGCTTTCTTTTTCCCAGTCCCGGAGCGAACAGGAGTAAAAATGATCTCTTTTGAAAAAAGCATTCCCATTTTTCGCATGTTCGACGAACGAAAGGCACGCGAATTTTATCTGGGTTTTCTCGGGTTCAGCGTCGAGTTCGAACACCGCTTTGAACCTGATCTGCCCCTGTATATGGGCATCAGCCGCAACGGCCTGCAGATACATCTCTCAGAACATCATGGCGACGCCTGCCCTGGCGCGACGCTGTTCGTTCCTGTGCACAATATTGAATTATTAAGGGATGAGCTGAAGCAAAAGCATTATGGCTATGGGCGGCCAGATATCGTGCAGCAGGACTGGGGGAAAATCCTGGAGGTGTGCGATCCGTTTGGGAACAGGATTCGGTTTTGCGAAGAATAAACAAGATGGCCGCTGCTAATATAGCGCGAACCAAATGCCCTTCGGGTCGCGTATAAATAGTCAGCGGACATCGCACTCAATACGGTTGTATCAGACTCACCCCATCACCACGTATTCAAAAACTCCGCAATCTCATCAATACGCGTTGCATCGATACCGGCCTCTTTCGCCATTTCACTCTGCGCTTCCTCGCTGATCTCCTCGTTACCCATCAAGCGCGTGATCAGCGACTGGAAATAATAGGCCACTGCGTCGCGTTCGGCTTCGCTCACTGGCTTTGCGGATTCCTTCGAATATTCATCCGCGATGTCATAAAACTTTAAAGGGATTTCGTTGCTCATACTTTTTCTCTTTTATTCATCAGGTTTTTTCTGGTTCAGACCGTACTCGCGCAATTTGTTGGCGATGGCCGTGTGCGACACGCCGAGGCGTTTTGCCAGTTTGCGGGTGCTCGGGTAGTTGCGATAAAGCTGGGTCAGCACCGAACGCTCAAAGCGGCTGGTGATATCATCCAGCGATCCTTCCATCGCTTCTTCGCCAACAGACACCGTTCCGGCATCGTAATCCGGTAGCAGTATGTCCTGCGAGCGCAGCTCATAACCTTCAAGCTGCGTGAGCGCACGATAGACGGCGTTTTTCAACTGGCGGATATTTCCCGGCCAGCCGTAGCGCGTCAGCATCGAACCCAAATCCGCAGAGAGCTTAGGTCGCGGCACGCCCTGCTCGTCGGCAAAGCGCGCCACGAACAGTTCAGTCAGCGGCATTACGTCCTGCGGACAGTCGCGCAGCGGCGGAATATTCAGGGTCAGGACGTTTAGTCGATAATAGAGATCTTCCCGGAACACCCCTTTCTGCACCAGTTCAACCAGGTTTTTCTGCGTCGCACAAATCACCCGCACATCCACGTGAACTTCATGATCTTCTCCAACGCGGCGGAAAGTGCCGTCGTTGAGGAAGCGCAGCAGTTTGGCCTGCATCCGCGGCGACATCTCACCGATTTCATCCAGCAATACCGAGCCACCGTTGGCCTGCTCAAAGAAGCCTTTTTTGCCTTCCGGCGCGTGACCGAACAACTCGCTCTCAACGGCATCTTCTGGAATCGACGCGCAGTTTAGGGCCAGATAGGGTTTAGCCGCGCGCGGGCTGGCGGTGTGAACCGCATGAGCCAGTAAATCCTTACCTGTTCCCGTTTCACCGGTAATCAGCAGCGGCGCGGTGAGATTAGCCAGCTTACGCGCCTGATCCACCACGTGCTTCATTTTCGGGCTAACGGCGATAATCTGGCTGAACGCGCCGACATCCTGGTTAGACAGATTCTGCAACTGACGCCCCATTCGAATGGTGGAACGCAGCATAATCACCGCACCGGTAAGCACGCTGACATCATTCTCACCGCGCAGATGAACCGGGGTAATTTCCATCAGGAAGTTCTGTCCGCCGATCACCACATGCTCGCTGTGCGTGCCCTGCGGGTTGCTTTCGAGCCAGCGCTGGAAATTAAAACCGGCGATCAGTTGCGCTGCATGATGGCTACTCAGCTTGTCCTGGCTCTGGCCGAAGAGCTGACAGCTGGCCTGGTTGGTACGCTCAATTTTACCTTTCAAATCGAGCGACAAAAATGGCTCAGGCATGGCTTCAAGCAACGCACTCAGCGCCAGATGTTCACGTTCAGACGGCATCCACGGCACGGTACGGACATCCGTAACGCCAGCGATACGGCGAATTTCAGCCATCAGGCTGCTGAATGTATTGAATTCGATTTCGGCAAAATTGAGGTAAATTCGCCCGATAGGGTCGATGTCGATGCCGCGCAAATCAATGTCACGCAAAACAAGGAGATCGAGTAATTCGCGGGTCAGGCCGATACGGTCCTGACAGAACACTTCCAGACGCATGGGAAATTCACTCTTTAAGCCAGTCACTTTAAAATGATATGTCAGATATCGTCTGGCTGGAAGCTCGCTGTCAACAAATATTGACAGCGAGGTGAATTCTTACGCTTTATTGTGATTTTTTGCTCAGTGTCTCTTTCAACTGACCGACAAGTTCGCGGCGAAAATCACCAAGACGCGGTTTATCGTCGTTAATCCACGGCAGAGGACGGCATAATTCCATCGCTTTAATCCCCAGTCTCGCGGTCAACAGCCCGGCACCGATCCCTTGCGCAGCACGCGTGGATAAACGCGCGGCAAGATCCTGAGACATCCAGTCCATGCCCACTTCACGCACCAGTTCGCTGGCTCCGGCAAACGCCATATTCAGTAGCACCAGACGGAAAAGGCGCAGACGGCTGTAATACCCAAGTTCGATGCCATACAGCGTGGCAATGCGGTTGATGAGGCGCAGATTGCGCCACGCGATAAACGCCATATCCACCAGCGCCAGCGGGCTAACGGCAATCATCAGCGTCGATTCCGCCGCCGAACGGCTAATCTCCCGCCGCGCCTGTGAATCGAGAACCGGCTGCACGATGTTTGCATACAGGCTGACGATCTCGCGGTCGTTTTGTGTTTCATGAATAGCCGCATACCAGCGTTGCAGGGCCGGATGCGACTGGTCGATACCCGCCTGACTGGCCAGCTGTTCGCAAAATGCGCGCCCTTTTCCGGTCGCATGGCTGTGCAGCAAATCGCGCGCTTCGTCGCGCTCATGCGCACGCTGGCGCAGTCGCCACAAACGACGCCATTCAGTGGCAATTGAACCGACACCCGCGCCGATGATAAGAGCGCCCGCCGCGCATCCGCCCAGAGCCACCCAGTCCTGGGTTTGCCAGGCATTCATCGTCCACTGCACGCCCTGGCCGACCACACTCACGCCAAAAAGCGTCAGCCCGGCAGTGACCATTTTGCGCCACAGGCTGCGTTTGGGCCGCAGCGCCGCCTCAACCACCGCTTCTGCCTGCCCCTCGTCCGCAAGCAGTTCATCGGCGACAACGGGCGCAAATTTCTCAGCGTCCGGGCCACTGAAGGCCTGAGCAGTTTTAAACGCTTCGGCCCGCTCTTGCTCAAGCTGGCCGGTAAAATCGATGCGTGGCTTTAACGGTTCCGTCATCGCAGCTTATCTCCTATTAAAAACTCCAGCGCCGCGTCGAGGCGAATGTGCGGCAACGGCTGGTCAACGTTCATCACCTGAGGGCGAAACGCCTCAAACTGAAATCCCTGATTTTGCCAGAATGCCTGCCCCGGCAATCGCGCCGGTACTTCACCGGGATAGACGGTCAGCGGCTCGCCGTCGCTCAGGCGATTACCGCGCAGCGCCGGGATTTTCTCACCGTTGACGTCAATCAGCCCGCTCTGCGTCGCCTGCACCGCCGCCAGCCCCAGACAATCCATGCTGATCCCTTCGAACGCAGCGTTTTGCCACGCGTCCTGAACAAGCTGTTGCAGCAGCGAGACCATATTCGCATGCTGATCGACCGTCACATGATCGGCTTTGGTGGCGGCGAACAGCAGCTTATCGATAACCGGCGAAAACAGACGGCGGAACAGTGTCCGCTGTCCGTAGTGAAAACTTTGCATCAGTTGGGTGAGTGCCAGGCGCATATCGTTGAAGGCCTGCGGCCCGCTGTTCAGCGGTTGCAGACAGTCCACCAACACAATCTGGCGGTCGAAGCGCAGGAAGTGGTTTTTATAAAACCCTTTCACCACTTTCTCGCAGTAATAGTTAAAGCGATCGCGCAACATCGCGACGTTGGTGTGTTTGTCCGCCATCGCCAGTTTTGACTCACCCCAGCTTTCGACATCCGGCCACGGGAAGAATTGCAGCGCAGGCGCCCCCGCCATTTCACCAGGTAGTACAAAGCGGCCTGGCTGAATAAAGTGCAGCCCCTGCTGTTTGCATTGATGAAGATAATCGGTCCAGGCCTGTGAAATGGCAGCCAGTCGGTTTTCGTCCGCCGGGGCCAGCGGGTCCAGCCCGGCGCACAGCTCACGCCATTTTGCCGACCATTCCGCACGTTGCCCCTGCAACAGGCCGGTCATTTGCCGCGACCAGCTCAGGTAATCCTGGGCCAGCATCGGTAAATCGAGCAGCCATTCACCGGGATAATCGACGATTTCAAGGTACAGCGTGGAGGTGTCTTTGAAATGGCGCAGCACGGATTCGTTAGAACGAAAGCGCAGCGCGAGGCGAATTTCACTCACCCCACGCGTCGGTGTCGGCCAGGCGGGCGGTGTGCCATACAGCTGCGCCAGCCCTTCGTCGTAGGTAAAGCGAGGAATACCAAAATCGCGCTGCGGCACACGTTTTACGCCCAGCAGACGCTCTTCCCGCGCCGCGCTCAGCAGCGGCAGCCGTGCGCCAGCATGTAAGTTAAGCAACTGGTTAACCATCGCGGTGATAAACGCGGTTTTGCCGCTGCGGCTTAATCCCGTGACCGCCAGTCGCAAATGGCGGTCTACGCCACGATTAACCAGTGAATTAAATTCGTTTTTAAGTCGCTTCATCGCCATCCTGTTTTGCCTGAAGGAATTATTATTCTTAAAAATATGACATGGGGGCAAAATGAAAGGAATAAAACCTATGACAAAACGGCACATTTCCGGCGTGCCGTCTGATGTTATTTCAGTTTCCCCGAAAAGCGCATAGCCAGTTTCTTCAGCAGCGGCTCCAGCGCCACGGCCAGTAACATTCTGACTGGTTTACGGGCAACAGACTTCACCGCCCAACCCGCGACACCTGCCGGGCCATAACGTAGCGCGGTCAGTAAAACGAATTTGCCTGCGATAACCAGGCCCGGTTTCATTTTCTGACCGGCCTGCTGCCAGTTTTTGTTCATTGTAATTTCTCTCCGTTAAAGCTGGCGAAAACGGCTGCGCAGCGTGAACGTGTCGGAGGTGACGTAACGTTCCATTTCGCGCAAACGCTTCTCGCCGGAAGCCAGTTCGGCATCCACCGCATCCAGCAAATCACTGCTGGTCGGCGCATCTTCCGATGCCATCGCACTGTCTGGCATCGGGTCGAGCACAAAGGATAAGACGATGTACGCCACCAGGGTAAAGAAGGCCAGTCCGAAGAAGATAGACAGCACGGTGACCGCGCGGACCAGCTTGACGGGAACGTCGAGATAGTGCGCCAGACCGGCACAGACACCGCGCACCATCCCCTGCTGGGGAATGCGCCACAGCTTTTTATTCAGATTCAGTCCGCCCATTAATTGTCCCTCCAGTTCGGATGCTCCGCGTCCAGAATCGCTTCCAGCGACTGGATGCGTTCACGCATTTTTTTCGCGTCATCGGTGAGCTGCAACAGGCGTTGCTGTTCGCTTTGCGAAAGCTCACCGCGGGAAGAACGGTTGCTGTAGTGCAGCCATAACCAGATCGGCAGGACAAACAGCACGAAAATGGTCAGGGGAATAGCCAGAAACAGCGCACTCATAGGGTCTCCTTGTCTTACGATGCGTTGCGGCACGCGAAGGTGCCGCATTCATTATTATTGGTTGTCTTGCTTCATTTTGGCTTTCAGCATCGCAAGCTGCTCGCTGATTTCGTCATCCGCCTTCAGATCGGCAAATTGCTGATCCAGCGTTTTCTGTTTGCCGAAGCTGTGGCTCTCGGCCTCGGCTTCCATATGATCGATACGACGTTCGAACGATTCGAAACGCGCCATCGCTTCATCAATTTTACCGCTATCCAGCTGACGGCGAACGTCGCGGGATGAGCTGGCAGCCTGATGACGCAGCGTCAGCGCCTGCTGGCGAGCGCGGGTTTCGCTGAGTTTGTTTTCCAGCTCCGCAATCTCTTTTTTCATGCGGGTCAGGGTTTCATCCACCAGCGTGATTTCATGCTCCAGCGTAGCGACGATGTCGGTCAGCTTCTGTTTTTCGATCAGCGCCGAACGGGCCAGATCGTCTTTCTCTTTACGCAGCGCCAGTTCTGCTTTTTCCTGCCATTCGGTCTGCTGGGCAGTCGCCTGCTCAATGCGGCGAGAAAGCTGTTTCTTTTCGGCCAGCGCACGGGCAGAGGTGGAACGGACTTCAACCAGCGTGTCTTCCATTTCCTGAATCATCAGACGCACCAGCTTCTGCGGGTCTTCCGCTTTTTCCAGCAGCGAGTTGATGTTGGCGTTCACGATGTCGGCAAAACGAGAAAAAATACCCATAATTCAATCCTCACAGTTCTGTTATCGGGCGATGCCCTGCTGATGAGCTAATACAAATCCCGTGCCAATTTTTTATCTTATTGATTTATATGATTGTGGTTGATTTTACACCACAGAGAACCTACTCTCACCTGGTGAATATCGCTAACGAGTGGTTAATTTCATCATGGCTGATTACAAAGACAATTTATTGGGTGAAGCGAACAGTTTTCTTGAGGTGCTGGAGCAGGTTTCGCGCCTCGCCCCGCTCAATAAACCGGTGCTGATTATCGGTGAGCGCGGGACCGGGAAAGAGCTGATCGCCAACCGCCTGCACTATCTTTCCGGACGATGGGACGGCCCGTTCATCTCTCTTAACTGCGCGGCGCTGAACGAAAATCTGCTCGATACGGAGCTGTTCGGCCATGAGGCGGGCGCCTTTACCGGTGCGCAAAAACGTCATCCAGGGCGTTTCGAACGCGCTGACGGTGGGACGCTGTTCCTTGATGAACTCGCTACCGCGCCGATGTTGGTTCAGGAAAAGCTGTTGCGCGTTATCGAGTACGGCGAGCTGGAGCGTGTCGGGGGCAGCCAGCCGTTGCAGGTCAATGTGCGTCTGGTGTGCGCCACTAATGCCGACCTTCCACAGATGGTGGCGGAGGAGAAATTCCGCGCAGACCTTCTCGACAGGCTGGCCTTTGACGTGGTGCAGCTTCCGCCGCTGCGCGAACGCCGCAGCGATATCATGCTGCTGGCCGAGCAGTTTGCCATTCAGATGTGCCGCGAGCTCGGCCTGCCGCTATTCCCCGGTTTTAGCGACTACGCGCGGGAAACGCTGCTGGATTACCGCTGGCCGGGCAATATTCGCGAGCTGAAAAACGTGGTCGAGCGCTCCGTCTATCGCCACGCCAGCAGCGAAACCGAGCTGGATAACATTATTATCGATCCCTTTTATCGCGCCGCACCGACGAAACTGGAACCCGCGCCGCACGCCGATGCCCCTTCTCTGCCGCTCGATTTACGCCAGTTCCAGCATATTCAGGAACAGCAGTTACTGGAACAGAGCCTGAAAGAGGCAAAATATAACCAGAAGCAGGCTGCCGAACTGCTGGGTCTGACCTACCATCAATTAAGGGCATTGCTCAAAAAGCATCAAATGCGCTGACATTATCGGCACTTACCCGCAGACATTTTCCGAATCGGGGGTAAGTGCGATACACTTTGCAGATCGAATCTAAAAACCCTGAAAATTATGCGTCTGGTTTTATCGTCCCTGATTGCACTCGGTCTGTTTAGTCGCCTGGTCTTTGCTGCGCCCGAACCGACTGCGCTTCCTGATATTCGCGACAGCGGTTTTGTCTATTGCGTGAACGGGCAAGTCGACACCCTGAACCCACAAAAAGCAGGCAGCGGCCTGATTGTCGACACCCTCGCCGCACAGCTTTACGATCGCCTGCTTGATGTCGATCCTTATACTTATCGCCTGGTGCCGGAGCTGGCTCAGAGCTGGGAAGTGCTGGATAACGGCGCGACCTACCGTTTCCATCTGCGCGACGACGTGGCGTTTCAGTCCACCCCGTGGTTCAAACCGACCCGCAAGTTGAACGCCGATGATGTGGTGTTTACCTTCCAGCGTATTTTTAATCGCAACCACCCCTGGCATAACGTCAACGGCGGCAGTTTCCCGTATTTCGACAGCCTGCAGTTTGCCGATACGGTAAAAGACGTGCGCAAGCTGGACAATCGGACGGTGGATTTTCGCCTGACGCGCCCGGATGCCTCTTTCCTGTGGCACCTCGCGACCCACTATGCGTCAGTGATGTCAGCGGAATACGCCGATAAACTGACGAAAGCCGATCATCAGGAACTCCTCGATCGCCAGCCGGTCGGGACTGGCCCGTTCCAGATGGCAGAATACCGCTCCGGGCAGTATATTCGGTTACAACGTCACGAACACTTCTGGCGCGGCACACCGCTGATGCCGCAGGTGGTAGTCGATTTAGGTTCTGGCGGAACCGGCAGATTATCTAAACTGCTGACCGGCGAATGCGATGTGCTCGCCTGGCCTGCTGCCAGCCAGCTGACGATTCTACGTGACGATCCGCGTTTGCGTCTGACTCTGCGCCCCGGCATGAACATCGCCTATCTGGCGTTTAATACCGATAAGCCGCCGCTCAATAATCCTGCCGTACGCCACGCTCTGGCGCTTGCCATCAATAACCAGCGCTTAATGCAATCCATCTATTACGGCACGGCGGAAACGGCAGCATCGATTTTGCCGCGCGCGTCGTGGGCCTATGACAGCGAAGCGAAAATCACCGAATACGATCCGGCAAAATCACGCGAACAGCTGAAAGCGCTGGGCGCGACCAACCTCACCCTGCAACTGTGGGTCCCGACCAGTTCCCAGGCGTGGAACCCGAGCCCGCTAAAAACGGCGGAACTGATCCAGGCCGATATGGCTCAAGTTGGTGTCAAAGTGGTGATTGTGCCGGTAGAAGGCCGCTTCCAGGAGGCGCGTCTGATGGACATGAATCATGACCTGACCCTCTCCGGCTGGTCGACGGACAGTAACGATCCCGACAGTTTCTTCCGCCCGCTCCTGAGCTGTGCCGCCATTCGTTCCCAGACCAACTACGCTCACTGGTGTAACCGTGAGTTTGACACGGTGCTGCAAAAGGCGCTGTCATCTCAGCAGTTGGCCTCTCGCATCGAAGCGTACGACGAAGCGCAGAATATTCTGGCCCGCGAACTGCCGGTGCTGCCGCTGGCCTCTTCCCTGCGATTGCAGGCCTATCGCTATGATATTAAAGGTCTGGTGCTCAGCCCATTTGGTAACGCTTCGTTCGCTGGCGTGTCACGTGAGAAACCCGATGAGGTGAAAAAACCATGATTATTTTTACCTTACGACGCCTGCTGCTGCTGGCGATCACGCTGTTTTTTCTGACCTTTATCGGCTTTAGCCTGAGCTACTTCACGCCCCACGCCCCGCTGCAAGGCTCGTCCTTCTGGGACGCATGGTTATTCTGGTTTAACGGCGTGCTGCACTGGGATTTTGGCGTTTCGAGCATTAACGGCCAGCTGATCTCCGAGCAGTTGAAAGAGGTGTTTCCGGCGACTATGGAGCTGTGCATTCTGGCCTTTGGTTTTGCCCTGATGGTCGGTATTCCGGTGGGGATGCTGGCGGGGATCACACGCAATAAATGGCAGGATAAACTGATCAGCGCGTTGGCCCTGCTCGGCTTCTCAATTCCGGTCTTCTGGCTGGCGCTGTTGCTTACGTTGTTCTTCTCCCTGACGCTGGGCTGGCTGCCGGTCTCCGGGCGTTTCGATCTGCTCTACGCCGTCAAAACTGTCACTGGCTTTGCCATTATCGACGCCTGGCTTTCTGACTCCGTCTGGCGTCACGAGATGATCATCAGCACCCTGCGCCATATGGTGCTGCCGGTGCTGACGCTGGCGGTTGCGCCGACCACGGAAGTGATCCGCCTGATGCGCACCAGCACGATTGATGTTTTTGACCAGAATTATGTGAAAGCGGCCGCCACGCGCGGTTTGTCACGTTTGACGGTCCTGCGTCGTCACGTACTGCACAACGCCCTTCCGCCGGTGATCCCACGCCTGGGGCTGCAATTTTCGACCATGCTGACCCTGGCGATGATCACCGAGATGGTGTTCAGTTGGCCAGGGCTCGGACGCTGGATGATCAACGCCATTCGTCAGCAGGACTACGCGGCGATTTCCGCCGGTGTGATGGTGATCGGCTCGCTGGTGATTATCGTGAACGTGATTTCTGACATTTTGGGTGCGATGGCCAACCCGCTGAAACATAAGGAATCGTATGCCTTACGATAGCGTATACAGGGAAAAGCGTACGCCCGGCGTAGTTCGGACCGTGTGGCGCAAATTCTACGGCGACACCACGGCGATGATCGGTTTATACGGCTGTGGCGGCCTGGCATTGCTGTGTATTTTTGGCGGCTGGTTTGCCCCGTATGGCCTGGATCAGCAGTTCCTCGGCTATCAACTGCTGCCACCCTCATGGTCACGCTACGGTGAAGTATCGTTCTTTCTCGGCACTGACGATTTAGGCCGCGATGTTCTGAGCCGTCTGTTAAGCGGCGCCGCACCAACCGTGGGCGGTGCGTTCGTCGTCACTTTCGCTGCCACCTTCTTCGGCCTGGCGCTCGGCGTGTTTGCCGGAGCGACGCACGGCCTGCGTTCGGCGGTGCTGAATCATATTCTCGATACTCTGCTGTCCATTCCGTCCCTGCTGCTGGCAATCATCGTCGTTGCTTTTGCCGGACCACACCTGTCGCATGCGATGTTTGCCGTCTGGCTGGCGCTGCTGCCGCGCATGGTTCGCTCAGTTTATAGCCTGGTGCATGACGAGCTGGAAAAAGAGTATGTTGTCGCCGCCCGTTTAGACGGCGCGACCACGATGAATATTCTTTGGTTCGCGGTAATGCCTAACATCGCTTCGGGGCTGGTGACTGAAATCACCCGTGCTCTGTCGATGGCGATTCTCGATATTGCCGCGCTCGGTTTTCTCGATCTCGGCGCGCAATTGCCGTCACCGGAATGGGGCGCGATGCTCGGTGATGCGCTGGAGCTGATTTATGTCGCACCGTGGACGGTGATGCTGCCCGGTGCCGCCATCATGGTGAGCGTGCTGCTGATTAACCTGCTGGGCGACGGAATTCGCCGCGCGATTAACGCGGGGGTGCAATAATGCCGTTACTTGATATCCGCAATCTGACGATTGAATTTAAAACCGGCGAAGGCTGGGTGAAAGCGGTCGACAGGATCAGTATTACGCTTGCCGAAGGCGAAATCCGCGGGCTGGTGGGTGAGTCTGGCTCCGGTAAGAGCCTGATCGCTAAGGCGATCTGCGGCGTCGCCAAAGACAACTGGCGCGTCACCGCTGACCGTATGCGATTTGATGATATCGATCTTCTGCGCCTGTCGCCACGCGAGCGCCGCAAGCTGGTCGGGCATAACGTCTCGATGATCTTCCAGGAGCCGCAGTCATGTCTCGACCCGTCTGAACGGGTTGGCGAACAGCTGATGCAGAATATCCCCGGCTGGACCTACAAAGGCCGCTGGTGGCAGCGCGTCGGCTGGCGCAAACGCCGCGCGATTGAGCTGTTGCACCGCGTCGGCATTAAAGATCACAAAGATGCAATGCGCAGCTTCCCGTATGAACTGACGGACGGCGAGTGCCAAAAGGTGATGATCGCCATCGCACTGGCCAATCAGCCGCGCCTGCTGATCGCCGATGAGCCGACCAACGCGATGGAACCGACGACGCAAGCGCAGATTTTCCGCCTGCTGTCGCGCCTCAATCAGAACAACAACACCACCATTTTGCTGATCAGCCATGACCTGCAAATGCTGAGCAAATGGGCGGATAAAATCGACGTGATGTACTGCGGTCAGACGGTGGAAACGGCCATCAGCGAAGAGCTGGTGAATACGCCGCATCATCCTTATACCCAGGCGCTGATCCGCGCGATCCCCGATTTTGGCAGCGCGATGCCGCATAAAAGCCGCCTCAATACGCTTCCGGGGGCGATTCCCCTGCTGGAGTCGCTGCCAATCGGCTGTCGGCTGGGGCCGCGCTGCCCTTACGCCCAGCGCGAATGTATTGAAACGCCACGGCTGACCGGCGCGAAAAACCATCTGTACGCCTGTCATTTCCCGCTGAACATGGAGAGAGAGTAAATGGTCGAAACGTTGCTGGAAGTTCGCAACCTGAGTAAGACCTTCCGCTATCGCACGGGGCTGTTTCATCGCCAGACCGTCGAAGCGGTGAAGCCTCTCAGCTTTACCCTGCGCGAGAAACAGACGCTGGCAATCATTGGCGAAAACGGTTCCGGGAAATCCACGCTGGCGAAAATGCTGGCGGGGATGGTTGAACCGACGGCGGGCGATGTGCTGATAGACGATCATTTTCTGTCGTTCGGGGACTATTCGTTTCGCAGCCAGCGCATTCGTATGATTTTCCAGGACCCGTCGACATCGCTCAATCCGCGTCAACGTATCTCGCAAATTCTCGATTTTCCGCTGCGCCTGAATACGGATCTGGAGCCGGAGGAACGGCGTAAACGCGTGATTGAGACACTCCGTCTGGTCGGTCTGCTGCCCGATCACGTCAGCTATTATCCGCACATGCTCGCCCCCGGCCAGAAGCAGCGTCTGGGGCTGGCGCGCGCGCTGATCCTGCGCCCGAAGGTGATTATCGCCGATGAAGCGCTGGCATCTTTAGATATGTCGATGCGTTCCCAACTGATCAATCTGATGCTCGAATTGCAGGAGAAACAGGGTATTTCGTATATCTACGTGACTCAGCATCTCGGGATGATGAAACACATCAGCGACCAGGTACTGGTCATGCATCAGGGTGAAGTGGTCGAGCGCGGAAGCACCGCCGACGTGTTGGCTTCACCGCTGCACGACCTGACCAAACGGCTGATTTCCGGTCATTTCGGTGAAGCGCTGACGGCGGATGCGTGGCGAAAAGACAGGTAACCGCTTTACTATAAAGTGGTCGGATTAACTCTGAACGCGACACGTGATATTATCGCCGCGTTTTAACGACGAGCGCCACGTATGAGAGGGCGTTCGCCATAACAATGAATATAAGGATCTAAGCTATGGGTTTTCTTTCCGGTAAGCGCATTCTGGTGACTGGCGTCGCCAGCAAACTGTCCATCGCCTACGGCATCGCACAGGCTATGCACCGCGAAGGCGCTGAGCTGGCGTTCACCTACCAGAATGACAAGCTGAAAGGCCGTGTTGAAGAGTTCGCCGCACAGCTGGGTTCCAGCATCATTCTGGAATGCGACGTTGCTCAAGATGAAAGCATCGATGGCATGTTCGCAGAGCTTGCGAAAGTGTGGCCGAAATTTGACGGTTTCGTGCACTCAATCGGTTTCGCACCGGGCGATCAGCTGGACGGCGACTACGTGAACGCGGTAACCCGTGAAGGCTTCAAAATCGCTCACGACATCAGTTCTTACAGCTTTGTGGCAATGGCTAAAGCCTGCCGCACCATGCTGAACCCAGGCTCTGCATTGCTGACCCTGTCTTACCTGGGCGCTGAGCGTGCGATCCCTAACTACAACGTAATGGGCCTGGCGAAAGCTTCTCTGGAAGCCAACGTGCGCTACATGGCGAACGCGATGGGTCCAGAAGGCGTACGTGTTAACGGTATCTCTGCTGGTCCAATCCGTACTCTGGCCGCTTCCGGTATCAAAGACTTCCGTAAAATGCTGGCGCATTGCGAAGCCGTTACCCCGATTCGTCGCACTGTGACCATCGAAGATGTGGGTAACTCCGCAGCATTCCTGTGCTCTGACCTCTCTGCTGGCATCTCCGGCGAAGTGGTTCACGTTGACGGCGGTTTCAACATCGCGGCAATGAACGAGCTGGAAATCAAATAAGTTGTGTCACTCTCTTCCCTCCGGGGAAGAGAGTTTCTCCCCGTCGTTATTCCGTTCTGCTATTTGTTATCACCTAACAATATTTTTCCCCTTGCAAGCCATGCGCCAGGATATTGATCGCCATTTGAGATCAAGGAACGCACATGGAACAACGCCGTTTTTCCGGCAAAGGCCACTGGTATCACGAAACCCAGACAAATCACTGTCCGGATGATGTTCTGCCGCTGGTTCCCGAGGCCGCTCATGTCGACGATCGTTTTTTACTCGATTTAACGCTGCCCGCTGAGATTGTGACCCCGTGTGAAAGTTGGCTTAAGCCTGCCAGAGCGTTATGCCACGTGCTTTTTCCGCTGCATATCGCCGTCAATCGGCTGCATACGCTCAGCGCCTACGACCGGCTGAGCACAGCGTTAACCGTGGCGCAGGCGTGTGGCGTTCAGCGCCTGTGTAACCACTACGCCGCCCTGCTCGCGCCTCTTCCCGGACCGGATTCCTCACGAGAAAGTAATCAACGCCTCGCCCAAATCACTCAGTACGCCCGCCAGTTAGCAAGCTCACCCGATATCATTGATGACAAAGCGCAGCAGCAGCTGGATGAAGTGGGTCTGACAACCTACGACGTGATTGTGATTAATCAGATAATCGGCTTTGTCGGCTTTCAGGCACGCGTGGTTGCCGCTTTCCAGGCCTTACTGGGCTATCCCGTTCGCTGGCTTCCTGGGCATCACATTCCTCCGCACGCGCGGGTGACGGATATTAATATGAGTGAGTGGGAACCCCTGTTCCCTGGTGTCGAGTTACGCTATGCCACCGCGCAACAGCTTGAATTGCTCGCTCGCTGGCAAACGGAGCCCGCATTAAGGGAACTGACGGCGGTGCTTTGCCACGAACCGGAGATACTCAACGGCACGGGCGAGATCCTGAAAAGTGGTATTCAAGAGGCAAATAGTCGCTATTCCACTCATCATGCCGTTGCGGCGGCGACAGAACTTTTGGCCGTCTCTCCCGACCGATTCAGCGCCGCGCAATTTACCCCGCTACTTGATGAGGGCATTCCCCCCGTGGAGGCAATTAATTTGCTGACCTGGTGCGCTTTTTGCGGTTGGCTCAGCCGTCTGAAAATTGCCTTAAACAAGGGTGACTGAGCCTGGTAAATCCCTAAATGCGCTTGCTGTAGCAGTGAGATTCGCGTAAAACTGTCAGCCGCTCAATGGCCACGAAAATAGAATACTATGCTTCAGGACAACCCGCTGCTAGCGCAGCTTAAACAGCAATTGCATTCCCAGACGCCGCGCGCTGAAGGGGTGGTAAAAGCCACGGAAAAAGGCTTTGGCTTCCTGGAAGTCGATGCACAGAAAAGCTACTTCATCCCGCCTCCACAGATGAAGAAAGTGATGCACGGCGATCGTGTAACGGCAGTGATTCATACCGACAAGGATCGTGAATCCGCCGAGCCAGAAGAATTAATCGAACCTTTCCTGACCCGTTTTGTCGGGAAAGTACAGCGTAAAGACGATCGTCTTTCCATCGTTCCGGACCATCCGCTGCTTAAGGATGCGATTCCATGCCGCGCTGAACGCGGCGTTGAACATGATTTCAAACAAGGTGACTGGGCCGTTGCCCAGATGCGTCGCCATCCGCTGAAAGGCGACCGTGGTTTTTACGCAGAACTGACCCATTTCATTACCTTCGGCGACGATCATTTCGTGCCGTGGTGGGTAACGCTCGCCCGTCATAATCTGGAAAAAGAAGCGCCAAATGGCGTGGCAACAGAAATGATGGACGAAGGTCTGGAGCGTCGCGATTTGACTGCCCTGAACTTCGTTACTATCGACAGCGCCAGCACCCAGGATATGGATGATGCGCTGTATGTGGAAGAAGGCAGCGACGGCAAACTGCACCTGACTGTCGCGATTGCCGACCCGACGGCGTGGATCGCCGAAGGCAGCAAGCTGGACGATTCCGCTAAAATTCGCGCGTTCACCAACTATCTGCCGGGCTTCAATATCCCGATGCTGCCACGTGAACTCTCTGACGATCTCTGCTCGCTGCGTGCGAACGAAGTGCGTCCGGTACTCGCGTGCCGCATGACCGTGGATGCTGACGGCACGATTGAAGACGATATCGAATTTTTCGCCGCAACTATCGAATCCAAAGCGAAGCTGGCGTACGACGATGTCTCTGATTGGCTGGAAAATAGCGGCAGCTGGAAACCAGAAAATGAGGCTATTGCTCAGCAAATCACGCTGTTGCAACAACTCTGCCTGAGCCGTGGCGAATGGCGTAAAACCCATGCGCTGGTGTTCAAAGACCGCCCGGATTATCGCTTTGTGCTGGGTGAAAAAGGCGAAGTGCTGGATATCGTTGCCGAACCGCGTCGTATCGCTAACCGCATCGTTGAAGAGTCAATGATCGCCGCCAACATTTGCGCCGCACGCGTGCTGCGCGACAAACTCGGCTTCGGCATTTACAACGTGCATACCGGTTTTGATCCGGCGAACACCGAAGCACTGGCTGCTCTGCTGAAAACGCACGACGTTCACGTAGATCCGCAGGAAGTGCTGACCTTAAACGGCTTCTGCAAACTGCGCCGCGAGCTGGATGCGCAACCGTCTGGTTTCCTCGACAGCCGTATTCGTCGCTTCCAGTCCTTCGCAGAAATCAGCACCGAGCCAGGCCCGCACTTTGGTCTGGGCCTTGAGGCGTATGCGACCTGGACTTCACCGATCCGTAAATACGGCGACATGGTTAACCACCGTCTGCTGAAAGCGGTTATCAAAGGTGAAACCATTGCCCGTCCGCAGGAAGATACCACCGTGCAGATGGCGGAACGCCGTCGCCTGAACCGTATGGCTGAACGCGATGTCGGCGACTGGCTGTATGCGCGCTTCCTGAATGACAAAGCCGGTACGGACACCCGTTTTGCGGCTGAAATCATTGACGTGAGCCGCGGAGGGATGCGCGTGCGTCTGGTCGATAATGGTGCCGTTGCCTTTATTCCGGCCCCGTTCCTGCACGCGGTCCGCGATGAACTGACCTGTAGCCAGGAAAATGGCGCAGTACAGATCAAAGGCGAAACGGTTTATAAAGTCACGGATGTGATTGATGTGAACATCGCTGAAGTGCGTATGGAAACCCGGAGTATTATCGCGCGCCCTGTCGCCTGATAAGTTTTAAAAATGTCGGCTATTTCTTTTAAGGGAAAGCCGACATTTTTCTTCCCCTGATAAATCGCACACTCATCACTTTTTCTTAATATTTTCCTCTCGTTCCCCACAAAAACCATCACCATTATCTACAGTAAAAGTAATCCGTCATTTTTGGTTACTGGAATTTTTATCCACGTGTATCCTTTTAAGCCCATCTCGTTTTAATATAAGAATGCAGGGAAAAACAATAAGTTCACTTCGGTTTTGCCGCTGTCATACCACGGGAAAATCGAATGTAAATGCATAATTTTTGCGCCATTGAGCAGGTTCGGGAGAGAGCATGATTGACGATTTGGAGCAAAATTTGCTGTTTCGTTACATGGGCACACACAGCCCCTGGTGGCGTTTGACAGCTGACAGCAATGCTCTGCATCTGGCCGCCAGTGAAAACGCTGATATCACCCAGGTGGTTGCCTTGAGCGACGATCAGGCCGAACTTGTTCGCCAGCTTACCGTCATCACTTCCAGCATTACCATGACGCTTTCCCTCTATGGCTCCGACGTTCCCGTGCATCTGGTGGGGCGCAAAATCAATAAAAAGGAGTGGGCTGGCACCGCTTCTGCCTGGAATGACACCCCTTCCGTGGCGCGCGATCTGGTGCAAGGGTTATCCTTCGCCGAACAAGTCGTTTCTGAAGCTAACTCGGTGATTGTTATCCTCGATCAGCAGGGCAATATTCAGCGCTTTAACCGCCTGAGCGAAGAATATACCGGCATGAAAGAGCATGAAGTCATCGGGCAAAACGTCTTTAAATTGTTTATGAGCCGCAGTGAAGCGGCGGCCTCTAAACGCAATATTTCTGGTTTTTTCCGTAACGGCAGTTCGTACGAAGTAGAACGCTGGATCAAGACCCGCAAAGGGCAACGATTGTTTCTGTTCAGAAACAAATTTGTTCATAGCGGTAGCGGGAAAAATGAAATATTCCTTATCTGTTCTGGCACGGATATTACTGAAGAACGCCGGGCACAGGAACGTCTTCGCGTACTGGCCAATACGGACACCATCACCGGCCTGCCGAATCGTAATGCGATTCACGAATTAATCAGCAATGCTATCGAAACACGCGGCGAATCCCAGGTCGGGGTGGTCTATCTCGATCTCGATAACTTCAAAAAAGTTAACGATGCTTACGGGCATATGTTTGGCGACCAACTATTGCAGGCGGTCGCACTGGCTATCCTGAGCTGTCTGGAAGAAGGCCAAATACTGGCGCGTCTGGGCGGCGATGAATTTATTGTGCTCGCGACGGATACCTCGCAAAGCTCGCTTGAGGCGATGGCTTCACGTATTCTGACGCGTCTGCGCCAGCCCTTCCGTATTGGCCTGATCGAAATCTACACCGGCTGTTCACTCGGGATTTCGCTGGCACCACAGCACGGCACCGATCGAGAAAGTATTATTCGCAACGCCGATACGGCGATGTATACCGCTAAAGAGAGTGGACGCGGCAAGTTCTGCGTCTTTTCGCCGGAAATGAATCAACGCGTGTTCGAATATTTGTGGCTGGATACCAACCTGCGCAAGGCGCTGGATAACGATCAACTGTTAATTCACTATCAGCCCAAAATGACCTGGCGCGGCGAAGTGCGGAGTCTGGAAGCACTGGTGCGCTGGCAGTCCCCTGAGCGCGGTTTAATCCCGCCGCTGGAGTTTATCTCGTACGCCGAAGAGTCGGGCCTGATTGTCCCGCTAGGGCGCTGGGTTATGCTCGACGTGGTACGTCAGGTGGCGAAATGGCGTGATAAGGGAATCAATCTCCGGGTGGCGGTGAACGTCTCTGCCCGCCAACTGGCAGACCAGACCATATTCAGCGATTTAAAACAGGCGCTAAAAGATCTGAACTTTGAATACTGCCCGATTGACGTAGAGCTGACCGAAAGCTGCCTGATAGAAAACGAAGAGCTGGCCCTGTCGGTTATTCAGCAATTCAGCCAACTGGGGGCGCAAATTCATCTTGATGACTTTGGGACCGGATATTCCTCGCTATCGCAGCTGGCGCGTTTCCCGATTGATGCCATTAAACTTGATCAGGTATTTGTTCGCGATATTCATAAACAATCGATTTCCCAGTCGCTGGTGCGGGCCATTGTCGCTGTGGCTCAGGCACTGAATTTACAGGTCATTGCTGAAGGCGTTGAGAGCGCGAAAGAAGACGCCTTTCTGACCAAGAATGGCGTCAACGAACGGCAAGGTTTCTTATTTGCTAAGCCGATGCCCGCTGCCGCATTCGAGCGCTGGCTAAAACGCTATCAGGCGAAGAAGATGCGTTAGCTGGCTTTACGCATTCCTGCCGCGTTGTGACGATTTTGCAGCATCACCAGACGTTCCATATAGGCAATGTCTTTCGGCTCCAGGCAGAATGCCGCATCCACCCAGTCCTCGGTGATATCCATTAACTCACTACGTGGAAGTTGCAGCACGCGCTGACGGGCACGCAGCATCGCCCTTACGCCGTTCAACTTGGGCTGTAGAGTATCGATAAACGTGCGCGTCGACACATACCCATGACCCGGCTCAAACAGCACATCGACCAGTCCGTACTGCTCATGCCATTCCGCCGTATGCGATTCTCCTCGGTAGATGAGTTCCTCAGCGAGTTTCATGCCTGCGCGACGGGCGACCAGCGAATATCCACCCATGCCGGGGAACAGGTTAAAGGCGATTTCCGGAAATCCCAGGCGCGCGTCGCGCTGCGCCAGCACAAAATGATGCGCTAACGCTGCCTCAAAGCCGCCACCGAGCGCACTGCCCTCCACCATCGCCAGTGTAATGGCTCCTGTATCAAAACCGCGTGAAGCGGCGTGGACACAATCCACACAGGCGCGAGCGTAAGCACGCAACGCCTCGCGGCGACCATTCTGGATGCATTCGACAAAGAAGCGTAAATCGCCTCCCGTGTTATACATGTCCGGGACCAGTGAACCGGTCACCCAGAAATCCACAACAAAGCCTGACTGTCGTACCAGCCACGACATGTTCATGATTTCCTCGATTAACGCGTGATTGAAACAGGGACGCGGTTGAGCGCGGAGCATCATCCATACCGTACGCCGTTCTTCTTCGTAATAGCCTGCGAGCTGGGTGAAACGATCAGGGTCGGTGAACAGTTTGCAGGTAGCTTGGTTAATGACTGTCATAGTCCAATTCCTCATATAAAAAAGCGCCTTGCGCGCAGTTTTAGACTAATCCACTCCCTAACCCGTCTGCATGAGAAGGAATAAATATATCACTTTCATTTATGTAATTTGGTTAGTGTATTTTTTCCCTTCTCTTTTGAGAGCAATTTCTGCATCATTGAAATTATTAACTTTTCGTTCTGAGGGTGAGATGATGTCAGAAGTTGACGCGCAGCGAGTGGCACAACGTATTGATACAGTGCTGGATATTCTGGTGGCGGGTGATTATCAGTCTGCAATTCGTAATCTTGAGATCCTGAAATCTGAATTACTGGCACAGCATGGCGCAGGTCAGATGGCGGAGCCCTCCCAGCCAAAAGCCCCGTGGGAAGTGTAATCTTCACCCTTTTTTCGTTTTCGTTCTCTTTATATGGATGCTATGAATTCCCGACAACAAATCATTCTGCAGATGGTGATCGACAAAGGACGCGTGAGTGTCGTCGAATTAGCTAAAACGACCGGCGTTTCAGAGGTAACTATCCGTCAGGATCTGAATCTTCTGGAAAAGCAAAGCTACCTTCGCCGCGCGCACGGTTACGCCGTACCGCTGGACAGCGAAGACGTTGAAACGCGCATGATGACTCACTTTGCGCTTAAACGTGAGCTAGCCGAATTTGCCGCCACGCTTGTCAATAATGGCGAAACCGTTTTTATTGAGAACGGCAGCAGCAATGCCCTCCTGGCGCGCACCCTGGCAGAACAAAAAGACATTACCATTATCACGGTCAGCAGTTATATCGCCCATCTGCTGAAAGAAACCCAGTGCGAAGTCATTCTGCTGGGCGGGATTTATCAGAAGAAAAGTGAAAGCATGGTTGGGCCACTAACGCGTCAGTACGTTCAGCAGGTTCACTTCAGCAAAGCCTTTATCGGAATTGACGGCTGGCAGCCAGAAACGGGGTTTACCGGCCGCGATATGATGCGTTCTGATGTAGTGAATGCCGTACTGGAAAAAGGCTGTGAAGCCATTGTGCTCACCGACAGTTCTAAATTTGGTGCTGTGCATCCGTACACGATGGGCCCGATTTCGCGCTTTAACCGCGTGATTACCGATCAACGTTTGAGCGATGAGCATCGCCAGCAATTGCAACGCGACGGACTGACCGTCGATATCGTCAAACACACCGCCTGACCCTCCTCCGCGCCCTATTCCACGGGCGCTTATTGCATCCTTTTTCCATCTGAGACGATTCTGAACATCCCTTTAAGATTTTTTACCTGTCGTTTCGCCAGCAAAAATTTAAAATTACTATTAGCGATATAACAGGAAGTGACTATCACCTGCGTGATTTTGTAACACCTGCGCGACCAGGTTTCACGGAAATGACGCTGAAGTATTTCATTGTCTATACTTACAGATAGCTTATTTCCGTGAATCGATAATTCAGGAGAAAGTATGATGAATTTAACCAGCAAAAAATTAGCCGCAGCGGTTTTGGCAGTAACTCTCGCAATGTCTCTGAGCGCATGTTCTAACTGGTCCAAACGTGACCGTAACACCGCGATTGGTGCGGGTGCGGGTGCAGTTGGTGGGGCCGTATTAACCGATGGTAGTGCCCTGGGAACCCTGGGTGGTGCAGCAGTCGGTGGTATCATCGGCCATCAGGTGGGTAAATAAGATATATAAAATAGCCACTGCATAATTGGATTAATTCAGAACGATATTTTCTGACTTACGCACCAGAAAAAAAGCCACGGTAAATACCGTGGCTTATTATTTTAGCCGCCTGCCAGTTTGACTTTCATTCCCCTGGCTTCAAGCAGCGTCTTTATTAAGTCGCGATTGTCGCCCTGAATTTCAATTACGCCGTCTTTCACTGCTCCGCCACATCCGCATTTCTTTTTCAATTCAGCAGCGAGTTTAGCCAGTGTTGCGTCGTCTTCATCAATGCCCGTAATCAGGCACACACCTTTGCCTTTACGTCCGCTGGTCTGCCGCTGGATGCGCACAATACCATCGCCCTTTGGCCGCTGAACGGCGGCTTTAGGTTCATCAATACGGCCACTGTCCGTTGAATAGACCATACGGCTGTTGGAATCGCTCATTACGCCCCCTTTTTCAATGACGCATTAATCGCTTTTAAGGTTTGCGCAGGGTCGGCTGATTGCGTGACCGGGCGTCCAATAACCATATAGTCGACGCCCGCCGCCAGCGCCTGTTCGGGCGTCATAATACGGCGCTGATCGCCCGCGTCAGTACCCTGCGGGCGAATGCCAGGGGTCACCAGTTTAAACGCTTGACCGAGTTCCGCTTTGAAGCGTACCGCCTCCTGAGCAGAGCAGACTACGCCGTCCAGCCCGCAGTTTTGCGTCAGACGCGCCAGACGCTCGGCATGTTCAGCAGGTGACAACGTCACGCCAAGATCCAGTAAATCACTGGCTTCCATGCTGGTCAACACGGTGACGGCAATCAGCAATGGTGCATCTTTGGCGAACGGCACCAGCGCTTCGCGCGCGGCAGTCATCATGCGCGCCCCGCCCGATGCATGAACGTTCACCATCCAGACGCCGAGGTCAGCCGCTGCGGCGACCGCATGTGCCGTGGTGTTGGGAATGTCATGGAATTTGAGATCGAGAAATACATCAAAGCCACGCTGCTGCAGGTCACGCACGATTTGCGGTCCAAACAAGGTGAACATCTCTTTGCCGACTTTGAGGCGGCAGTCGCGTGGGTCAATGCGATCGACAAAGGCGAGCGCGCTGTCGCGATTGTTATAGTCGAGTGCAACAACAACGGGAGATTCAGTAACTACGCGGGAAGAAGAGGATGCAACATACGTCATGACCAGCCCTTTTCGTCTATGGGCGCCGCAGTGGCGCGGGATAGATAAACGGCGAGCATTCTACCTGTCAGCGGAACAAATTGACAGAATCCATTTACCCCTTGCCAGACTATAGACCGCACGGTGCTGAATCAATCTTGAAACACAATAAGTATGTTGTAACTAAAATGCGGTTTTTTAAAAAATTACTGCCCGTCCAGGCCGCGAATCGGTTTAATGGTTGACCAGGCACGGCATGAAGGGCAATGCCAGTAAAGCGTGTAGGCGGTAAATCCGCATTTCGAACAGCGATAGCGCGGTTTACTGCGCACCTGCTCGCCCACCATATCACGCAGCACCATCAGGCTCTCTTTCGCACGCCCTTCTTCCGCTTCGTTCAGGTGGTAATCCATCAGTTTGTGGAAGACACGCATGGTGGGATGGCGCTGAAGCTGGCGTGTGATGTAAACCTGAGCCGTATCGTTGCCTTCGTGCTGCTCGACGACGTCCGCCAGCATCAGTTCAGCCGTCGCACCGGTATTCTCTTCCACACAGCGACGTAAGAACGCCACCCATTCATCCGGGCGGCCAAGCTGTTGGTAGCAGGTTTGCAGCATCTCCAGCGTTTCGCTGACCAGCTCTTTATCCTGGTCGATCACGCGCAGCAGGCATTCTACGGCTTTGGCAAATTCGCCCTTCGCCATAAATACGCGCCCCATCATGATGGAGATGCGCGCACTGTTGCGATCGGCAGAAGCGCCCTTTTTCAACAATGCCATGGCTTTTTCCATGTCATCGCTGCCCATTTGCTGCAACGCGAGCTCACAGTAAAAGTGGGCGATTTCGACACGCTGTTTGTCTTTGCCAAGTTTGACCAGACGCTCTGCCGTATCGATGGCTTTTTGCCAGTCGCTGGTCGCCTGATAAATTTGCAGGAGTTGTTGCAACGCGCTGACGCGAAACTCTGTTTCGTCCACCAGCTGACTGAACATGTCTTCCGCGCGGTCGTAAAGACCGGCGGCCATGTAGTCACGGCCCAGCTGCTGGACCGCCAGCAGACGCTGATCGTAGGTAAGCGAGGCGCTTTCCATCAATGTCTGGTGGATACGGATGGCACGATCGACTTCGCCACGCGAGCGGAACAGGTTTCCAAGGGTGAGATGCGCCTCAACGGTGCCGGTGTCCTCTTTTAACATGTCAAGGAACAGGTCGACCGCTTTATCCTGTTGGTTGCTCAGAAGGAAGTTCACCCCCGCTACATAGTCGCGAGAAAGGCGGTTTGCTTCGTCCTGCTTATTTTGTTGCGCACTTCTGCGGCCCATATACCAGCCATAGGCTGCGGCTACAGGCAAAAGCAGAAACAACAACTCCAGCATATTCGTTTATTCCTTCACAACCGGAACACCAGTATTCACCGGTACGTCGGTCACAGGCGCAATTTGATTTTCAAGACGTTTGATTTTACGTTCCGCGCGCGCAAGAGAAACACGAACTTTTAACCAGAACAGGCCACAAACAAGCCAGCCGATGGCAAATCCGGCGGCGAATAAAACAGCAAGCAAGCTCGAAACACGATACTCGCCCTGCGCCAGCAGATAATTGAAGGTCACCAGCTGATCGTTTTGCGCACCCAGTGTGACCGAAATAACAAAAATCGCTAACACCAGTAAGAATATGAGTAGATATTTCACATGACTTCCCGTTATGTGGTTCAGGCGAATAAAGTGTGTTCAACTCGCCGCAATCAGCCTTATAAACTACCATTTTAGCCGCGAGCGTGAAACGGAAAAAGTAGCAGGGTCCAATATGATTTGAGGGCTAAACCACGAATTTCAACCGTCAGACCTCTTCTTGCTCTCGTTCTTCTATCTCTTTGTTCTCTTCTGGCGGCGGCGTGAGCGGTCCGCAAAGCCGTTGGGCAAGCCAGGTAGCAAACGTCACCAACAGCCAGGAAATCAACGTCGCCACCACCAGGTCGCGCGGCCAGTGCATCCCTAACAGCAGGCGACTGCCCATCACGCCTGTCGCCCAGACCAGTAAAATAGCGATGGTGATAGTGCGACGGCGCGGCCAGAGTAGACCGACAGCTAACAGCGCCCAACTGGCCGCAAACATGGTGTGCCCGGACGGAAAGGCGAATCCGGTCTCTTTTTGCCAGTGTTTGCGTAAAAATTTCGGAATTTCCTGCGCTTCCGCCAGCTGCTCTTTCACCAGATGGCCGCGCTCTTTACGCTTTAAATTGTAGAAGGTATCTACCGGAATATGATGCGTTTTTTCAAGCCACACCACAAAAGGACGCGGTTCCTGAACGTGGTCTTTAACCCAGGACTTAATTCCCTGCCCGACGATTATCGCCGCGCCGAGAATGACAAACAGCATGATCGCCGGACGAAGCCGAAAACGTAGGCACCACAAAAACCACGCGCAGAGAATACCGTGCGTGATAATCCCCCACGGCTGAGTCACGGTCTCCGTTACCCAATACAGCGCCTTTAGCCACGTGGCGTTTTGCCCAGGTTGCCAGGCCCAACCTGAAATCCATACCGCTAAGGGCATAATGAGTAGAATAGCGGCACCGGCAGCCGTGCGGCGGGCAATCGAAAGCATGTTGTCTCCTTTTTCGCTAAGCTCAACAATCATAACCGAATTTAACGCAATCCGTGAAAATGTCGGATTGTGCGTTTAACGTTCGTATAGCATGAGCCCGGCTAGGTGAACGCCGCCAGCTTGTGGCAAAATAGCGGGATACTAAAGCCGAAGGGCGACTGGCACGAAACGTGTCAGCATACTCTGGAGAATCACATGCAGCTTAAACGTGTGGCAGAAGCCAATCTGCCAACCCCATGGGGCGATTTCCTGATGGTGGGTTTTGAAGAACTGGCAACCGGGCAGGACCACGTCGCTCTGGTGTTTGGCGACATCTCAGGACAGACACCGGTGCTGGCACGCGTCCATTCAGAGTGTCTGACGGGCGATGCCTTATTCAGTCTGCGCTGTGATTGCGGTTTCCAGCTCGAAGCGGCGCTTTCTCATATCGCTGAAGAAGGTCGAGGCGTACTGCTCTATCACCGCCAGGAAGGCCGTAATATCGGTCTGCTGAATAAAATCCGCGCCTACGCGTTGCAGGATCAGGGCTACGATACGGTTGAAGCCAACCATCAGCTTGGCTTTGCCGCTGACGAACGTGACTTCACCCTGTGTGCGGATATGTTCAAACTGCTCAGCGTGGACGAAGTGCGTCTGCTGACGAACAACCCGCGCAAAGTGGAGATTCTGTCTGAGGCCGGAATCAATATCGTGGAACGCGTGCCGCTGATTGTGGGTCGCAATCCAAAAAACGCCCACTACCTTGATACCAAAGCCGCGAAGATGGGCCACTTGCTGAGCGAGTAAATCGAATGGCCCGGCTTTCGCCGGGCCTGTACCGTTAGTTCAGCATATTACGAATCACATAATGCAAAATGCCGTCGTTCTGGTAGTACGTCAGTTCGGTCGCCGTGTCGATACGGCAGCGGCAATCCAGCACTTCTGTTTTGCCGTCCGCACGCGTGAGCTGCACCGGAACGGTCGCGCCCGGTTTCAGGTTTTGCAGATCCCTGACAGCAATCCGCTCTTCACCGGTTAAACCCAACGTTTTACGCGTGACGCCCTGCGGGAACTCCAGCGGTAAAATCCCCATGCCGATCAGGTTTGAGCGGTGGATACGTTCAAACGATTCGGAGATAACCACGCGAACGCCGAGTAGGCGTGGTCCTTTTGCCGCCCAGTCACGACTGGAGCCAGAGCCATACTCTTTACCCGCAATCACAGCAAGCGGCGTGCCTTCCTGCTGATATTTCATCGCCGCATCGTAGATCGAAATCACTTCCGTTCCCGGCAGATGTCGCGTCATACCGCCTTCAACGCCCGGCACCATTTCATTACGAATACGGATATTGGCAAAGGTCCCGCGCATCATCACTTCGTGGTTGCCGCGACGAGAACCGTAGGAGTTAAAGTCACGGCGCTCCACGCCGCGTCCCTGCAGATATCGCCCTGCCGGGCTGTCAGCTTTGATACTGCCCGCTGGAGAGATGTGGTCGGTGGTGACAGAATCGCCCAGCATCGCCAGGATGCGAGCGCCCTGAATATCGACCAGCGGTTCCGGCTGGGCTTGCATATCATCAAAGAACGGCGACAGGCGAATATAGGTCGAATCGCTCTGCCAGCCGTAGGTGTCAGAACGTTCCACCGCGATAGTTTTCCACTCCGGCGTGCCTTCAAAGACCTCGGCATACTCTTTGCGGAACATCTCAGTGGAGACCTGTTCCACGGCGCGTGCTATTTCTCGTGCCGACGGCCAGATATCTTTCAGATAAACCGGATCGCCCTTGCGGTCGTGACCAATCGGGTCGCTTGCCAGGTTAATGTTCATATTACCCGCCAGCGCATAGGCCACAACCAGCGGCGGCGAGGCCAGCCAGTTGGTTTTGACCAGCGGATGAATACGGCCTTCGAAGTTACGGTTGCCCGAAAGCACCGCGCCCACGGTCAGATCGCCCTGCTTGATCGCCTGCTCGATAGGATCCGGTAACGGACCGGAGTTACCGATACAGGTGGTACAGCCGTAGCCCACCAGGTTAAAGCCCAGTTCGTCGAGGTATGGCGTCAATTTGGCCTTGGCCAGATAGTCCGAAACGACTTTCGATCCCGGCGCTAACGAGGCTTTGACCCACGGCTGGCGCTTGAGGCCCAGGGTAACCGCCTTTTTCGCCAGTAGCCCGGCAGCCATGAGCACACTTGGGTTAGACGTGTTGGTGCAGGACGTTATCGCGGCAATCACCACGGCACCGTCGGGAAGCTGATACTGATGCCCGTTCATAACATAATCAACCGGGCGTCGGTCTTTTTGCGCAGTATTGAGTTCCAGTTCGTTGCTGGCGGCAAACGCTTTCGGCACATTTTGCAGCGCGACGCGATCCTGCGGACGTTTTGGCCCCGCAAGGCTGGCTTCGACTTCATCCATATCCAGCTCAAGCGTGCTGGTGAAGACGGGTTCATCGCCGGTATTTCGCCACATGCCCTGCGCTTTGGAATACGCCTCGACCAGTGCGACCTGTTCATCGCTACGTCCGCTCAGGCGCATATACTCCAGCGTCACCCCGTCGATTGGGAAGAAGCCGCACGTTGCACCATACTCCGGCGCCATGTTGGCAATGGTCGCGCGGTCAGCCAGCGGTAAAGAATCGAGACCGTCGCCGTAAAATTCAACAAACTTACCTACCACGCCGTGCTTACGCAGCATTTGGGTAACGGTCAACACCAGGTCGGTAGCAGTAATGCCTTCACGCAGTTTGCCCAGTAGTTTGAAACCTACTACGTCCGGGATCAGCATCGACACCGGCTGGCCGAGCATCGCAGCTTCGGCTTCGATCCCGCCCACGCCCCAGCCCAACACACCGAGTCCGTTGATCATTGTGGTGTGGGAGTCGGTCCCCACCAGGGTATCAGGATAAGCAATCCACTCTTTGCCCTGCAATTCACTCCACACCGCTTTGCCCAGATATTCCAGGTTTACCTGGTGGCAAATCCCGGTACCCGGCGGCACGACGCTGAAACGGCTGAAGGCTTGCTGGCCCCATTTCAGGAAAACATAGCGTTCGTGGTTACGCTCCATTTCCAGACGCACGTTCTCTTCAAACGCGTCGTCATCACCGAAATGGTCAACCGTTACGGAGTGGTCGATAACAAGATCGACGGGAGAAAGCGGGTTCACTTTGGCGGTATCACCACCGAGACGTTTGACGGCTTCACGCATGGCAGCCAGATCGACAACAGCGGGCACGCCGGTGAAGTCCTGCATTAGCACCCTTGCCGGACGGTAGGCAATCTCTCGATCGGCATGGGCAGTTTTAAGCCACCCCGCCAGGGCATGGATATCATCAGCAGTGACGGACTCGTCATCCTGCCAGCGTAAAAGGTTTTCCAGTAACACTTTCAGCGACTTGGGCAACTGCGAAATGTCCCCAAGTGTCCTGGCGGCCAGCGGCAAGCTGTAGTAGTGATAAGTCTTATTTTCGGCCTGCAACGTGTCCTTACTGGCTTCGCGTAGGGTTAACGACATAAGCTCCTCCTTAATGACAGGGATAACCCGACAATCATCGGGGCTGTAATTAAAGATAACACAAAGATGTCGTAACGTTTTGATAACAACCCGAATTGATAAATCGGGATAATCAATCAACGAAGAGGAACAAACAAAAAACCTCGCCGGAGCGAGGTTTTAGCGTTTAGTTTAAGGCCAGCCAGATTAGCTGAGCCCAGAACAGGACGGATACGGTAAAAGCCCCCATCCAGGACCAGTATTTCATGTTTTGTAGGGTATTCATCATCTGACACCAGACTTTATATTTGTATGATTGTTGGGGTATTTCCCCGTTCTTTATTGCTGATGTGTATTTATAAAAGAGTACAAAAGTGCACGGGTATCACCTGGATATTCGCAGGCTAACATTATTATCAATTATTGTTTTTTCGATTCGTCTTCAGCGAACATATCAATAAAAGCTTGTTGCTGAGCGGAGAGTTTCCAGGATGCAGGCACGCTGGTCACAGGTTCTTTACCTACTTTATGGCTGTTGTCACCTGGCTGACACATCTTCTTAACCGGTTCGATACGCACTTGAGCTGCCATCATCATCCCCAATATTTCCAGACCAGTAACGCCACAACCACCCAGAACAGGGCGGAGCCAAGAAATACCGCCAGCCAGGCTTTACGCTTAAGCGCTGGGTCCCTTTGCGGTTCTTCACTTCCTGAAGGCATTGCTAACCTCATACAATCGACTTCGCTTATCATTTTGATACCAAACAATCGGTACAAGTAATCATGAGTTGAGATAAATCCTAAAGAAACTTTAGTCGAAAAGCCAGTGAATTTACGAACGTTTTCCAGGGAAATAGTTAATCTTTTGACCCAAAATAAATAATTGAGACGAGGTATTTGCGCGGAGGGAATTTACTTTCTACTTTTGTCGCAAATTTGCGACAGTTTGCCCATAAACAATTAACGTTTATCAGGTTATATGCGATAGCAAATGGGGATGAGGTTAATTCTAATTTAGCTTTAATACATTATTCGGTATCTTTCCGGGCGGAAAGATACCGGGTGTGATTATTTTTCCGGGAGCTTAATATCCTGGAACATCGCTTCAATATCTTCGTTTGAGCGCAGCGCGACTGCGGTATCTACAACATCTCGCGTTAAATGCGGCGCAAAGCGCTGAATGAAATCATACATATAGCTGCGAAGGAAAGTGCTGCGACGGAAACCGATTTTGGTCGTGCTGTGGCTAAAGACATCGTGTGCGTCGAGGCGCACCAGGTCCGGGTCAGAAACCGGGTCTACCGCCATGCTGGCAATCACACCCACGCCTAATCCCAGACGAACGTATGTTTTGATGACATCAGCATCGGTCGCCGTAAAGACGATACGCGGCGTCAGCCCTGCACGATTAAACGCCGTGTCCAGTTCAGAACGACCGGTAAAACCAAACGTATAGGTCACCAGTGGATATTGCGCCAGCTCTTCAATGGTCACCGATCCCTTACCTGCCAGAGGATGCTCCGGCGTCACCACAATCGAACGATTCCAGTGATAGCACGGCAACATAACCAGATCGTCATACAGATGCAGCGCTTCAGTCGCAATGGCGAAATCAGCATTGCCTTTGGAAACCGCTTCGGCGATCTGCGTAGGCGATCCTTGATGCATATGCAGCGAAACGCGCGGATAGCGTTCGATAAAGCCTTTTATCACCCCAGGCAACGCGTAGCGAGCCTGCGTGTGGGTGGTGGCGATATACAGCGAACCTTTATCCGGCCAGGTATGTTCCCCCGCAACCGATTTGATCGCATCTACTTTGGATAGCACTTCCCGGGCAATGCGGATGATCTCCTGACCGGCAGGTGTTACTTGAGTGAGGTGTTTACCGCTACGGGCAAAAATCTGAATACCCAGTTCATCCTCCAGCATACGCACTTGCTTACTGATGCCTGGCTGAGAGGTATAAAGACCTTCTGCGGTAGAAGAGACGTTAAGGTTGTGGTTGACCACCTCAACGATATAACGAAGCTGTTGTAGTTTCATGCCTGACCATCCGATTTAGCGCACAGGGAGCATCGCTTAAGACGATTTAATAATAAGAAAGGAGTTAACTATAACCACTATATCATTTATATCCCGAGTGTATAGTACGGAACAAAAAATAATAACGGCCAATAAAAAAGGGCCGGAAGTCCGGCCCTTTCAGGTAAGTCACGGTAAGAAAAGATTATTTCTTGCCTTCAACCCATTTACCATCCACAAAGAATGCAGACCAACCGGTCGCTTTGCCCTCTTTCTCGGCAGCGACATACTGCTGCTTCGTTTTACGGCTGAAGCGAACAACAGTCTTATTGCCTTCCGGGTCCTGCTGTGGTGCATCGGCCAGATAACGCAGTTTCTCTGGCAGACGATCGCGGAAGCGGTACAGCTCTTCCACCAGCGGCGCACGGGTCTCGCGTGATTTCGGGAAGGTGTTGGCGGCGAGGAACACACCCGCGGCACCGTCACGCAGCACGAAGTACGCGTCTGACTTCTCACACGGCAGTTCTGGTAACGGAACCGGATCTTCCTTCGGAGGAGCCACTTCGCCGTTGCGCAGGATCTTACGCGTGTTCTTACATTCTTCGTTGGTGCAAGCCATGTACTTACCGAAACGACCCATTTTCAGGTGCATTTCAGAACCGCATTTCTCACATTCCACAATTGGGCCATCATAGCCCTTGATGCGGAATTCGCCCTCTTCGATTTCATAGCCGTCGCAGGTCGGGTTGTTACCGCAGACATGCAACTTACGCTTAGGATCGATCAGGTAGCTGTCCATCGCCGTGCCGCATTTCTGGCAACGACGTTTGGCGCGCAGAGCGTTGGTTTCGGCATCGTCACCTTCCAGCACGTTGAGAACTTCGTTCTCAGGCACCAGGTTGATGGTGGTTTTGCAGCGCTCTTTTGGCGTTAACGCGTAGCCAGAACAACCGAGGAATACGCCGGTGGTCGCAGTACGAATACCCATATGACGACTACAGGTCGGACACTCGATGCTGGTAATGACCATCTGGTTCGGCTGCATTCCCCCTTCTTCTGGCGCTTTTTCAGCTTTCTCCAGTTGTTGGGTGAAATCGCCAAAGAAGCTGTCGAGCACCTTCTTCCATTCCGCCTGGTGGTTAGCCACCTGGTCCAGACGGTCTTCCATCTGCGCGGTAAAATCGTAGTTCATCAGCTCGCGGAAGTTGTCTTCCAGACGATCGGTGACGATCTCACCCATTTTTTCCGCATAGAAACGACGGTTTTCAGCACGAACGTAGCCGCGATCCTGAATGGTCGAAATGATCGACGCATAAGTGGACGGACGACCGATACCCCGTTTTTCCAGCTCTTTTACCAACGATGCTTCGCTGAAACGCGCAGGCGGTTTGGTAAAGTGCTGTGCCGGGATGAGTTCTGTTAAAGAAAGCTCATCGCCTTTGTTGACAGCAGGCAGAGTACGGTCTTCATCGCCTTTACGCAGAGCAGGCATGACTTTCGTCCAGCCGTCAAAGCGCAGGATACGACCGCGCGCTTTCAGGCGGAAATCACCCGCACCAACGGTCAGCGTCGTTGAATCGTATTTTGCCGGATTCATCTGACAGGCAACGAACTGGCGCCAGATCAGCTGATACAGCTTCTGGGCATCCGTTTCCATGTCTTTCAGGGCTTCAGCCTCAACGGAAACATCCGACGGACGGATCGCTTCGTGCGCTTCCTGAGAGTTTTCTTTGCTCGCGTACTGGATAGCGCTTTCCGGCAGATACTTCTTACCGAAGTTATCGCCGATATAGTCGCGCACCATGCTCACCGCGTCCTGGCTCAGGTTTGTTGAGTCAGTACGCATATAGGTGATGTAACCCGCTTCATACAAACGTTGGGCCATCATCATGGTTTTCTTCACGCCAAAGCCCAG
Source organism: Lelliottia sp. 7254-16 (assembly GCF_002922995.1). Taxonomy (NCBI): domain Bacteria; kingdom Pseudomonadati; phylum Pseudomonadota; class Gammaproteobacteria; order Enterobacterales; family Enterobacteriaceae; genus Lelliottia; species Lelliottia sp. 7254-16. The sequence continues at coordinate 463,316 of NZ_PQVS01000001.1, forward strand.
ACGCGTGCTTGCCGCCTGCTGAAGCGTGGAGGTAATGAAAGGCGCACCGGGTTTGCTGCTTGTCGGTTTGTCTTCACGATCCAGCACCTGATAGCGTGCTTTTTCCAGCAGCGCAACGGCTGCCATAGTTTGATCGCGATTGACCGGACGGAACGGCTTCTCTTTCTCGTGGGTCACCTGCAGCGGCAGTGCATCGCCACCCGGCGTTGCCACGTTCGCGTCGATTTCCCAGAACTCTTCCGGTACAAACGCTTTGATTTCGCGTTCACGCTCCACGACCAGACGCACCGCCACGGACTGAACACGCCCGGCGGAAAGGCCACGCGCAATTTTCTTCCACAGCAGTGGCGAAACCATGTAACCCACCACGCGGTCCATAAAACGACGCGCCTGTTGAGCGTTAACACGATCGATGTTCAGTTCGCCCGGCTTTTCAAACGCCTGACGAATCGCATTCTTTGTAATCTCGTTAAACACGACACGGCTGTATCGTGATTCATCACCACCAATGATTTCCCGCAGGTGCCATGCAATGGCTTCCCCTTCGCGGTCAAGGTCGGTTGCGAGATAGATGTGGTCAGCTTTTTCAGCGAGCTGCTTCAGCTCATTGACGACTTTCTCTTTGCCGGGCAGCACTTCGTACTGTGCTTCCCATTCGTGCCAGGGATCGACACCCATACGGTTGACGAGCGCGCTACGTTCATCCTTTTTAGGCTTCTTAGCCCCTTTGGTGGAGGTAGAGTCTGCGCTCTTTTTACTGGCTGAGCCACTGGTCGGCAAATCGCGGATATGACCAACGCTGGATTTAACCACATAGTCGTTACCCAGATACTTATTGATCGTTTTGGCTTTTGCCGGGGACTCAACGATGACGAGAGCTTTACCCATATTCACCTTTACCTAATTTAATTCTTCCAGGAATACGCCGCATGTTGATTTCCCTTCCGCTGGCAGCGTTTTTTTTATATTGCGACGACGCCAGGGGATATCAACCCTTTTTTCTTACCGAACGACAGAGGTACACGTCCAGGTGATTGAGTTATCGGGCATTTCATTGACTTCAAAATGACTATGCGACGAGCTTTCGGTCGAATGTCAAGCAATTCTGTTGCCAGAATGACGAAAGCGCACACTGTACCTGATAAAATCTGTTACGCAACTTTATTAGCATGCAAAAGCAAATCGCGCCAGCTTTGCCCCTGCGCTGTAGCCCCGCGAAAAACAGGGAAAATTTGCCCACGGTGCGGGTCCGGCGTAGACTATTGCCACTGTTTAAGGAGTGGAATATGCAGCAAACTACCCAACCTATCGATCGTCAGACTTTGCTTATCGAAGCCAACAAACTGATCCGTGAACATGAAGATACTCTGGCGGGTATCGAAGCCACCGGCGTTGAGCAACGTAACGGTGTGCTCGTATTCAGCGGTGAGTATTTCCTTGATGAACAAGGGCTACCTACCCCTAAGAGCACAGCGGTATTTAACATGTTTAAATACCTGGCCCATGCGCTCTCTGAGAAATATCACCTGGTCGATTAACGCGAAACGCGAGGCAAATGCCTCGCGTTTTTGTTTACAGCAGCGGTTTTTGTCCGCGTTGTAGCCATCGCAACAGCAAGCGGTCTGCGCTCTCCGCCGCGCTATTCGTAAAGCGGTCGAGCAGTTTCTTACGCTGAGTATAGCGTACACCCACCAGCTCACGGCCCTCCATCAGGCTCAGAAGCAGATCGTCACTGGTGCCGACTTCGTCCACCAAACCTTTTTCGTGCGCCTGTATGCCGTACCAGTGCTCACCGGTTGCCACCTGCTCGATATCCAGTGTAGGGCGCATCCGTTTGACGAAATCTTTGAACAGAAGATGCGTTTCGTTGAGGTCTTCGCGGAACTTTTGTCGCCCCTCTTCCGTGTTCTCACCCAGCAACGTCAGGGTACGCTTATATTGCCCGGCGGTGTGCAGTTCAATGTCGATCTCTTTGTTTTTCAGAAAACGATTGAAGTTAGGGATTTGCGCGACCACGCCAATAGAGCCGAGAATCGCAAAGGGTGCGGCGACAATTTTATCGGCAACACACGCCATCATATAGCCACCGCTCGCCGCGACTTTATCCACCGCCACCGTCAGTGGAATCTGTTTTTCCCGCAGACGTTGAAGCTGCGAGGATGCAAGACCGTAGCCATGCACGACGCCACCCGGACTTTCCAGGCGTAAAACCACCTGATCCTGAGGTTTTGCCACCGCCAGCACCGCCGTCACCTCTTCGCGAAGAGACGTGACTTCATGGGCATCCATGCTGCCTTTAAAATCCAGCACATAGACCCGTGGTTTAATGGTTTCCTGATGGCCCTGTTTTGCCTTCGCTTTTGCCGCTTTGGCTTCCTGCTTAAGCTTTTTCTTTTGCGCCTTATGCCATAGCTTCTGCTGATGCCCATCCAGCAACGCCACCGACATGTCCTCCTGCATATCCTTATACTGCTCACTTAAGCGAGTAATGCGCAGTTCACCGCGCTGACGCTTACGCTGCGTCAGATTCACAATCAGTACCGCAACTACCGCTATAGCGATCACCACCGTCGCAATCTTGGCCAAAAACAGACCATATTCAGAAAGTAATTCCACGTGTTCCACCTTGATTTAACCACGAATCTTTCACGACCAGTGTACAACAGCCTGTGCCAGGCGTCTCGATTACGACAATACAGATGCGAGGCGCTTTCAGGAATTTCGTCTTGCGACTGAAATCGTTGCAAATTGTTAATTTGGAAGCGTTCTCTCCTGTAGACTGATTGAAATCACCCGCCGTTTCGGGCATAAAGCCAAAAAGCGAAAGAAAAGCAGGCGTCACAGGAGTATTCGTGCACTATCAACCGCAAAAAGATCTACTGCAAAACCGCATTATCCTGGTGACCGGCGCCAGCGACGGCATTGGTCGCGAAGCCGCGCTCACCTATTCCCGCTACGGCGCACAGCTCGTGCTGCTTGGTCGTAATGAAGAGAAGCTGCGCCACGTAGCGCAAGAGATTGCCGATATCAGCGGGGAAATGCCGCGTTGGTATACCCTCGATTTACTGACCTGTACGCCGGATTCCTGTGCGGAACTGGCACAGCGAATCGCAGCACACTACCCGCGGCTGGACGGCGTATTGCACAATGCCGGTTTGCTGGGTGAAGTTCGCCCAATGGATGAGCAAAATCCTGAGATCTGGCAGCAGGTGATGCAGGTCAACGTCAACGGTACGTTCTTCCTCACCCAGGCGCTGCTTCCTTTATTACTCAAATCAGAATCCGGCTCGCTGGTGTTTACCTCTTCGAGCGTTGGCCGTCAGGGACGCGCCAACTGGGGCGCTTACGCCGCGTCGAAGTTTGCCACAGAGGGCATGATGCAGGTGTTGGCCGAGGAGTATCAGACCCGCCATCTGCGCGTCAACTGTATTAATCCGGGCGGTACCCGCACCGGTATGCGTGCCAGCGCGTTCCCAACGGAAGATCCGCAAAAGCTCAAAACGCCAGCAGAAATTATGCCGCTTTACCTGTGGTTAATGGGCGATGACAGCCGCCGTAAAACCGGTTTGACCTTTGACGCCCAGCCGGGCCGTAAGCCAGGGATTTCGCAATGAGTGAAGAACGCCATCAGCAACGCCAGCAGAAACTCAAAGAACAGGTCGATGCCAGGGTAGCCGCCGCGCAGGAAGAGCGCGGCATCGTTATCGTCTTTACCGGCAACGGGAAAGGCAAAACCACAGCGGCCTTTGGTACTGCCACCCGCGCCGTCGGCCACGGGCAAAAAGTGGGCGTGATTCAGTTCATCAAAGGCGAATGGCCAAACGGTGAACGTAATCTACTGGAACCGCATGGTGTGGAGTTTCAGGTCATGGCGACCGGTTTTACCTGGGATACGCAAAACCGTGAAAGCGATACAGCGGCCTGCCTCGCGGTGTGGGAACATGCCAAACGGATGCTGGCCGATCCGGCGCTGAATATGGTCCTGCTGGATGAAATCACTTATATGGTGGCGTACGACTATCTGCCGCTGGAAGAGGTATTGGGCGCACTGAAAAATCGCCCTGCGCATCAGACGGTCATTGTAACCGGACGCGGATGCCATCGTGATATTCTGGAGTTTGCCGATACGGTCAGCGAATTACGCCCGGTCAAACATGCGTTTGATGCCGGAGTTAAAGCGCAAATCGGAATTGACTACTAGATAAGAAAAAACCCGGCTAAGCCGGGTTTGATTTTTAGCCGTTGTTATTACGGCTGCCAGATCGGCGCGCGGTGCCAACCTGGGTGTGACGCTTCACCGCACGGCGAATCTGGTTCGCTTTCACGCGGCGACGGTCTTTTTCAACCGCCACTTTGGTGGTGGTTTCTGGCTGCAGTTCCACCAGCTCACGCAGATAGTTGGTCTGGGTTAAATCCAGCTCGGTGTAACCCCCGCGTGGAATACCTTTCGGCAGCAGGATATCACCGTAGCGCACGCGAATCAGACGACTCACCTGCACGCCCACCGCTTCCCACAGACGACGAACCTCACGGTTACGGCCTTCGGTCAGGGTGACGTTATACCACTGGTTGATCCCTTCACCGCCGGTGAATTTAATGGTTTTAAACGCCGCAGGCCCGTCTTCAAGCTGAACGCCGCGCGACAGGTCACGCAGTTTGTTTTCATCAACCTGACCGAACACGCGCACCGCGTATTCACGTTCCACTTCACGGCTTGGGTGCATCAGGCGGTTTGCCAACTCGCCATCGGTGGTGAACAGCAGCAGACCGCAGGTGTTCACATCCAGACGCCCTACTGCAATCCAGCGCGCACCGCGCAGTTTTGGCAGACGGTCAAATACCGTCGGGCGGCCTTCTGGATCGTTACGCGTACACAGTTCGCCTTCCGGCTTGTAATAAGCCAGTACGCGACAAATTTGTTCAGCAGACTCTTTAACAGAGATCACGTGACCGTCGAGACGGATTTTCATTCCCGCAACGACTTCTACGCGGTCACCCAGCTTGGCAATTTTGCCGTCTACGCTGACGCGACCCGCTTCAATAATGGTTTCGATTTCACGGCGTGAACCGTGGCCAGCACGCGCCAGCACTTTCTGTAACTTTTCGCTCATTGAGCATCCTTCAGGTGTCGCCTTCACAGGCGTCGAATTAGGGTCAAAAAAGCGGTTTTCCGCTGTTTTGATGGCCGCGTAGTATATCCGCTTAAACCATTACAAGAAAGGTTTAACGTCACCCACACCTTCACGAATCACTTCTGGTGCATCTTCCGTAAGATCGACAACCGTGGTCGGTTGCTGACCGAGATAACCGCCGTGAATAATCAGGTCGACCTGCTTCTCCAGACGATCTTTAATCTCCTCCGGGTCGGACTCGGTAAAATCGCTGCCCGGCAGCATCAGAGACGTCGACAGCATCGGCTCGCCGAGCGTTTCAAGCAGCATCTGTGCAATCGGGTTCGACGGTACGCGCATCCCGATGGTTTTACGTTTTTCCTGCAACAATCGGCGCGGGACTTCCTTAGTGCCTTTCAGAATAAAAGTATAGTTGCCCGGCGTGTTGTTTTTGATTAAGCGAAACGCGACGTTATCCACGTAAGCGTAGGTCGAGATTTCAGAGAGATCGCGACACATCAGGGTAAAGTTATGCCCGTCTGGCAAATGGCGGATGCGACAGATGCGTTCCATCGCCCCTTTATCTTCGATTTTACAGCCCAGCGCGTAGCCGGAATCGGTAGGATAAACAATCACACCGCCCTTGCGAACGATCTCAACCGCCTGGTTAATCAACCGCGCCTGCGGGTTGTCCGGGTGAATATAGAAAAACTGACTCATGCTTCCCTCTCTTCAATGTGTTGCTGCGGCTGCTCCCAAAGCCCCCAGACCGGTTCGACACCTGCGGGTAACCAGAGCTTGCGCCCCAGTTCAATCCATGCACAAGGCTGGTGAAAATCAGAGCCTTGCGACGCAAACAAACCGTACTGGCGCGCATACGTCGCCAGCTGACTGCGCTCATTGGGTGCCTGCTGACACTGGGATACTTCCATCGCTTCGCCACCGTGCTCCGCGAAGTGTGCCAGCAGTCTTTTCAGCCACTTAGCCGAAAGGTTATACCGACCTGGATGGGCCAGCACCGCCTTGCCGCCAGAATGATGAATGACATCAATAGCTTGTTTTATTGTACACCACTGTGGCGGAACGTATCCGGTTTTACCGCGCGCGAGGTATTTTTTGAACACATCGGCAAAGTTATTGGCCTTCCCGGCCTCCACCAGAAAACGCGCGAAGTGACCGCGCGTAACAGCACCGCCATTGGCTAAACGGCGCGCCCCTTCCAGCGCGCCGGGGATCTGCGATTTTTCAAGCCGCTCGCCAATCAGTTCCGCACGCTGGTTGCGGCGTTCTTTCTGTTCTTCCAGGAACGCACACAGCGCCGGATTCTCGATATCAATATTCAGACCGACGATATGGATTTCGTGATTTTCCCAGACGGTGGAAATTTCTACGCCGGAGACCAGGTTTAACGGCAGACTGCTGCGGGCAATCTCGGCCCGTGCCGCCGGAATGGCATCCGTGGTGTCGTGATCGGTTATCGCCAGCGTGCCCACGCGCATTTCCACCGCACGGTGAACCAGTGCTTCGGGCGTTAACAGGCCATCGGAGGCCTGAGTGTGGCTGTGTAAATCATAAATCACGGCGTATTTTGTTTCGCTCAAAGCGGTTTCCATCACAGGTTTATCGTATTCAGGAAGACTATGATAACGGCTTGCGCGTAAATTCTGAAATCAGGGGTTGACTTTACGTCATCGAACTAGTTAACTAGTACGCAAGTTCACTCAAGAAGGTATCTGAAAATGAAAGCACATTTCTCTCTGCACGGCTGGTGGCGCACTTCCTGATTATCGGGCAGTGTCACTTGTGTGCAAAATGCAAACAGATACCAGGCCCGCGACGATGCGGGCTTTTTTATGAACAGAATATGAGAACAACAATATGCAAACAGCCAAAACACACCTTGAGTTGCTGACCTGCGAAGCGGTGTATCGCCATAACCCTACAGCTCTGTTCCACCAGGTTTGCGGCGCACGTCCGGCCACCCTGCTGCTGGAATCTGCTGATATCGACAGCAAAGACGATCTCAAAAGCCTGCTGCTGGTTGATAGCGCGCTGCGCATTACGGCATTAGGTGACACTGTCACCATTAAAGCCTTATCAGAAAACGGTGCCGCCCTGCTGCCGCTGCTTGATGCCGCCCTGCCAGCGGGCATCGAAAACGAACACCGCCCGGAAACGCGTATTCTGCATTTCCCACCGGTGAGCCAACTGCTGGATGAAGATGCGCGCCTGTGTTCTCTGTCTGTATTCGACGCCTTCCGCCTGCTGCAAAACCTGGTGGACGTCCCTGAGGACGAACGCGAAGCGATGTTCTTCGGCGGGCTGTTTGCCTATGACCTGGTCGCCGGATTTGAAGATTTGCCTGAAACCGAACAGGGCAACCGCTGCCCGGACTACTGTTTCTACCTGGCCGAAACGCTGATGGTAATTGACCATCAGAAAAAATATACCCGCATTCAGGCCAGCCTGTTCACCCCTTCAGCGTCTGAAAAACAGCGTCTGGCGCAGCGTATTGAGCAGCTCCAGCAGCAGATGACCGAAGAGCCAACCACGCTGCCGGTCCAGCGTATCGATCATATGCAGTGCGAAACAAACCAAACCGATGATCAGTACGGCGCGGTAGTGCGTCAGATGCAAAAAGCGATTCGTGCCGGTGAGATTTTCCAGGTGGTGCCGTCCCGTCGCTTCTCGCTCCCGTGCCCGTCTCCGCTGGCCGCGTATGACGTGCTGAAGAAGAGCAATCCAAGCCCGTACATGTTCTTCATGCAGGACAACGATTTCACGCTGTTCGGTGCCTCGCCGGAAAGTTCGCTGAAATACGACGCGCCGAGCCGCCAGATTGAAATTTACCCAATTGCAGGAACTCGCCCGCGTGGTCGTCGCGCCGACGGGTCTTTAGATCGCGATCTCGACAGCCGTATTGAGCTGGAGATGCGTACCGACCACAAAGAGTTGTCTGAGCACCTGATGCTGGTCGACCTGGCGCGTAACGATCTGGCGCGCATCTGTACGCCAGGCACACGCTACGTGGCGGACCTGACCAAAGTCGACCGTTACTCCTTCGTGATGCACCTGGTTTCCCGCGTGGTTGGTGAACTGCGTCACGACCTCGACGCCCTTCACGCCTATCGCGCCTGTATGAATATGGGCACCCTGAGCGGTGCACCGAAAGTCCGCGCCATGCAGCTGATTGCTGGTGCCGAAGGCCGCCGTCGCGGCAGCTACGGCGGCGCGGTTGGGTACTTCACCGCACACGGCGACCTGGACACCTGCATCGTCATCCGCTCCGCCTACGTGGAAGATGGCATTGCCACCGTCCAGGCGGGCGCAGGCATTGTCCTCGATTCTGTTCCGCAGTCCGAAGCTGATGAAACTCGCAGTAAAGCACGCGCGGTATTGCGCGCCATTGCTACCGCACACCACGCACAGGAGATTTTCTGATGGCTGACATTCTGCTGCTCGATAATATCGACTCCTTTACTTACAACCTGGCAGACCAGCTGCGTGCCAACGGGCACAACGTGGTGATTTACCGCAATCATGTTCCGGCCCAGACCCTGATCGAGCGTCTGGAAACCATGCAAAGCCCGGTGCTGATGCTCTCCCCGGGCCCTGGCGCACCGAGTGAAGCGGGCTGTATGCCTGAGCTGCTGACCCGCATGCGCGGCAAACTGCCGATTATCGGCATCTGCCTGGGGCATCAGGCGATTGTGGAAGCTTACGGCGGTTACGTCGGCCAGGCGGGTGAAATCCTGCATGGCAAAGCATCCAGCATTGAACACGACGGTCAGGCAATGTTTGCCGGGCTGCCAAATCCGCTGCCAGTGGCGCGTTATCACTCTCTGGTCGGAAGCAACATTCCGGCAGGTTTGACTATCAACGCCTCTTTTGAGGGGATGGTGATGGCCGTGCGTCACGACGCGGATCGCGTCTGCGGCCTGCAGTTCCACCCGGAATCGATTCTGACCTCCAACGGCGCACGCCTGCTGGAACAGACGCTAAACTGGGCGCTACAGAAACTGGAGCAGACCAACACCCTGCAGCCGATTCTGGAAAAACTGTATCAGGCGCAAACCATGACTCAGCAGGAAAGCCATCAGCTCTTCTCTGCGGTCGTGCGCGGCGAGCTGAAGCCAGAACAACTGGCTGCCGCACTGGTTAGCATGAAAGTGCGCGGCGAACAGCCGCAGGAAATTGCCGGTGCGGCCACCGCTCTGCTGGAAAACGCCGCCCCGTTCCCGCGTCCTGATTACACCTTCGCTGATATCGTCGGCACCGGCGGCGACGGCAGCAACAGCATTAATATCTCTACCGCCAGCGCCTTTGTCGCCGCTGCCTGCGGGATGAAAGTGGCGAAACACGGTAACCGCAGCGTCTCCAGCCGTTCCGGCTCGTCTGATTTGCTGGCCGCGTTCGGGATTAATCTCGAGATGAACGCCGAACGTTCCCGAGAAGCACTGGACGATCTGGGCGTCTGTTTCCTGTTCGCACCGAAATACCACACCGGTTTCCGCCACGCGATGCCGGTTCGCCAGCAGTTGAAAACCCGCACCCTGTTTAACGTGCTGGGTCCATTGATCAACCCGGCGCATCCGCCGCTGGCCCTGATTGGTGTCTACAGCCCGGAACTGGTGCTGCCGATTGCCGAAACCCTGCGCGTACTGGGTTATCAACGTGCAGCCGTGGTTCATAGCGGCGGCATGGACGAAGTGTCTCTCCACGCGCCGACGCTGGTTGCCGAGCTGCGCGACGGGGAAATCCAGAGCTATCAGTTGGAGGCCACCGACTTTGGCCTGACGCCGTATCGCCAGGAACAGCTGGCAGGCGGCACCCCGGAAGAAAACCGTGACATTCTGACACGCTTGCTACAAGGTAAAGGTGAAGCCGCCCACGAGGCCGCCGTCGCCGCCAATGTCGCGATGTTGATGCGTTTGCACGGCGAAGAAGATTTACAGGCAAACGCACAAAAAGTTCTGGACGTATTGCGCTCCGGCGCAGCTTACGACCGCGTTACCGCACTTGCGGCAAGAGGATAAAAGATGCAGACCGTTTTAGCGAAAATCGTCGCCGATAAGGCCATCTGGGTAGAAGCGCGTAAAGAGCAGCAGCCGCTGGCCAGTTTCCAGAATGATGTGGTTGTGAGCCAACGCCGTTTTTATGATGCCCTGCAGGGTGCGCGTACCGCGTTTATCCTGGAGTGCAAAAAGGCCTCGCCGTCGAAAGGCGTGATCCGCGACGATTTCGATCCCGCGCGCATTGCCGGGGTTTACAAACACCATGCGTCGGCCATTTCAGTGCTGACGGATGAGAAATATTTCCAGGGCAGTTTTGATTTTCTGCCGATTGTCAGCCAGATTGCGCCGCAGCCGATTCTGTGCAAAGACTTCATTATTGATGCGTACCAAATCTGGCTGGCGCGTTTTTATCAGGCCGATGCCTGCCTGCTGATGCTCTCCGTGTTGGATGACGAACAGTATCGCCAGCTGGCCGCCGTCGCGCACAGCCTGAACATGGGTGTGTTGACGGAAGTGAGCAACGAAGAAGAGCTGGAACGCGCGATTGCGCTGAAAGCGAAAGTCGTCGGCATCAACAACCGCGACCTGCGCGATCTGTCCATCGACCTGAACCGCACGCGCCAGCTGGCTCCGCGCCTCGGTGCAGGCGTGACGGTCATCAGCGAATCTGGCATTAACACCTACGCTCAGGTTCGTGAACTGAGCCATTTCGCCAACGGCTTTTTGATTGGTTCGGCGCTGATGTCTCACGACGATCTGAACGCTGCCATACGCCGCGTGCTGCTGGGCGAAAACAAAGTCTGCGGGCTGACGCGCCCTCAGGATGCCGCCGCCGCCCTCGAAGCGGGTGCAGTTTACGGCGGGCTGATTTTTGTCGAGTCCTCCCCGCGCTTCGTGACCGAAGCGCAAGCGCGTGACGTCATCGCTGCCGCGCCGCTGAGCTACGTGGGCGTGTTCCGCGATGCACCGATTGCAGACGTTGTAGCCAAAGCTGAAAACTTATCTCTGACTGCCGTGCAGCTACACGGACAGGAAGATCAAACGTACATCAACGCACTTCGCCAGACGCTGGCTCCGCAGGTGCAAATCTGGAAAGCGCAGAGCGTGGGCGAAACCCTGCCGGCCCGCGATCTCCAGCACGTCGATAAATATGTGCTGGATAACGGCCAGGGCGGAACCGGCGAGCGATTCGACTGGTCCCTGCTGAACGGTCAGACGCTGGACAACGTCCTGCTGGCGGGTGGATTAAGCCCCGATAACTGCGTAGAAGCCGCGAAAGCAGGCTGCGCGGGCCTCGATTTCAATTCTGGCGTGGAGTCTCAGCCGGGTATCAAAGATGCCAGTAAGCTGGCCTCGGTATTCAAGACGCTGCGTGCCTATTAAGGAAGAGCAAATGACAACTTTATTAAATCCCTATTTTGGTGAGTTTGGTGGCATGTACGTGCCGCAAATCCTGATGCCAGCCCTGCGCCAGCTCGAAGAAGCCTTTGTCAGCGCGCAGAAAGATCCGGCGTTTCAGGCGGAATTTACCGACCTGCTGAAAAACTATGCAGGCCGCCCGACGGCGCTGACTAAATGTCGCAATCTGACGGAAGGCACTAACGCCACGCTGTACCTCAAGCGTGAAGATCTGCTCCACGGCGGTGCGCACAAAACTAACCAGGTGCTGGGTCAGGCGCTGCTTGCCAAGCGCATGGGTAAAACCGAAATCATCGCCGAAACCGGTGCTGGCCAACACGGTGTGGCGTCTGCCCTCGCCAGCGCCCTGCTCGGCCTGAAATGCCGCATTTACATGGGTGCGAAAGACGTTGAGCGCCAGTCGCCGAACGTGTTCCGTATGCGTCTGATGGGTGCGGAAGTGATCCCGGTACACAGCGGTTCGGCCACGCTGAAAGATGCCTGTAACGAAGCGCTGCGCGACTGGTCTGGCAGCTACGACACTGCGCACTACATGCTCGGTACCGCAGCCGGTCCGCACCCGTTCCCGACGATTGTGCGTGAATTCCAGCGCATGATTGGCGAAGAAACCAAAGTACAGATCCTCGAAAAAGAAGGTCGTCTGCCGGATGCAGTTATTGCCTGTGTTGGCGGTGGCTCGAATGCCATTGGCATGTTTGCTGATTTTATCGACGACGAAAGCGTCGGCCTGATCGGCGTAGAACCTGCGGGTCACGGCATTGAAACTGGCGAACACGGTGCGCCGCTGAAACACGGTCGCGTCGGCATCTACTTCGGGATGAAATCACCGATGATGCAAACTGATGAAGGCCAGATTGAGGAATCTTACTCGATCTCTGCCGGTCTGGACTTCCCGTCCGTGGGGCCACAGCATGCGCATCTGAACAGCATCGGTCGTGCTGATTATGTCTCGATCACCGATGACGAAGCGCTGGAAGCGTTCAAAACCCTGTCGCGCCATGAAGGGATCATCCCGGCGCTGGAGTCTTCCCATGCTCTGGCGCACGCCCTGAAAATGATCAAAGAAAACCCGGAAAAAGAGCAGCTGCTGGTGGTGAACCTGTCCGGTCGCGGTGATAAAGATATCTTCACCGTTCACGATATTCTGAAAGCACGAGGGGAAATCTGATGGAACGCTACGATAACGCATTTGCAGAACTGAAAGCCCGCAAGGAAGGCGCGTTTGTTCCCTTCGTCACGCTGGGCGATCCGGGCCCTGAGCAGTCGCTGAAAATTATCGACACCTTAATTGCCGCAGGCGCTGATGCGCTGGAGCTGGGGATTCCGTTCTCCGATCCGCTGGCGGATGGCCCGACCATTCAGGACGCCACCCTTCGCGCCTTTGCCGCGGGCGTGACACCGACCCAGTGCTTTGAAATGCTGGCCGCAATTCGCCAGAAACACCCGACTATTCCGATTGGCCTGCTGATGTACGCTAACCTGGTATTCAGCAAAGGCATTGATAACTTTTACGCCGAGTGTGCTCGCGTAGGTGTCGATTCGGTGCTGGTCGCTGATGTGCCGGTGGAAGAATCTGCTCCGTTCCGCCAGGCGGCAATGCGCCACAACGTCGCACCCATTTTCATCTGCCCACCGAATGCGGATGACGAACTGCTGCGCCAGATTGCGTCTTACGGTCGCGGGTATACCTACCTGCTGTCGCGCGCTGGCGTGACCGGTGCAGAAAACAAAGCGGCGCTTCCCCTGCATCATCTGGTGGAAAAACTGGCCGAGTACCATGCCGCACCACCGTTGCAAGGCTTCGGCATTTCATCTCCTGAGCAAGTGACTGCCGCGATTGACGCCAACGCCGCAGGCGCAATCTCCGGCTCGGCAATCGTCAAAATCATCGAACGTAACCTGGATAAGCCAGAGCAGATGCTCGCTGAGCTACACGATTTCGTCTCTGCAATGAAAGCAGCAACGCGCCAAGCCTGATTATCCTGACCGTCTGGCGCTACGCCAGACGGTCATTCTCCTTTAATGCTATCCGCATATTTTCGTACCAGCCGAAACAGGTTTCCCACGTCATCCTCCTGCCAGTCTTTGAAAATCTGATTCATCAGCGTCATGCGTGCCTCAGCAATTTTCATGGTTAACGCTTTTCCTTGCGTTGATATCGTCACCTCGGACACGCGCCTGTCTTTCGTACCCGGTTTTTTCTGCGCCAGCCCCTGCGCTTCCAGCCGTTTCACCTGGCGGCTGACGGTAGTGTAATCCCGCCCGAGCCCGTCAGCGAGTTCGACCACGCCTACCGGACCATAGCGGTCGATGGCTACCAGCAGAGGGAAAAGAATTTGATCCAGCGAAACACCCGCTTCGGATAACAGAATGTCATCGCGCTGCGGCTGATTCATCACACCCATGATATCCAGCAGCGCGCCGTGAAAATCCGTCACGTCATATTTATGTGCATATTGCATATATTTTCCTGGCGAGTATAGTGCCTCTATCAGATATGTGCATTTTACACATATTCCATTTCAGGAGAAACAGTATGAAAGCAGCTGTCGTTTTCGATCCAGCCACAGGCCCGGTTTACGCCGATTTCGCCGCCCCCAACGCTGAACAGGGGCAACATCTTGTTCGCGTTACCGCCTCGGCGATAAGCCACGTGGTGAAAAGTCGGGCCTCAGGCAAGCATTACAGTTTTGACGGTACGTTGCCTTTTGTCGCTGGTATCGACGGAACGGGCGTTACCGAAGAGGGTCAACGCGTCTATTTTGCGTTTCCGCCGACGCCGTGGGGGAGCATGGCGGAATTCGCCCCTGTCGACGCGAATCTTTGTCTCCCCCTGCCCGCCGATCTCGATGACGTAACAGCTGCAGCAATGGCTAATCCTGGAATGTCGGCATGGGCAGCACTGATAACGCGAGCGCAGTTACAGCCTGGCGAAACCGTGCTGATCAATGGCGCGACCGGTAGCGCGGGTCAACTCGCCGTGCAAATTGCCCGCTTTCATGGCGCGGGTAAAATCATCGTTACCGGACGCAACCAGCAGGTTTTGTCCAGTTTGGGCGCAGATGAGTGCGTGAATATCACCGACGATGAACAGAATATTGCCCAGCAACTTTCCAGACTGGCCGCAGAGGGTATCGACGTGGTGGTTGATTATCTTTGGGGCCAAAGTGCGCTCGCGATCCTCACCGCGCTGGCAAAACACACTTCCTCCCTTAATCCGGTCAGATATGTGCAGGTTGGTGCATTATCCGGCGCTGAAATCGCTTTGCCGGGTGCCGTACTTCGCTCATCGCCCATTCTGATGATGGGCAGCGGTATAGGCAGCCTTTCCATGACACAACTCATCCACGCGACAGGGGAAATGCTCCAGGCATCCGTCGCTGGCGGCTTTACGATCAAAACCCGTCAGGCCAGGCTGGAAGATGTCGCCGACGCCTGGAAAAACGATGACAGTAAGCAACGTACAGTGTTCGTTATTCGCTAAATACAATCTTTAGGGGTAGGCCAAAATTGATCGCTTCGATGTTTTCGGCGCGATCGACTTTTCAAAAAACATCGCAAGCGTATTATCGCGTCTTCTTTTCGGTCTGATGGCCGCGTTAACACCTTCTGAGTTCAGAGGCTTACACATGTCATGGCAACAATTCAAACAGGCATACCTGATTAAATTTTGGAATCCTGTCCCCGCCGTTATCGCTGCGGGCATCCTCTCTACCTATTATTTCGGCATTACCGGTACCTTCTGGGCGGTCACGGGCGAATTCACCCGCTGGGGCGGACAACTCTTACAGCTGGCGGGCGTGCATGCTGAGGAATGGGGCTATTTCAAACTGATTCATCTGGAAGGCACGCCGCTCACCCGTATTGACGGAATGATGATTATTGGCATGTTCGGAGGCTGTTTTGCCGCCGCGCTGTGGGCCAATAACGTCAAACTGCGTATGCCGCGCAGCCGCATTCGTATTGCACAGGCGGTAATCGGTGGGATCATTGCCGGCTTTGGTGCACGTCTGGCGATGGGGTGCAACCTGGCGGCTTTCTTTACCGGGATTCCTCAGTTTTCCCTGCACGCCTGGTTTTTTGCCGTGGCGACCGCCATTGGTTCGTACTTCGGCGCGCGTTTCACGCTACTGCCGATATTTCGTATTCCGGTCAAAATGACCAAAGTCAGCGCGGCTTCACCGTTGACGCAAAAGCCGGACCAGGCAAAACGTCGCTTCCGTCTGGGGATGCTGGTCTTTTTTGCAATGATCGCCTGGGCGTTGTGTACCGCATTCGATCGGCCAAAACTGGGATTAGCGATGCTGTTTGGCGTTGGTTTTGGCCTGCTGATTGAACGCGCGCAAATCTGCTTCACCTCGGCGTTCCGCGATATGTGGATCACCGGGCGCACCATGATGGCAAAAGCGATTATTGCCGGGATGGCGGTGAGCGCCATCGGTATTTTCAGCTATGTGCAGCTCGGCGTTGAACCCAAAATTATGTGGGCTGGCCCAAATGCGGTGATCGGCGGCTTGCTGTTTGGCTTTGGTATCGTCCTTGCGGGTGGATGTGAAACCGGCTGGATGTACCGCGCAGTAGAAGGCCAGGTGCATTACTGGTGGGTCGGGCTGGGGAACGTCATCGGCTCGACTATCCTCGCCTACTACTGGGACGATGTGTCCCCGGCGCTCGCCACCAGCTGGGATAAGGTTAACCTGCTGAACACTTTCGGTCCGTTAGGTGGATTGCTGGTCACCTATTCTCTGCTGCTGATCGCCTTTTTACTGGTAATCGCGCAGGAAAAACGCTTTTTCCGTCGCACCGCGCGTAACACTGAAATACAGGAGAATGTGGCATGACGCAAATCGTTCCTGATTATCGCCTCGATATGGTAGGCGAACCTTGTCCTTATCCGGCCGTCGCGACGCTTGAAGCCTTGCCCTTACTGAAAAAAGGCGAAATTCTGGAAGTGGTCAGCGATTGCCCTCAGTCGATCAATAACATCCCGCTGGATGCCAAAAACCACGGATACACCGTGCTGGATATTCAACAGGACGGCCCGACCATTCGCTATTTGATTCAGAAATAACTCGCCTATGACAACGTTCCCCGCCGGGAGCGTTGTCCCCTTCACTTTATCGACGAAAAAACAACCAGCACGTTGCGTTAGCTCTCATTTTATTTTCACGCCTGAGAATACTGTATCCTCAGTTTCCATGAGGATAATCTGATGAAAAAGTTACTGATTTGTTGTCTGTTCGGCAATACCGCCCAGTCGCTTGCCAAAAAGATGCAGCATGCTGCCGATGAACGTGGAATTAAACTGCTGGTTAGCGCCGTCGGACTGGATAATTTCGCCAGCGTTGCCCCAGCGTTTGATGCATTTTTAGTCGCGCCGCATATTCAATATAAGCTGGAAGAATTGAGGGCGGAAATTGGCGAAGGAAAACCGATAACCGTTATTGAAAGCTATCCGTTTGCGTCGCTGGACGGTGAAAAGGTGCTGGAGTTTGTGCAGGAGAATATGCCTGAACTGGCTGAATAGTTGGTAAAGAGAAAACTGGCCGCTGATGGCCAGTTTTCTTTTCGCAATTAGAAACGATAACCCGCCGAGAACATAAACACCCACGGGTCCAGTCGCGTATGGACGCTCTGCTGTTCCCCGCCCGCTTTAAAGCGTACGTCGGTGTCGATATCCATATACCAGACGGACATATTCAGCAGCCAGTCGCGGTTGATCAGATAATCCATCCCGACCTGCCCGGCCGCACCCCAGGAATCTTTCAGGCTCAGATCCGAAAGGCCATTCTCTTTGCCGTTATCGTTAAACTTCTCATCGAAGAAGGTGGTGTAGTTCACACCCGCGCCGATATACGGGCGCACCTTGCTGCTGGCGTCACCAAAATACCACTGCGCCATCAGCGTAGGTGGTAACTGATGAACGGTGGCGATATTCCCCGTCGGGCCGGTCCCTACTTTGTGGCGGAACGGCGTTGCCGCGAGAAGTTCAACCCCGATATTTTCCGTTGCCATATACGTGAACGTCAGACCCAGCTGGGTATTGTTGCTGACGTTAAAGCCGCCCAGACTACCCAACACATTGTCAGATCCCTCAGTCGGGCGAACCGTCGCCGAACCTGCACGCACAAAGAATTCACCTGCTTCATGCGCATACGCGCCGCCAGAGATACTGCTTAAGATCAGGGCTGCCACTGCTAACTTTTTCATATCCGCTCCATCGTTGTGGTTTTTATTGGCGCGGTGAATATACCCATTATTGAGTAACAAGTGATCTAACGCAGATCACACTTAGGCTTGTAATTTAACATTCATTGATCCAGATTAATTTTTGCCAATCAAACAAACACGCAGATGACCATTGCAGGTCAATTTCCATAATGACCATTGCTTTACAAAGATATGCTTTTCCATACAAGTCATGGTGCTGCCACGACGGAGTTATCCAGGGTACAATTGCCCGCTTATTAATACCTGCAATACTCAAGGAGAGTGCATGTCTATCACGGCGAAGTCCGTCTACCGTGACACGGGGAATTTTTTCCGCAATCAGTTCATTACCTTTTTACTGATCGCCTTGTTATGTGCGTTTATCACGGTGGTGCTTGGCCATGCGTTTTCGCCGAGTGATGATCAAATTGCGACCCTCAGCCAGGGCGATCACCTCGCCGGAAGCGTCGGGCTGTTTGATCTGGTTCAGAACATGACGCCTGACCAGCAGCAGATTTTGCTCCGCGCCTCTGCAGCATCGACCTTCTCTGGGTTGATCGGCAACGCGATTCTGGCGGGCGGTGTATTGCTGATGGTCCAGCTCATTTCTGCGGGTCATCGCGTGAGCGCCCTGCGCGCCATCGGTGCCAGCGCACCGGTATTACCGAAGTTGTTTATCCTGATCTTTTTGACCACCATGCTGGTGCAGATCGGGGTTATGCTGGTTGTTGTGCCGGGCGTTTTACTGGCAATTGTCCTCTCGTTTTCCCCGGTGATGCTGGTACAGGACAAGATGGGGATATTTACAGCGATGCGCAGCAGTATGAAACTGGCCTGGGCTAATATGCGTCTGGTTGCGCCAGCAGTCATAAGCTGGCTGCTGGCAAAAACACTGTTGCTGCTGTTTGCACCGAATTTTGCTGTGCTGACACCGAATGTCGGTGCCGTGGTCGCCAATACACTCAGTAACCTGATTTCAGCGGTGTTACTGGTCTATTTGTTCCGCCTGTATATGTTGATTCGCCAATAGTTTCCCTGAAAGCAGATGATGGAATCGAAGAATGAAGCAGTTTCTTGATTTTTTACCGTTGGTCGTGTTTTTCGCGTTTTACAAGCTGTACGACATTTATGCCGGGACAGCGGCCTTAATCGTAGCCACTGCCGTCGTACTGATTTACAGCTGGCTACGCTACCGTAAAGTCGAAAAAATGGCGCTGATCACTTTTGTTCTGGTGGCGGTGTTTGGCGGATTAACCCTGTTCTTCCATAACGATGAGTTTATCAAATGGAAAGTGACGGTGATTTATGCTCTGTTCGCGGGTGCGTTGCTGTTCAGTCAGTGGGTGATGAATAAGCCTCTGATTCAGCGCATGCTTGGGAAAGAGATCACCCTTCCGCAGCAGGTGTGGTCGCGACTGAACGTCGCCTGGGCGCTGTTCTTTATTCTGTGCGGGCTGGCGAATATCTACATCGCGTTCTGGCTGCCGCAGAATATTTGGGTCAACTTCAAGGTCTTTGGTCTGACTGCGTTAACCCTGATTTTCACGCTGCTGAGCGGTGTGTACATCTATCGACATATGCCGCAAGACGACAAGCACTAAGATTCCAGGCCAGGCAGGCTTCTGTCTGGCCTTTTCCTTCTATTTCCCACCGGCTGTAAATCATAGTAGCATCCCGCCTGTCGTCTTCCGTAACGAGCTTAAGAAACAATGACAACAACGAATGACGCCCCTCAGGGCGAACTGGTTTTACGCACACTTGCAATGCCCGCCGACACCAATGCGAACGGTGATATTTTCGGCGGCTGGTTAATGGCACAGATGGATATGGGCGGTGCGATCCTCGCTAAAGAGATAGCTCATGGCCGCGTGGTAACGGTCAGAGTCGATGGGATGACGTTTTTACGTCCGGTCGCCGTGGGTGATGTGGTGTGTTGCTACGCCCGCTGCGTGAAACGCGGCAATACGTCGATCTCTATCAATATCGAAGTGTGGGTGAAGAAGGTCTCTTCAGAACCTATCGGCCAGCGCTACAAGGCTACCGAAGCGCTGTTTATCTATGTTGCGGTAGACAGCCATGGTACACCTCGTCCGTTCCCGAAGGTATAAAAAAAGCCTCCATTCGGAGGCTTTCTTGTTTATTCCATCTGTGCCCCGCCGTTCAGGCGGAAAACAATATTAACGATGAGTCCATTGCCAGGTTTGCCTGGCTCATAGCGCCATTTGCGCATCGCCGCTTTAACTTCACGCTCGAACATGTTTGCCGGTTGCGCCGAGAGCACCTCGACATTATCCACCCGGCCATCTGCCGTGACGTCAAATTTCACACGTAGACGTCCTTCAATACGCAGCGCCTGCGCACGCGCAGGATATTGCGGCTGATTGCGGCTCATGGCTCGTGGGCCTGACGGCGCGGTTACCACCGGTTTCGCGGTGGTCGGCGAACTGTTCATTACCGGTTTCGCTGGCGCGGTATTTTGTGTCGACTGCACCGCACGCGGCTCAACCGGGCGCTCTTCACGTTTCGGACGCTCTTCAACCTTCTTGACCGGCTTCGGTTTTGGCTTCGGCTTAGGTTTTGGCTCCGGCTTGTGGATCACAACAGGCGCTTCTTTCGGCGGCTCCGGAACAACCTCAGGCTCTGGCTCAGGCTCGACAACCGGCTCTGGTGGAGGTGGAACCACCTGCGGCTCCAGATCTGCCGGTGACACCATGGTCACTGAAATCGGCTGCGCTGGCGCGGGCATTTGAATAACCTGATGAACCGAAGTGTAGAGCAAAGCCGCCACGACAGCACCGTGAATCACAACGGACAGCAGCGTCGGCCAGGGAAAGCGGCGAGGTAAATCCAGGGTCATCGAAGTCATAATCGTTTCAGTTAAAAAACCAGGCCCTGATTTTAAATGCAAATAGCAATCATATTCAATAAGACACTCCATCTTCTCGCGATTTAACTGCACGCGAGGCCAAAAAAGGCGCGTCTTTGTTAAGGTTTTAACAAGGTCGTTATCTTTACATTGCAGTCATCGATGCTTTCACATAACGTTATTGACACTTTTTATGGCTAAGGAGCTCCGCCGTGCTTTACGTGATCTACGCTGAAGATGTTGCCGATTCTCTGGAAAAACGACTTTCCGTGCGCCCAGCTCATCTCGCGCGTCTACAACTATTACATGACGAAGGAAAATTACTAACCGCAGGCCCAATGCCCGCTGTCGATAGCAACGACCCTGGTGCCGCAGGTTTTAGCGGCTCCACGGTCATTGCCGAGTTTGAATCACTGGAAACCGCGCAGTCCTGGGCCGAAGCCGACCCGTACGTCGCGGCAGGTGTTTATGAAAAAGTGACAGTGCGTCCGTTTAAGAAAGTGTTCTGATGTGACAGAAAAGGCTCCCGCAGGAGCCTTTTATCAATGCAGTGACGCCAGCCGCGCTGCAAACCCCACGAATAACAGCCCTATCAAACCATTCCCCAGTTTCGCCAGTTTCTTTTTGGTTTTAAGGTAGCGAGTGACAAACGCACCGGAGAAAATCAGGAAACTCATGTACATGAAACTGATCAGCTCAAGGGTTGTGGCAAGGATGAGAAATGAGGTGCCGGTATTTTTGGCGCTGACGTCGATAAACTGCACGAAGAACGAGACATAGAATAGAATCGCTTTCGGGTTGGTCAGGCTCAGTACCAGCGAGCGCTTCATGATCATGCTGGCAGGTTCAGTTCCACCGGTTTGCGCGCCCGCTTTATGCGTTATCACAGACCAGAGCATTTTTCCACCCAGCCACAGCAGATAGAATGCACCGAGATATCGAACAATATTAAAAAGAACCGGTGTGGTTTGAATCAGCGCAGCCACGCCCGCCCACGCCAGAAACATCAGAACGGCATCGCCGATAAACACGCCTGTGGCGGCAAGATAGCCCTTTTTCACACCGTGGCCGATGCCCGTTTTTAACACAAATAAGGTATTAGGTCCGGGAACCAGTACGATAAAGAAGGCCCCGACAACATAGGTCCAGAAATTAAGTACACCAAACTCCGCAAACACCACCTGCTCCTTTTTAAAAAATAAAATGCCGCCATAACGCGACATTCTCAGGGTTCATCTGCTAACTATTGTACGCCGTTATAACCGTCAAGATAAGACGCAGCAAGTTCATTGCCGAACAATATCGCATCCTTCATTTCCATATCGGAGGACCATTTATCGTTCGCATTACCGCTAAAACTGTGGTTTGTCTTGACGCTCTTTTTCAGCTGATCGCGAATGCTTTGCGCATACTGACTGGCCTCGCTGGCGATTCGCCCCGCTTTTCGGTCAGTTTTTCCCTGCTCGTACAGCTCGCGAAATTGTGGAACATTCAGCCGATAATTCTGCTGTTGGTTGCTGGTAAAATTACCGCCTACAAAAGTAGATTTATGCGACACAAAGTAATAAGCATGTCTTTCTGGCGCTGTTTTGGTGCTGGAGCAACCGCTTAGTAACGCAATGCCCATAACGACAGCCATTATTTTTCCGTTCATCCCTTTTATTCCCTTTTAGATGTTCCACTGCATCATCCATGCTTCGGCATATTCAACCAGTGCAATAAATGATGCCAGTCCCAAACTTTCCCTGAGCGCATCCAGCGCAAAAAGCACAACCAATACCCACAGGAATGGATTCATATTCTACGTTCAACGCGTTGTTTAGGCGGATTATATCTGAACAAGGGGGGCTGGGGGATACTGCGAAATCTGATAGTAAAGAAGAAAACATCAGGCACCTGTAACGGTGCCTTCAGGGTACTCAGAGATCGCGAACAGCAAACACCAGTGCATTTCGGTGATGGCTAAGTCCACATTTTCTGATGGCGTGGATACGCATATTGCGGCGGGATTGAGCCTCAAGCCAACGAGCTTTACGACGACTCATTTGTCGCAACATACGCCAGCGCCCTACTTCGGTTCTGCTGCGTCTCATGTCTACAACTCTTTCCTTAACAGAAACGCCATTATAAACCCCTGACCGTGGTAAACCAGCGCTTTTAGCGGCCCTTTTTATTTGCCAGATCAATTCTGATGCGTACACTCATAACAATACGCTTTCAAAAGGATTTTTAAACTATGACAACCTTCTACACCGTGGTGAGTTGGCTGCTCATTCTGGGATATTGGCTGCTGATCGCAGGTGTGACGCTTCGCATCCTGATGAAACGCCGGGCCGTCCCTTCTGCCATGGCCTGGCTTTTGATCATCTACATCCTGCCGCTGGTGGGGATCATCGCGTATCTTTCTTTTGGCGAGTTACATCTGGGTAAACGCCGGGCCGAACGCGCGCGCGCCATGTGGCCGTCAACGGCGAAATGGCTTAACGATCTGAAATCCTGCAAACATATTTTTGCCCAGGAGAATAGCAGCGTCGCCTCCTCACTGTTCAAGCTTTGTGAACGTCGCCAGGGGATCGGCGGCGTGAAAGGTAATCAGCTGCAACTGCTGACCACTTCCGATGACGTGATGCAGGCGCTGATCCGCGATATCCAGCTCGCCCGTCACAATATCGAGATGGTTTTTTATATCTGGCAGCCTGGTGGAATGGCCGATCAGGTTGCGGAATCTCTGATGGCGGCATCGCGTCGTGGCATTCACTGCCGTCTGATGCTGGACTCTGCCGGTAGTGTGGCGTTCTTCCGCAGCCCGTGGGCAACCATGATGCGCAATGCCGGTATCGAAGTCGTCGAAGCGCTGAAAGTGAATCTGTTCCGCGTATTCTTGCGACGCATGGATTTACGCCAGCATCGCAAGATGATCATGATCGACAACTACATTGCCTATACCGGAAGCATGAATATGGTCGACCCGCGCTTCTTCAAACAGGACTCCGGTGTGGGTCAGTGGGTCGATTTAATGGCGCGAATGGAAGGTCCGGTCGCCACCTCGATGGGGATCGTCTACTCCTGCGACTGGGAAATCGAAACCGGTAAACGCATTCTGCCGCCGCCGCCCGATGCCAATATCATGCCGTTTGAACAAGAGAGTGGGCATACCATTCACACCATCGCGTCCGGGCCGGGTTTCCCGGAGGATTTGATTCATCAGGCGCTGCTGACGGCGGCCTATTCCGCGCGTGAATATCTGATCATGACCACGCCCTACTTTGTCCCTAGCGACGATCTGCTGCACGCGATTTGCACCGCTGCACAGCGCGGCGTAGACGTCAGCATTATCATGCCGCGTAAAAACGATTCGGTGCTGGTCGGCTGGGCCAGCCGCGCCTTCTTTAGCGAGCTACTGGCAGCGGGTGTCAAAATTTACCAGTTCGAAGGCGGGTTGCTGCACACCAAAAGCGTGCTGGTCGATGGCGAGCTCAGCCTGGTCGGCACCGTGAATCTGGATATGCGCAGCCTGTGGCTCAATTTTGAGATCACGCTGGTGATTGACGACGCCGGTTTTGGTGGCGATTTGGCGGCGGTGCAGGACGATTATATCTCTCGCTCTCGCCTGCTGGACGCACACTTATGGATGAAACGCCCTCTGTGGCAGCGGATCACCGAACGACTGTTTTACTTCTTTAGCCCGTTGCTGTAAAACGTGCCCAACGATGTTTTAACAGGTAATCATCATGGAAATGGATCTGAATAATCGCCTGACTGAAGACGAAACGCTTGAGCAGGCCTACGATATTTTTCTTGAACTGGCGATGGATAATCTCGATCCCGCAGATGTGATCCTCTTCAATCTACAGTTTGAAGAACGCGGCGGCGCGGAGCTGTTTGACCCGTCTGAAGACTGGGCTGAGCACGTCGATTTCGACCTCAACCCGGACTTCTTCGCTGAAGTGGTGATTGGTTTGGCGGATACCGACGGCGGTGAGATAAACGATATCTTTGCCCGCGTGTTGCTGTGTCGGGAAAAAGATCACAAGCTGTGCCATATCCTCTGGCGCGAATAATAAAAAAGGCTGCGATTGCAGCCTTTTTTGTTTATTCCGGGAGTTCACTTCCACAGTGATTGCAATATCGCGCGCTGTGTTCATGACTTGTCTGATTACACTTCGGACATTTTCGCTGCTGCTGACGATTTTGAAATGCCGCACTCATGTGTGTAGTAATTAATCCCGTCGGAATCGCAATGACCGAGTAGCCAATCAAAATCAATACCGATGCCACGATCCTGCCAAGCGGGGTGTGCGGCGTGATATCCCCGTAGCCCACGGTCGTCACCGTCACAATCGCCCAGTACACCGACGCGTTCAGCGTGGTAAAGCCGTACGTCGGCCCTTCGATTAAATACATCAGCGAGCCAAAGACCACCATCACTATCGCAATGAACGAATAGAAGAGAATCAACTGATGGCGGGCGCTGTAAATCGCTTTCCAGAACACACGCAACGACGGCATAAAACGCAGCAACTTTAAAACACGAAGTACGCGGATGGCACGCATTGCCCGCCAGGCAAAGACGTAATTAATGCTGATTTCCGGCCATAGCCACATCACATACAGCGGCAGAATTGTCGCTAAATCAATAATTCCCCAAAAGCTGAAGACATATTTCGACGGGTTGGCCCAGCTGAACAGGCGCAGGAAATATTCAAGGGTAAATACCAGGGTGACAAACAGTTCCAGCCAGACGAAAAGATGCCACTCATCAAACGTCAGGTGATACTGGGTTCCTAGCCCTGATTCGACAAAAATGATTAATACGCTGAGAAGCGCGAACAGGCCGCACAATCCTTCGAAGCGACGCCCGGAGCGGGTGTTGGGATCGAATAGCAGGCGATACGTCTTACGCCGTACAGAAGAAACGGAAATCGACACGTTGACCTCGCAAAAGAAAAAGGGCTGACATCATGTCAGCCCTTGCGATTATAACGGGTCTACTTTCAGGCAGGAAACCGCATGGCGGAAACTTCCTTCCAGAACAGGCCGGGTTTGCGCACATTCCGGCCCTGCCATTGGGCAACGCGTGCGGAACACGCAGCCTGACGGCGGATTGATCGGCGAAGGCAGCTCTCCTTCCAGAAGCTGGATAACTTTATTTTTTTCCAGATCCGGATCGGGAACAGGCACCGCAGACATCAGCGCTTTCGTATACGGGTGCAGCGGGTTGTGATACACCTCATCGTAGGTGCCCAACTCGACGGCATGACCAAGATACATCACCAGCACGCGGTCAGAAATATGCTTCACCACCGCCAGGTCGTGGGCGATGAAGATCAGCGACAGCCCCATTTCCCGTTGCAATTTCTGCAGCAGATTGACAACCTGCGCCTGAATCGACACGTCCAACGCGGAAACCGGTTCGTCACAAATAATCAGCTTCGGTTCCAGAATCAGCGCACGAGCAATACCGATACGCTGACACTGACCGCCAGAGAATTCGTGCGGATAGCGGTTAACCAGGTTTGGCAGCAGGCCGACTTTCATCATCATCGCTTTGACGCGATCGCGAACTTCCTGACGCGGCATTTTAGGATGATAGGTGCGCAGCGGCTCGGCAATAATATCACCGATGTTCATACGCGGGTTCAGGGACGCCAGCGGGTCCTGGAAAATCATCTGGATGTCGCTACGGACTTCGCGCCACTCATCCGGTTTCATCCCCAGCAGATCTTTACCCAGCCAGGCCACCTTTCCTTCCGTCGCTTTGACCAGTCCGATTATGGCGCGCGCAAACGTCGATTTACCGCAGCCCGATTCACCAACGACGCCGAGGGTTTCTCCTTCATAGAGACGCAGCGTGACGCCATCGACGGCTTTCAGGGTTTTTGGCGGCTGCCAGAACCACTGTTTGCCGTCTTTGATGTCGAAATGCACTTTTAAATCAGCGATTTCGAGCAGGACATTTCTTTTCTCGTCAATGGCGTTCATACCAGCTCCTCATGCGGCTTAAAGCAGGCGCGCAGGCGGCCTGGTGCAAACTCTTCCAGCGGTGGGGCGCTGTTGCAGATTTCCATTGCGTACTGACAACGCGGCTGGAACGGGCAGCCTTTCGGCAGACGCAGCAGGTTCGGCGGATTGCCTGGAATGGTCAGCAGTGATTCGCCTTCCGCATCCAGACGCGGAACTGCGTTCAGCAGACCAATCGAATACGGGTGTGCCGGGTGATAGAACACATCACGTGCTTTACCGTATTCCATAGTTCGACCGGCGTACATCACCAGCACTTTGTCACAAATCCCGGCAACCACACCCAGATCGTGAGTAATCATGATGATCGCGGTGTTGAATTCACGCTTAAGTTCGTTCAGCAGGGTCATGATCTGCGCCTGAACGGTCACGTCCAGCGCGGTGGTTGGCTCGTCGGCAATCAGCAATTTTGGCCGACATAACAGCGCCATAGCAATCATTACGCGCTGGCGCATACCACCTGAAAACTCATGCGGGAACATGCGCATACGCTTACGCGCTTCAGGCATTTTGACTGCATCCAGCATTCTGACTGATTCTTCGAACGCCTCTGCTTTGTTCATGCCTTTGTGCAGCATCAGGACTTCCATCAGCTGCTCACCCACACGCATGTACGGGTTCAGGGAGGTCATTGGGTCCTGGAAAATCATCGAAATCTGCTCGGCACGCAGCTTATTCAGCTCTTGCTCAGGCAGGTTGAGGATGTTTTTACCGTTAAACGTCGCGGTCCCGCCAATGCGCCCATTCGGGGCAAGCAGGCCCATTAGCGCAAAAGCGGTTTGCGATTTGCCAGAACCGGATTCACCAACGATACCCAACGTTTCGCCCGCACGCAGATCGAAGTTCAGATCGTTTACGGCGGTGACGTCACCGTCCGCCGTTTTAAAAGTGACGCGCAAATCTTTGACATCCAGCAGGACGTTTTTCTGCTGTTGCGCCTCTGGCGCAGTTGCCGTTTCAATAATAGTCATCGCGGCACTCCTTAGCGGTCTTTCGGATCGAGGGCATCACGCAGGCCATCGCCGATAAAGTTGAAACAAAACAGGGTTACCACCAGGAAACCTGCCGGGAACAGCAGCAGCCACGGTGAAACTTCCATTGAGTTTGCGCCATCACTTAACAGCGCGCCCCAACTACTCAGTGGCTCTTGCGTACCCAGACCGAGGAAGCTCAGGAAAGATTCGAACAGGATCATGCTTGGTACCAGCAGTGAGGCGTAAACCACTACCACACCCAGCACGTTCGGGACAATGTGACGGACCACAATCCCGCTGACGGACACACCGCCCACCTGTGCCGCTTCGATAAATTCTTTGCGCTTCAGGCTCAAGGTTTGGCCGCGCACAATACGCGCCATATCCAGCCAGGACACCATCCCGATGGCCACGAAGATCAGCAGAATGTTTTGCCCAAAGAAGGTCACCAGCAGGATAACGAAGAACATGAACGGGAAGGAGTTCAGGATTTCCAGCAGACGCATCATCACGGAATCCACCTTGCCGCCCAGATAGCCGGAAAGAGAACCGTAGAGCGTACCGACAATCACGGCCACCAGCGCAGCAGCGATACCAACCATCAGGGAAATACGTCCCCCAATAGCCACACGCACCAGCAGGTCACGACCTGAAGAGTCAGTCCCAAAGTAGTGACCGGATACCATATCTGGCGCACTGGACATCATGCCCCAGTCGGTATCGAAATAGGTGAACTGCGACAGCATAGGTGCCAAGGTCACGAACAAGGCGATAAATACTAATACCACCAGGCTGGCGACCGCTGCGCGGTTGTGCATAAAGCGACGACGGGCATCCTGCCACAGGCTGCGCCCTTCTACTTCGAGTTTCTCACTGAAGTTTTCCAGCGCCTCGCTGTTTTTCTTACTCAACATCATGGCGTACTCCGGCGCTAGTAGCGAATTTTCGGGTCGATAACGGCATACAACACATCGACAACGGCGTTAAAGAGAATAGTCAGTGCACCCACCAGGATAGTCAGGCTAAGAACCAACGAGTAGTCGCGGTTCAACGCACCATTCACGAACAGCTGGCCGATACCCGGCAGGCCGTAGATGGTTTCGATAACCATAGAACCGGTGATGATCCCAACGAACGCAGGCCCCATATAGGAGAGCACTGGCAGCAGCGCAGGCTTTAACGCATGGCGGAGAATGATGCGGCGCATTGGGAGGCCTTTTGCACGCGCGGTACGAATAAAGTTGGAGTGGAGCACTTCAATCATCGAGCCACGGGTAATACGCGCGATACTGGCAATATACGCCAGAGATAACGCCACCATCGGCAGTATCATGTACTTCGGCGCCCCACCATTCCAGCCGCCTCCGGGCAGCCATTTGAGCGTGATGGCGAATATCATCACCAGCAACGGCGCAACGACAAAGCTCGGGATAACCACCCCGGTCATCGCAATGCCCATTACCGAATAATCCCATCGGGTATTTTGTTTGAGCGCGGCGATAACGCCTGCGGTCACTCCCAGGACAACGGCAAGAATAAATGCCGCAGCGCCTAATTTAGCCGAAACGGGGAAGCTCGAAGCCACCAGGTCGTTAACGGAATAGTCTTTATATTTGAACGAAGGGCCGAAATCCCCCTGTGCCAGTTGCTTCAGATAATTGAAGTACTGAGTGGAGATCGGATCGTTTAAATGATATTTGGCTTCAATGTTCGCCATCACTTCTGGCGGCAGCGCGCGCTCACTGGTAAACGGACTACCGGGGGCGAGTCGCATCATGAAAAACGAAATGGTAATAAGAATAAACAGCGTCGGTATCGCTTCAAGACAGCGACGTAGGATAAATTTCAACATTGCCCGTACCTTCTGGCGTGTGCCTTTTACACATGCTCATTCCGTTATTCCTGAATGATGCCGTGTATATTGTGCGATGAATTAAGACACGGTGGGGCAAATTGCTTTGCCCCACGGTTTGCCATTAATGCTTAATGATGTACAGATCTTTGGTGTAGATGTTATCCATCGGGTCTTTGCCGGTATAGCCGCCAACCCAAGGTTTCACCAGACGCGCGTTCACATAGTAGTAAACCGGTACAATGGCAGAGTCCTGACCCAGCTGCTGTTCCGCTTTATCGTACAGTGCGGTACGTTGCGCTTCGTCAGTCACTTTCAGCGTGTCTTTCATGATCGCGTCAAACGCCGGGCTCTTATAGTGCGCGGTATTCATTGAGCTATCAGACAGCATAGTGTTCAGGAAGGAAGTTGGTTCGTTGTAGTCCGCGCACCAGCCAGCACGTGCCACGTCATAGTTGCCCTGATGACGGGTATCCAGGAAAGTTTTCCACTCCTGGTTCACCAGTTTCACGTCCACACCCAGGTTTTTCTTCCAGATGGATGACGCCGCGATGGCCAGTTTTTTGTGCAGATCGGAAGTGTTGTACAGCAGGCTAAACGTCAGTGGTTTATCAGCCGTATAGCCTGCTTCAGCCAGCAGTTTTTTCGCTTCTTCGTTACGTTTTTCTTGCGTCCAGGTGAACCACTCTGGTTTGGTCAGTTTTGCGCCGTCAGTGTATGGTGGGGTGTAGCCGAACGCCGGCAGATCGCCCTGCGCTTTCACTTTGTTGACGATGATGTCGCGATCCAGACCCAGCTTCAGCGCGGTACGAACGCGCGCGTCGTTAAACGGTGCTTTCTGGTTGTTGATTTCGTAGTAATAAGTACAGAGATACGGGTCAACGTGAACTTCTGTCGGGATCTCTTTTTTCAGTTTCTGGAACAGTTCGATCGGCAGGTTGTTATAGGTCATGTCGATCTCACCGCTGCGGTAGCGGTTTACGTCGGTGACTTCAGACGAGATCGGCAGATAGGTAATCTGATCAACGACGGTTTTCGCGTTATCCCAGTAGTTGGTATTACGCTCCATCACGATACGTTCGTTAACCACCCAGTCTTTCAGCTTGTATGCACCGTTGGTGACGATGTTCGCTGGCTGAGTCCATTTCTCACCGAATTTTTCGATAGAGGCTTTATTGACCGGTGACATGGCCGGGTTAACCAGCAGTTTGTAGAAATACGGAACAGGTTCGCTGAGGGTCACTTCCAGAGTGTGGTCGTCAACCGCTTTCACGCCCAGCTCAGAAGGTTTTTTTTTGCCGTCGATGATTTCATCAACGTTCAGGATGTGACCGTACTGCGGATAGCTGGCGTACGGGGATGCGGTGTTTGGATCCACCAGACGCTGCCAGCTATAAACGAAATCTTGTGCGGTGACAGGTTCACCATTGGACCATTTTGCGTCTTTACGCAGGTGGAATGTCCAGACTTTAAAGTCTTTGTTATCCCAGGACTCAGCGACGCCAGGAATCGGGTGGCCGTCTTTCGTTGAGGTAATCAGCAGACCTTCGAACAGATCGCGGCTGATGTTTGCTTCCGGAACCCCTTCAATTTTGTTCGGGTCCAGAGACTGTGGCTCAGCGCCGTTGTTGCGGATCATGGTTTGCTTGTCTGACAGTGTAACACCTGCAGGTACATCAGCAGCCATTGCCATATTACCTGCGATCAGCGCGGTGAAAATTCCTGCGGCGATCAGACTTTTTTTTGTGATGATGGACATTGTGTTGATACTCCACTCATTATAATTACTGGTTTTAATGCCAGCCTGTTTATTTCCCCTAAGGGGTCCTGAACAACGCAGGAGTTTAGCTGCTGTCAGGTCGTTTACTTCTTGCTATCACCGACTGTACTTATTACTGGTGGCTCGTCTGGCCGCCTTGCGTCGATTCTTTTACACGCCTCCCCTGTTTTGAGACGTGTGGTGTCTTGCTGAGATGAGCGTTATTTTTGAAAATCATTCTCATCTGGAAAAATTCGTTGGCAAAATATAAGGCCGGAAAGTACCAAATGGCTTAATTTCGCGCCAATACATTTTGCAAATTTGTTAAGCAATTCTCTTTTACGGGGAGTCCCGTTTTTCTGGGGGCGTCCTGCCACACATCAATGCTAAAGAAACTACCAGGTATTCAATGTGATAGAGAGTTTTCTCTCGTCAGTAGCCGACGGGTGCCTGTATCGACTGCGTTTTACACAAAAAATTAACAATTGATTATTATTTAGCACATTCGTCTAAGGGAATGTTGAAATTACTAATATCATTTCAGTTATCCCACAGCAAGCCCCAGAGTATCGTGTGAGTAAAATAACAGAGTGTTTGCGCGGTTTATGTTCAGGTGATCAGACGGGAAAAAACTAAGTTACTGAAATGTAAGAAAAGTGTTTTATTAGCAGAATTTATTATGTCTTGTGAAGTTTTCAACTTTATTTATATGATTTGCTGATAATCACGTAAAAAAACGGAGCCACTGGCTCCGCTCTTTCAAATGAAATGACTAATTTAGTAACCCTGGGAAAATACTTTTCAGTCCGGTCACAATAAATTCGATTCCGAGGGCCATCAGCAGTAAACCCATAATACGGGTGATGACGTTAATGCCGGTCTGCCCAAGCAAACGTACCAGCCAGGGAGCAATGCGGAACACGCCCCAACAGCAGAGTGCGAAAAGCGCTATCGCCACGGAAAAACCAATCAGGTGAAACCAGTTGTGGTAACGCGTACCCCAGACGATAGTCGAACTGATGGCACCCGGTCCTGCCATTAATGGCAAAGCCAGAGGCACAACACCGATGCTTTCGCGCACCGCTGTTTCTGATTTCTCCTGTTTGTTCTGTTTATCCTCCCCCAGTTTCCCGCTGATCATCGACATGGCAATAGTCACCACCAGGATGCCACCCGCAATACGGAAGGAATCGATGGAAATACCAAAGATTTGCAGAATCGAATCACCCAGGAAAAGCGAGGTCAGCAGAATGATGGCCACCGACATGTTTGCAGTCAGGTTGGTCTTGTTTCTGGCAGCCGCCGTCTGATAACTGGTCATACTAATGAAGACAGGAATGATCCCGACCGGGTTAACGAGCGCGAACAAACCGATAAAAAACTTAAAATAAGTAGAAAAATCAAAGAGCAATGGGGTCACAGTTAGCTCCGCAAATCAGCATGGCCCAGACGACAGAATAAATGGATAAAAACCGCGCTGAAGATACGCTTTTTATCAGCACACTTCACCAGAAATCTGTGTCAAAACGCTATGATTTTCATGTGTTAAGTATATGTGTATTCAATGCGCGTTTCGGTTCCATTACTTTTGTAATTATTTAACACTTGATATGATTGTGCGAAATACCCGTGCTGAAAGGTATCAGCTTCGGTGTAAATTGATTTAGATCATGTTTTTCGTACTCAGAAGTGAGTAATCTGGGTAACACCGAAAGGGAGAGATAGAAACAAAAAGGGATGATGCTAAAGTCAGGCTCTTTTAGTAAGTTAGTGCTAAGCGTCAACAGTAAACAACACTAAACCTTTGTTTTACTGTGTGTTAAGCAAGTACTGATACCTCGTCTATAATGGTGTCGTATCGAGCGCTGGTTTACTAAAAGAGTTTAAACATTATCAGGAGAGCATTATGGCTGTTACTAATATCGCTGAACTGAACGCACTCGTCGAGCGCGTTAAAAAAGCCCAGCGTGAATATGCCAATTTCACCCAAGAACAGGTTGATAAAATCTTCCGCGCCGCCGCTCTGGCTGCTGCAGATGCTCGAATCCCTCTCGCTAAAATGGCCGTTGCTGAATCCGGTATGGGTATCGTTGAAGATAAGGTGATTAAAAACCACTTCGCTTCAGAGTATATCTACAACGCCTATAAAGATGAGAAAACCTGTGGCGTGCTGGACGAAGACCACACCTTCGGTACCATCACTATTGCAGAACCTATCGGCATCATTTGCGGTATCGTTCCAACAACGAACCCAACTTCAACCGCTATCTTCAAATCTCTGATTAGCTTGAAGACCCGTAACGCAATCATCTTCTCCCCACACCCACGCGCTAAAGATGCGACTAACAAAGCCGCTGATATTGTTCTGCAAGCTGCCATCGCTGCAGGTGCACCAAAAGATCTGATCGGCTGGATTGACCAACCGTCCGTTGAACTGTCTAACGCCCTGATGCACCACCCGGACATCAACATGATTCTGGCAACTGGTGGCCCAGGCATGGTTAAAGCTGCATACAGCTCTGGTAAACCAGCTATCGGCGTTGGCGCAGGTAACACCCCTGTTGTTATCGACGAAACCGCTGATATCAAGCGTGCTGTTGCTTCTGTTCTGATGTCTAAAACCTTCGATAACGGCGTAATCTGTGCTTCTGAGCAGTCCGTTGTTGTGGTTGATTCAGTGTATGACGCGGTTCGCGAACGTTTCGCCAGCCACGGCGGCTACATGCTGCAGGGCAAAGAGCTGAAAGCCGTTCAGGACATCATCCTGAAAAATGGCGCATTGAACGCAGCCATCGTTGGTCAGCCAGCATACAAAATTGCTGAACTGGCAGGCTTCACTGTTCCGGCTACCACTAAGATCCTGATTGGTGAAGTGAAAGTGGTTGATGAAAGCGAGCCATTCGCACACGAAAAACTGTCCCCGACCCTGGCGATGTACCGTGCGAAAGACTTCGATGACGCCGTCAGTAAAGCAGAAAAACTGGTAGAAATGGGCGGTATCGGTCATACCTCTTGCCTGTACACCGACCAGGACAACCAGCCAGAACGCGTTAAATTCTTCGGCGACAAAATGAAGACCGCACGTATTCTGATTAACACCCCGGCTTCGCAGGGTGGTATCGGTGACCTGTACAACTTTAAACTCGCGCCTTCCCTGACTCTGGGTTGTGGTTCATGGGGTGGTAACTCCATCTCTGAAAACGTTGGTCCTAAGCACCTGATCAACAAGAAAACCGTTGCTAAGCGAGCTGAAAACATGTTGTGGCACAAACTTCCGAAATCTATCTACTTCCGCCGTGGCTCTCTGCCAATCGCGCTGGATGAAGTGATTACTGATGGCCACAAACGTGCGCTCATCGTGACTGACCGTTTCCTGTTCAACAACGGCTATGCGGACCAGATCACCTCTGTTCTTAAAGCAGCAGGCGTTGAAACTGAAGTCTTCTTCGAAGTTGAAGCTGACCCAACCCTGAGCGTTGTTCGCAAAGGTGCTGAGCTGGCTAACTCCTTCAAACCAGACGTGATCATCGCGCTGGGTGGCGGTTCCCCAATGGATGCCGCGAAAATTATGTGGGTGATGTACGAACATCCAGAAACTCACTTCGAAGAACTGGCGCTGCGCTTTATGGATATCCGTAAACGTATCTACAAGTTCCCGAAAATGGGCGTGAAAGCGAAAATGATCGCCGTCACCACCACTTCCGGTACCGGTTCTGAAGTGACTCCGTTTGCGGTTGTTACCGACGACGCGACTGGTCAGAAATACCCACTGGCTGACTACGCTCTGACTCCAGATATGGCTATCGTTGATGCCAACCTGGTGATGGATATGCCGAAATCACTGTGTGCGTTCGGTGGTCTGGATGCAGTGACTCACGCTCTGGAAGCTTACGTTTCCGTGCTGGCTTCTGAGTTCTCTGACGGTCAGGCTCTGCAGGCTCTGAAACTGCTGAAAGAAAACCTGCCAGCGTCTTACAACGAAGGCTCTAAAAACCCGGTTGCTCGTGAGCGTGTGCACAATGCTGCCACCATCGCAGGTATCGCGTTTGCTAACGCCTTCCTCGGTGTGTGTCACTCAATGGCGCACAAGCTGGGCTCTCAGTTCCACATTCCTCACGGTCTGGCGAACGCCCTGCTGATCTCCAACGTTATCCGTTATAACGCGAATGACAACCCAACCAAGCAGACTGCATTCAGCCAGTACGACCGCCCAATGGCTCGTCGTCGCTACGCTGAAATCGCAGATCATCTGGGTCTGAGCGCTGCCGGTGACCGTACCGCTGCGAAGATCGAAAAACTGCTGGCATGGCTGGACAGCATCAAAGCTGAACTGGGCATTCCTAAGTCAATCCGTGAAGCAGGCGTTCAGGAAGCTGACTTCCTGGCACACGTTGACAAGCTGTCTGAAGATGCCTTCGATGACCAGTGTACTGGTGCTAACCCGCGCTACCCACTGATCTCCGAACTGAAACAGATTCTGCTGGATACCTACTACGGCCGTGAGTTCCATGAAGACAACTCTGTTGCAGTGAAATCTGAAGCACCGGTTGTTAAAGCTGACAAGAAAGTGAAGAAAAACGCTTAATTGCTAGCCTAATAAAAAACCCGCTCTCGTAGCGGGTTTTTTTATGTCTGAAGATATTCAGCAGGTTGAAAAAGAAAACTCACGCTAGCGACGATACGATTCCTGAATTGCCGTCAACGAGCCAATCACCAGCGCTTCTTTATAATGTTTACGACACACTGAGATATAACGCTCATTGCCACCAATCACCACCTGCTCACCTTCGGCGTAGGGTTTCCCTTCCTGGTCAAGGCGCAGAACCATACTGGCTTTACGTCCGCAGAAACAGATGGTTTTTAGTTCAACCAGTTTGTCTGACCAGGCGAGTAAATATTGGCTGCCAATAAACAGCTCACCGCGGAAATCGGTACGTAATCCGTAGCACAGCACCGGAATATCCAGCTGATCGACGACTTCAGATAGCGCATGAACTTGTTCACGCGTCAGGAACTGGCTTTCGTCCACCAGCACGCAATGTACCGGCTTCAGAGCATGCTCAGTGCGGATCTCTTCCAACAGGTCCGTCTGTGTATTAAACAGCGTTGCTGGAGACGACAGACCGATACGTGAGCTCACCTTCCCCGCACCAAAGCGATCGTCAATTTCTGCCGTGTATACGATAGAACGCATGCCCCTTTCCTGGTAATTATATGCAGATTGCAGCAGCGCCGTAGACTTCCCTGCATTCATTGCGGAATAGTAGAAATAAAGTTGTGCCATTGGTCGTTAAACCCTAATCAATGTGTAATATTCCCGATGAGTCATTGTACCATATTTTGGTGTGGCCTCAGCGACACCACGCACAGACTCAGCGTGAATTGTAAAGTCGTTTGTCGGACGGATTAAGAAAATAACACGTTAAAACAGACAGTAAACTAACGGCTCGCCATGAAAACTGAAGATTTACACTAAGCAAATCCTGATTTTTATAGCAGAAGCAGTCAGCATTAAAATTCAGTATTTATTAACTATTACGCCAGTCTAGTGACTTAAAGTGGGTAATACAAAAGGTTGATATTTATCCGAAGTAACTATAAGCGGTTAGAGATTTGTCACAAAAGTAAACGCGCCGATGAGCAGTTTATGCCAATAGTGATGATAACAAGCTGCCCTTACGGGTAATGAAATTTAAGTTAGCGCCATTAATAATATTGCTGGATATTAAGCCTTTTTTGAATTCCTTACATTCCCACCTATTGCACATCTCAAATTATCACTCTATTATTAGGTCAACAAACCCCCTCCAATATAAGTTTGAGATTACTACAATGAGCGAAGCACTTAAAATTCTGAACAACATCCGTACTCTTCGTGCGCAGGCAAGAGAATGTACCCTCGAAACGCTGGAAGAAATGCTGGAAAAATTAGAAGTTGTTGTACACGAACGTCGTGAAGAAGAAAGCGCCGCTGCTGCTGAAATCGAAGAACGCACTCGTAAACTGCAGCAATATCGTGAAATGCTGATTGCTGATGGTATCGATCCAAACGAATTACTGAACAGCATGTCTGCTGCTAAGACCGGTACTAAAGCTAAACGCGCTGCTCGCCCGGCTAAATATAGCTATGTAGACGAGAACGGCGAAACTAAAACCTGGACTGGCCAGGGCCGTACTCCAGCGGTAATCAAGAAAGCTATGGATGAGCAAGGCAAACAACTGGATGATTTCCTGATCAAGGATTAATCACTACGCCTTCAGAAAAATCCCGTTTTATACGGGATTTTTTATGCCCGTAATTTGTCCTGGAGCATTCTGTTACACTCCGCCATATAGCAACATTTGCGAATGTATACTTTCTGACACTATCCAGAGGCACTTTTTCAGGCATAAAAAAACCGGTGGAGCATAACTCACACCGGTTTTGAACTTCTGCGTGGGCAGATTAGTTTTTAATACCCATAGTCTCTTTCAGCCATGCTTTAAATTCTTCACCCAGCGTGTTGTGACGAATACCGTATTCAACGAAAGCCTGCATATAACCGAGTTTATTACCACAGTCATGACTTTTGCCTTTCATGTGGTAGGCTTCGACGGTCTCTTTCTCGATCAGCATATCAATGCCATCTGTCAGCTGGATTTCATCACCTGCTCCCGGAGGGGTTTTCGCCAGCAGTGGCCAAATCTCTGCGCTCAGAACATAACGGCCTACAACCGCGAGGTTAGACGGCGCTACGTCAGCTTTTGGCTTCTCGACCACACCGACCATCGGCACGCTTTCGCCCGGCTTCAGATCAACGCCTTTACAGTCAACCACACCATACGCGGTCACATCTTCAACAGGCTCAACCATAATCTGGCTGCTGCCGGTTTCGTCAAAACGACGAATCATATCTGCAAGGTTGTCCTGAGAGAGGTCTGATTCGAACTCATCGAGGATAACGTCCGGCAGGATAACTGCAACAGGCTCGTCACCCACGACCGGATGCGCACACAGCACAGCGTGCCCCAGGCCCTTAGCCAGCCCCTGACGCACTTGCATGATTGTGACATGCGGAGGACAGATAGACTGAACTTCTTCCAGCAGCTGACGTTTAACACGTTTTTCCAGCATGGCTTCAAGTTCAAAACTGGTATCGAAATGGTTTTCGATAGAGTTTTTGGACGAATGAGTCACCAGCACAATTTCAGTAATGCCTGCAGCAATACATTCATTGACGACATACTGGATTAAT
This sequence comes from Lelliottia sp. 7254-16, assembly GCF_002922995.1. Lineage (NCBI taxonomy): Bacteria > Pseudomonadati > Pseudomonadota > Gammaproteobacteria > Enterobacterales > Enterobacteriaceae > Lelliottia > Lelliottia sp. 7254-16. The sequence continues at coordinate 501,778 of NZ_PQVS01000001.1, forward strand.
GGCTTATCGACCAAAGGCAGCATTTCTTTCGGAATTGCCTTTGTTGCCGGTAGCATCCTGGTTCCTAATCCCGCTACCGGGATAACAGCCTTTGTGACTTTCGAATTTAGGGCAGCCATTGAAATCTCCTGAACTGTTCAAGTTTTGAACTTTTATGCATTGAATAACGCGTCGAGTATATCAGCCTCACTCTGTAAACCGGGTCTGAAAAGGGCGCGTTACCGATCAATTAGGATAAATACGTATCAAACTGGCAGTGATAGTAGCACTGCCTTTAAAACGGCGGTAAAGCTATCTGACGAATAAAACTCAATTGCTTATTCCGTGGACAACATTAAGCGCAAACGCCCACCGGCTCCCCAAATTTGGCACTGCCATGACAAACAGCGATGGCTTATTTGGTTAAGGTATGTCGAACCCATCGTCCCTAAAGGAACGCCGTTACTGACCTGAATATGATGTTCGCCAGTATTGAGCGTTGCGTTTAGACCCGCTGAGACCAGGATAAGATTTTTTAATTCACTATGGTAATAACCCACTAACAGTGGAAACTGCCCAGGCAAATTGGCCTGGCGAAAAAGATGGTTCACTTGTTTTAGCAATGAACCCAATTCAGGCAGTCGCTGTCCCTGATGTGAGAGTTGTTCCTGCAATAACCCATTGAATAATGCCCGCAATAATAGTGCAGCTAATACACCGTTATCACCTGCTCTCGTCACATCCAGGCAATAAAACGCCAAATCAACGTCGGACAACGGAGCGATATCAAGCACCAGACCGGGCTGATCTGCGGCAACCAGCTGGCGATAGTTAATTCTGCAATGCGATATATTTTGCTGAACCGGTGGCTGAAGTTCCTGTAAAAGCTTTGCGGCTGCATGAGGATTACTGACCAGCGCGTCCCAGTCCTGAAAAAGGCGCTCTTCTTCTTCGACGCGAGAATTAAACATATTTGGGTAGAGGCACGCAAAAACCGTTTCCCGCAGGCGATTTAAATCCTTGACGGGTTTTAACAACACATCCTGAACCCCCAGGCGTAGGGCTTTAGCGATATCGGCCATATTCTCGGTCGCGGAAATGACCAGAATCGGCATCTGGTCACCTTCATTGCGAAGGTGCTCTACCAGCTTGAGGCCGTTCATACGTGGCATAGCAATATCGCAAATCATCAGGTCCGGTGTGTTTTCGGTCATTTTTTCCAGCGCATCGACACCATCGACGGCCAGTACTGTTGTCGCACCCAGTGAGGTTAACCACGAATCCAGCAGCGAACGGAAAACGGGCTCGTCTTCAACTATCAGAATCTGTTTACCGGCCAATGGCTGCGTCATGGTCTCTCCCCTGGCAGTTGATAAGTCAATAGTGGCACGCTATTGGACCTGTCGCCTGTCAGAATTTGCTGAAGTCATCAAAAAGGGTGCTCAGGCTGTCGCCCGCACCAAAGGTAGCAGTTCGTCCATTTTTTTCTCGACCGCAAGTGCTCCGGCAGCGATGGCTGCATCTGCACGATGAAAGTCGAGCGTAGATATTTGCGGACAGAATGGCTGGATCAAGATGTCCGGAGGATCACCTGCCATTCGATTACGCTTCAGGCGATTCTCCAGCACCTGAATAGAGGTCGTCATGATCTCCATCGCCGTTGGCGCAGAGACCGTTTTACGCGTCGCCGCGCGACCTAAACGTTCGCGCAGACGCTCGTGCCAGGCCAGCTTTTCGCTGTCAGCTTCATCGTTGTGAAGATTTACCGGCATCAAGTCTTGCTGCATCAGATGGGCGTCGTGCTGCAAATCGACCGCAATGACAATATCCGCCCCCATCGCACGGGTGAGGGAAATCGGCACCGGATTGACCACACCGCCATCCACCAGCCAGTAGCCATTGTGAGGAACCGGCGCCATCAGGCCCGGCATACTGCAGGAGGCTCGCACGGCAAGATGGATATCACCTTCGGTGAACCATATTTCCCTGCCGGTACTGAGATTGGTTGCCACTGCGCCAAAAGGCATCTGGCAGAGATTGAAATCATTTGAAGGCATAATTTCGCGGAACTGGTTGAAAACGCGTTCCCCGCGCAGCAGTCCGCCGCGTTGCCATGAGAGGTCCATCAAACGAAGTACGTCCCAGTAACTGAAAGAGCGTACCCATTTTTCAAGCTCCGGCATTTTATCGCACGCATACGCAGCACCGACCAACGAGCCGATAGAGCAGCCTGCAACAATATCAACTTCGACACCGAGTCGTTTTAACGCGTTAATCACGCCAATATGTGACCAACCCCGGGCAGCACCTGAGCCCAGCGCCAGACCAATTTTTACCTTTCTCATCAGTCCTGTTTTACTTCCCCTGGATTCCCAACGTAGCATCATCGCTATCGCTCAGTTAACATAGTGCCACCTGGGCGTTTAAACGCCGTGACTTTTTTATTCCAGGAAGAGAATTGTGTCCCAACTCTGCCCCTGTGGTAGCGCAGTCGAGTATAGCCTATGTTGCCAGCGATATCTTTCTGGCAACCAGGTTGCACCCGATCCATCACACCTTATGCGCTCCCGGTATTCTGCTTTTGTGATCAAAGACGCAGACTACCTGATTAAGACCTGGCATCCCTCGTGCCACGCCGCTGACTTTCGTCAAGAAATTGAAGCCGGATTTGCCAATACACAATGGCTCGGCCTGACGCAATACGAGGTTGTCGCTGGCAGCACGCCAAACGAAGGTTTTGTCAGCTTCGTCGCCCGATTTATCGAGCACAATAAACCCGGCGCCATCATTGAGCGCTCGCGGTTCTTACTCGAAGGCGGACAGTGGTACTATATTGATGGTACTCGTCCGCAGTTTGGTCGTAATGACCCCTGCCCCTGCGGTTCAGGTAAAAAATTTAAAAAGTGTTGCGGGCAATAACGCCTGACCACCAATAACAAGCAAACACTCAACAGGATTTCCTCGCGATGCAATCATTACAACGCAAAATACTGCGTACCATTTGCCCTGACCAGAAGGGTCTGATCGCCCGTATCACCAACATTTGCTATAAGCATGAACTGAACATCGTGCAAAATAACGAGTTCGTGGATCACCGCACCGGTCGTTTCTTTATGCGTACTGAACTGGAGGGGATTTTCAACGATACCACCCTGCTCGCGGATCTTGACGGCGCGTTACCGGAAGGCTCCATTCGCGAACTGACTCCCGCCGGGCGTCGTAAAGTCGTGATTCTGGTCACCAAAGAAGCTCATTGTCTGGGCGATCTGCTGATGAAAGCCAACTATGGCGGGCTGGACGTTGAAATTGCCGCCGTTATCGGTAATCACGATACGCTGCGCACGCTGGTTGAGCGTTTTGATATTCCCTTCGAACTGGTAAGCCACGAAGGCCACACCCGCGAAGAGCATGACGATCTGATGGCGCAAGCCATTGAAGCGCACGATCCTGACTATGTGGTGCTGGCGAAGTACATGCGCGTGCTGACGCCATCGTTTGTTTCCCGCTTCCCGAATAAGATCATCAACATTCACCACTCATTCCTGCCGGCCTTCATTGGTGCACGTCCTTATCATCAGGCGTACGAGCGCGGCGTGAAGATTGTCGGCGCCACCGCCCACTACGTGAACGATAACCTGGATGAAGGCCCGATCATCATGCAGGACGTAATCCACGTCGATCATACCTATACCGCAGAAGATATGATGCGTGCCGGTCGTGACGTCGAGAAGAATGTATTGAGCCGCGCGCTGTATCAGGTGCTGGCCCAGCGCGTGTTCGTCTACGGCAACAGAACGATTATTCTTTAATCCTTTGTGAAATGAATTGATTAGCTTTGCGTCTTTACGCGTAAAAAGCAGTCAAACAGTTCGTTTTCATCAAAGGAATGCTTTACAGGGGCGCGTCATTTGATATGATGCGCCCCGCTTCCAGCAGGAAGCAGGCCAGTAAAAGCATTACCCCGTGGTGGGGTTCCCGAGCGGCCAAAGGGAGCAGACTGTAAATCTGCCGTCATCGACTTCGAAGGTTCGAATCCTTCCCCCACCACCATCTCAACGCTCAAGCATCATACCCCTGGCGGGGTTCCCGAGCGGCCAAAGGGAGCAGACTGTAAATCTGCCGTCATCGACTTCGAAGGTTCGAATCCTTCCCCCGCCACCATTTCTTAGACCAAATCCAATATCCCTGTTTGCACGCTATTCCATATTCCCATTGGGGAAGGATGAGAAGCTTCGACCAAGGTTCGATTCAAGCAAAGCGAGAAAGCGTTGCCGCAGGCAACGACCCGAAGGGCGAAGCGCAACGCGCTGAGTAATCCTTCCCCCGCCACCATTTCTTAGATTAAATCCAATATTCCTGTTCGCACGCTATTTCATATTCTCTATGGGGAAGGATGAGAAGCTTCGACCAAGGTTCGATTCGAGCGAAGCGAGAAAGCGTTGCCGTAGGCAACGACCCGAAGGGCGAAGCGCAATGCGCTGAGTAATCCTTCCCCCGCCACCATTTTTCAGTTCAAATCCCAAAACTCATAGTTAATAATCCGGCTTTCGCACACCTCTTTTCCCCGGTGTCGCTGCGCTTACCGGGGCTACAAAACCGAACTGCAAATCCGTAGGCCGGGTAAGGCAACGCCGCCACCCGGCAAAAAGGCGAAAAAAACCCTGCCGAAGCAGGGTTTGTTCATTTATAGCCGAATGACTCAGCGACGCGCGCGGACGATTTGATATCTGCGTGTCAGGTACTCGACCGGCACGCTCCAGATATGCACCAGGCGCGAGAACGGGAACAGGACGAACAACGTCATGCCCAACACCAGATGCATGCGGAAAATAAACGCCACCCCATCAAGATGCTCCGAAGCCCCGCCGTGGAACGTCACCACTGACTGTGCCCAACCGACCAGTTTCATCATCTCGCTGCCGTCCATATGTTGAGCAGAGAAAGGAATTGTCGCCAGACCCAGCGCGCACTGGATAACCAGCACCGACATCACCAGAATATCCGCCGCCGTTGTCGTTGCACGAATGCGCGGGCTGAAGAGACGGCGTTTAAGCAACAGCAGACCGCCCACCAGGCACATCAGGCCCGCAGCACCGCCGCCAAACATTGCCATCTTCTGTTTCACGTCCAGCGGCAGCCAGGCTTCATACATCCAGTGCGGCGTCAGCATCCCGAAGGCATGACCGGCGATCACACCGAGGATCCCGATGTGGAACAGGTTAGAGGCCAGGTTCATTCCTTTGCGATCCAGCATCTGGCTGGAGCCCGCACGCCAGGTGTACTGGCCGTAGTCGTAACGCAGCCAGCTGCCTACCAGGAACACAGTACCCGCAATGTACGGATAAATATCGAAGAAGAACATATTCAGGAAGTGCATTATTGCTGTCCTCCGTTAGAGATATTCAAATATTGCGGGGCGACAGCACCGGCAAAACGACGCTGGTGAGCAGAGATTTCTGACTCACCACAATTCTGGTCAGCAAAGAATTTCACCTGCTCTTCTTCCCAGACCGCATCCAGCGCCTGCGGGGTATCATCGCGCGCTTCGTCGGCGATTTTCTCGGCCACTTTGTCGCTATCTACCGCCGCATTCGCCAGTTTCACCAGCAGTTCGAACAGCACCGCATAGCAGCTTTCACGCTGTTTCAGACGCGCGCTCAGCAATGCGAGAATCGGCGCGATATCCTGCAAACCGCCCAGCGCCTCTTCACGCGGCAGCTGTGCCAGATATTCCAGGTACAGCGGCAGATGATCCGGCAGCTCGCGGCTATCTAATTGCAAGCCGTGCGCTTCGTACTGTGCCATCAGGTCAACCATCGCCTGACCGCGATCGCGGGACTCGCCGTGAACGTGTTCGAACAGCAGTAAAGAGGTTGCACGGCCCCGGTCAAACAGCTGGCTATAAGCCGACTGTACATCCAGTTGATCCTGAGTGAGTAAATCACGCAGGAAAATGCCTAACGCCTGCGCATCTTCTTTATCCAGATTTTCAGATGACGCGAGTGCATCGAAGAGTTCCTGCTGATGCTGCCACAGGGCAGCGTCAGGGTACTCCAGCAGACGCGAAACAATGACGAGTTCAATCATTGGTGCGGCTCCGTTTTGCTGGTCACATCCATCGCATCAATACGACGGCTGTTGAACAGGTTGAATTTGGTGTCTGAACCGTGGCAACCGTCGCCGAAGGTGAAGCCACAACCGCTTTTCTCCGGGAAGGCATCGCGAGCCTGCTCACGGTGGCTGCTTGGTACCACGAAACGATCTTCGTAGTTCGCAATCGCCAGGTAACGGTACATTTCCTGCGCCTGTGCTTCGCTCAAGCCCACCTCTTCCAGCGCGCTGGTGTCGATAACGCCATCAACGGTTTCCGCGCGTTTAAAGTGGCGCATCGCCAGCATACGTTTCAGGGCCAGCAGCACCGGCTGAGTGTCACCTGCAGTCAGCAGGTTCGCCAGGTACTGAACCGGGATACGCAGGCTTTCTACGTCCGGCAGAATCCCGTTGCTGCCCAGTTCACCCGCATCGGCGGCGGACTGAATTGGTGACAGCGGTGGCACATACCAGACCATCGGCAGCGTGCGATATTCCGGGTGCAGCGGCAGAGCAAGCTTCCAGTCCATCGCCATTTTGTAGACCGGAGATTGCTGCGCTGAGTCGATCACGCTCTGTGGAATACCGTCTTTCAGCGCCTGCTCAATCACTTTCGGATCGTTCGGATCGAGGAACACGTCCAGCTGACGCTGATAGAGATCTTTCTCGTTCTCGGTGCTCGCTGCGGTTTCAATCGCATCCGCGTCATACAGCAGCACGCCGAGGTAACGAATACGGCCTACGCAGCTTTCGGAACAGACGGTCGGCATACCCGCTTCGATACGCGGATAACAGAAGATGCATTTCTCGGACTTGCCGCTCTTCCAGTTGAAGTAGATCTTTTTGTACGGACAACCAGTGATGCACATACGCCAGCCACGGCACTTATCCTGATCGATAAGCACGATGCCGTCTTCTTCACGCTTGTAGATGGCTCCGCTCGGACAGGTCGCGACACACGCCGGGTTCAGGCAGTGTTCGCACAGACGCGGCAGGTACATCATGAAGGTGTTTTCGAACTGGCCGTACATCGCCTTCTGCATGTTTTCGAAGTTCTGATCTTTCGACAGTTTTTCGAACTCACCGCCGAGATCGTCTTCCCAGTTCGGCCCTTTGCTGATTTTGTCCATCCGCTGGCCGGTGATCAGCGAGCGCGGACGCGCAATCGGCTGATGCTTCCCTTCCGGTGCGTTGTGCAGGTTCTGGTAGTCAAAATCAAACGGCTCGTAGTAATCGTCGATGCCCGGCAGATGCGGGTTAGCGAAGATTTTACCCAGCAGCAGCGCTTTGTTACCCATGCGCGGCACCAGTTTGCCGTTGATCTTACGGATCCAGCCGCCCTTCCATTTTTCCTGATTTTCCCAGTCGGTCGGGAAGCCAGTGCCCGGCTTGGTTTCAACGTTGTTGAACCACGCGTATTCCGTACCTTCACGGCTGGTCCAGACATTTTTACAGGTGACCGAGCAGGTATGACAGCCGATGCATTTATCCAGATTCAGCACCATGCCGACTTGTGAACGAATTTTCATTTTACGCTCTCCTGTACCTGGTCATTACCTTCGCCATCTAACCAGTCAATATTCTTCATCTTACGCACCACCACGAACTCATCGCGGTTAGAGCCGACCGTACCGTAGTAGTTAAAGCTGTACGCCAGTTGCGCATAGCCACCGATCATGTGAGTCGGTTTCGGCGTGATACGCGTGACCGAGTTATGGATACCGCCGCGCTGCTGAGTAATCTCGGAACCCGGCAGGTTCACGATACGTTCCTGAGCGTGGTACATCATGGTCATTCCGGCAGGCACGCGCTGGCTGACAACCGCACGGGCAGTCAGTGCACCGTTGCTGTTGAATACTTCGATCCAGTCGTTATCCACGATCCCCAGATCTTTGGCATCCACTTCGCTCATCCAGACGATTGGCCCGCCGCGACCTAAGGTCAGCATCAGCAGGTTGTCGCTGTAGGTGGAGTGGATCCCCCACTTCTGGTGTGGCGTCAGGAAGTTAAGCGCTTTTTCCGGGTTACCATTGGATTTCTCGCCCATCACCTCTTTCACCGAACGGGTGTCAATTGGCGGACGGTAGACCAGCAGGCTTTCACCGAAATCACGCATCCACTGGTGATCCTGATACAGAGACTGACGACCGGTCAGGGTGCGCCACGGGATCAGCTCGTGAACGTTGGTATAGCCCGCGTTGTAAGACACATGTTCATCTTCCAGACCAGACCAGGTCGGGCTGGAGATAATTTTGCGCGGCTGGGCCTGAATATCGCGGAAGCGAATTTTCTCGTCTTCTTTGTTCAGCGCCAGATGCGTGTGGTCGCGACCGGTAAACTGGCTGAGCGCCGCCCAGGCTTTCACTGCCACCTGGCCGTTAGTTTCAGGGGCGAGAGTCAGGATCATCTCAGCCGCGTCAATCGCCGTGTTCAGCATCGGCTGGCCTTTGGCCGGGCCGTCAGCCTTGGTGTAATTGAGCTTACGCAGCAGATCCATTTCGCTCTGGGTGTTCCAGGCGATACCTTTCCCGCCGTTACCGATTTTCTCCATCAAGGGGCCGATAGAGGTAAAGCGCTCGTAGGTGGCTGGGTAATCGCGTTCCACCGGAATGATATGCGGTGCAGTGACGCCTGGAATCAGATCGCATTCGCCTTTTTTCCAGTCCTTCACGTCCAGCGGCTGCGCCAGTTCGGCGGCGGAGTCGTGCTGGATTGGCAGGGTCACGACGTCGGTTTCTACGCCAAGATGGCCCACGCAGACTTCGGAGAATTTCTTCGCGATGCCTTTGTAGATATCCCAGTCGCTTTTCGAATCCCACGCTGGGTCAACGGCGGCAGACAGCGGATGAATAAACGGATGCATATCCGAGGTATTCATGTCGTCTTTTTCGTACCAGGTCGCCGTCGGCAGCACGATGTCAGAGTACAGACAGGTACTGGACAGACGGAAGTCGAGCGTCACCACCAGATCCAGTTTCCCGTCGAGACCGTTGTCTTTCCACTCGACTTCTTCTGGCTTCACGCCGCCCTGTTTGCCCAGGTCTTTGCCCTGAATACCGTGGTCTGTACCCAACAGGTATTTGAGCATGTATTCGTGGCCTTTACCGGACGAGCCCAGCAGGTTCGAACGCCAGATGAACAGGTTACGCGGGTGGTTTTTGCCGTTTTCAGGCTGTTCCGCCGCAAAACGAATCGAGCCATCCTTCAGGGATTTCACGGTGTAATCCACCGGCGACATACCTGCTTTTTTCGCTTCTTCCGCGATGCGCAGCGGGTTGGTCCCCAGCTGTGGCGCAGACGGCAGCCAGCCCATGCGTTCAGCACGCACGTTGAAGTCGATCAGATGCCCGGTGTAGCGGGATTTATCCGCCATTGGCGACAGCAGTTCCTGCGCGGTGACGGTTTCGTAACGCCACTGGCTGGAGTGGTTGTAGAAATAGGAGGTGCTGTTCATATGACGCGCCGGACGCTGCCAGTCGAGACCAAACGCCAGCGGCTGCCAGCCGGTCTGCGGACGCAGTTTTTCCTGGCCTACATAGTGCGCCCAACCGCCGCCGCTCTGGCCGATACAACCGCAGAACACCAGCATGTTGATAAGACCGCGATAGTTCATATCGAGGTGATACCAGTGGTTCAGGCCCGCACCGACGATGATCATCGAACGACCGTGGGTTTTGTCTGCGTTCTCTGCAAACTCGCGGGCGATACGGGTGATTTGCGCGCGTGGCACACCGGTCACCTGCTCTGCCCACGCCGGGGTGTACGCTTTGATGTCGTCGTAGCTGGTCGCGCAGTTTTCGTCGTTCAGACCACGTTCCAGACCGTAGTTGGCCATCGTCAAATCGTAAACGGTGGTGACCAGCGCGGTCGAGCCGTCGGCCAGTTGCAGACGTTTTACCGGCAGTTTGTGCAGCAGGATATTTTCCAGCTCCACTTTCTTGAAGTGTTCAGAACCTTCGCCGCCGAAGTACGGGAAACCGACTTCCGCGATCTCATCCTGGCTGCCCAACATGCTAAGACGCAGCTCGGCCTCTTCGCCGGTGGTGCCATCGCGCTGTTCGAGATTCCACTTGCCTTTCTCGCCCCAACGGAAACCGATAGAGCCGTTCGGCGCGACCATATCACCATCGTTGGTGCAGGCGACCGTTTTCCATTCCGGGTTGTTTTCCTGGCCCAGCGCATCCACCAGATCCGCCGCACGCAGCATACGACCGGCAGCATAGTAGCCGTCGCGTTCTTCGAGCATCACCAGCATTGGCATGTCGGTATAACGACGCACGTAGTCGGTGAAGTACTGGCTTGGTTTATCCAGGTGGAATTCGCGTAGCATGACGTGGCCCATCGCCAGCGCCATCGCGGCATCGGTACCCTGCTTCGGCGCCAGCCACAGATCGCACAGCTTGGCGATTTCGGCGTAGTCCGGCGTAACGGCAACGGTTTTGGTGCCTTTGTAACGCACTTCAGTGAAGAAGTGGGCATCCGGGGTACGGGTCTGTGGAACGTTTGAGCCCCAGGCGATGATATAGCTGGAGTTGTACCAGTCAGCGGATTCAGGAACGTCGGTCTGCTCGCCCCAGGTCTGCGGAGACGCTGGCGGTAAGTCACAGTACCAGTCGTAGAAGCTCAGACAGGTGCCGCCGATGAGGGACAGGTAGCGCGCGCCGGACGCGTAGGAGACCATCGACATCGCCGGGATCGGCGAGAAGCCTGCCACGCGGTCCGGGCCGTAGGTTTTAACGGTGTAGACGTTAGACGCCGCAATCAGCTCATTCACTTCCTGCCAGGATGAACGGACAAATCCGCCGCGTCCACGCGCCTGCTTGAAGCTTTTCGCTTTATCCGCGTCTTCAATAATGGAGGCCCAGGCATCAACCGGATCGCTGTGCTGCACTTTCGCTTCGCGCCACATTTTCATCAGGCGTTTGCGCATCAGCGGGTATTTCAGGCGGTTGGCGCTGTACAGATACCAGGAGTAGCTCGCGCCACGCGGGCAGCCGCGCGGTTCGTGGTTTGGCATATCCGGGCGGGTACGCGGGTAGTCAGTCTGCTGCATTTCCCAGGTGACCAGACCATTCTTGACGAAGATCTTCCAGCTGCAGGAACCGGTGCAGTTTACACCGTGTGTAGAACGGACGACTTTATCGTGCTGCCAACGCTGACGGTATCCGTCTTCCCAGTCCCGGTTGGTTTCCAGAACCTGGCCGTGCCCATCGGCAAAAGTTTCGCCCTTCTGCTTGAAGTAGCGAAACCGGTCCAAAAATTTGCTCATCGGGTATCTCCTGTGTGGAGCCTGTGGCTCTCTAAATCGACATTGCTGATTTGCAGCGAAGGTAACGCTATGAAAGATGGCGGGAATTGATAACGATCAAGGCGAGCGGGCTCTTTTGCGCGAGGTATTAGAGCAAATACCACCAAAGCGGTATAAAAATCCATTTTTTAACTATATGTTTTTTATATGTATTTTTTATTTATCGTACAAAGAGCATGGCTTTATTTAACATCTTAGGTATTAAGGGGTAGATGTCCCTGCAAAGCGATGGCGATCACAGTGTTTCACCCTGCGCCAATATCAACTGACATAAAAGTATGTTGTAACTAAATGCAGAATAAAAAAACGCGGCCCGAAGGCCGCGTAAACGGATAATCAAACTTACTTATTTTTCTTAGTATTTCGGCCATACACCAGCCACGTAATAAATACGCAGGCGATGTAGAAGACGAGGAAGACTTTCATGGCACCTGCCGGGGAGCCGGTCAGCTCCAGGGAGATACCAAATGATTTTGGAATGAAGAAACCACCGATAGCGCCAATCGCTGAGATAAAGCCCAGCGCCGCAGCGGTATCTGTCGCCGCTTCACGCATTGCTTGTTCTTCGCTCCCGCCCTGCGCTTTCACACGATCGGTGGTCAGCTTACGGAAGATAACCGAGATCATCTGGAAGGTAGAAGCACTCCCCAGACCGGCCGTCAGGAACAGGCCCATGAAGACAGCGAAGAAGGCGATAAAGTTACCGCCCTGGCCGTTAGTCGGCAGAGTCAGGAACAGCAGCGCACAGAAAACGGCCATCATGATGAAGTTCACCAGTGTCACGCGGGTCCCGCCCAGACGGTCAGAAATCATCCCGCCGGTAGAGCGTGCCAGTGCACCGATAAACGGACCGAAGAAGGCGAAATGCAAAATCTGCACTTCCGGGAACTGGGTTTTTGACAGCATCGCGAACCCGGCAGAGAAACCGATAAACGAGCCGAACGTCGCCAGATACAGCAGCGCCATGATCCACAAGTGCGCACGTTTCAGAACCGGCAACTGCTCGCTCAGGGACGCTTTAGACGCCGACAGATCGTTCATAAAGAACCAGGCCGCCAGGGTGAATACCACCAGGAACGGAACCCAAATCCAGGCCGCGTTTTCCAGGAACAGTTTAGAACCATCGGCTTGTTCCACACCCGTTCCGCCAAACACCGCGAAGATAGACATGGAAATGGCCAGCGGTGCGATCAACTGCATTACGCTCACGCCCATGTTACCCAGGCCGCCGTTGATGCCCAGTGCGCCGCCCTGTTTTTGTTTCGGGAAGAAGAAGCTGATATTCGCCATGCTGGAAGCAAAGTTAGCCCCGGCAAAACCGCACAGCAATGCGATGGTCACGAACACGCTGAATGGCGTAGAGGTGTCCTGCACTGCAAAACCCAGCCACACGCAAGGGATGATCATGATACCGGTGCTGAACGCCGTCCAGCGACGACCGCCAAATAACGGAACCATAAATGCGTAAGGAACACGCAGCAAAGCGCCAGAAAGCGCCGGTAATGCCGTCAGCATAAACAGCTGATCGGTGGTAAAGGTAAAGCCCACTTTCGGCAAGTTCACTGCCACTGCACTAAACAGCATCCAGACACAGAATGCCAACAACAAACACGGAACAGAAATCCATAAATTACGACTTGCAACACGCTGGCCACGCTGTTTCCAGAACTCAGGATCTTCTGGATGCCATTCTGTTATAACAGCACCGGAAGCCCTTTCCTGGGCGGATGAGTGACTCATAGACACCTCTGATTATCGAAAGATGCTGCAAACATTAGGGTTTTAAGCAGGCGGTAAGTTGATATAAATCAAAGGAAAAGTTGACGGTTTGACGGACGAAAAATCGCCATCATCCTTAGTGAGTAGGGTTTTTCGGCAAAAAAGGTGTGGTTTTATAACGGTGCTGACGGTTTAAGGTGCGCCCCTCCCCCTGACTATTACCCCAGTGGCAATTTAGGGGTAATCCTTTGTTGGTATGGGTATACTCCAGGGGATGCATGAAAATAGCGCCATTCCTGGAGGCAGGCAAAATCAGGAGCCCGGCAAGCCCATGTTAAAACGACTCTTCTCCCCGCTGACGCTGGTTAATCAGCTGGCCCTTATTGTTATGCTGTCCACCGCGATTGGTGTGACCGGCATGGCGATCTCTGGTTGGCTGGTGCAGGGCGTACAGGGTAGCGCCCATGCCATCAACAAGGCAGGTTCCCTGCGCATGCAGAGTTATCGCCTGCTGGCAGCTGTCCCGCTGACGGCAGAAGACAAACCGTTGCTCGATGAGATGGAGCGTACCGCATTCAGCCCTGAACTGGAAATCGCCGCCCAGCGCGACGGTCAGACTAACCAGCTTAATGCGCTACAGGGTTACTGGCACAGTCGGCTGAAACCGGGCCTGCAACAGGCGCATAGCCCCGACACAGTCGCCGGTGACGTCGCCAGTTTTGTCGCCCGCATCGATACGCTGGTCTCCTCTTTCGACTCCTCGACCGAAATGCGCATTGAGCGCGTGGTGATGGTCCATCGGGTGATGGCGATTTTTATGGCGCTGCTGCTGGCCTTCACTATCGTCTGGCTCCGCGCCCGCCTGCTGCACCCCTGGAAACAACTGCTGGCCGTGGCCCGTGCGGTGACCCAGCGTGATTTCACCCAGCGGGCGAATATCAGCGGTCGCAATGAAATGGCGATGCTCGGCCAGGCCCTGAATGATATGTCCGGAGAACTCGCCGAAAGCTACGCGGTGCTGGAAAAACGGGTGCAGGAAAAAACCGCTGGTCTGGAGCAAAAGAACGAGATTCTCTCATTTCTGTGGCAGGCCAACCGCCGCCTGCATTCGCAAGTTCCGCTGTGCGAGCGTCTTTCACCGGTGCTTAACGGCCTGCAAAATCTGACGCTGCTGCACGATATCGAACTGCGCGTTTACGACGTCGAAGATGAAGAGAATCATCAGGAATTTACCTGTCAGTCAGACATGACCTGTGATGACAAGGGCTGTCACCTCTGTCCGCGCGGCTTGCCTGTAGCCGCCAGCAGTGGCACCACGCTGAAATGGCGCCTGACGGACAGCCACACCCAGTACGGCATTTTACTGGCGACGCTGCCGACTGGTCGTCATTTGAGTCACGATCAACAGCAGTTGGTCGACACCCTGGTGGAGCAGCTCACCGCGACCCTGGCGCTCGATCGTCATCAGGAAAAACAGCAACAGCTGATCGTCATGGAAGAGCGCGCAACCATTGCCCGCGAACTGCATGACTCAATCGCGCAGTCGCTCTCCTGTATCAAAATGCAGGTCAGCTGTCTGCAAATGCAGGACGACGCCCTGCCCGCCACCAGCAAACAGTTGTTGAGCCAGATTCGCAACGAGCTGAACACCTCATGGGTACAGCTGCGCGAACTGCTGACGACTTTCCGTTTGCAGCTCACCGAACCGGGTTTGCGCCCGGCATTAGAATCAAGCTGTCAGGAATTTAGCGCCCGACTGGGGTTCCCGGTGAAGCTGGATTACCAGCTCCCACCGCGTTTTGTCCCCTCTCATCAGGCCATTCATCTGTTGCAAATCGCCCGCGAAGCCCTGAGCAATGCGCTCAAACACGCCGATGCGACGGCGGTGACAGTGGCCGTCACCTGTCACGATAACCAGGTGAAACTGACGGTGCAGGATAACGGCTGCGGCGTGCCAGAAAACGCTGAACGAACCAACCACTATGGTTTAATTATTATGCGAGACCGCGCGCAAAGTCTGCGCGGGGATTGCCAGGTTCGCCGGGGAGAGTCTGGCGGCACTGAAGTCGTAGTGACCTTTATTCCCGAAAAGCCTCTAATCACTTCCCAAGGAGAAAACCATGACTAATCAGGAAGCGGCAACCATCCTGTTAATCGACGATCATCCGATGCTGCGCACCGGCGTTAAACAACTTGTCAGCATGGCGGCAGATATTACCGTGGTGGGAGAAGCCAGCAACGGGGAACAGGGTATTGAACTTGCCGAGTCACTCGATCCTGATTTGATCCTGCTCGATCTCAATATGCCGGGCATGAACGGCCTGGAAACGCTGGATAAGCTGCGCGAAAAATCTCTCTCCGGGCGCATCGTGGTGTTTAGCGTGTCCAACCATGAAGAAGATGTGGTCACCGCGCTGAAACGCGGCGCAGACGGGTATCTGCTCAAAGATATGGAACCGGAAGATCTACTGAAAGCCCTGCAACAGGCCGCCGCTGGTGAAATGGTCCTGAGCGAAGCCTTAACGCCGGTACTCGCCGCCAGTCTGCGTGCCAACCGCGCCACCTCTGACCGCGATGTGACTCAGTTAACCCCGCGCGAGCGCGATATCCTGAAGTTGATTGCCCAGGGACTGCCGAACAAAATGATCGCCCGTCGTCTGGATATCACCGAAAGCACGGTCAAAGTTCACGTCAAACACATGCTCAAGAAGATGAAGCTCAAATCTCGCGTTGAAGCGGCCGTTTGGGTTCACCAGGAGCGTATTTTCTAATTCATTCGTCCGGCAGCAGTTTCCATCTCGGATCGTCATCAGGCACCGCCATCAGCGGCTGCGACAGAGAGAGCGTGATCTCATTGGAAGAGACACGCTGCCCGTCTTCATCCTCGACCACCACCGACAGCCGCCAGCGGTTCGTTGCGCCTTCACTTGCATCCCAGGCGGGCATAATCACGCTCCAGCCCTCGCTGCTTTTCGCATCAGGCGGCGAAGTCAAACTTAACGCCTGCGTATCGCCCTGCCAGTGAAGTTGTCTCACTCCGTGCGTGCTGCGAATTTGCAGTTTCAGATTGACGGTATCACCCGAATGTAAATTCCACGGCGGCGTCGCCAGATACACCGACAGCGTTTTGCGCTGGCGGAACTCCATCACCGGAAGATTTGCGCGATTCGGTGAGTCATAGCGGCTCCCGCGCAGGGAGCGCGTGGCGGCCACTTCATCCGATGACAACTGCTTTTTCAGCGGGACGCCAAAACGGTAGTTGAGTTTCATGCCGAGGTTATTCTGGCTGACGCCGCTTTCCCCCTGCTTGTGTGCCGCAGAAAACGTCAACAACGGTACCGGCGTATAATCCAGCCCAAGATTGACCGCCATTGGGTTGTGATACCCAGTGCCGCTACGAAACAGATCAACGCTATCGCCAAAATATTGCTCAAAGCTGACGCTGGTATTCAGATGCTGAAAATAGGGTAGCCAGGCTTTCGCGGTCACGTCGTATCCTCGCGCCATCCGCTGTTCCTGCACGTCAGAGCTGTCGCGCCAGCTGGCAAACGGCTGATAATAATTTGCCGACAAACGCAGATTTTCGCCCCACGCTTCGGCACCCAGCCCGGCTCGCTGGAGATTTTCATCCAGCAGATTATCGTAAAAGGTGTTGTATCCGAGCAGCCATTTTCCGGCAACCCAGCGCTGACCAATTCCGGCGTTGCTCACCAGACCGTCGGTTTGCTGCGTCAGCCCCAGCTGGCTCCAGCTCAGATAACGATTGTTGTCCTGCCAGGGGATGAACCATCGCCCGCTGCTGCCAGTAAATTTCCCGTCGTCATCCACCAGCAAATCGACGCTGGCATTCCCCCACGGCGAAAGCCAGGATTCAATCTGTTGATTGACTTCCCCGCTGACGGCGTCGCGCACCTGACCAAACGCAAACTGACGCGCCTGCTCCCCTGTCGTCAGACCGTTGTCAGTCATACTGGCTTCACCAAAAGCTTTCACCATCTCTGCCAGATGTTTTTCACTTTCGCCGGTTGGTTTGGCTAAACCGAGGTCCGGCAGGCCATCACCATTGTTATCAAAGGGATTTCGCGCCTGCTGTTCAAAAGAACCGGGCGCAGCACAAACGGCTCCAGCCGGAATAAGCAGGAGCAACAACAGAGAACGAAGGTGAGGTAAAGCCATCATTAAGGTCGTAACTGTGATCCAGATCGCATGTCTATACAGCTGTAACCTTAACGCGTTCTGGAAGTTTTTGCAGCCCAAAGGGGAATTTCAGGAATATCCTGAAGCAACTTTGTATTCTTCCTCGCCAGCGCGGTAGCATAGGCAACAGATATTTTTCCCGCCTTGCTATCTACAGGAGTGAACATGCAAAAAATCGTGATCGTCGCCAACGGAGCGGCCTATGGAAGTGAATCCCTGTTTAACAGCCTGCGTCTTGCCATCGCTCTGCGCGATCAGGATAGCGAACTGGATCTGCGACTGTTTTTAATGTCAGATGCCGTCACCGCCGGGCTGAAAGGACAAAAACCCGCCGAGGGGTATAATATTCAGCAGATGCTGGAAATCCTCACCGCGCAGAACGTCCCGGTGAAGCTATGTAAAACCTGCACCGACGGACGCGGGATCACTCCCCTGCCGCTGATCGAGGGGGTTGAAATCGGTACTCTGGTTGAGCTGGCCCAGTGGACTCTTTCCGCCGACAAAGTATTAGCTTTTTAATAATAAAACCGTAAACATATTTTTTACTTATGGACGCGGTTGCACCATCAAGTTCCTGCTCGAGTTGCCGATACGCACCTTAAGCCAACTCAGCAGGTATTCAGCATATGTTAAGGTCAATCCGTGCCCGTATCATCGCCGCGACGACAGGTTGTCTGGTCGTCGCCCTTCTTCTTAATACCGTCATTAATTTCCAGGTCACACGTCAGGATAACCAGCAATCGCAACGCGATATTCTGGCCAGTACCAGCGCCAGTCATAATCTCGCCATTGCCGACTGGGTCAACAGCAAATTAACGGTCATTGCCTCTGCGCAATCTGTGGCCCTGAGCGACGACCCGGTTCCGGTATTTAAACAGCTGGCACAAGCGGGTGGTTTCACCAACGTCTACGTCGGCTACGCCAGCAAAACGGCGAAATTCTCCGATCCGGCGGGCGTGCCAGCGGATTACGATCCGACCGTGCGCCCGTGGTATCAGCAGGTAGTCAGCGCCGATGCGCCGGTGGTCACTGCCCCGTATGTCGATGCTGGCACCGGTAAGCTGGTCGTGACGTTTGCTGTGCCGGTAAAAGAAAACGGTGCACTGAAAGCAGTGGTCGCCGGAGATGTGGCGATGGACAGCGTGGTGGCTAACGTGCGTGGTATTCACCCGACGCCCGCCAGCAGTGGTCTGCTGATTGACAGCGACGGTACGGTAATTGCCGCCAACGATCCGGCGCTGACGCTCAAACCCTTTGCAGAAGCGATCAATGGCGTTGATATTAACGAGCTGAAAAAAGGCCACGAAATCGACGGTACATTGGGCGGAGTGGAGAAAACCTTTGTCGCCACACCGGTGGCAGGCACGCACTGGCTGCTTATCGTGGCGCTCGACAGTAACGACGCCACCTCCGGGATGCGTTCCTTGTTGAAAGCATCTGCTTTGTCGCTGATCATTCTGGTGCTGCTGAGCGGCGCAATTGTCCACTTCACCATTGCACGCCTGCTGAAACGTCTGTCGAATATTCGCGACGCGATGCACGCCATCGCCAACGGCACCAACGATTTATCGCAGCGTCTGCCGGATAACGGCCAGGACGAAGTGGCAGAAATTGCCCAGGCCTTTAACGCCTTTAGCGACAAACTCTCGACGGTGATGGTGCAGTTACGCGACGCCAGCTCCTCGGTCAAAAATGCCGCGCGCGAAATTGCCGCAGGCAACCAGGATCTGTCGGGCCGTACCGAGCAGGCGGCTTCCAGCCTGCGCGAAACCGCCAGCGCCGTGGAGCAGATCACCGCCTCTGTCACTCAGTCCACCGAATCGGCGGCGGAAGCTAACGATCAGGCAAGCAAAGCCTCGGCAGCGGCCTCACGCGGGGGTGAAGTGGTTTCTCAGGCCATCAGTACCATGCAATCCATTGAAGTGGCGTCGGCTAAAATCGGTGATATCACCAGCGTCATTGACGGAATTGCCTTCCAGACTAATATCCTGGCGCTGAACGCAGCGGTAGAAGCGGCCCGTGCGGGTGAGCAAGGTCGCGGATTTGCGGTAGTCGCCGGGGAAGTACGCAGTCTGGCAAGTCGCAGCGCACAGGCGGCCAAGGAGATCAAAACGCTGATCGATTCAACCGCCGACAGCGTGGCGACCGGTTCGCGGTATGTACATCTGGCCGGTGAAAGCATGGATGAGATCCGCTCGACTATCGGCAGCGTGTCCGGGATCATGCGTGAAATCACCATCGCGACCAGCGAACAGATGAAAGGCATTCACGAGATCAACCACGCCGTAACGCATCTTGACCGTATGGTGCAGCAAAACGCCGAACTGGTCGTGGAATCCGCCGCTGCGGCGAGCGCTCTGCAAAGCCAGGCGGGCGACCTTGCTGAAACGGCGGGGCATTTCCGCATATAATTTTAGTGTGGCGCGTATTGGCCTGTTCAAATACGCGCCAGCTGAACCCTTTCAGGCATTTTGTCATTTTTGTTTAAACGTTATGCCATTTTTTGATCAAAATCAGCATCCTCTCCCTTCCCCTTTGGTGTTATGCCATGAGTGAATTGTGAACAACATCACGCTCAGGATTAACCGCAGGGAGCGCGTTTTTCGGGACAACGGGGTAAAAAATGGCACTGGTAAAAACAAGTTTGAAACTGTTTGGCGGGGATACGGTAGTCGTGCGCTGCTCTGAGCGCTGCCATATTCATCTGATGAGTGCGAAAGCGCAGAAGTCGTCGCAGGCGGATATTCTTAGCGTACAGAACAAAGACAATGCGTGGTTAACCGTGCCTTACACTGGCACCTGGGATGTGTTGATTGACAGCCACAGCCAGTCGCTTGAGCACTCTGTCAGCTACGTCGCTGCCTGAAAAAGCTGCCTGGCGGCATTGCGTTTGCACAGGCCTACAAAACCGTTGATCTGATTGGCTTTTGTAGGCCGGGTAAGGCGCAGCCGCCACCCGGCTTTTTTTTATCAGGCAAAACCCGGGCGCAATGACGCTTCGCGGGAATCCCCTTCAATCAAGGCTTTGACCTTCGTCACCAGCTCGTTCAGGCAATCATCCTGCATCCCTAAACGCGTCAGTTCCTGATCGAGTGAGAACAGATACTGGGCATTGGTTCCCAGCGGCCCGCTGGCTGCGGCAATCAGTGGCGCAATGACCTGCGTTCGGGTATCGGATTCATACAGCGGATGGCGCGGGTCCATGATAAAGACCAGCGCATTGACGGTGCGCCCGTCGTCGAGCTCCAGTTTGCACCAGCTTGGCAAATAGCAGCCGGTGATCATTTCACGCTTCCACAGCAGCGCCAGCTCGTCCTCGAGGGTATCGTTCGGCAGACGATAGGCGACGCCGGTGGTGCGCCCGCCCTCTTTCAGTGCAAGCATCCGGCCAGGCTGACAGGCGCTACCGCGACCGGCAGTGAGGCGCAGACAAAATGCGCGATGCCAGCCAGGAAGCGTACCCGTTGCGGATTCCACATACTCCAGCGCGGGATTCCACATCAGCGAACCATAACCAAATATCCATACCGGGCCTTCATCCGGGCGGCAGGCCATCGTCGCCGCAAGCGACGCAGCACGTTGTTCAGCCGACCAGAGAAGCGATTCCTCAATAGCACCAAATGCCGTCTTACAATCTGCCTTCATTAAGAAATCACGCGTTAACACTTTACCACCTCCGCCACTGCATGCTTCCGTGCGACATCTTTTACGCCTTCCCGGCATTTTCGTTTCTGCTCATTTTGACAGCAGTTAATAAACGATAAGCAATTCACAGGCCAGTTGCAATACAACGAAAGTTCAACAGCCGGAAAAGTCAAAACAGAGGTGGCTAATCATAAGGGCACTATTTCTTTTTATGCCATTTCTCATCCTCCCCTTTTTCATAATCGTGTTTGACAGCCGCCCAGGCGACGCGATGGGCGGTCTCTTCGCGGCTGGCGTCATCGCGACGGTCCTCTTTATCCTTATATTGCTCCCAGGCGCTGTTAAACGCCTCTTTGTAGATTTCCTGCGCGTGGGACGGCAGAACGTGCTGGACGCTGTCAGGCAGATCGTTTTTTGATTTATAGGGCATCACTCACCTCTTTTGAGTCAAAAAGGTAAGTGTGGTCGATAGGGGTTACCGTTGCCAGTCAAAATGACAATTGTGTGAAATTAATGAACTTAATCCACTGTTATTTAGTGTGTATTTAGATTAAAAGCGATTTTACAGGCGCTTTGATAAAAATAGCCACTGTGACGTAAAATTAAGTAAAACATCACTGGAAATTATCTGTTTTCTGTTAGTTTAATGGCCTGCAATTTCATTCTATAATTACAATCACCTGCATTCACGGAGTATCACATGACAACAACACATGAGGCGGTTAAGACCCGCCACAAGGAGACGTCGCTTATTTTCCCGCTTGTGGCACTGGCCGTGCTGCTCTTCTGGGGAAGTAGCCAGTCACTGCCAGTGGTCGTTGGAATTAACATTCTTGCTCTTATTGGTATTTTATCCAGCGCATTTAGCGTTGTTCGCCACGCCGACGTACTGGCGCACCGCCTGGGCGAACCCTACGGCTCTCTGATTTTAAGTCTTTCCGTTGTTATTCTCGAAGTAAGCTTAATTTCCGCATTGATGGCAACCGGCGATGCCGCACCGACGCTGATGCGCGATACGCTGTATTCGATCATTATGATTGTGACCGGCGGTCTGGTAGGCTTCTCGCTGCTTTTGGGCGGGGGCAAATTCGCCACTCAGTATATGAACCTGTTTGGTATTAAACAGTATCTGATCGCCCTCTTCCCGCTGGCAATTATTGTACTGGTGTTCCCAATGGCACTGCCGGGCGCCAATTTCACCACCGGGCAGGCGCTGCTGGTCGCGCTCATTTCCGCCGCCATGTACGGCGTTTTCCTGCTGATTCAAACCAAAACGCACCAAAGCCTGTTCGTCTACGAGCATGAAGATGACGGCGACGACGATGACCCGCACCACGGTAAGCCTTCTGCGCACAGCAGCCTGTGGCATACGGTTTGGCTGATCGTACATCTGATTGCGGTAATCGCGGTCACCAAAATGAATGCGAATCCACTGGAAACCTTGCTGACCGAGCTGAACGCCCCTGTGGCCTTTACCGGCTTCCTGGTCGCCTTGCTGATTCTGTCACCAGAAGGTTTAGGCGCTCTGAAAGCTGTGCTCAGCAACCAGGTGCAGCGCGCAATGAACCTGTTCTTCGGTTCCGTGCTGGCGACGATTTCACTCACCGTACCGGTGGTGACGTTGATCGCCTTTATGACCGGGAATGACCTGCACTTTGCGCTGGGTGCGCCAGAGATGATTGTGATGGTGGCGTCGTTGCTGCTGTGTCAGATTTCGTTCTCGACCGGACGCACCAACGTGCTAAACGGCGCGGCGCATCTGGCGCTGTTTATCGCGTATCTGATGACGATTTTTGCCTGACGTTCTTTGTCTGAACTGTTTTGCCGGGTGGCGGCTTCGCCTTACCCGGCCTACAAGACCGGCAGTAACGTATAACCCGCGCGCCGGGCATAAAAAAACCCGCCGCGGCGGGTTTTTTATTAGCTCAACGATTAGTTGCT
Source organism: Lelliottia sp. 7254-16 (assembly GCF_002922995.1). Lineage (NCBI taxonomy): Bacteria > Pseudomonadati > Pseudomonadota > Gammaproteobacteria > Enterobacterales > Enterobacteriaceae > Lelliottia > Lelliottia sp. 7254-16. The sequence goes on from NZ_PQVS01000001.1 coordinate 524,657, forward strand.
GGTATCCAGCTCGTCGAAGCTTTTCACCAGATCGTCAATCGCTTTGATCTGTTTCAGGAACGGCTCGAGCTTATCCAGCGGCAGCGCGGATGGACCGTCGCATTTCGCGTTGGCTGGATCCGGGTGCGCTTCGATGAACAGACCGGCCAGACCTGTCGCCATACCGGCGCGCGCCAGTTCAGTCACCTGACCACGACGACCGCTGGATGCGGCGCCAAACGGGTCACGGCACTGCAGGGCGTGGGTCACGTCAAAGATAACCGGTGAGTTATTGGACACTTTCTTCATCACGCTGAAGCCCAGCATGTCGACCACCAGGTTGTCGTAACCAAAGTTCGCGCCACGGTCACACAGAATGATCTGGTCGTTGCCGCCTTCGATAAATTTATCGACGATGTTACCCATCTGACCAGGGCTCACGAACTGTGGTTTCTTCACGTTGATGACTGCACCGGTCTTCGCCATCGCTTCAACCAGGTCGGTCTGACGCGCCAGGAAGGCCGGAAGCTGAATCACATCCACTACCTCAGCAACTGGCTGCGCCTGTGACGCTTCATGCACGTCGGTGATCACTTTCACGCCAAAGGTCTGTTTCAGCTCCTGGAAAATTTTCATCCCTTCTTCCAGACCTGGGCCACGGTAAGAGTTGATGGAAGAGCGGTTGGCTTTGTCAAAAGAGGCTTTAAACACGTACGGGATGCCCAGTTTCTGGGTCACGGTCACGTAGTGTTCGCAGATACGCATGGCGAGGTCGCGGGATTCCAGAACGTTCATGCCACCAAACAGCACGAACGGCAGGTCGTTTGCCACGTTGATATCACCAATGCTAACCACTTTTTGTTTCATAGGATCGCCTTATTCAGGTGTGAATCGGAATTAAGATTAATGCAGTGTAATTTGTTTGTGCGCGATCGCGTTGATCTGCGCACGGATCATTTCGCTTATCGGATCTTCCGGGCACTGCTCAACAAAGTAGTTCAAATCATTGAGCGCTACGTGCTCACATTCCAGCTGCGCGTAGATAAGGCCACGGTCGCGGATCTCATACGGATCTTCCGGGTTGAACTGCAGCAGCACTTCGCTCGCACGCAGGGCAAGCTCCATCTGCCGCTCTTCCATCAGCGCCGATTTCAGCGTATCCAGCAGCTTGCGCACCACTTCAGCGTTATCCGCTTCATCGAGATCTTCGTTAAACAGTTCTGCTACCGGGCTGATATTGCCCTTCAGCCAGACATCCAGCGTGTGTTCGTCCAGCGTGTCGCCGTTAAACGGGTTGATCAGCCACATTTCGCCGTCCAGCCACTCCGCGCGCAGAATCATCTGCGTCGGGAAAATGACCGGCACCAGCGGAATATCCAGCCGGTTGGCAACCCACAGCAATACGGCCCCCAGAGCAACAGCGCTACCCTGACGGTTTTTCAGTACCTGATCCAGCCACAGCGCGTCGGAGAGACGATACACGCCGCGCGTGTCGCAAAAGCCCCATTCGCCGTAGAACAGCTCGATAAGCTTCTCCAGCTGCCAGTCCTGAGGACGCGCCTGACTGATCTCTTCACGCGCCATACTTGCCAGATTTTCCAGCTCATCGTAGACCCACTGTGAGGTGAAATCGTCGCGGATCATCTCTGAGATCAGGACCATTCCATCGCAAAGCGGTACTTTATTAAATTCGAAATCGGCTAAGGACCTCATACTTACCCCAGTAACGGTATTCTTGTGGTGGCGAGTTTAATGATGATGTACAGCACCACCAGCCCCAGCAGAAAGGCAATAAATCCGGTCTGCTGGCTGCGCGGACGACGACGTCCAAGCGCGATAAAACCCAAAACGATGTAGATGATAACGCCAAACAGCTTTTCAGTCAGCCATGTGCCTTTATCAGTAAAGGGCATATAGCCCGTCAGCCACATTAAACCGGCGCCTGAAAGGAACAAAATCGTGTCGATGCAGTGCGGCGCAACACGCACCCATCGGGCGTTGCTCAGCGGATGATTGCTGTAACGCCACCAGTAACGCACTACAAAAAAGCTGATAGTCAGCACCACGGCAGCGATATGCAGAGTGATCAAGATGCTAAACGCGCTCATGGCAATTTCCCGAGCGTCAGGCGGTCGTTATCGCCGTAGTCACGGCAGGTTTCGACACTCTCGTATCCTGCTGCGCAAAACAGCGCACGCACCGCCTGCCCTTGCGTCCAGCCGTGCTCCAGCAGCAGCCAGCCGCCGGACACCAGATGTTCGCGTGCGCTGCTAATAATGTGTTCGATATCAGCAAGACCTTCGTTAGCGGCGACCAGCGCCGTCAGCGGCTCGAAACGTACATCACCCTGCGACAGATGCGGATCTTGCTCATCAATGTACGGCGGATTGCTGACGATCATGTCATACGACTGGTTTGCAATGGCGCTAAACCAGCTGCTTTGCAGGATCTGAACGTTGCGAAAATCCAGACGCTCAAGGTTACGCTGTGCCAGTTCAACCGCATCCGGCATCACGTCGACCGCCGTTACCTCACAATCCGGGCGTTCGCTCGCCAGCGCCAGCGCAATCGCGCCGGTGCCGGTGCCTAAATCCAGAATGCGACAGGAGCTATCAGGCAGGCGTGCCAGCGCCTGTTCCACCAGACATTCCGTGTCCGGACGCGGGATCAACGTGGCCGCTGAGACATACAGCGGCAGCGACCAGAACTCCCGCTCGCCGGTCAAATGCGCCACCGGCTCACCCGTTTTACGACGGGCCAGCAGCATTGCAAGCTGTTGTTCTTGCGCGGCGATCAGTTGCGTCTCGCCGAACGCCAGAATAAACGTCCGCGTTTTGCCGGTAACATGTTCCAGCAAGATTTCAGCATCGCGACGCGGGCTTTCACTGGTAGAAAGCTCGCTCACGGCGGCGCGTAACCAGGCCTGAAAATCCATTAGTCCTGCTCAGCCAGCGCTGCCAGCTGATCGGCCTGGAATTCCTGCACGATAGGCTCGATCAAGGAATCGAGTTTGCCTTCCATCGTCTCGTCCAGACGGTAAATCGTCAGGTTGATACGGTGGTCGGTCACGCGCCCCTGCGGGAAGTTATAGGTGCGGTTACGATCGCTGCGATCGCCGCTGCCCAACAGGTTGCGGCGAGTTGAGGCTTCGGCCTGCTGACGTTTAGCGATTTCGGCGGCTCGAATGCGCGAGCCCAGAACCGACAAGGCTTTAGCTTTGTTTTTGTGCTGCGAACGCTCGTCCTGACACTCCACCACAATGCCCGTTGGCAAGTGGGTGATACGGATCGCGGAATCAGTGGTGTTAACGTGCTGGCCGCCCGCACCAGAGGAACGGAAGGTATCAATACGCAGATCGCCTGGGTTGATATCCGGCAGTTCAGCCTCTGGCACTTCAGGCAGGACAGCAACGGTACACGCTGACGTGTGGATACGTCCCTGCGATTCGGTCGCCGGAACGCGCTGCACGCGATGACCGCCGGATTCAAACTTCAGACGGCCATAAACGCCATCGCCGCTAATTTTGGCGATCACTTCTTTATAGCCACCGTGCTCGCCTTCGTTGGCGCTCATGATTTCGACACGCCAGCGGCGAGATTCCGCATAGCGGCTGTACATACGGAACAGATCGCCCGCAAACAGGGCGGCTTCGTCACCGCCGGTTCCGGCACGCACTTCGACAAACGCATTGCGCTCATCATCCGGGTCTTTCGGCAGCAGCAGAACCTGGAGCTGTTGCTCCATCTCTTCCGCACGAGCTTTGGCGTCCTGCAACTCTTCCTGCGCCATTTCGCGCATTTCAGGGTCGTCGAGCATCATCTGCGCAGTTTCAATATCTTCCTGAATCTGGCGCCAGTCGGTAAAACAACGCGCAACGTCACTCAGCTGCGCATACTCGCGCGACAGGGCGCGAAAACGATCCTGGTCAGCAATAGTCGCGGCATCGCCGAGCAGGGCCTGAACTTCTTCATGGCGCTCGTACAGAGCTTCCAGTTTGGCGACGATAGAGGGCTTCATAGGCGTAAAGGCACCTTGTAATAGAAAATGGGTATGTGGCGCTATTCCAGCCCGAGGCTGTTGCGCAGGAGGTTCAGGCGTTCATCATCCCCGTCACGGGCAGCCTGTTGAAGTGATTTGGTTGGGGCATGGATTAACCGGTTGGTCAATCTCCACGCCAGGTCCTGCATAATAATCTGCGGATCGCCGCCCTGTTCAAGGGCTGCCATCGCTTTGGCGGTCAGATCGTCACGTACCTGTTCCGCCTGACCACGGTATTCGCGAATCGTCTCACTGGCGCTTTGCGCGCGCAGCCAGGCCATAAATTCGCTGGATTCTTGCTCGACGATTGTTTCTGCCTGCACCGCCGCCGCTTTACGCTGGGCGAGGTTATGCGAAATGATGCTTTGCAGATCGTCAACGCTGTATAAATAGGCGTTTGCCAGCTTGCCCACTTCGGGTTCGACGTCGCGCGGAACGGCAATATCTACCAGCAGCATGGGCTGATTACGACGCGATTTCAGCGCACGCTCCACCATCCCTTTGCCAATAATCGGCAGTGGGCTGGCGGTTGAACTGATAATAATGTCCGCATCTTTCAGGCGTTCATCGATGTCGCTGAGGGCAATCACCTCTGCGCCCACTTCATCTGCCAATACCTGCGCGCGCTCACGGGTTCGGTTGGCAATAATCATCTGCTTGACCTTATGTTCGCGCAGATGACGCGCCACCAGCTCAATGGTTTCACCAGCGCCGACAAGCAGCACGGTAACGGTTGAGAGCGATTCAAAAATTTGACGCGCAAGGGTACAGGCTGCGAAGGCAACGGAAACCGCACTGGCACCAATGTCGGTTTCGGTTCGCACACGCTTAGCGACGGAGAAGGATTTCTGGAACATACGTTCCAGTTCGCTGGCTTTTAAATGCCCTTTTTGAGAATCGGCAAAGGCTTTTTTGACCTGACCGAGGATCTGAGGTTCGCCAAGGACCAGCGAATCGAGGCCGCTGGCGACGCGCATAAGATGGCTGACCGCATCATTATCATGATGCCAGTACAGGCTGTTGCGCAGCTCTTCTTCGTTCAAATTGTGGTATTCACACAACCAGCGAATGAGGGCTTCATGCAGATTGTCTTGTTCTTCAACGCTCAGGTATAGCTCGGTACGGTTGCAGGTAGAGAGCACCACGCCGCCTTGCACCATCGGTTGCGCAAGCAGGCTATCCAGCGCCTGGTCGAGCGTATCCGGCGAAAACGTTACGCGTTCTCGCAGCGAAACCGGGGCTGTTTTGTGGTTGATACCGAGTGCTAAAAGGGTCATGTGAGCGGGAGTAGTACCAGCGTTAATAAGGTTAGCAGGTCGCATCATACAGGATGCGCGAGATCAATAAAAGAGAGCGCCCCCTTTCGGAGTAATAGGCCGTCCAGGCTAATTTCATGATTTAAGACAATATGAACGTAGACGCTGCCACCGCCCGGCGCTAGCATTAAGGGTTATAACTGCAACGCATCTCAAGGATTTGTCACGACTATGGCCCGATTGATTCGCTTGTTACCGCTGGCGGCGCTGGTACTCACCGCCTGCTCGATTACTCCGCCCAAGGGCCCCGGCAAAAGTCCTGACTCCCCGCAGTGGCGTCAGCACCAGCAAGAAGTACGCAATTTAAGTCAATATCAGACGCGCGGCGCGTTTGCTTATCTGTCCGATCAGCAAAAAGTCTACGCCCGCTTCTTCTGGCAGCAAACCGGGCAGGATCGCTATCGCCTGCTGCTCCTGAACCCGCTTGGCAGCACTGAACTTGAGCTGAACGCTCAGCCGGGTACCGCGCAGATTACCGACAATAAAGGTCAGCATTACACCGCGACGGACGCCGAAGAGATGATCGGCAAACTGACCGGAATGCCAATTCCGCTTAACAGTCTGCGTCAGTGGATCCTTGGCCTGCCGGGTGATGCCACTGATTACAAACTCGACGACCAGTATCGCCTGAGCGAACTGAATTACACCCAGAACGGTAAAACCTGGAAAGTGGTGTACGGCGGCTACGACAGCGCAAGCAAACCCGCGTTGCCGGCTAATATGGAGCTGACGGAAGGCGGCCAGCGTATCAAGCTTAAAATGGATAACTGGATCGTTAAATGATGACCCAATGGCCCTCTCCGGCAAAGCTGAACCTGTTTTTGTACATCACCGGGCAACGCGCTGACGGTTATCACCTGCTGCAGACGCTGTTTCAGTTTGTCGATTATGGCGACACGATTTCTATCACTCCACGCAATGACGGACAAATTCAGCTGCTGACACCTGTCGAAGGTGTGGCGCATGAAGATAACCTCATCATACGTGCGGCGCGGTTGCTGATTAAGGCGGCTGATGAGTCACATCGTCTTCCGCCAGGAAGCGGGGCTGATATCAGTGTTGAGAAACGTCTGCCGATGGGCGGCGGTCTGGGTGGTGGGTCTTCCAATGCGGCAACCATACTGGTCGCACTCAACCATCTGTGGGGCTGTGGGCTTTCGTCTGATGAACTGGCCGCGCTGGGGCTGACACTTGGGGCGGATGTCCCGGTGTTCGTTCGGGGTCATGCGGCCTTTGCCGAAGGCGTCGGTGAGATCCTCACCCCGGCTGAACCTGCAGAAAAATGGTATCTCATTGCTCACCCTGGCGTAAGCATTCCTACCCCGGTTATTTTCAACGATCCGGCCTTAAAACGGGACACACCTGTACGGTCAATAGAAACGTTACTAAAATGTGAATTCAGCAACGATTGCGAGGTTATCGCAAGAAAACGTTTTCGCGAGGTTGATGCGGTGCTTTCCTGGCTGTTAGAATACGCCCCGTCGCGCCTGACTGGCACAGGATCCTGTGTTTTTGCTGAATTTGACACCGAATCCGCCGCACGTCAGGTGCTAGAGCAAGCCCCGGAATGGCTGCATGGTTTTGTGGCGCGAGGGATGAACACTTCCCCGCTACAGCAGACCATTCTGACGCAGACTGAGTTTCGGTGACAACGTCACCCTGTTCCAGACGTTGCATCGCGCTCTTTAATACACCGCCTGGATAGCGTTCGCCTGGCCCGCACAGTTTGTGGCGAATGTTATCCACCATTGGACGCATGCCTGAGGTTCTTCTCGTGCCTGATATGAAGCTTTTTGCTGGTAACGCCACCCCGGAACTAGCACAACGTATTGCCAACCGCCTGTACACTTCCCTCGGCGACGCCGCTGTAGGTCGCTTTAGCGACGGCGAAGTCAGCGTACAAATTAACGAAAATGTACGCGGTGGTGATATTTTCATCATCCAGTCCACCTGTGCTCCAACTAACGACAACCTGATGGAATTGGTTGTTATGGTCGATGCCCTGCGCCGTGCTTCCGCAGGCCGTATCACGGCAGTTATTCCTTACTTCGGCTATGCTCGCCAGGACCGTCGTGTCCGTTCAGCGCGTGTACCGATTACCGCTAAAGTCGTTGCTGACTTCCTGTCGAGCGTAGGCGTAGACCGCGTTCTGACCGTTGACCTGCACGCTGAGCAGATCCAGGGCTTCTTCGACGTTCCCGTTGATAACGTATTCGGCAGCCCAATCCTGCTCGAAGACATGCTGCAACTGAATCTGGACAACCCAATCGTGGTTTCTCCAGATATCGGCGGCGTGGTTCGTGCTCGTGCGATTGCCAAACTGCTCAACGATACCGACATGGCTATCATCGACAAACGCCGTCCGCGCGCTAACGTTTCTCAGGTGATGCACATCATCGGTGACGTCGCTGGCCGTGACTGTGTGCTGGTTGATGACATGATCGACACCGGCGGCACGCTGTGCAAAGCCGCTGAAGCACTGAAAGAACGTGGTGCTAAGCGTGTATTTGCGTATGCAACTCACCCGATCTTCTCTGGCAATGCGGTCAACAACCTGCGTAACTCCGTCATCGACGAAGTGGTCGTTTGTGACACCATTCCATTAAGTGAAGAGATCAAAGCGCTGCCAAACGTACGGACCCTGACCCTGTCAGGTATGCTGGCCGAAGCGATTCGTCGTATCAGCAACGAAGAATCCATCTCTGCGATGTTCGAACACTAATCGAACACGGCCCAAAAACCCGCTGCGGCGGGTTTTTTTGTTTATTATCTTTATTTGTATGATTAATACCTCCTTCACCTGCCATTCACATGACAGATGATGTGCTCACGGATAACGAGAATTGTGAAAAATATAACCTCCTCACACGTTCTGCCTTTTCGCGCCCTCATCGACGCCTGCTGGAAAGAAAAATACACCTCGTCACGTTTTCTGCGTGATGTTATCGCCGGGATAACCGTCGGGATTATTGCCATTCCGCTGGCAATGGCGCTGGCGATTGGCAGCGGCGTGGCTCCTCAGTACGGGCTATATACCTCGGCAGTTGCCGGGATTGTCATCGCCCTGACCGGCGGTTCGCGCTTTAGCGTCTCAGGCCCGACGGCGGCTTTTGTGGTGATCCTCTACCCGGTTTCCCAGCAATTTGGTCTGGCAGGTTTACTGGTTGCGACGCTGATGTCTGGGGTATTTTTGATTCTGTTTGGCCTGGCACGCTTTGGTCGGTTGATCGAGTACATCCCCCTTTCCGTGACGCTCGGCTTTACCTCCGGGATCGGTATCACCATCGGGACCATGCAAATCAAAGATTTCCTCGGTTTGCAGCTCACGCACGTTCCTGAACACTATCTGCAAAAGGTCGGGGCGCTGTTTATGGCTCTACCGACGGCGAATCTGGGCGATGCGGCGATCGGCATCGTCACGCTCGGCACGTTAATTCTCTGGCCACGGCTGGGCATCCGCCTGCCGGGGCATCTTCCTGCGCTGCTGCTGGGCTGTGCGGTGATGGGCGTGGTGAATCTTCTCGGTGGACACGTCGCGACTATAGGCTCCCAGTTCCACTATATTCTGGCGGACGGTTCGCAGGGCAACGGCATTCCGCAGCTTCTGCCGCAGCTGGTACTGCCGTGGAACTTACCCGGCTCGAACTTCACGCTGAGCTGGGATTCTCTGCGCGCCCTGCTACCGGCTGCATTCTCGATGGCGATGCTCGGCGCAATTGAATCGCTGCTCTGCGCGGTGGTGCTCGACGGCATGACCGGCACCAAGCACAAAGCCAACAGTGAGCTGGTCGGTCAGGGGTTGGGCAATATTATCGCGCCATTCTTTGGCGGTATTACTGCCACAGCCGCCATTGCCCGTTCCGCCGCTAACGTCCGCGCCGGGGCGACCTCGCCGGTGTCTGCCGTGATTCACTCCCTGCTGGTGATCCTTGCCCTGCTCGCGCTCGCCCCTCTGCTCTCATGGCTGCCGCTCTCTGCGATGGCCGCTCTGCTGCTGATGGTGGCGTGGAACATGAGCGAGGCGCATAAAGTGGTGCATCTCCTGCGCCGTGCGCCGAAAGACGACATCATCGTGATGCTGATTTGCATGTCGCTGACGGTACTGTTTGACATGGTGATCGCCATCAGCGTCGGGATTGTACTGGCGTCGCTGCTGTTTATGCGCCGCATTGCGCAGATGACCCGTCTTGCACCGGTGAATGTTGAGGTTCCGGACGATGTGCTGGTGCTGCGCGTTATCGGCCCGCTGTTCTTTGCGGCGGCAGAAGGATTATTCACTGATTTGGAATCACGTATTGCAGGAAAACGTATTGTGGTGCTGAAGTGGGACGCGGTGCCGGTGCTCGATGCTGGCGGGCTGGATGCTTTTCAGCGCTTTGTGAATCGCCTGCCGGACGGCTGCGAGCTGCGTGTCAGTAATCTGGAATTCCAGCCCCTGCGCACTATGGCGCGCGCTGGCGTCCAGCCGATCCCTGGCCGCCTGGCGTTCTACCCGAATCGCGATGCGGCGTTAGCGGATCTCTGATACAACAACGGCTCCCTCAGGAGCCGTTCTGACAGATTGCCCGGCGGCACTTCGTTTGCACGGGCCTACGGGTTTTGTAGGCCGGGTAAGCGCAGCGCCACCCGGCAAAAAGCCCCGAGTTAACTGTGTTTATGCTCGTCCCGGCGGCAGCGCTTATCGTAGTGACGCACCCACCAGTATCGGTCGCTGACCTGCTCATGACCACTCACACGCGCTCCTGCCAGCCACAGAACTGCACCTAAGAAGATGCTCAGAACCGCGCCATGCGCGAAATATTGCGGGAGGTCAAGCTGCGGTAACTGGTTTAAAATAGAGTAACCCACACCTGCTACCATCACGAACAGGCCCAATCCCATTAGCACGTTACCGAGTCGTGAAGCGTTTCTGCGTTTCATATGCCACCTCCGGAACCTGGGTTGCAGGGAAAATGTCCCTAATCCTTGTGTGTAAAGTATAGACAACGGGTCTTTTATGAGTTGCGTGAATGATCACAATAATGAGTACAATCGAGACAAAAGTTTACAAATAAGCGACTGAACCGCTTGAAATTCTAATGGTTCAAATGAGTCATTATTCAATTTTCCCCCTACCTGTCGCAGAATTTTGTCAAGCGGCGCGGCAACCAGTAAACTACGCGGCAAATCTGGAATCTTTAGGAATTGAAACGTGACGATTAAACTGATTGTCGGCCTTGCCAACCCGGGCGCTGAATATGCGGCGACTCGCCATAACGCCGGTGCGTGGTATGTTGATTTGCTGGCCGAGCGGTTACGTGCCCCCTTGCGTGAAGAGCCGAAATTTTATGGCTATACCTCGCGTATCAATCTCGCGGGAGCGGATGTGCGTCTGCTGGTTCCGACCACCTTTATGAATTTGAGTGGCAAAGCGGTCGCGGCAATGGCGACATTTTATCGCATCAATCCGGACGAAATTCTGGTCGCGCACGATGAGCTGGACTTACCGCCGGGCGTTGCCAGATTCAAACTTGGCGGCGGTCACGGCGGTCATAATGGACTGAAAGACATCATCAGCAAGCTCGGCAATAACCCGAACTTTCACCGTTTACGCGTGGGAATCGGCCATCCGGGCGATAAAAACAAAGTTGTCGGTTTTGTGTTGGGCAAACCTCCTGCTTCCGAGCAAAAGCTAATCGACGATGCAGTAGACGAAGCGGTGCGCTGTACCGAGGTTTGGCTCAACGAGGGTTTAACCAAAGCGACGAACCGCCTGCATACCTTTAAAGCGCAGTAGTCGGCGCAATACGGCATTTTTACCGCGCGTGGCGCAGGTTACGTGTATAATAGGCGTAGTTATTTACTTTTCTTCAATCGGTTAACACTAACGGGTTGAATATCAAGACATTAAGGTGATTTAAAGATGGGATTTAAATGCGGTATCGTTGGCCTGCCAAACGTTGGCAAATCCACCCTGTTTAACGCGCTCACCAAAGCGGGCATCGAAGCAGCAAACTTCCCGTTCTGTACGATCGAGCCAAACACCGGTGTTGTGCCAATGCCCGATCCGCGTCTGGATCAGCTCGCCGAAATCGTTAAACCACAGCGTATTCTGCCAACCACTATGGAATTCGTGGACATCGCCGGCCTGGTAAAAGGCGCGTCTAAAGGCGAAGGTCTGGGCAACCAGTTCCTGACCAACATCCGTGAAACCGAAGCCATCGGCCACGTTGTACGTTGCTTCGAGAACGACAATATCATTCACGTGAATAATAAAGTCGATCCGGCTGACGATATTGACGTTATCAATACCGAGTTAGCGTTGTCTGACCTCGACACCTGCGAACGCGCTATTCACCGCGTCCAGAAACGTGCAAAAGGCGGCGACAAAGACGCTAAAGCTGAACTGGCTGCGCTGGAAAAATGTCTGCCACAGCTGGAAAACGCAGGCATGCTGCGCGCGCTGGCGTTGACTGATGAAGACAAAGCGGCGATCAAATACCTGAGCTTCCTGACCCTGAAGCCAACCATGTACATTGCCAACGTCAACGAAGACGGTTTCGAGAACAACCCGTATCTCGATAAAGTGCGTGAAATCGCCGCTGGCGAAGGCTCTGTGGTTGTTGCCGTGTGTGCCGCCGTTGAGTCGGACATTGCTGAGCTGGACGATGCCGATCGTGAAGAGTTCATGGCTGAGCTGGGAATTGAAGAACCCGGCCTGAACCGCGTTATCCGCGCGGGTTACGAACTGCTGAACCTGCAAACTTACTTCACCGCTGGCGTGAAAGAAGTCCGTGCGTGGACCATCCCTGTAGGTGCAACCGCTCCGCAGGCCGCGGGTAAAATTCACACCGACTTCGAAAAAGGCTTTATCCGCGCTCAGACTATCGCGTTCGAAGACTTCATCACCTACAAAGGTGAACAAGGCGCGAAAGAAGCCGGCAAGATGCGTGCAGAAGGTAAAGACTATATCGTTAAAGATGGCGACGTAATGAACTTCTTGTTCAACGTCTAATCGTTACCTTCGCTATGCAAAAATCCACGCTCCGGCGTGGATTTTTTGTTTGTGTACACGCCATCCAGCAAACTGGATTTGTCGCTCGACTCCCTGTCTTTATCTATACTCCACCTCACCCTTACTAAAGACAAAAGGTTACCTGTGTTCGCCACTATTCTTGTTGCGGTTGTTGCCGCCATTCATCTCTATATTCTGGTTCTCGAAATGTTTTTGTGGAATACAAAAACCGGTCGCAAGGCTTTTAAACTCAGCGCGGATTTTGCGCGCGAAACCCGCGTACTGGCCGCAAATCAGGGGCTGTACAACGGATTTCTGGCGGCAGGCTTACTGTGGGGCTTATGGCTTGGCGAGCGCGGTATTTCGGTTATCTTCTTCTTTCTGATCTGCGTGTTGATAGCGGGAGTTTTTGGTGCGGTAACGGCCAGCCGAAAGATTCTCTATGTGCAGGCGCTTCCGGCATTGGCCGCAATGCTGGCTCTGCTGGTTCGTTGAGCGGGCCGTAAAGGTTTTCTCTCTGTTTTCCACACGGCTTTACTACATGAACACCTCTTCCGGAAGCCGCCAAAGTACAACACAATTCTCCATCCCGCTACTGACCATGGCGTGTCGGGCATGTTTTCACATTCATCCCTTTGTGTATTACAAAAAGGCAGCAGGTTGTGTTTATTTCATTGACAACGATATTATCACCCTCCAGAACTAAATATGAGTGGATATCCGAGCACAGCGTTCAGTGCAAACCATTTTAAGTTAAATCATCACAATATTTCGCCTTATTTTATAAAAAAAATAGAGTAAACCAATGATAAAAAAAGGTAAGTCGGAACAAAAATACTGCGTATTAAAAAAAGCAAAAGCATCGAGATTTTAACTATCGATTAAAATATTTAATGATATTATATTGTATATCCTTCGTTAACTTTAGAGTCTTCCATGGGCAACAATAAAGTCAAATTTCATGGGAACTCTTATCACATTAGAAATGGAATTGTATGGATTTATCTCTGCTGAAAGCCATTCTTTTTACTCCTGAATTCGGTATCGCAAGTCTTGGCGTATTGATGCTCATTTCCAGAAACATAATAAAAGCAAAAGTTCTGTCAAAATTAACCCAAGAACACAGCTACAAGGTTCTTGACAGGATCATCTTCTTTATAGGAATTGTAGCTATAATCGGGGCTTTATTTTGGGGGGTAATCAGGATTTATGAAATACATGAGTCTGGAAAACAAAAAGCTCAGGCAAGCAACAACACTCAAACGCAGGAAAAACTCGTATCTCCTGTACTGATTGAAAAGTCGGTCAACAAAACCATCCCAGATCACACCCCTGGAACGGATTTTAAAACAGCAGACATTCATTTTAATTATATAGAAGTAACAGGATTGAAAGACCCCCTCATTGAAAAAAAAATCAATGAATACATTAAAGGAATTATTGGCGTTGATACCCTGTACGATGGCACTGAGGATTATTATATGGAGATAGTAAAATCATCCATAGATGATAGTTTACTTAGTGCTCTTGCTGAAGGATCAATGTATGCACATGGTGCTGCAGGCGCAACAAACATCATCGCTAGCATAAATATTAGCGTAAAAAATGGTGAGGTCATTCAGTTCAAAGATCTCTTCCGGGCTGGATATATCGACACAATAAACTCGCTGGCAAAATCCTGGTTCGCAACACAAGACTACACCAGCGATTTTGAAAGCGTCAGCGATGACCAGTGTTTCTATATTAGCGGAAACTTTCTTTATCTGTGTTTCTCAGAATACGAAGTTGCTCCCGGCTCAGAGGGCATTGTTAACGTCCCTATTAAGCTTGACGATATTCGGGGCATAGTTAGCAAAAATGGTCCTTTGGCTTATATTCTTTGAGCCACTGACAGAGCCTTAGCATTCTGACTTCTATGGTCATGCATCTGGCAACATGACCTTATCTGAAGCCCGGTTCGGATTTTATTATGCCCTACTCACATAAGTCGATTATTCAATTATGTGCCTGGGCTTCACGGTTATCACAGCTATGACAGTGTCACTCGCATGGTTCAGGACATGATCTCAAATAAGTTTTAAGAGACCCGCAAATAAAAAAGTTAACAAAATGAACTGAAAAATTCATAGCGAATGAGGAATCTGGACTTGGTTCAATCCGACAGACTCTCATCAAGTAATGCTACAGATATTAATGAATAATTTTATATGTTAAATGGAAGAGAAAAATGATTTCATCTAAGTGTGTTTTTAATATGCAGACTGCCAAAAACACCTACCGTGCTCTGACGGGAGCTGGCGTGGTTATCTTTATGATGTACTCCTTGAGAATCGGTTTCTTGCCTACCGGTTTATCACTGTCAGACGTTTTTTTCTTCCTTCTGGTCATTATTTCATTTTCAATACTACTGGCTTTTTTCATGGCTCTTTGGTTTTCAATGTCAGTTATCCTATCTTATTTATTAATAAAGACCATATTATTGGCCTCTCCAATGCAAACCCGTAAGGGCAGAGCATGGCGAAGAACATTGAGAGGAACTTACAGAGTTGCAAGTCGAATGAAAATTTTCGAGGGGTTATACATTCATACACTTATTGCTCTGATAGGGATAGCTGTAATTTATCTTGGTGTACATAATGGCATTCTTGATTGTGGTTCCATCACTTTATTATTCTTTTTCTCAGTATTATTTTTGACTATTATCCCATGGGTTTACATTGATAAAAAAGTGATGAAAAAGGATAAAAATAAGGTTGCCTTGTCAATTTCTGGTTTACTAGTCACCCTTATCGTGTTTATTTCTGATATACCACCTGTACTTAGCGATGCAGGAATGGCCTACATTGGTGTCCGAAAGTCCAACGTGACTATACTTCTGCATGGCAAAGACCTTGAGATGGCCAGGCATCTCACCGGGAATCAGAATCAGACCTTCTTTAGAGGTGATACACTTTTCTCCGGGGTAGGTTCAACGTCTTTACTGATCATCAACAACCAAAAAATCATCGTGAGCAATGAAAACCTGACCCTGGCATTTTAAATCAGGTGAAGTGATCTTGAGGGAGGCCATCTCTAATCCTCCTCTTCACTCCACACGCCTCACCTCCGAATGACGTTCCGTGGCGGCTTCGCGAAAAATATCGCCCAGCCCGCCTGGAATTTCGGCTTCTGTCAGTCAGTCAGTCAGTCAGTCAGTCAGTCAGTCAGTCAGTCAGTCAGTCAGGAACGATGATGTCGTAAAGTTGCGAGAAGTTGCGCTCTGACAAATTGATCCGAAATACCAGCCAGCGTTTGCCTTCACGTTTGACCCCAATGTGCCGCCCAAAAACATCGTAAATAAGCATCATGACTTTTTCCTGTTATGCGAGAGGTGCCTGGATAGGAGTATGCTAAAAATAAATCTCGTTGCTTAAGAAGGAGAAAACAAGATGTCTGACCATCCCTCAGTCGCCCTTATTGGTCCTGGTGCTATCGGCACCACGATTGCCGCTGCGCTTCATGAAGTTGGCCGAACGCCTCTGCTTTGCGGGCGCACCGCGCATCCGCAGTTAATTTTGCGTCACGATGAAGGTGAAGTGACGGTGCCCGGTCCGGTATTAACCGATCCTGCGTCCGTCCGTCATCCGTTCGATTTGGTGTTTGTCGCGGTGAAAACGACTCAGGTGGCAGACTGCGCCGAATGGCTTGCCGCCTTATGTGATGAAAACACCGTCGTTTGCGCGCTGCAAAATGGCGTCGAGCAGAAAACCCAGCTCGGCCCCTGGGTCAACGGCGCCACGGTGATCCCGTCGGTGGTCTGGTTTCCGGCCCAGCGCGAGGCGGATGCTTCCGTCTGGCTCCGCGCTAAACCGCGCCTGACCCTCCCGGATATCCCGCAGGCCACACGCATCACCGATGCCCTCAGTGGCACGCGCTGTGCGGTCGAGCTGTCAGCAGATTTTACTTCCATCGCCTGGCGCAAGCTGTTGCAGAATGCCGTCGCCGGGCTGATGGTGCTGGCGAATCGTCGCGCGGGCATGTTCTCGCGGGACGATATTACAGCGCTGGCGCTGGCCTATCTGCACGAATGTCTGAGCGTCGCGCGGGCAGAAGGCGCGCGCTTAAGCGACAGTGTGCCACAAGAGATCGTCGACGGTTTCCATCGTGCCCCGGCAGATCTGGGCACCTCAATTTTGGCCGACCGACAGGCCAATCGCCCGCTGGAGTGGGACATCCGCAATGGCGTGATCCAGCGCTACGGGCAAAAACATGGCCTTCCCGTGCCCATCAGCAACGTCATCGTTCCGCTGCTGGCGGCGGGTAGCGAGGGGCCGGGGTGACGTGCACGATTCAGGGGGCGGCGGGTTTTCCCTGCCCCACGTCCACCAGCAACAACACGCCAAAACTCCTCGCCGGTACCGAATGCCACGCCCCTTTTGGCACAAAATAGTACTCGCCTGCCTTGAGCGTAAACTGCTCGCCCTCCACCACCAGCGGCAGTTCTCCGTCAAGCACCAGCAGCAGCTCGTCGAAATCGTCGTGAACTTCTGGCGGAATGCCCTCTCCTCCCATCTTGATCACCTTAATATTGGCGTTCCCGACGGTTCCAAGAACGCGTGAGCGCCAGATCTCCGGCAGGCTCGCGACGACGCCCGCAATAGAGGCTTTCATTTTTCCACTCCGCTTCGTTAGATTTCACCACCTTTACCATGTCGTCAGTAATACCGTTATGATTTCATCAGGTTAGGCTTGCCGGATTTTAGCTAAGCCTTTTTAACGCTCTGGTTTACAAGGATATTCACGACCCCTTCCTGGAATTTCCTGACCCGAGAATTCAGGCAAACGGCACCGTTCTCAACTAGACTTGGAAGCTGTACTTTTCCACCGGATATCCAACCTACCCCTTCTCCTTTCACTCCACCCGAGAGGTTCAATCATGTCATTTGTCACCACCAAAGATAACGTTGAGATCTTCTATAAAGACTGGGGCCCCAAAGATGCGCAGCCGATATTTTTCCACCACGGCTGGCCGCTAAGTGCGGATGACTGGGATAACCAACTGCTGTTCTTTTTGGCACAAGGTTTTCGGGTGATCGCTTCTGACCGCCGGGGTCACGGGCGTTCAAGTCAGGTCAGCGACGGGCACGATATGGATCACTACGCCGCCGACGTCTCCGCTGTCGTTGAGCATCTGGATCTGAAAAACGTGGTGCATATCGGGCACTCGACGGGTGGCGGGCAGGTTGCGCGCTACGTCGCAAAATACGGTCAGCCGCAGGGGCGTGTGGCGAAAACGGTGCTGATCAGTGCCGTCCCTCCGCTGATGGTTAAAACGCCGGACAACCCGGGCGGCACGCCGCTGGAAGTCTTCGACGGATTCCGCCAGGCGCTCGCCGCCAATCGCGCACAATTTTATCTCGATGTGGCGTCCGGTCCGTTCTACGGATTTAACCGCGATGGCGCGGAAATTTCACAGGGCACCATCCAGAACTGGTGGCGTCAGGGAATGATCGGCAGCGCGAAAGCGCACTATGAGGGCATCAAAGCGTTCTCCGAAACCGACCAGACCGAGGATCTGAAAGCCATCACCGTGCCAACGCTGATTTTGCAGGGCGATGACGATCAGGTGGTGCCGTACAAAAATGCGAGCCTGCTTCAGGATGAACTCATCAGCAACAGCACCCTCAAAGTCTATCCGGGCTTCCCGCACGGGATGCACAGCACCCATGCGGACGTGATTAACCAGGATCTGCTGGCGTTTATTCGCAGTTAACTGAACCTCCGGTATCACCGCCCCGTGATACCGGCATTCATCACTAAAATGATGCTTATTTGTTGTTATTTCGTTAACTGCAACGGTGTAGAATCGATCTATTGATCGACACAGCCGGAGCTTTTATGAATAACAAACGCCGCTCGGTTCCAGGAATCAGGCACTATGATGGTCCTGCCGGTGGATGGGGTGCACTCAAAGCCACCGCCATCGCCGTGCGCACCCAGATGGACACTCTCGAGGCTCCCGCCACCCTGCTTCGCACCAATCAGCCCGACGGATTTGACTGCCCCGGCTGCGCCTGGCCCGACAAGGAGCACAAATCCACCTTCCAGTTCTGCGAAAACGGAGCCAAAGCCGTCACCTGGGAAGCCACCAGCAAACGCGTAACGCCTGCCTTTTTTGCCGAAAACACGGTGACTTCCCTGCTGTCGAAAAGCGACTTCGAACTCGAAGGCTATGGCCGTTTGACCCATCCGCTGGAATATCACCCGCAGAGCGATACCTTCCGCCCGGTCGAATGGGAAAAAGCGTTCGCCCGCATAGGCGAAATATTGCGTGCGCTCCCACCGGATGCCGTCGAGTTTTACACCTCCGGTCGCGCCTCGAACGAAGCAGCGTATCTGTTCCAGCTGTTCGCCCGTGAGCTAGGCACCAATAATTTTCCTGATTGTTCCAATATGTGCCACGAAGCCACCAGCGTGGGATTACCGCGCTCTATCGGGATTGGCAAAGGCACCGTGTCGCTGGACGATTTTGATAAAACTGAGTTGGTTATCTCAATTGGTCATAATCCCGGTACTAATCATCCGCGCATGATGGGTACGCTGCATGAACTTGCCAGAAGAAATGTGCCCATTATCGTGCTCAATCCGATGCGTGAGCGCGCGCTGGAGCGTTTTGCCGATCCGCAAAGCGTGGTAGAAATGGCGACCTACAGCTCAACGGATATCGCGTCGACCTATTTCCAGGTCAAAGCCGGTGGCGACGCCGCCGCACTGAAAGGCATCGCGAAACATCTGTTGGCGTTTGAAAACGCGCTGGATGACGATTTTATCGCCACCCACACTCAGGGTTTCGACGCGTTCGCGGCAGATATCGAGGCTACTCGCTGGGAATCAATAGAGCGCGAATCGGGTCTGTCTCGCGATGATTTGCTCCAGGTAGCCGAAGCCTACGCTAAGTCGAACGCCACCATCATCACCTATGGCATGGGCATTACTCAGCACAATAAAGGCACCTCCAATGTGCGCCTGATAGCCGATTTGCTGCTGATGCGCGGCAATATCGGTAAACCGGGAGCCGGAATTTGCCCGCTGCGTGGGCACTCGAACGTACAGGGCAACCGCACCGTCGGGATCTCCGAAAAACCGACGGCGGCGTTTCTGGGTAAAATCGAAGAGGTGTTTGGCTTTACGCCGACTTCCGCGCATGGGCACGATGCGGTACAAACTACCCAGGCGATGATCGATGGAAGTGCGAAAGCGCTGTTGTGTCTTGGCGGTAATTTTGCGGTGGCAATGCCGGAGCACGAGCGCGTTTTCCCGGCGATGCGAACGCTCGATCTCAGCGTTCATGTCGGCACCAAACTCAACCGTTCGCACCTGCTGACGGCGAAAGAGACCTTTATTTTCCCCTGCCTCGGTCGAACCGAGCTGGATATGCAGCTGACGGGCAGGCAATCCATCACCGTGGAAGATTCCATGTCGATGGTTCATGCCTCTTCCGGCAAGCTCAAGCCCGCGTCTCCTGAGCTGCGCTCCGAACCCGCGATTGTCGCCGGGATAGCGAAAGCGACGATGATTCACACCAAAGTTGACTGGACCCGTCTTGTGACGGATTACGATCTGATCCGGGATCTGATCGAAAAAACCATCCCCGGCTTTGACCAGTACAATCAGCGTATCCGCATTCCCGGTGGTTTTCGGATGCCACTCCCGCCAACTGAACGCGTATGGCCGACGCCATCTGGTAAAGCGATGTTCTCCGTGTTCGACGGGGTTGATGAGAACCGGCAAGGGGTCGGTGAAAACATTCTGCGCCTGGTCACCTTGCGCAGCCACGACCAGTACAACACCACCATCTATGCGCTCGACGATCGCTATCGCGGGGTGTTTGGCCGCCGCGATATTCTGTTTATGAACGAGGGCGATATGGCACAGCTCGGCCTGGAGCACGGGGATCGGGTCGATATCGCAACGGCACTACCGGACAGCGCTCTGCGCCTGATGGATATCACCGTGGTGGCTTACAACATCGCCTCCGGGACCGTCGGTGCCTATTACCCGGAGGCTAACGTGCTGGTTCCGCTCGATTATCTTGACAAAGACAGCGGCACACCGTCCTATAAATCTGTGCCCGTCACGGTGACGTTACGCTCAAAAGAGATCCGCGCAATTTAAACGAGACCCTTTGATGTTGATGAAAACAAATACTTTGCGTCGGGATGACGCCAGCATGGAATTTCGCGCAGGGATTACTGCCTGTCTGCCCACCATTCCGGGCTACTGGAGCATCGGTTTTGCCGCCGGGGCCATTGGTACGCTTTCCGGCTTCACCACTCAGCAAACCGCTCTGCTGGCCAGCGCGCTGTACGCCGGTTCAGCGCAGTTTCTGTTTTATTCGCTGTGGGCCACCGGCGCGGAAATTGCCTCGGTGGTGTTGAGCGTGTTCCTCGTTAACCTGCGCTATTTGCTGATGAGCTCTGCCATGAGCGTGTTCTTTCGCGAATACTCCACCCTGCAAAAAGTGGTCAGCGGGCTGCTGCTGACCGATGAAACGTTTGGCGTGGCGGTGCAAAACGGCAGCCAGCAGAGCAAAGTGCCGTTTGCGTGGATGCTGGGTCTAAACCTGGCCGCCTGGCTCAACTGGATCCTCGCCTGCATAGTCGGCGCATGGCTCGCCTCCGCCCTTCCGCCATCGTTGATGGAAGGATTGAGCTTCAGCCTGGTCTCAATGTTTATTGGACTGGTGCTAATGATCTGGTTCGCCAGCCGCCGCAAAGCGCTGGAATCGTTCAGCATCGCCGCGGCGGTGGTCATTACCCTGCTGACTGCCGGTCACACGGACATGAGCGTGGTGGTGATCGTTGCGGCATCCGTTTCAGCGACTCTCGCGACCCTGGGGCTGCGCGTGTTCTATAAAGGCGGGAAATAGATGGAGAGGAATATCTTACTGGCGATTATCGCCTGCGCGGTGGTTACTGCCCTGATGCGTACGGTGCCGATTCTGCTGCTCTCGCGGTTCCGCCTGGCTCCTGTCCTGCAACAGTGGCTGAGCTTTATCCCTTCGGCGATCATGGCTGCGATCATCACCGCCGAGCTGGTCGGTAAACCGGCGCTAGCCCCGTCGGGGATCAGTATCTCGCTGCTGGCGGCAGGCGTGGCAACGCTCGCCGGGATTTTATCCCGCAGCCTGTTTGCGACGGTCATCGCCGGAATGGTCGCGTTTTCAGGGTTGAGTTATTTGTTGGGGTGATGCCTGAAGTGCCGGGTGGCGCTGCGCTTACCCGGCCTACACAACCCTCAATCGTAGGCCGGGTAAGGCGCAGCCGTCACCCGGCAACAAAAGGCACAACGTCAAAGCCGCGTCACACCCAACTCCACCGCCTCATCGCGCCACGCGAGCAACAGAGAATACGGCTCGCGCGACACCGCGCTAAACCCGCCGATCAGCATCGCCTCGCACACACTCTGATATTGCGGTTCACTCACCAGCGCGTGCAGCGCATCCCGCAAAAGCTCAACCGTTGAAGCATCCCCCGCCGTGATCAACGGCAGCCCCGGCGTGGGCGGGGTTTCTCCCACCACGCTCAAACTTTTCAGTACGTCGGGTTCATGGCGCTGCAATAACGCCCAGGTCACGCAGTCGATGGCGGCGATATCCGCGCTCCGTTCTGCCAGCGCAACTAATGATTGCCGATGACTCCCGCTCAACCTCGTTTCCGAGAAAAACCGTCCCTGCACTGAGAGCGGCGCGACCATTTTACGCAGGGCGTTATACCCCGACTGCGAATCGACAGAATTAGACACCGCCCGCTGACCGCGAAAATCCGCCAGCGTTTTACCCGCATCCGCTTCACGCGCAACGAGAAAACTGCGGTAATGAATGCCTTCACAGCCGGGCGCGGTGTAGTGAAAACAGCCCACCGTCTGCACGTCCGTAAGCTGTGTCACCAGCGGGAAACCGCAGGTCTGGCTGAGCAGCAGCTCAGGGCTTTGCCAGTGCGCGAGCAAATCCGTCCCGTTCCAGGAACTGACCCGCAGGCCACGTTCCAGCAAAAGAGTTCGCACCGCCTGCCACAGCCGATCGTTATCAGCCGTGTTGATGGCATACATCGGAAACGCGAGAGTCTTAGTCATGCTTTTCACACCCGGATGCACGGTGACATCGACGTTTTTTGCCCAAAACTGGCGCAGCCATTCTCCGTAGCCACGCACCACAAATTGCTGATTGCGCTGTTGATAATCATGTTTATTGCGCAGATATATTTCACGCAGGCCATACCACGGCACGCCAGGGAGATCGTGATGCACTGAATGATAGTTGAGATTGAGAAACAACACTCGCCACACCAGCGCGGCTTCGTTAATCACCGAACGCGCCAGCGGATCGTCCGCCGCCTGATGTTCCAGGAACGAGCGTACTTTGGTTAAGGCCAGCGCCGGATAACTCACCGCGAGCACAAAATACAGCTCCGAAAAACCGATCGTTTCCATCCACATAAACAGCGGCACCAGCAGTGCGCCGTGAATCAGCCACATCGCCATATTCCTGAGTTGTAGATGGCGAAACGCTTGATATGCGCCGGTAAGCGTCTGGAAAATATCCAGCAGCGGGGCTAACAGCAGGCGACCGGGAAAAGTATTGCGCGCCTGGATCAGTTTGCGCTGCCACGGGGAAAACTTCGCCCAGGATTCATCGGTGAAATAGTAGGATTCCGGGTCGTCCACCGGAACGGTCAGATGGTCGTGATTGTGATGTGCCAGATGCGAATCGCGATACAGCCCGAACGGATACCACACCGCCAGCGGCAACGTGCCAAGCAGTTGGTTGAACCATGCCACGCGCGTCGGATGGCCGTGGATCAGCTCGTGCTGCAGCGACATATACCAGGCGGTAAACCAGATCAGCAGCACAGTCGCGGGAATACGTCCGAGGAATTGCCAAAAATACAGCGTGGCAAACCAGCCGCCGTAAATGACAATAAGTAAAACCCAGGTGGGAAATTCGCTGCGCCATAACCAGCGCTGAGAAAGGTGGCGAATAATCTCGCGTTGCTGTGGGTGTAAATAGAGTGGAGACCATTGACTCATCGGGTTCGATGCCATTTCCGCAATAAGACGTTATCCCACGAAGATGTGAGATAACGTCGGAAATAACAAAGAATTTAAATAACTATGCTTTGCCAGTTATTGCGCATTATTACCGGATGCTGCTGCGCTTACCCGGCCTACAAATTTGGCTCCCTCTCCCCGTGGGAGAGGGTTGGGGTGAGGGCATCAGACCGCGCAAATGTAAACGTAGGTCGGGTAAGGCAAAGCCGCCACCCGACAATGTCCTCGCACGTTATTCCTTCACGCGCGCACGCTTGCCGCGTTCTTCTTCCTGGCTGTCGGCACTCGCCACTAATGCGAAATTAAAACTGACTTCCGTGTGTGGGGCGTTAATATCGCGTTCTTGCGCCAGTTTGCTGTCGGTGATTTTAATCGGATCGGCGATCAGCTCTTCGCGGGTGGCAAAGGCAAAATCGTCCCACAGATATTCATCGCCATTGAGGTTAATCTGCGTAGTCAGGTGCTTATAACCCGGCGCGGAGACAAAGAAATGCACGTGCGCCGGACGATTGCCGTGGCGCCCTAAACCGTTCAGCAGTTTTTGCGTTGGGCCATCCGGCGGACAACCGTAGCCGCACGGCACAATGCTGCGTACCGCATAGCGTCCATCCGCGCCGGTCTGCACGCGGCGGCGCAGGTTATATTCGCTCTGGGACGCATCAAAGAACGAGTAGCCGCCGAGCGTGTTGGCGTGCCAGATATCGACAATCGCGCCCGCCACCGGTTTGCCGTGCAGATCGGTGATGGTCCCGTGCAGCCACATGGTTTCGGCCTTCTCGCTGCCGTCGTCCATGCGCGCGTAGCCCTGACTGAGCGGCGCGTTGGCTACGTACAGCGGCCCTTCGATGGTGCGCGGCGTGCCGACGTCGTTGCCCGTTGCCGCCTCTTTTTCGTCGGCACGCATATCGAGATAGTGTTCCAGCCCTAATCCCGCCGCCAGCAGCGCCGCCTCTTTGCGCTCGCCCAGCTCGTTGAGATAATTCACCGCCAGCCAGAACTCTTCGTCGGTAATATCAAACTTTTTAATGGTTGCACACAGGTCGCCGAGGAGCTGATGCATAATCGTTTTAAAACGCTCGTTACCCTGGGCAGAATTTAATCCGCTGCTGATGGCGAGTAACGTTTCCAGTTCGGTTTGTTTGGTTGGATTGACTGACATTGCGTATTCCTCTTGTAGGATAAGGTTTATTATTCTGTGTTACTGCTTTTCAACATAAATAGACGATGGATGCTGGCACAGCGGCTGCACGCTAATTTCCATATAAGGGAAAAGCGGCAGGCCAGTTAATATCTCGTGCAGCTCCTGATTATCTTTCACATCAAACAGGCTGACATTGGCGTATTGCCCAACGACGCGCCAGATATGCAGCCATTTCCCTTCGCGCTGTAATTGCTGCGAATAGGCTTTTTCTTTGGCTTTTATTTCTTCTGCCTGGGCTGCGGGCAGCGACGATGGAATATTCACCGTCATCTCGACTTTAAATAGCATTCTGATGTCCTTTATTTACGCGCGTAATAACGCAGTTTGTCTTCGTCGATCTCAACGCCCAGGCCAGGGCCTTGCGGCAGCGTCACCTGGCCGTCGCTGAAAACGAGCGGGTTCGCAACGATGTCGTCTTTCAGCAGCAGCGGGCCAAACATCTCGGTGCCCCACTGCATTTTCAACGTCGACCACGCATGGAGAGACGCCACCGTGCCGAGCGTGCCCTCCAGCATCGTGCCGCCGTACAGCGCCACGCCAGCGGCCTGCGCCACGTGCGCCAGCTTCAGCGCCTGCACCGGCCCGCCCGCTTTGGCAATTTTCAGGGCATAGGCACCGGTAAAACCGCCGTTTGCCAGGCCATAGCCGTCGTGAAGCGTTGCCACCGCTTCGTCTGCCAGGATCGGCAGCGTAAAGCGCTGACTCAGGGCTATCAGCCCACGCGTGTCCCAAAGCGGGATCGGCTGCTCGACCAGGTCGATACCGCCCTCTTGCAACAGCGCCATGCCTTTAATCGCGCTCGGCAGATCCCACGCCTGGTTCACATCCACCCGCACGCTGACGCCATCGCCCAATGCCGCCTTGATCGCCAGCGCATGACGGATATCGCTATGCAGTTCGCCCGCGCCGATTTTCAGCTTAAAAGTGTTGTGCCGCCCTTCGGCAAGCAGGCGTTTTCCCTCGTCGATGTCTTTGTTGGTGTCGCCACTCGCCAGGGTCCAGAGCACCGGCAGACGTTGGGTTAATGCCCCGCCGAGCAGCGTGCTGACGGGCACATTCAGCTGTTTCCCCAGCGCATCAAGAAACGCGGTTTCCAGCGCAGATTTGGCAAAAGTGTTGCCTTTGACGCTGGCATTCATCATCTGCGCAAGTGATGCGACGCCGCTGAATGTCTGGCCGCACAGCAGCGGTGCGAGATAGGTTTCAATCGCTGAACGAATGCCTTCCGGGCTTTCCGCCCCGTAGCTCAGGCCGCCGATGGTGGTGGCTTCGCCCCAGCCGACCACGCCCTGTACGCATTCCATGCGTACGATAGTCAGTGTCTGGCAGCCCATCGTCGCCATCGACAGCTTGTGCGGACGAATAGTCGGGATATCCACCAGCCAACAGGTGATGGATTCAATGGTTAAGCTCATGCTCGGCTCCTGCGGTTAAAAAGGTGATCACATGCTGGTTAAACGCCGCCGCACAGGCCACGTTCGACAGGTGCGACGCGGGTAAAACAAGGTAGTGCGCGTGTGGGGCATCCACCACGATAGCTTCGGCGTCACGCGAGGTGGTGACAGGGTCACTTTCCCCTGCGATCACCAGCATCGGGCGTGGCATTTGCGTCAGTTCATCACGCAGATCGGCCATCGCCAGCGCATCACAGCAGGCGGCGTAACCCTCGGCAGGCGTCGCGGCGAGCTGCTCAATCAGTGGGTAAACCACCTCAGGATTGTTTTGACGAAACGCAGGGGTAAACCAGCGGTCGGCGGCGCTCTGGGCAACCGGGTCCATGCCCTGCTCGCGCACCGTTGCGGCACGATCTCGCCAGCCCGCTTCCTGCCCAATTCGTGCCGCCGTGTTCGCCACCACAATCCGCTGGAAACGCTCCGGCGCGTGGCGGTTGAGCCACATCCCGGTCATGCCGCCAAGCGAGATTCCGCAAAAGCAGGCCCGCTCCACATCGAGATGATCCAGCAGGGCAATCACGTCCTGTCCGAGTCGCTCGAGGGTGACGGGCTGTTGCCCCACCGCCGAGCGTCCGTGCCCGCGCGTGTTGTAGCGCAGCACGCGAAAATGCTGCGTCAGCGCCGGGATTTGCGCCTGCCACATCGCCCAGGTGGTACCTAACGAATTCGACAGCACCAGCAGCGGCGCGCCTTCCGGGCCATCCAGGCGAAACTCAATCTCCATGCTTTTCTCCTTATGCCGTCGCGTCTTCAGCAAGCAGCGCAAACGTCAGCGCCACCGGCGTGACGGACTGCAAATACTCCGGCGTCACGTCACCAAACAACTCACGCACCACTACGCCTTCAGGCGTGATATCCATCACCGCCATGTCGGTATAAATGCGGTCGATACAGGCCATGCCGGTCAGCGGATAGGTGCAGCGTTCGACGATTTTGCACTCGCCTTTTTTGGTCAGGTGCTCGGTCATTACGAACACTTTTTTGGCCCCGAACGCCAGATCCATCGCCCCGCCGACGGCAGGAATGGCGGACGGCGCGCCGGTGCTCCAGTTGGCCAAATCACCGCGCGCTGACACCTGGTACGCCCCGAGCACGCAGATATCCAGGTGCCCGCCGCGCATCATGGTGAAGGAGTCGCCGTGGTGGAAATAACACCCGCCCGAAAGCAGCGTCACCGGCTGTTTCCCGGCGTTAATCAGCTCGGGGTCTTCCTCGCCTGGCGCCGGTGCTGGCCCCATGCCGAGAATGCCGTTTTCGCTGTGCAAAAAAATCTCGCGATCCTTTGGCAGATAGTTGGCAATCTGGGTAGGCATGCCGATGCCCAGATTGACGTACGCGCCCTCGGGAATATCCCGCGCAATGCGCTCGGCGAGCTGTTGATGCGTTAACGTCTTCACGCGGTCTCCTTAAGTGACGTGGCTGAAACCTGAATCACCCGCTGAACAAAAATGCCCGGCGTGACCACCGCTTCCGGGTCCAGTTCGCCGAGGGCCACACATTCGCTCACCTGCGCGATGGTGCAACGGGCGGCGGCGGCCATGATCGGGCCAAAGTTGCGCCCGGTTTTGTCGTACACCAGGTTGCCCCAGCGGTCGGCTTTCAGCGCTTTGATCAGCGCGAAGTCGGCGTTCAGCGGCAGTTCAAAAACATAATCTTTGCCGTCGATATGGCGTGTTTCTTTGCCTTCGGCCAGCTCAGTCCCGTAGCCGGTCGGTGTAAAAATGCCGCCCAGTCCCGAGCCGCCTGCCTGAATACGCGCTGCCAGATTGCCCTGCGGCACCAGCTCTAGCTCGACCTCGCCGCGACGATACAAATCGTCAAACACCCAGGAATCCACCTGACGCGGGAAGGAGCAGATCACCTTCCTCACGCAACCTGCTTTGAGCAGCGCCGCAAGGCCGTAGTCACCGTTGCCAGCGTTGTTGCTGATGAGGGTGAGTTCGCGTGGACGGCGGCGGATCAGCGCATCCAGCAGGTCCGACGGCTGTCCCGCCGGGCCAAACCCGCCGACCATTACCGTCGCGCCATCGAAAACATCCGTCACCGCGTCATCCAGCGTGGCGATCCGTTTATCAATCATTCCTGGGCCTCTTTTTTGTTATTGGGCAGGCTGCGCAGCGCAATCCACGCCAGCAGGGCGTAAACCATCAGCAGTACGGAGACGGGCCATGAGGCGTTGAATTCCATCAGTAGCGCCACCGCCAGCATCGGTCCCAGACCGCCGGAAAATATCGATCCCACTTCATGTCCCAACGCCAGGCCGGAGTAGCGCACCCGCACCGGGAACAGATCGCTCATGATGCAGGGCTGAGTGCCGATCATCGCCCCGTGGCAAAATGGCAGGCCGAGCAGCATCGCCAGCATGATCCAGCCGTACGTCCCGGTGGAGAGCAGCCAGAAGAACGGGAACGCCATTACCAGCAGGCCGATCACGCCGATGTAGTAGACCGGCTTGAGGCCGATGCGATCCGACAGCGCGCCCCAGAACAGAATCGAGAAAAACTCCACCAGCATCGCCAGGGTCACGGCGCTGATAATTTCCCCGGTGCTGATGCCAATGTGTTTGGCGTAGACCACCGAGAAGGTAAAGAAGATGTACGATGCGCCGTTCTCCGGCAGACGCAGGGCAATGGCCTGCAACAGCGCTTTCGGGTGTTCGCGGATAATCACCAGCAGCGGGATTTTCTCGTGCGCCTCTTCCGGTTTGGCCTGGGTAAAGGCCTTGCTCTCACGGATGTTTTTGCGGATGTAAACGCCGACTAAAAAGATGACGATGCTCAGCAGGAACGGCACGCGCCAGCCCCAGCTCATAAAGTCGTCTTCCGGCAGTTTTTGCACCAGGTAAAAGGCAAAGGCCGAGAGAACAAATCCACCGGAAACCCCCATCTGGCTCCAGGCGGTGTAATACCCGCGCCGTGATGCGGGCGCGTTTTCACTCAGCATCAGTACTCCACCGCCCCACTCTCCGCCCGATGCCACGCCCTGTAAGAAGCGCAAAATGATCAGCGACAGCGGCGCCCAGATACCAATCTGCGCGTACACCGGCAGCAGGCCGATAACGAACGTGGTGGCCCCCATCAGCGTCAGGGTCATGATCAGCGTCATTTTGCGGCTGTAGCGATCGCCAATATGCCCGAAGACAATCCCGCCCAGCGGACGCGCCAGAAAACCGACCGCAAAACCGGAAAAGGCCAGCAAGGTTCCCTGGAGCGGGTCACCGCCCACCGGGAAGAACAGCGGGCCAAACACCAGTGCCGCCGCCGTGCCATACAGAAAAAAGTCATACCATTCCAGCGCATTGCCCAGCACCGAGGCGATCACCAGCTTGCGCATCTGCTGCGCGTCCTGGCTGCCGGCGGCTTGTGTGACGGTACTTTCAGTAACGACATTACTCATGACACGCGTCCCCTCTTGTTGTCGTGGACTTACGCCTGCACATCGTCACCGACGGTGTGATAGCGGCGGTTGAAGTAGACCAGCCCGCGCGGCTGTTCGCTGATGCGAATGGCCTGAACCTGGCAGTAGAAAACGCTGTGGCTGCCCACTTCGTGACAGGTGTCGATGGTGCAATCAAAGCTGGCGACGGACGAGCTGAGCACCGGCGCGCCGCTGCTCAATACCTGCCAGCTGTCGTGCAGGAACCGCTCCTCGGAACGCAGGCTGGCGTTGGCGAAGACGCCAGAAAGATCCTGATGTTCACCGGAGAGCACGTTGACGCACAGGGTGCCGTTGTGTTTGAAATGCTGATGAGCAAAGGAGTTGCGGTTCATGCACACCAGCAGCGTAGGCGGCTGATCGGTCACGCTACAGACTGCCGACGCGGTAAAACCAAATTTCCCCGCCGGGCCGTCGGTGGTGATAACCGAAACCGCGCTGCCGAGCTGTGCCATCGCATTACGAAATTCTGTTTGCAGTGTCATAAGTGGTTCCTTACAAATCGATAACGAGACGGGCGCATTTCGCCCGCGAACAGCAGAGCAGGATCTGATCGCCGTCGGCTTTCTCTTCGTCGGTCAGATAGTGGTCGCGGTGATCCGGCTCGCCTTCCAGCACGTCCGTCAGGCAACTGCCGCAAATCCCCTGCTTGCACGACACATTCACTTTCAGTCCGGCCTGGGCCAGCGCCTCGACGATGGTCTGGTTTTCCAGCACTTTCACGGTGATACCGCTGGTCGCGGCGACCACTTCAAAAGCCGTGCCGCCGGTCTGCACCTCGGCGCTGAAACACTCCTGGTGGATGTGCTCTGGGTGATAGCCCTGGGCTTTTGCGCGATCGGTCACCGCATCCATCAGCCGCGCCGGGCCGCAGGTGTAGACGTGGGTGTTGTCGGGCACATCGCACAGCGCGGCGTCAAGATTCAGGCGCTGCTCGTCGCTAAAGTGCAGATGCACGCGGTCGGCGAACGGCGCGGCTTCCAGCTGCGCAATAAATGCCGCCTGTGAACGCGACCGGGCACAGTAATGCAGCGAAAAACTCCGCCCGGCGGCGTGGAGTTCCGCCGCCATCGCCAGCATCGGCGTGATACCAATTCCGCCGCCGATCAGCAGGCTGTGGGCGGCGGTTTCATCCAGCGCAAACAGATTGCGCGGCTCGCTAATCTGAATCTCATCGCCTTCACGCAGGGCGTGGGCCGCCAGCGATCCGCCCTGTGAATTTGTGTCTTTCAGCACGCCGAGCTGGTAGTACCGGGCATTCTGCGGGTCGCCGCACAGGGAGTACGGACGAATCAAATCGGCGCTGAGATGCAGGTCGATATGCGCCCCGGCGCGAAACGCCGGGAGCGGAATGCCGTCAACATGCGCCAGCGTCAGCAGCACCACGTCGCCCTGCAGCTCGCGGCGGATAACCTGTAGTGTCAGCATGGTGGCTCCTTAACGCATAAACAGGCCGCCGTTGATGTCCCAGGTTGCCCCGGTGACAAACGACGCCTGCGGTGAAGCCAGCAATGCCACGGCTTGCGCGACAAACGCCGCCTCACCGAGTTTGCCGACCGGGATCATGGCCAGCAGTCCGGCCATTTTTTCTTCCGGCACCAGAGCGTGGACCATCGGCGAATCCATCGGGCCAGGTGCAATGGCATTGACCGTCACGCCCGCTTTGCTCAGCTCGCGGGCGAAGATTTTGGTCAGCGTCAAAATGCCGCCTTTAGATGCGGCGTAATGCGCCCCCGACGCCGTGCCGCCGTTCTGCCCGGCGAGCGATGCCAGGTTGATGATGCGACCGTAGCCTTGAGCGGCGAAGTAGCGCCCCAGCGTCTGACAGCCGACAAAGGTGCCGCGCAGATTGGTGGAGATCACGCGGTCGAACTCGTCGACGCCAATCTCCATTACTGGCGTTGCCAGCGTCAGCGCGGCGTTGTTGACCAGCACCTGTAAACTGCCGAAACGGGCGAGCGTCGCGTTGAGCGCGCGGGTAAACTCCTCCGGCTGGCGGATATCCAGCCCCAGCGCCAGCACGTTATCGCTGTCGAGCGCGTCCGCCGCCTGCTGCGCGCGAGCGGCGTCGACGTCGGTCAGCACCACCTGGAACCCCTGTTCCAGAAGATGTGCGGCGATAACATTGCCCAGACCGGCGGCCGCGCCGGTCACTAATGCAGTTTGTGTCATGCGCGATTCCTCAGAGGATGTAGCCGATGCTGTGCAGCACATCGTCGCTGTTGACCAGGCGGATCACCTTCTGCTGGATGCGCAGGCGTTCGCCCTCGCGCTGGAGCTGCCAGGTGATATCCGCCGCGTAATGGCGGCTGTGGCCTTTGCGGTGTTCCCACAGAGACTGCGCCCCGCGCACCACAATCAGGCTGTCGCTGGATTCCAGCAGACGAAAACGCGACAACGTGCGCAGGGTTCTGGCGCGCGGCGTGGTGGAGATCGACTCGCCGCTGTAGAGGCGATGAACACGTTTTTCGCGCATGTGGTGATCGTCACAGGCGTAGTTGAGCGTGTTCTTGAAATCGGTTTCGTTCGGGTCGATAGGCACCACGTACAGACCGTCGTGCTGCCACAGATCCAGCCAGGCGTTAAATTCGCCCTGGTCCAGCAGATCGCCTTCGAGGTTAATCAGCGTCACGGCGGTAAAGAGTTCAGATTCTGGCGTCATCATTGTTCGCTCTCCGTCATCAGTTTTTTCCACTGCTGGTAGGCCGCGCGCATCCCGGTTTCGGCGCTGACATCGCTGCGCAGGCCGTCGTCGGTGCGGTACTCGCCCGCCAGGCCTCGGTTGAGCATGATCCACAGGTCATCACCCGCCGTGGCCCCTCGCTGAACGCGCTCCCAGGCTTCGGAGTCGTCCGGCGTGCCAAAGCCCATCGGCCCCTGGAAGTGTTCGTGCAGACGCAGACGCGCCTGGTTCGCAATTTCTGGCCCGCCGTCCATCGTGATGACCGCGTGGTGAATTTCAGTTTCATTGACGGAGACCGGCTGGAGCACGCGGAAGAACGCCATCGAACAGGCGATGTTCGGGAAGATATTGAGATTAAAACCGGAGCCACCGACGGCGCGCACGATGCGACGCACCTGCTGTTCGTCGTGTTCGGCACGCAGCGCCTCTGCCAGCGCTTCAAAACGCTCAGGGATTGGCGCATCGAGATTCGCGTCGAGATCCACTAATTCCGGGATCATCACCATTACGCTGTGGCCGTTGCCCAAATCTTCGACGTAGCCGCTGCCGTCGACGAAGTTGAGCATCTCTTCGGTCTGCTTATCGACGGAAGTGAGGAACGAGCGGTGAACCACCGGGAAGTGGTAGCCGTCGGTGGTGTTTTCGAGCTGGATTTTCCAGTTGCCAGGGAAGCGGAAACGGTGCGCCGGGCCGGTTTTGATCGGATAGCCCGCGCCCTGTTTCATAAACAGATCCATCCACTTTTTCGCCGCGCCGAGGAAATCTTCCAGCGGTTCGATCTGGTCGTTAAAGGTGGCGAAAATCATCCCCGCGTACTGTTCGGTGCGCAGGGAAACCAGCCCCAGTTCGCCCTTTTCAAGCTGATCGGCGTAGCTTTCAGGATGCGGTACGCCGCGCAGACTGCCGTCCAGCGCGTAGCCCCAGCCGTGATACGGACAGACGAAGCTGTTGGTTTTGCCGCTGCGGTGTTCGCACACGGTCGCCGCGCGGTGACGGCAGCGGTTGAGCAGCGTGTGAACGGTACCTTTGCGATCGCGCACCACAATCACCGGCTGAGTGCCGAGTTCGGTGGTTTTGAAACTGCCGGTGTCCGGGATTTCACTGGCGTGCGCCACCCACACCCAGGTTTTGCTGAAGATGCGATCCAGCTCGAGCTGGAAAAGGTCGTCCGAGGTGTAGAGCGAGGTGTGGACGCGGTCGCTTTGGACCAGCGCCGCGATCTCTGCCGCGCTCGGCACCGCCTGCGGCGAGGTGTCGATATTTTTAATGGCTATCAGGTGATCGCAATTCATGTCTGGTTCTCCTGCACATTTTCGTTTTTATCGGGGACAGGTAATTCATCCGCCGCGTGCCAGCGGTCCACCGGTCGGCTGAACAGGTTGCGGGTAGTGAAGTGGCGCATCGCCATGCCGTTCGCGTCGCGCATAAAGGTGACGCAGATTTCTGCGGCGTTCAGGTGCGCCCCCCCGGCGGTAAATTCTGAGGTTTGCAGCATCAGCCAGCGCCCGCGCAGTTCACCGTCCGCCGTGTGGCCCAGCGCTTCCGAGCACAGGAAATGCGCGTTGAGGGCAAAGTGCGCGGGACGCCGCACGTAACTCGCCATCATCGCGACAATCGCCTCGCGTCCCTGGTGTTTGCCGAGGCGAGTGGCGTAGGGTTCACCGAGCCCTTCCCAACAGGCGTCGGTAGTAAACAGCGCGCCGATTGCCTGCACAGTTTCATGGCTGTCGAGCTGGTCGCACAGGCGCATGTAATCGCTGATGCACACCCGCGCCGCCTGGCTGTCTTCGAGCTGCTGTAAGCGCAGCGCATCCTGTGCGTTCATGGTCTTAGCCCTGAATAATCAGTTCGCGGCCCACGCGGGCTTCGATTTTGCAGAATTTCCACAGCTTGCTGCCGCTTTCGCCAACCGGCGTGGTGCGGAACAAGTTGCAGACAGCCGCCACGTTGTCCAGGTGCTCGGCGTCCGCCAGCACGTAAGTGGTCCACGGTGCGGTGGTGGACGGGCCGACCATCAGCTGGTCGTCATCCATGTTGCCGATAACGCGAATTCCCTGGGTTTCCTCAATGCCTTTCATCATCACGCCGAACGCGGCCCACACCTGTTTGGCCTCCGCCGGACTCGCGTCGAAAAAGTTCTGATTAACCCCGATGCAAAACAGCACTCGTAACGTTTTTGACTGGCTCATCTGTTGCTCCTTTCATTAAAAAATTACAAATAACCGGGCAGCGGTTTGCCGCCGAAAAAGACCGTACCGGCGTTGAGGTACGAGAGATCGCCCATAAAGGCGTGCTGAGTGATCACCATCGTGTCGCGCACAAAACGTTGCAGCGGGCTGGTCATGGTGACGCCGCCCATGCCGTTTAGCGCCAGTGCCTGACGCGCCACGTCAGCGGCGACGCGTGTCACGTGAGTGGAGGAAAGCCGCAGGGCGTTGATCTGCTCGCAGCTCGCCTCATTTCCCGCCAGCAGACACTGCCAGACGTCGTCGATGGCCTCATAAAACCAGGCGCGGGCGGAGCGCAGCTCGGCTTCGCAGCGGGCAATTTGCATTTGCGCCTGCTGGCGGTCCGCCAGACGTGGCGCGCCGGTCACCGACTGCTGACGATGGGCGATGGCGTAGATTTCGTTGAGCGCCGCGCGAGCCACGCCGAGCGCCACCACGGAGAGCACCTGAGTCGCGAGCGACAGCACCGGATAGCGGTACAGCGGCCCTTCCAGATTCAGCGCCCCGCCGCGAATAAAGGTCCACTCGTGCGGGACAAAGGCGTCGTTGACCAGCAAATCGTGACTGCCGGTTCCGGCGAGGCCGACCGTGTCCCAGACCGGATCGATCTGCACGCTGGCGCGGGGCAATACCGCCATGCGCGGCAGTGCCTGTTCGGTATCCGGCAAAATCCCGACGCCGAGCACTGAAGCCCCCATGCTGCCGCTGGCAAAACTCCAGCGTCCGCTGACGCGGTATCCGCCGTCTGCCTGAATGGCTTTCTGCGTCGGGAAGATGCCACCTGCAAAGACCACGTCCGGTCCGTCGCGATACAGCTCTTGCAAGGTATCGGGCGGCAGCGCACCGAGATAAAACGGGCTCATGCCGAAGCTCGCCACCCAGCCCGCAGAGCCGTCGGCGGTAGAGATTTGCTCGATCAGTTCGCAAAATTGCGCCGGAGAGCATTCGTCGCCGCCATACATTTTGGGCACCAGCGCACGGTAGACGCCCGCCTGCCGGAAACGGGCAATGATGTCGTCAGAAATATGACGCTGGTGTTCAAATTCATGGCTGCGAGCGGCGACATCACTCAGCAGCGGCACAAGTTCCTCACGGACCTGGATAGCAGACATAGCGTTCTCCGAAATGGGTGATGCGGTGCCCGCAAGGCGAGCGCGTCCGCAATGAGTCGTACTCACTGAGTCTTCAGGAAATTAAAAAACCGGGAAATTTACGGTTGTCGTCGTCCGGTGAGCCATTCAACGGCCTGCACCAGCAGCCCGTCCTGGCCTTTCGCAGCCACCAGCTGGAGCGAGACCGGGCGTCCGTGTAGGTCGCCCACGGTCAGGGTAATGGCCGGATGACCGCTGAGATTGAACGGGCGAACCAGGCGCGTGAGATTCACCACGCTAAGAGGATCGGCGGCTTCCTCAAGCGTCGGCGGCAGCTCGGGCAGCGTCGCCAGCGCCAGTAGCGGGGTTTTTGCGAGCAGTGCGTCAACCTGTGCGGTGAACTCGGTGCGTATTTGCTCGGCAGAATCCAACGCGTTGGCGCTGACATCCGCTCCAGCGCGGATACGCGAGGCGACGTCCGGCGAAACCTTGTTGCTCGCCAGCAGCGGGCTGAACGCCTGCCAGTTTTCATGGCTGATGAGGGTCAGCCCGGCGCGATGGGCATCATCCAGATTGGGGAGTTCGGCCTTTTGCGGCGCGATACCCTGCTGTTCAAGGAAACGGAGAAGTATCGCGTCAATCTCTGCGCTGGCAGCCGGGATAAACGACATCGCCGGTAGCGCGTTCAGCGGTTCGCCAACGGGGACACCGAGACGCGTCATCGCCTGGCGTAAAACGGCGGCGTCGCTCGCAAATACCCCGACGCAGTCGAGTGAGCTTTGCGCGGGCATCACGCCGTGACGGCTTAGGACGCCGTAGCCGGGTTTGAATCCCAGAATGCCGCAGCAGGCCGCAGGCATTCTGACCGATCCGCCGGTGTCGGTGCCGAGGGAGAAATCGACTTCACCGGAGGCGACCACGGCGGCTGAACCGCTGGACGAGCCGCCCGGGATCAGTGCCGGATAACGGGGATTCACCGGCGTGCCGCTCCAGGGATTGATCCCGGTGACGCCAAACGCCAGCTCATGCAGCGTGGTTTTGCCCGTCAACTGGCAGTTTTGTGCCAGCAGCGCAGCGACGACGCTGGCGTGCTGTGGCGCGACGGGATTGTGCTCCAGCGCAGGACAACCTGCGCGAGTTTGATGTCCGGCGATATCCAGAGTGTCTTTCACCGCGAATCGCAGGTCGCCCTTGCCGAGGACAAATTGCTCAACGTAACCATTGCTCTCATAAACTGGCTTCATGATTAATACCTTGACCAGAAAAAGTGAATCATATTCAGGCGGACAGTCAGTGCTGTCTTTTTGTCCTGACTAACGTTAGGTCAATCATGGAAGAATTAGATGAAAATTCAAGTAATCTTTCACGTTAATTTCACGTTGATGCAACATTTAATTAACCTTTGACTCTGCAAGGTTACTGATTCAGGGTGATGAAAAATAAGACAAAACGGCGGGAAACAGAAAGCCGTGTCGCTCTGAGCATTGAGAGCGACATAAGCTTTTTACTATTGAAATTACAGAGAGTTAGAGAGAAAGACTACGGAGTTCACAAATTTGTCATCGGATAATTTGACCTCACAGTTCGTTGAGGTTATCCAGCACTTTGGCGAGTGAAAGATTCATCTTGTCGACCTGTGACACACTCATCCCTTTGAAGCCTTTTTCGAACACTTTTTGGGTCAGAGCGTAGGCCTCTTCCACTTTTTTTCGACCGGCGTCGGTAAGCATCACTTCGGTGACGCGCGCATCCTGTTCGCTGCTGGCGGTCGTGACCAGACCGTCATCGCGCAGCCGCCCAACGATTTTGGTGATGGTCGGCATTTTGGCCATCGCGTATTCAGAAATTTGCGAAATACTGGCCTTGCCGTACTGGTGCGTGACCATCAAAACACGAAAGCGAGAGACGTCTAGCTGGGCTTTTTTTAGTGTAATTTCCATGATTTGCGTATAACGCGCATAGACATTCACGATCCAGTAAAACGGAAACTCTTCGCGATGAAAGCTGGGATCGTCAGGCGTGCCGTCCGGGGTATTTTTTATTGTTGTCATGCGTTTCCTTACCAAAAAAAGCGTCAGATTGAACGATTATACCCTGCGAATCTGCGGCAGCTAAGCGTATCAGTGAGGCTGCTGAATCGTATAAGAGATCCCGATCGCATTATGATTCAAAAATGATAAGTAATTAACAATTACGTATCATTTTTTACACATTGCATTGACGATTAGGGTGGCTATTTTCTATACCCTAAATAATTCGAGTTGCGGGAAGGCGGCAAGCGTGGGAATCCCCAGGAGCTTACTTAAGTAAGTGACTGGGGTGAGCAGGCGCAGCCAACGCACCTGCAACTTGAAGTATGACGGGTATATACGTTAGCGGACCTGTACGACAATTCTAATAATCGCAATGTGGAGCATTTCATGAACGAACGTTCTTCTGTGGAGCAGACGCGCCCGCCGTCGTCTGCGCCCGACGCTCTGGACCCTCGCCAGCAGGCCGTGATCAAAAAGCTGTTTCGTCGGCTGATCGTTTTTTTATTTATTCTGTTTGTTTTCTCCTACCTCGATCGCATTAACATTGGCTTTGCCGGCCTGACGATGGGCAAAGATCTGGGCCTGACCAGCACCATGTTTGGCCTCGCCACCACCCTGTTCTACGTGATGTATGTCATTTGCGGCATTCCCAGCAATATCATGCTGAGTATCGTCGGCGCACGGCGCTGGATTGCAGTGCTGATGGTCATCTGGGGGATTGCCTCTACCGCCACCATGTTCGCCACCGGGCCGAACAGCCTGTACGTCCTGAGAATGCTGGTCGGGATTGCCGAAGCGGGCTTTTTACCGGGCCTGTTGCTGTATTTAACCTTCTGGTTCCCCGCGCATTATCGTGCCCGCGCTAATGCCCTGTTTATGATTGCGATGCCCGTGACTATGGCGCTTGGCTCGCTGGCCTCCGGCTTTATCCTCAACATGGACGGCCTGCTGAATCTGAAGGGCTGGCAGTGGCTGTTCCTGCTGGAAGGCTTCCCGTCCGTGCTGTTGGGCCTGGTGGTCTGGTTCTGGCTGGATGACAGTCCGGCGAAGGCCAAATGGCTAACCGAGGACGACAAAGCCTGCCTGAATGAGATGCTTGAGGCGGATAAAATCGCCGCCAGCAAAGTGCAAACCGCCGCGAATGTCGGGCTGATACCGCAGCGCAGCGTGGCGCGAGAGCTGTTCACGCCAATAATTATTCTCTACACGGTGGCCTATTTCTGCCTGACCAACACCCTTAGCGCGCTCAGCGTCTGGACGCCGCTGATCCTGCGCAGCTTCAACGAGACCAGCAGCAACGTGACAATTGGTTTGCTGAGCGCCATCCCGCAGGTGTGTACGATTGTGGCAATGGTGTGGTGGAGTAAGCGTTCGGACCGACTGAACGAGCGCAAAATCCACACGCTGCTGCCGTATCTGTTCGCCGCCGCTGGCTGGATGTTGACCGCCTCCAGCAC
Source organism: Lelliottia sp. 7254-16 (assembly GCF_002922995.1). Classification (NCBI taxonomy): domain Bacteria; kingdom Pseudomonadati; phylum Pseudomonadota; class Gammaproteobacteria; order Enterobacterales; family Enterobacteriaceae; genus Lelliottia; species Lelliottia sp. 7254-16. The sequence goes on from NZ_PQVS01000001.1 coordinate 563,654, forward strand.
ACATCCGCTGCTACAGTTCACCGGGATCGTGATGGCCTCGGCGGGCGCGTTTGCCGCGATGGTGATCTTCTGGACCACACCGGATCGCTTTATCTCCCTGCGCGCGCGTGCCGTCGGGATTGCGGTGATCAACGCCACCGGGATGACCGGTGCGGCGCTGGGGCCGCTGCTGATGGGCTGGATGAAAGACGTCACCGGCAACTTCAACGCCGGGATCTTTATGGTGGCCGGGTTCCTGGTACTGGGCGCGTTGATTATCGCCCTGATCCCGATGACCAAAACCGTGGCGCAGAAAGCTGCCGCCCCACTCTCGACTTGACTTATTTTGTGATAAAGGTACTTTTCAGGACATGAAGAAAATCCTGATTATCGTCCCTGACGGCGGCATGTTGTTCGAAGCCGCCGGTATCGCAGACATTCTGATGCAGGCCAACCAGCTCCACACGGAAGGCCTCGCTCAGCCTCGCTATCGCATTATTATCGCCACCACCCAGCCGCATCAGGTGATACACGGTCAGTCCGGGTTAAACCTGCTGGCGGATTATCGCCTGCCGGAACTTGATCCGCGCGAGCCGCTCGACACCATCATTATCACCGGTCGCGGAATGAATGAACTGGAGAGCACTGCGGTAGTGGACTGGCTGCATCTTGCCGCTCCTCACGCCCGACGCATCGCCTCGATTTGCGGCGGCGCAATGCTGCTGGCGCAAAGTGGTTTACTGGACGGTCGCCGCGCTACCACTCACTGGCGACTGCTGGACACAATGCAAAAAACCTGGCCGAAGATCAAAGTCGAAGGCGGCCCGCTGTATATTCAGGACGGACACATCTGGACCTCCGGCGGCGTAAGCTCGGGATTTGATCTCACCCTGGCACTGGTCGAAGAAGATTACGGATTTACCCTCGCCCGCGACGTTGCTCAGGATCTGGTGATGTACCTGCGCCGCCCCGGCGGTCAGCTGCAGTTCAGCCGCTACAACCTGCGCCAGTCCAGCAGTTCCGGCCCGGTTAGTGAATTGCAGGCCTGGATTCTGAACAACATTACTGCCGATCTCTGCGTTGAGAAACTGGCTGAACAGGCGGCCATGAGCCCGCGCAATTTCACCCGCGTCTTTACCCGAGAAACCGGTGCTTCTCCTGCTCGCTATGTGATGGAAGCTCGCCTCGCTGCTGCCCGTCAGCTCCTTGAACAAACCAGCGAACCGCTGGAGCGCATCGCCGAGCAGAGTGGATTTGGCAGCAGCATCAATTTACGCCGCGTCTTTGAAAAACAGCTCCACCTCACTCCCGGCGAGTATCGCCAGCGCTTCCACTGCCGTAAAATGGCGTAATGTGATCCTTTTTTGTCATTTACGCCATTGCGCCTGAAGCCTACAGTTGATTCCAGAAAACATCGATAAGGAGTCAATCATGGTTAAGATCGGTATTAATGGTTTCGGCAGAATTGGACGCAACTTCCTGCGCGCCGCGCTCGGTAATGCGGATATTCAGATTGTGGCAATTAACGATCTGACGGACAGCAAAACCCTCGCTCACCTGCTGAAATACGATTCTCTGCTGGGCACACTCTCTGCGTCAGTTGAGGCGGGTGACCGTTACTTGCAGGTCGATGGCAAACAGATTACGGTCTTCAGCGAACGTGACCCGGCAAACATTCCGTGGCGCAGTGTCGGGGTAGATATCGTGATTGAGGCGACCGGTTTCTTCACCGACCGTGAAAATGCGGCGGTACATATCGAGAAAGGTGGCGCAAAACGGGTCATCATTTCCGCACCGGGTAAAAACGACGATTTGACCGTGGTGATGGGCGTGAACGATGGACTGTACGATCCGGCTCAGCATTTTGTGGTCAGCAACGGCAGTTGTACCACCAACGGCCTCGCCCCGGCGGCGCAGGTACTGCATCAGCATTTCGGCATTGAACATGGTCTGATGAATACCACCCACGCCTACACCAACAGCCAGGCGCTGCACGACCAGCCGGAAAAAGATCTGCGCGGCGCCCGTGCCGCTGCACTGTCGATTGTCCCCTACTCCAGCGGCGCGGCGAAAGCGCTCGGGAAAGTGATCCCAGAGCTTGATGGGCGTCTGACCGGGTATTCCCTGCGCGTGCCAGTGCCCGTGGTGTCGATTGTCGATCTGACGGTGACGCTGAGCCGGGAAGTCACGGTTGAAGCGGTGAATAACGCGTTTCGTGAAGCTGCGTCTGCGGGGCCACTGAAAGGGATTCTGGGTTACAGCGATGAGCCGCTGGTGTCGAGCGATTATCAGGGCGATCCGCGCTCATCCATTATCGACGGGCTTTCCACGCTGGTGATTGGCGGCAACATGGTGAAAATTCTGGCGTGGTATGACAACGAATGGGGCTTCTCGAATCGCCTGGTGGATTTGGCGGTGCTGATGGAGAGGAAAGGGTTGTAAGTAGAAAATCCGGGTGGCGGCTACGCCTTACCCGGCCTACAAATACATCTCGCTCTGATGCCCGGAGCCAATCAAAATGTCGGCTGGCGGCTGCGCCTTACCCGGCCTACAAATACATCTCGCTCTGATGCCCGGAGTTAATCAAAATGTCGGCTGGCAGCTACGCCTTACCCGGCCTACAAATACATCTCGCTCTGATGCCCGGAGCCAATCAAAATGTCGGGTGGCGGCTACGCCTTACCCGGCCTACAAATACATCTCGCTCTGTTGCCCGGAGCCAATCAAAATGTCGGGTGGCGGCTACGCCTTACCCGGCCTACAAATACGTCTCGCTCTGATGCCCGGAGCCAATCAAAATGTCGGGTGGCGGCTGCGCCTTACCCGGCCTACAACGACATCTCGCTTTCGTAGGCCCGGTAAGCGCAGCGCCACCGGGCAGTTTTTACGCCGCTTTAACCCGCACACCCATCAACACAATCACCATAGCGCTGACCAGCAATAATCCGCTTCCGGCGAAGACGCCGCTGGCACCGTTGAGGTCAAATATCGCTCCACCGCCTGCGGCACCCGCACCGATGGCGAACTGAATAGACGCCACCAGCAGACCGCCCGCGCTTTCGGCTTCGTCCGGTACCGTCGTCGCCAGCCAGGTTGACCAGCCGACTGGCACCAGGCCGAAGGCAAAGCCCCAGAGCGCCACCAACAGACCGTCCAGCATTGCCAGGTGACCGAACGCCACCATCATGAGTGCAAGGACTCCCATCGCAAACGGCACCAGTGCCAGCGTCAGGCGTAAATTGCGCGCCAGCAGATGGCCGGCAATCGAGGTACCGACAAAATTGGCGAGCCCAAACCCGAGCAGAATCAACGAAATGCTCTCGACGCTGGCCTGTCCGACGGTTTCGAGGAAGGGGCGCAGGTAGGTGAAGAAGGCAAAGTGGCCGCTAAAAATAAGCACCGTTGCCAGCAGTCCGCCAATCATCCCCGGACGACGCAGCACGCGCAGCAAGGTTCCCAGGCTGCCGCTACTTTCCGGTTTCATTGACGGGAGGACCCATAACTGCCAGAGCAGCGCCACGATGCTCGGCAAAATGCACAGGATAAAGACATTGCGCCAGCCGATCAGGCTGCCGAGATAGCTGCCAAGCGGCGCGGCGACGACGGTTGCGATCGACACGCTGGAGAAGATGATCGCCAGCGCTTTCGGCACTTTATCGGCAGGCACCAGGCGCATCGCCGTGGCGGTCGACATCGCCCAAAATCCACCGATAGCGATGCCCAACAGTAAGCGTCCCATCAGCAGCACCTGTAAATTAGGTGCGAAGGCCACCAGCAGGCTGGAGATAATCTGCAGCACGGAGAAAAACATCAGCACCCAGCGGCGGTCGATGCTTTTAGTGGCGGAGGTGATGAGCAGCCCGGTCACCAGCGCGACCAGCGCAGTCGCGGTTACCGCTTGTCCGGCCATCCCCTCACTGACGCCAAGACTGGCGGCCATCGGTGTTAACAAACTGGCGGGTAAAAACTCCGCCGTGATCAGGCCAAATACCCCCAGTCCCAGTGAATAGACCGCGCGCCAGGCGGGTTTGGCGGGCGCTATGGCCTCGCTTGCCGCGATACTTGAATTCATCTGTTGCTCTCCAGTTAGAAAAATGTGACAAACATCGCAAAAGCATAGAGTGTTCCCCGTGGACGATCTATGACATATAATCTTCACTTATTGATAATTCGTCCGGAGTTGTGCCGATGCCCGTTCAGTCGCCCGATTTAATCAGTGAGCTTTTGCGTGGGATGCGCCTCTCCGGAGTGAAATATCGCCGGATAGAAGCCAGCGCACCTTTTGGCGTGGCATTCAGCCAGGCACCCGGCAAGGCGCAGTTTCATTTCGTCAGCCACGGCTCGGCGGTGTTACGCATGGAGAGCGGCGCAACTTTTCATCTCAACAGCGGCGATGCGCTGTTTATCCCCAACGGCAATGCCCACGCTCTGTTATCGGACGAAAATGCCAGCGTCACACCGGTACAGGCCTTTCCCAGCGAGCCGATTTGCAACTCCGTCTGCGCCATCACCTGTGAGCCGTGCCCGGAAAGCGAGCACACGGTAATATTCAGTGGATGTATGGATTTCGAACTGGGGGGGATGCAGCCACTGATCAAAGCGATGCCGGAAGTGATGATGGTGAGCCGTCTGATGTCGACCTGGCCGGAGATCCACCCGCTGCTGGCGGCGATGGAGCGCGAGTCTATGACCCGTCAAGTCGGGTTCGCCGGGATTTTGGCGCGGCTTGCCGACGTTGTCGCGGCGCTGATCGTACGCGGTTGGGTTGAAGCGGGCTGCGGTAAAGCCACGGGCTGGGTACAGGTGTTACGCGATCCGCGCCTAAGCCGTGCGATTTACGCCATGCATCAGCAGCCAGGTGTGAACTGGAGCGTGGCGGAGCTTGCCAAAGAGGCTGGTACGTCGCGTTCAGTGTTTGCTGAGCGCTTTTTGTCGGCGACCGGCACGACGCCAGCGAAATATTTGAGTGAACTGCGGATGCGCCTGGCGATTCAGTACATTCGTCACGAACATCAGGCGATTGAAACGGTGGCGTTACGTCTGGGATATGGATCGTTGGCGGCGTTTAGCCGGGCGTTTAAACGTATTGTCGGCCATGCGCCGGGCACGCTGCGGGAAACCAGCCAGACCCCCGAAGAGGTCTGACTGGCGCGAGTTAGAAGTAATATTTGAAGCGGACGCGTCCGCCATAGCGGTCGTCGTTATTGCCGTCGCCGTCGTTCGGGTGCGCCTCCACCCAGGACGCATAAGCCCCAAGATAGATATTAAAGTTCTTCATTTTCATCACGTTCGGGATGAGATACGACGCGTGAATAGTGTGGATATCGTAATCGCCCGGATCGGTTATCCAGCAGTCGTCATCGCAGTTATCGAACACATTTGCTGAGTTGAATTTATCCACCTCGTTGTGGGCGTAGATGTAACCCAACTCGACGTTGTGCCACAGGGCGTTGGTCCCGGCGGTGAAGTCGGTTTCATCCGTGGCGTCCATATAGGCGGTGTTGAGATTGACGACCACCCCGTTTTCAGGATCGGTTTTTTGCCCGTTCCAGGTCAGTGTAAAACCGTAGCCGGTGCGGTCTGACTGATCGACCCACTGCCCGGACGCGTCGCGATAGCCGTAGGCGTTGTTGACGAGGTTACTCTCCATCGCCACCGCCGTGGAAAGGCGTCCGCTCTGCCAGGAAATGACCGGACGCACGTACGCCACGTTTTTATCGTTATCAAGATCGACACCGTGATACTGCTTATCGACGAACAGGGTGCTGCCGTTTTCCAGCAGGGTGTTGACCTCGAAATACCAGTTATCAAGCGTTTTGCTCATCAGGAAATTACCGCCGCTGTCGCTACGGCCCCGTCCTTCTTTCATCATGTAGATATAACCGTAGCCGTCGCTATACAGATCGTTCGCAGTATTTCCGGAGTACTCGATAAAAGTATCCTGGTTAAGCGGGAACATATCATAGGCTTCAAAGCGCCCCACTTTGACCTTCCAGTTATTTTCGTTGCCGAAGAAGAATATGGCATCATCGAGATTCATTTTACCGCCAAGGTCCGCCAATGGCTGAACTGAGAATCCGGCAAAATTACCGCCATCCATACGACGATAACCGTCGAAGCCTAATAAGATGCGGCCATTAATATCCCAGCGTTCATTATTTCCTGATGCCCAGTCCTTATTCGCACTTGTTTTTATCGATGTTAATGCTCCGGTTCGGCTCGCAGCATCCATATTAAATTCGACGTCGCCATACATTTTAATATCACCGTACCCCGATAGCGTCAGCTTCGGTAATGCAGATGCAGTGACTGGTTCGGCGGATTCCACCGTGACGGAGGGTTGGCTTTTTGCCGCCAGCGTCTGGTGCTGCTGGAGTTGTTCAATTTGAGCTTCGGCTTTCTCTGCCCGGTTTTCCGCCTTTTCCAGACGCGCTTCGAGTTGTGCCAGTTTGTCTTCCAGACTCGGCGTGTTGTGTGCGGCGTAGGCTCCGCCAAAACAGAGTGTACTGACGGCTAAAGCAATAAACTTTATTCTCATGGATTCCTTCCTGATAATTATGACGACCAATAAAAAGCAATATTTCGCCTAATCATCGACTTGTAATCCATTACGTTTTTTCATCACATAGTTATGTTTTTTAATTTATGTGATCGCGGAGCGTGAAACAGATATATTTGCACCCGCATCGCGCGTGTTCGATCACAATTATAATTACGGCAACACGTAACCACCAAATAACACATTCAACAATTCGACTTATTATTGATTAATTATAGATTGGGTAAATGCCTTATTATCCCGCCAGGTTCTGGCAGGTAAAAAATCTGGTTTTGCGCAAAACGGGATATCCGACACACGAAAACCGTCAGATTCGTCTAAGGTTTTCAGGTGGATAAAAAGGAGAAAAACCAATGACGAGACCCGAAATACGCCCGCTCGCGCTGCGCGTGGCGTTAGGAGGCGCACTGATGAGTGTCGCCGCACTGAGCTTCGCAGACACCTTACCTCCCATGCAGAAACAGTCGCCGGATATCCTGCTCGGCCCGCTGTTTAGCGACGTACAAAGTGCCAAATTATTCCCCGATCAAAAAACCTTCGCCGACGCGGTGCCCAAAAGCGATCCGCTGATGATCCTCGCGGATTACCGGATGCAGCATCAGCAACGCGGCTTTGATCTGCGCCACTTCGTTGATATGAATTTTACCCTGCCATCTGAAGGCGAAAAATATGTCCCTCCTGCCGGGCAGAATTTACGTGAACATATCGACGGCTTATGGCCTGTTTTAACCCGCACTACCGACAAAGCTGATAAATGGGATTCCCTGCTGCCGCTACCCAAGCCTTATGTCGTGCCGGGCGGGCGTTTCCGCGAGGTCTATTATTGGGATAGCTATTTCACCATGCTCGGACTTGCCGAGAGCGATCACTGGGACAAAATCAGCGATATGGTGGCGAACTTCGGCTATGAGCTGGACAATTTCGGTCATATTCCCAACGGCAATCGCAGCTACTACCTGAGCCGTTCGCAGCCACCGTTCTTCGCGCTGATGGTCGAACTGCTGGCGACGCACGATAAAGACGCGCTGAAAACTTACCTGCCGCAGATGGAAAAAGAGTACACCTACTGGATGGAAGGCGTGGAGACGCTGCAGCCGGGCCAGGCCAATAAACGGGTGGTGAAACTGGACGATGGCTCCGTTCTGAACCGCTACTGGGACGATCGCGATACGCCGCGCCCTGAATCCTGGCTCGATGACGTAACCACCGCCAAAAATAACCCGAACCGCCCGGCAACCGAAATCTACCGAGACTTACGTTCTGCTGCCGCCTCCGGCTGGGACTTTAGCTCGCGCTGGATGGACGATCCGCAAAAACTTGGCACTATTCGCACCACCAGCATCGTGCCGGTCGATCTCAACGCCCTGTTGTTCAAAATGGAAAAACTGCTCGCTAAAGCCAGCCAGGAAGCGGGCGATACTGAGCGCGCGAACCGCTATGAAACGCTGGCAAATGCGCGACAAAAAGCGATTGAGAGTCACTTGTGGAATGAAAAAGAGGGCTGGTACGCCGATTACGATCTGAAAAGCAAAAAGGTGCGTAATCAGCTGACCGCCGCTGCTTTGTTCCCGTTGTACGTAAATGTTGCGTCAAAAGAGCGGGCGGATAAAGTCGCCAGTGCCACCGCTTCTCGCCTGCTGAAACCGGGTGGCGTGTCTACCACCACCATCAACAGCGGGCAACAATGGGATGCCCCGAACGGCTGGGCACCGTTGCAATGGGTGGCCGCCGAGGGGCTGCAAAACTACGGTCATAAGAAAGTGGCGATGGACGTCACCTGGCGTTTCCTGACCAACGTGCAGCACACCTACGATCGCGAGCAGAAACTGGTGGAGAAATATGACGTGTCGACCACCGGTACCGGCGGAGGCGGAGGGGAATACCCACTGCAGGACGGTTTTGGCTGGACCAACGGGGTGACGCTGAAAATGCTGGATTTAGTCTGTCCGAAAGAGAAACCGTGCGACAGTCTTCCTGCGACGCAGCCCGCTGCGAATGATGATGTGGCGCCTGCGCAGAAGAGTGCGGCGCAGTAGGATTGCGCGGTGCGGTCTGGTCCCCTCACCCCAGCCCTCTCCCTGTACGGTCCGGGGACATGGTAGACAGGTGTTCGGGGACATGGTGAACACTATTTAACATCCTTTACCCATGGTGATCGACTTTTTCTTCAGGTCGATCACCCCCACTTTCGTGCTGTACCACCACACCTCATAACAGCCATCTTCAGCCCCTTCCTTCAGTCCCACATATTCACCCCTGAACGCTTTTCCTGCCTTCAGCGTTACCCCTCTCAGGCTCAGCTTTCCGCTGATATCCACTTTCCTGACCATCACGCCCTCGTCGTATTCCGGGAGTTCAGCGTGACTGTTGTACTGCCGCGCTGATGGCTGATACCGCGAAGCGGGCACTGCCATATCCAGCGAGGTGTGCGGCCGTTCAAGGTTATAGACGTTGCGCCAGTGGTCAAAGGCACGCTGCAG